>NZ_AP026070.1:2400000-3038275 GCF_024363255.1 Shewanella sp. NFH-SH190041
GATTTTATATAAAGAAACCGCCACCCTGCTAAAACCTGAATTGTATGAAATCAATCGCCTTTTGGAAGCAGCCAAAGCGGACAACATTGAGTTGGAAGTGTATGCGCCAGAAGAGTTTGATTTGACGGTTACCAGAGAGGACAACAAGAGTATCCTGTTAAACGGTCAACCTGTAGAGTTGCCCGATTTCATTATTCCACGGATGGGGTCAGGTACCACTTACTTTGCCTTGGCGATTATTCGCCACTTGGAACGGTTGGGCGTGTACTGTTTAAATTCATCCAGCGCGATCGAAACAGTAAAAGATAAGCTGTTTTCCCAACAGCTGCTGGCTGAAAAAAACCTGCCAACCCCCAAAACCATGCTGGTAAAGTTCCCGGTAGATGTGGATTTGGTTGAGCGCCATCTAGGCTTCCCTGTTGTGATTAAAACCCTATCTGGCTCTCAAGGCAGTGGGGTTTTTCTGTCACATAAAGCACGGGAATTTGATGATCTGATGCAGCTTATCGAAGCCACTAACAAAAACACCAATATTATCCTGCAGGAATTCATCGCCAATAGTCATGGCCGTGATCTGCGGGTATTCACTATTGGTGGTCGGGTGGCTGGCTGTTATGAACGTCGCGGACAAGAAGATAGCTTTAAAGCTAACGTCAGTGCCGGTGGTTCAGCACGGCCTTTTGAAGTGACACCAGAAATTGAATGGCTAGCAACGCAAACAGCTAACATTCTGGATCTGGATGTTTCTGGTATTGACCTTTTATTTGATAATGGTCACTACAAAATCTGTGAAGCCAACTCGTCTCCTGGCTTTGAAGGGCTTGAATCCTGTCTGAATGTGGATATTGCGGCACAAATTCTGCACTTTATCCGTATTCGTCTGGGTCTGTTCAACAAAACGTCTCCTGTGAGTCCGGTTCACCCAGAGTCTATTAAAAAGACCAAAGTGATCAAAGAGATAAAAAGCGCTGAATAATATTCAGTCGCAATAATCACTCAAACGCAGCTCCGGCTGCGTTTTTTATTTTCCCTCTTTTTTGATTCCCCATCAGCTTTTCGGCAATACCTTAGTCTGTGAACCTTGCAAACTTGGTTTAACCGTGATTTAAAGATGCGCTAACCAAGATGAAGACTCTGATATGTCGCTGCGCTACCTATCAAAGCCTCTGCCTTGTATAAAGCATCCTCAAATCGCTGCAAAAACAAACTTAAAAGGTCAACAACCCCTAGAACAGGTGATGAATATGGTGCGAGGCATTGTTAATGAGTCTGATAATATCCACAGCAGCACCCGCTACTTTAGTGCTCAACTTGAGCGTGCAGAACAAGAAATCATGCTCCTGAAACAGTGTTTAGCGGCAACTGAGCAAGACTCCCTACACGATGCACTGACAGGCATATTAAACCGCAGGGCATTTGATGCGGATTTGCAAAACTTAGCCTCAGTCAACGTCAATGACTGCGGACTTATCCTGGCCGATATCGATCACTTCAAACAATTTAATGACAGCTTCGGCCATCAACTTGGGGATCAAGTGCTCAAAGCCGTCACCAAACGCCTGGGGGAACACTGCCGGGATGGTGCTAGGGTTTACCGTTATGACGGGGAGGAGTTTGCCATTCTGGTCCCCAGTCGGCCTTTGCCACAAATTCGCCATTTAGCCGACTCCATGCGGCGAGGAATTGAAAAATTACCATTAAGGACCGCAGACAAGGCGGCATTATTGATGGTATTTCCGCCTCTGTTGGTGTCAGTTGCCACCAACAGGCAGAATCCCTTAGCCTGTTTATCGCACAGGCTGATACCCAGCTATATGAAGCTAAAAAACTGGGACGTAACCGGGTTATGCCCATCATTGCCTGATACCAATTAAGCATGGTTGCTGTTATAACTGTTGACCTGCCGTCAGAAAAGGAATGGGACAACCGCTATGAGCAGTAAACAGGACAAATCAGCCACAAAAGTGATCAATGCCGGCAGGGCTAAACAATGGACCGGCAGTGCCGTTAATCCTCCCGTCGTGCGCGCATCGACCATCATTTTTGATTCTGTTGCACAAATGCAGCAAGCCAGCACTAAAAGAGCCGATGCCGCACCATTTTATGGCCGACGTGGAACCAGTACCCACTTTGCCTTTCAAGCCGCCATCACTGAATTACAAGGTGGTGCGGGAACTGCGCTGTATCCCTCTGGCGCCGCCGCCATTAGCGGGGCACTACTCTCATTTCTGCGGGCAGGAGATCACCTTTTAATGGTGGATTCAGTGTATGAACCAACCCGAGAATTATGCGATACGTTATTACAAGGGTTTGGTATCGATACCAGTTATTATGACCCTCTCATTGGCGAAAACATCACCAGTCTTATCCGCCCCAATACCCGGGTTATATTTATGGAATCACCTGGCTCTATCACCATGGAAGTGCAGGACGTTCCAGCCCTGTGCCGCGCAGCCAAGGCCCATAATATTATGACTATGTTGGACAATACCTGGGCAACGCCACTACTGTGTGATCCTTTCAGTATGGGAATTGATATTGTCATCCATGCGGCCACCAAATACATTGCCGGACACTCGGATGTGATGCTGGGTACCGCCACAGCATCCGCTGCGTACTGGCGACAATTACAGCAGCATTCATACCTGCTGGGGCAATGCACCAGCCCAGATGATATCTACCTGGCCAGTCGGGGCTTGCGTACCCTCTCTGTCCGACTGAAACAACATCAACACAATGCGGCCACAGTGGCCGCATGGCTGGCCACCCGCCCAGAAGTAGACCATATCCGACACCCGGCATTTGATACCTGTCCCGGCAACGCATGTTTCCAACGGGACTTTAACGGCAGTAATGGGTTATTTTCTGTGGTACTGAAACATGGCAGCCGCACTGCCATAAATGCCATGCTCGATTCATTGCAACATTTTAAAATGGGGTTTTCTTGGGGCGGATATGAAAGTTTAATTTTAGCTGTGAATAATATTGATAGAATCAGAACAGCAACCCAATGGGATAAGAGTAAGCCTTTATTAAGATTACATATTGGCCTTGAAGATCCTGAAGATCTCATTGCAGATCTTAGCCATGGATTTGCCCAATTCCATGCTCATCAGGCTTCAATCTAATAGCCTGCACCGAATAACAAGCCGCCAATAGCTTATATGCTCAAGGCGGTTTTTTTATGCTCTTTTTTTGAGCCAAATCGGCATCTATATTAATCTCACCTATACATATCGCCAAACCATCAATTCCAGCAATAATGCATACTTTGCATCTTTCTTGCTATGCCATTGAGCCATTCATAAATCCTAAATTTCATTGGTAAACCGCGTTACCTACAAGGATCGCCACCGGCTAAACACGATCAATATCACACTACGCCGCAAAACTTGAAGCCTGCAGTGATTTTCCACCAAGATAAATACCAACTTCAGATAAAATTAATGTTTATTTTACTGATACAGCCCAGTCTGTTTCAGTGTTGTTGTATCCGGGGGAAAGTGCATGATGTTGTCTCTTGAGTTGGCGATAGTGCTGCTCAGTATTTTTATTGGTGCCCGTATCGGCGGTATTGCCATTGGTTTTGCTGGCGGATTAGGCGTGATGGCTCTCGCACTACTAGGTATCCATCCGGGGAATATACCTTGGGATGTTATCTTGATTATCATGTCAGTCATTTCGGCCATCGCCGCCATGCAAATCGCCGGCGGGATGGATTATCTGGTTAGCTTGGCGGAAAACCTGTTGCGCCGCCATCCAGATAAAATCACCCTCCTGGCGCCACTGATCACCTATTTTATGACGCTATTAGCGGGCACCGGACATACTGCTTTTTCCACCCTGCCGGTCATTGCTCAAGTCGCTAAAGAGCAACAAATTCGTCCATCTCGCCCGTTGTCCGTTTCCGTAATCGCATCCCAGATTGCCATTACTGCCTCTCCTGTCTCGGCAGCCATGGTGTTCTTTGCCGGGTTAATGGAACCCAAAGGCATAAGCTACCCGCTACTAATCGCTATTTGTGTTGGCTCAACCTTATCCGCCGTGATCTTAACCGCCATGGTGGCAAATTTTCTTGGCTGTGAGCTAAAAGATGATCCCATCTATCAACAGCGGCTGGCCAAGGGTGAAATTAGCCTGCAACCGAGTAATCAGGTGGCGCTCAAGCCCGGAGCGAAACGCGCAGTATTCATCTTCTTAGTGGCGATCATTCTCATCATGGCGTATGCCACAGCCATCTCCCCAGCGGTTGGATTCATCACGGCACCGCAATTATCCCGCGATCAAGCCATTATCGCCCTAATGCTAACGGCAGCGTTGACCATCACCGTTAGCTGTAAAATACAAACGGATCTGATTGTTACCGCTCCGACATTCCGCTCCGGCATGTCGGCCTGTATCTGTGTGATGGGGGTAGCTTGGCTAGGAGACACATTTGTGGAGGCCAATCTTGAGCTTATCCAGCATACCGCAAGTACCTTGCTGCACAGTTACCCTTGGATGCTGGCGCTAGTGCTATTTTTTGCCGCCATGCTGCTGTATTCCCAAGCGGCAACCACTAAGGCCTTAATGCCAGCAGCGTTGGCACTCGGCGTTAGCCCTATCACGGCAATCGCCTCTTTTGCGGCAGTATCTGCGTTGTTTGTTTTACCAACCTACCCCACGCTGTTAGCTGCGGTGGAAATGGACGATACCGGCTCCACCCGTATTGGCAAAGCGGTATTCAACCACCCATTTATGATCCCCGGAATACTTGCCATTAGCTTATCGGTCTGTTTCGGATTTGCCCTTGCTCATCTGCTGTTGTAATCGGTAAAGCTAACCGCATAACAAAAAACGCAACCTGATGGTTGCGTTTTTTGTATTTAAGATTTCATGCCTATGCACTTTGCTCAGCATGAGTTCATAGGTGAATGAAAAATAGCTATATTTAACAGCCGCATAGGAATTTGTTTTTCTATTCTTCTGCGATTAAAACGATAAATGAACTCATTGAGGTATTCCTGTACATATTTTTTGGATATTCCGTGGAATGTGCCCTGAATAAATGTTTTCAGGTTGCTAATGGCGATATGTACCCACGGGAGCCACTCATCAACCAATTCTTTCGGCGTCACTCTGGCTTCGTGATGCTGGGTTTTATCAATGATAGTCAATGCACGTAGCCCATCTGAGCGAACATATTGATTGGGGAGAATATGCGCTTGCACAAATTGCTCGACACTTTGGTGGCTGATACGGTTAACAGCCTGCATGGCAATATAGCCGGCTCGTTCACCTTGGGTTTCAACGGCCACAATTATCGGTGTTTTCCCTGCCGCGCCTCGACCACGTTTACCTTTTTGTTTGCCGCCAACCAAGCAATCATCCAATTCTATGTTGCCAGATAACCAATACAGTCTGTCTCTGTGCCCCATTGCGATACGCAATTTTTTCAGTATCAACCTTGCCGTTCGCCAGTTAACTTCAATGAGCTTTTTGAGCCGTAATGCTGATATTCCGCCTTTGTCTGACCCTATAAAATAAATGGCCGTAAACCATTTAGACAGCGGGATATGCGTGCCGTGAAACAGCGTGTCAGATGTCACGGATGTTTGCTTATGGCACTGACAGCATTCATAAAGCTCACGGGTATGGATTTGATAGGCTTGACGATGACCACATTTAGGGCAGATAAATCCATCCGGCCATCGCTGCATTTTCAGGTAATCAAGACAGGCATTTTCTGAATGAAATTGACGTTGCCAATCTATAAAGCTCATTTCTGACATGTTCATCATAAAACCCTCCACAAGAAGCGATTTATGGTTCTATATTACGCCCAAACTGACCGAGGTGCATAGGCATGTAAGATTTTGATGGCATCGGCGTTTGCCAGGCTTGCGTACCATAAAGCGGCACGGCTGACAGGGCATGTTTCTGGCTCCCCTCCGTCACCTTGGTAGAATAGGATAAATACAGTAATGTCTGATGGGTTTTATCGTAAATCCGCCGCACCTTTAAGCTTTTAAATAAAATACTTAACGACTCGGAATATACGACTTCACCTTGTTTACTTTTATCAATGCGGTCAAGTTGCGCTGGAGTTATGGGGCCTGTTTGACGACAAGCAATGCTCATATCAGAAGGATCGGACAGGGATAAATCCTCATCAACGCGACTAATGTAGCAAGTGACACCCGACACCAAAGGGTCTTGACGCGCATCGACCACCACATTTTTACCGCTGAACCAACCCAGACTCACTTTCGCAACATCGTCACCACAGCCGGCAAGCATTAACACGGCAAACATTACCGGAAACCATAATTTCATATTTGTTCCACCAATCTTATGCATACAACTTTGCAGCCCAACGGGTTAGTCCCGCAGTTACCGAGCCGAAGTGATCGCCTACCACAATCTCACAGTCTGGATAACAGTGGGCAATACGGTCATAAATTGCCGGGCTGCGAGCGGTACCACCGGTCACATAAACAATATCTGGGGTCACCCCTGCATTGGTTACCGCAGCCTGCATCAGCTGCTCAATTCGCCCCAATGGCTCAGCAATGGCACTGACAAAATCATTACGGCTAATATCCGTGCCCAAATCAGCGGCAACATAATCCAATGCCACAGCCGTAGATAGCTGTTCAGACAAGGCAATTTTTGCCGCTTCAGCATTACGGACTAGCTGGTAGCTGAGCTGATGCTGCTGCACCCGCAACAGATGGCGCAGTTTCTCTTTTTCAGCCGCATCTTTAATCAGATCATCAATCAATTTTTTACAGGCGACTGAAGCAAAGTCGCGTTGAGCCGCAATATCATTCACCGCAACCGCATTCCAAAAGACTTTGCTCGGCATAGGTTTGCCTGTCACCAAAGTACTGCCCAGCCCCATCAGAGGCATCAGTGCATACATGGCCAGATTAATATCCAGATCGTTACCGCCGATCCGCTGACCACTGTGCCCAAGAAAATCAGCGCTGCGATCGGCTTGCGCCATATGCTCCGGCCCCATTCGTACCACAGAGCAATCCGTGGTACCGCCGCCAACATCCACCACCAGCACAGTTTTATTACTGTTAAGCTGAGCTTCGAAATCCATCCCTGCGGCCAAAGGTTCGAACAAATACGCAACCTGCTTAAAACCGGCTCGGGTAGCGGCCACAGTCAAAATAGCTTCTGCCTGAATATTGGCTTGCTCACCGCCAATCCCCTGAAAGTTCACCGGCCGACCAATCACAGCTTGGGTCAAACAAGCAGGCTTACCTTCTGCAGCCAAAATAGCTTCTGCAGTGGTTTTAATATGTAACATCATCAAGGTGACGATATCTTCAAACAGAGCGATTTGATCCTGACGTAAACCGCTTGCGCCAAGAAAGGATTTAGGCGAGCGGACATAAAAGCCCTCTTCTGGCATATCCAGATAAGCATTAAATGCTGCCTCACCGAAAAACACCACTTCATCATCAGGCAGTAAATCCAACTCTCGGCGTACCGTTTTGGCCCGGCTCAATTGGCCTTGGCGCGATCTGGCATAATCTTCCTGCTTATCCGCACTTAAACGCTGATATACCGCCTCAGCAATCAACTCTCGGTCATAGGCATACAGGGTCGAGCTGAGATAGCGGCTGTTGCCAGCTAAAGGCAGCAGACTGACCTGTCCGTCATCCATAATCCCGATGGCACAATTGGCACTGCCGTAATCAAATCCAACAAACATGCTTTTTCGCAACTCTTCAACCAATAAAAAAGTCGGCCACGTTATCATAAAAACCCCATAGGCAAAACCGCCGGCGAATGCTTTTATCTGTCACCTATTCGTCAAATGGTCAGCAAGCTTACGCCAATGCCCGGTCATACTGGCACCGGGATAAAGTGAAATGTAGATGACTTTATCTTTATGGATAAACAGGTTATAAAATCAACTTGTTATCCAGTAACACTAGGACAGTAATAGGAGGACAATTCTGCAACCATGACTGATACCATGCTTTATGCCACACTGCCGCGACTCTACAGTTTTCGCCGTTGTCCCTTTGCCATGCGAGCAAGATTGGCACTACTGTACTGCCATCTTCCTGTTCGGCTACGTGAAATCAGCCTAAAGCACAAACCTCAGCAACTGCTAACTATCTCGCCTAAAGGCACAGTCCCGGTATTACAATTACCAGATGACAAGGTGATTGACGAAAGTCTTGATATTGTCCTCTGGGCCATAGCTAACGCACCATATTTCCATCTGTCCACAACAGAGCATTCAGTGCTATGCAGCGATGTGCAATACTGGGGTAGCCGCTGTGACCGTGAATTTAAACCCCAACTTGACCGTTATAAATACAGTAATCGCTTTATAACAACCGCGCAGGTACAGGAAACACAAGCACAGAGAACAGAAACAGACATTATCAAACAGGCAAGACAAGCGGGGCAAATGTTTCTCAATCATCTCAGCCAATGCTTAGATGAAATAAACACGCACCTTAATTTACCGCAGCACACAATAGTATATTTAGGTGGCAAGCAGCCGGATCTGCGCGACTGGAGCATTATGCCCTTTGTCCGCCAATATGCGGCAGTGGACAAAATTTGGTGGCAAACTCATCAAGATAAGCGCCTGCAACGCTGGCTCGATAGCCTGCTGCAACATCCGTTGTTTCACCGCTGCATGGATAAATTTTCCCAGTATCAAGCTGATCAGGTCGATCCTATTTTTCCCCACGTAAATCTCGATGCAAAAGCGAATATCAACCCAATATCGCAGACCACGCAGCAACCTGCGAGTAAACCAGAACTTAAGACCAAGTCGCAACCCGCCCCCGATGAAACAATGGACACACTGAATAGCGCACACCATTCAACTGTCAGCCAAACCGATCCCACCGAGAGCTCGGCACACAATGACGACAAGCAAGCTGATACACAATCAATACGGCGTACGCCATGAGTCACGCGCAAACGCCACCGCCCTCACAGCCAAACCACAGTCCCCTCGCTCACCTCTTGCCCCTGTTGGCAGCAATCATTGCCATCAGCCCCATGGCCATCGATATGTATCTGCCAGCCATGACCACCATCGCCGCCGCATTTGCCACAGATATGGTTCTGGTACAGCAATCTATGAGTCTGTACTTGGCGGGTTATGCTTTGGGCATGTTATTTTTTGGACCACTGGCTGACCGGTATGGCCGCAAACCCTTGCTATTAGGTGGATTACTTGGGTTTATGTTGGCAGGTCTCTTACTCAGTATTACCACATCCCTGCCACAATTTTTGCTTTGCCGCTTATTGCAAGCCATTGCTGGGGCGGCTGTCACCGTGGTAGTGCCTGGCTATATTCGCCAACTTTATGGTGCCAACACCGCCAAGGGGATGTCCTATGTCATGATGATTATGATGCTGGCACCGCTATTAGCGCCGGGATTAGGCAGTGTGATACTGGCACTTTATACTTGGCAGACCATTTTTATCCTGCTGAGCGGTTATGCCGCATTATTACTAGGATGCATACTGATTCTCCGCTTACCACCCGATACTCCTCTCATGCCAACCCTAACGCTTGGCTTCTGGGCGGATCTACGCCAACGCTATTATCGGGTATGGCACCATCCCGGGATCAGACCTCGCATTGGTATCAGCATGGTACTGTCACTAGGGTCTGTTGACCTTTCAAGTTTGTTTTTGCAGCGATTTGAGGGTGCTTTATACAAGGCAGCGGTTTTGATAGGTAGTTGCGCTACCTGATAAGCCGATAACGCAGTAGAAAGGAGCCTCAAACGCTGCCCGCAGGGTTCGGCTAAAAGCGTTTTACTCTTTGTTGAGCGGTTCTTGCTTAGAATAACTAGGCGACAAACCACTCGCCGCGATTAAAACGCTTTTATCTCGAACAAAATTTAATCACGAAACGTCAACAGACCCTAGCATTTTTCAGTTATCTTACTGCTGCGCCTATGGTCTATATGACGGTTTTTCAGCTCAGTAGTACAGAATTTTCCCTGCTGTTCGCTGCCAACGTTGCCGCCATTATGTTGGCAAATTGGGGAAATGCTCGCTGGGTTGGTCAATTGGGATCTGCCCGTTTGTTAACCCTTGCCGCCTATCTCGCTTGGATACTGGCAACGATTTTATTGCTTGGCATTATATTCACCGCACCTAACTGGTTGCAGATGGGGATCATTATGCTACTGATGGGAGCCTTGGGAGTTTGTTCGGTCAATGCAGATGCATTGATTATCATGCAATTTTCCAATGAAACTGGCACAGCCAGCGCAGTTATCGGCACACTGAAATGGAGCTGTGGCGCACTGGCAGGCCCCTTACTGGCGCTATTTGCTCTTCCCTCCGCGTTGCCATTTGCACTACTGATTACTGCTGCACTGACAATGATCCTATTGCTTAATTGGCTGCAAAATAGCAAGTATTGCGCCCTATCAAAAAAGCATTAACACTCCAGACGCAATAGGGACAGCAATACATCATCGCTATGATGCTCTACACAAAGACGAAGCAAAGCAGTCAGCATAAATGACTTTCGTCACCACTAACAAAACAGACGGTTGATACACACTATGCCATATCAGAGATATGGGAGGAGATTGGCTTGCTACATGGGGGAGAAGTTTATGGGGGAGAGGTTTTCAGCGCAATAAATCAGCTTGGGATTACCGGCCCCGACGCTTAGCCGGGACACAGTAAAATCAAAAGCGAAACCGAGTAAGACATAAATGGCGTTAATACATCAAGTCCAAATTAAGCCTCAAACTCCAATTCAATATCCGTGCACTTTTTAGGGCAGAATATGCCATAACGCTGACTGTCAGCCGATGCGTCTTTCCCCGGTACCCGCAACTGCAGTAACTGACCACATTGCTGACAGTGAACGGCATGGCCTTTGCCAATCCGTTTGATAAGATTTTTCTGCTCATTAAAAGACTGGGCAGTCGCCTGATTAATACGGCTGAAATCCATTGGTTCTCCTGATAACAGCGAAACTCATAAAATGCAGGCGCAGAGTAGCACACATGCCACCGGGAGCGAAATCAGAGGATCACAGTACGGTTACCAGAGACGAAAATTCTGTCTTCTGCCACCAGCCCCAAGGCTTTGGACAACACCAATTTTTCTACATCCCGCCCCGCTTTTGCCATATCTGCCGCAGTAAAATTATGATCCACCGGGATCACCTGCTGTTTAATGATCGGCCCTTCATCCAAATTATCTGTCACAAAGTGCGCCGTCGCACCAATGATTTTCACACCACGTTCAAATGCTTGGCGATACGGATTAGCGCCAATAAAAGCAGGCAAGAAACTGTGATGAATATTGATAATACGGTGCGGATAGGTCTGTATAAATGCTGGGGTTAAGATGCGCATAAATTTAGCCAGCACCAGATAATTGGGTTGATATACTGCGGCCTGAGCCAAAATCAACGCCTCATGCGCTTCCCGGCTCATCCCTTCGTGGCTTACCCAATGAAATGGCAC
The DNA here is from genome assembly GCF_024363255.1 of Shewanella sp. NFH-SH190041. Taxonomy (NCBI): domain Bacteria; kingdom Pseudomonadati; phylum Pseudomonadota; class Gammaproteobacteria; order Alteromonadales; family Shewanellaceae; genus Shewanella; species Shewanella sp. NFH-SH190041. The sequence goes on from NZ_AP026070.1 coordinate 2,411,472, forward strand.
GGCAAATTTTTCAGTCAGCGGCGCAAGATCCGGATAATTCCCAATGACCGCCGCAATTTCAATATCCAGCGAGCCATCATAGGTTTTCATTAATAAATCACCCAGGCAGTGCGCCTCTTTGGTGACCAACACCACCATTTTCTTCCGCCGACTACCTACGAGCTCTCGGCAACTCGCTTTTGGCAATACCGTATCCAATGCAGCAAGCAACTGCGCATCATTAAATACGCCCTCTAGCTCAGTGCGCATATAAAACCGGCCACTGCTGTGATCGACAAATTCGCGGTTACTGATGATATTGAGCTGTTGGTTAAAACAGACATTGGTAATTTTGGCAATAAGGCCGGTAGCATCAGGACATTCCGTCAGCAGAAGTTTGCGTTCCATAATATTTCCCGTATCAAAACAGCATATTAATCTGACATCTCATCGGTACTTTTGTAACTGAGCCAAACAGCAGACTCAATAGCCCAACAGGCACAAAGGTAAAATTGCGTTCGCATTGTTGCTGACTGCTGGCAACTAACCCTGCCATTTTCCATAAGATAACCAGGTTCAAGTGCTCGACTGCGCCATTTAATCAGGCAAAAACCAATGATTATCGCTTGAAAAATAATCAATCACCCGTATGATGAATTTTTGTTCACTGATTATCCGGCCTCTGTCAGCCCAGTGAATATTCAGACAGCGTGGCATGTCCGAAAATGAACCCATTCTCGGGCAACTATGGCGCTACCAACGCCGTAATCCAAACTGCAAACCTACGCAGTAACACAAGGAGTGACCTATGACCCAGCTTTCTGGTGCGGGCATGATTGTCCGTTCGCTGATCGATCAGGGGGTAAAGCATATTTTTGGCTACCCCGGTGGTTCAGTTCTCGATATCTATGATGCCCTACATGAAACCCCTGGTATTGACCATATTCTGGTTCGCCACGAGCAAGCCGCAGTTCATATGGCCGATGGCTATGCGAGGGCAACAGGCGATGTCGGGGTGGTGCTGGTCACATCTGGCCCAGGTGCCACGAATGCCATTACCGGTATTGCAACCGCGTATATGGATTCGATACCTTTGGTGGTGCTCTCAGGTCAGGTTCCTTCAGCCCTGATTGGTAATGACGCATTTCAGGAATGCGATATGATTGGCATCTCCCGCCCCGTGGTCAAACACAGTTTTTTGATCACCGATGCCCGGGATATTCCCGCTACCATGAAAAAAGCCTTTTATATTGCGGCCAGCGGGCGACCCGGGCCGGTTGTCATAGATCTGCCGAAAGACTGTCTGAACCCACAACAAGTTTACGATTACCATTACCCTGATAGCATGAGCTTGCGTAGCTATAACCCCACATTGCAGGGACATAAAGGACAAGTCCGTCGCGGACTGGCAGCCCTGCTGGCAGCTAAACAACCCGTGCTCTATGTCGGTGGAGGCGCGATTATGTCGGGCTGCTCAGCGCAATTATTTGCCCTCTCCCAACGGCTTAAACTCCCAGTAGTCAATACTCTGATGGGACTGGGAGCATTTCCCGGCGATCACCCTCACTGTATTGGTATGCTGGGAATGCATGGCTGTTATGAAGCCAATATGGCCATGCACCACAGTGATTTAATTTTCGGCATTGGGGTGCGTTTTGATGACCGCACCACCAACAATATTGAAAAATACTGCCCAGACGCGACCATTTTACATATCGATATCGACCCGGCCTCCATCTCTAAGACCATCGCAGCGGATATTCCTATTGTTGGCTCAGCAGAAAATGTACTAAGCGATATGCTAACCCTATTGGATGAATCCAGCGATACGCGAGATAACGCTACACTCACGCCTTGGTGGGATCAAATTGAGCAGTGGCGTCAACGTGACTCCCTGGGATATGACAGAAATAGCGATAGGATCAAACCCCAGCAAGTGATTGAAACGCTCTATCACCTGACCAAAGGGGATGCCATTCTCTGCTCGGATGTAGGACAGCACCAGATGTTTGCCGCCTTGTATTACCCCTTTGACCGCCCCAGACGCTGGATCAACTCTGGTGGACTGGGCACCATGGGCTTTGGCTTACCCGCCGCCATGGGTGTCAAACTGGCGATGCCAGAAGAAACAGTACTTTGCGTGACTGGCGATGGCTCAATCCAGATGAATATTCAGGAGCTATCGACTGCATTACAATATGATTTGCCCGTGAAAATCATCAATCTTAACAACCGTTTTCTCGGTATGGTCAAACAGTGGCAGGATATGATCTATGCTGGCCGTCATTCCCATTCCTATATGGATTCTGTACCAGATTTTGCCAAAATCGCCGAAGCCTATGGCCATGTTGGTATCCGCATTAACACCCCAGATGAACTGGAAAGCAAACTCAGTGAAGCGCTGGCATTGACAGATAAACTGGTGTTTGTCGATATCAATGTTGATGAAACCGAGCATGTCCACCCGATGCAAATCCGCGGTGGGGCAATGTGTGATATGTGGCTGAATAAAACGGAGCGAAGCTGATGAGACGGATAATCAGTGTGTTATTAGAAAACCAGCCCGGAGCCTTGTCCCGCGTGGTCGGCCTGTTTTCCCAACGTGGTTACAATATTGCTACCCTATGTGTTGCGCCCACCGATGATGCAACCCTATCGAGGTTAACCATTACCTTAGAAACTGATGCCATGAAACTGGAGCAGATTGAAAAGCAACTACATAAGCTCATTGATGTCCTGAAAGTCGCAAGTATCAGTGACAATACCCACATTGAGCGGGAGTTAGCGCTGATCAAAGTGAAAGCCCCCCAAGGCTACCGGGATGAAATCAAACGCACCGCAGATATTTTCCGGGGACAAATTGTCGATGTCACCGCCAATCTGTATACCGTGCAAGTGACAGGTACGTCAGAGAAACTGGATGCTTTGGTCACAACCTTAGCCAGTATTACCAAAGTGGTGGAAATATCCCGCTCCGGCGTGGTAGGGCTATCCCGTGGTGAGCGAGCGATTCGAGCAAACTGATAGTGAAAATTAATCACAACAAAGGGAGCCATTAGGCTCCCTGTTTCTATATTGGTTTTCTCGCTATTTTACCTAGGCAAGAAAATTAACCAATCAGCATGGTTATTCGCCGGTTTCATTTTCCAGCATTGGGGATGATGAAATGGTAATTTTACGGGCTTTCATCGCTTCAGGGATTTCCCGCACCAACTCAATATTCAGCAGCCCGTTTTCCAAGTTTGCACTGGTCACCATCACATAGTCAGCTAACTGAAATGTCCGCTCAAAACCACGCTCAGCAATACCCTGATGCAAATATTGACGCTGACTATCTGCCGGTTTGCGATTACCTTTCACCAGCAGCTTATCTCCTTCGGAGGTGATATCCAGTTCATCCATGGAAAAACCCGCTACAGCCATCGTGATCCGGTAACGGTTTTCACCAAGTAGCTCAATATTATACGGTGGATAACCGGCATTACTGCTATTTGATGCAGCATGCTCAGCCAGTCGAGCTAAATGATCAAAGCCAATAGCACTGCGAAACAGGGGAGAAAAATCGTAATTACGCATTATCATATCCTCATAAGCAATATGTTTGTTGGGCCAACTAGCGTCGCACCCGATAAATTCACTGCCCCGAAGGCACAGTGTTAAAAGCATTATCTCTGCTTATTTCCAGATATATGGCTAAATACTTTTTTTTCAAGGTTGAACCAACAAAGTTTTGACCAAAAAGCAGCGTAAACTGCTTTTTAGCCAATGTAATGGTTCTATTTAGACAGCGGTATTACTTAGGTTGAGCACAACTCTTAACCTCACTTGCCCCACGATAAAACTTAGGATGCAAACCATTATTTGGAGAAAAATCAGCCACACGAATATGAGGATGCTGTTCAAAAAACTTCCGCAATACTGCAGCATCACTGATTTGCGTATCAGTGTAATTAGTATGCTTAGAGATATCAGGATAGTTATCTCCCCCTTTCGCACTAAAGTTAATCAGGGTAAACGTATAATTATCTTCTAAGTTAAATTCCCGCCCACCTAAGGTAGAAATATCAACGATATCAGCACTGGTTGCTGCAGGATCAATCTCTTTCGCATCACAATGTACTGCCATTTCGATAGGATACAATTGGGGCATTCCACCACCGGTTTTGACCGCAACCTGAGCTAAATAATCCTGAACTTCTTGTCCGGTCATAGTGACGTATGCGACAGAATTGCCAAAAGGTTGAACTTTTAATACATCACGATAACTGATAACACCGGGATAAATAGAATCTCGTACTCCCCCTGAATTCATTACAGCGAAATCAGATGTCACCTTGAACTCATGACTTACCCATCCACCATAAGCCTTAGTTAATAATTGCCCAAGATTAGTTTGTTGACTGCGAACCACATCACGATCGCCTTCCAACTTGCCATCACTATGTGAAATTTCAACATCTAATAATTCCTGACCACGATTTTGATAGGGTTGCAGTGTATCAATAACCACAGGATCTTGTTCAATCTCCTCAGTAACAAATACTAAATTACCATCAGCATCTTTCTTTTTCAGATTAACTGGGATCAAGGCATAATTAATCAACTTTAGCTGACCATCTTTATATTCAAAGTCAGCCCGACCAACATATTTTCCCCATTCGTGAGCTTGCATAATAAAAGTACCATTCTGAATATCAGGAGTACAATTATCACCAGGTTTAAAGTCCGCATACTCATTAGTATTACCCGGCTCCATACACACCGGATTTTGAGAATGCCCACCAATGATTGCTTGTAACTGTCCTTTTTCCAAAGAGCGCGCTAATGTGACATCTCCGGGCGCTTCAGTACCATGTTTAGCATTGGCATAATGCCCCATATGAGTTAAGGCAAATACCATGTCAGGTTTCTCTGGCAATTGGTTAATTTCATTCAATACATTACCAATTTCAGATTTAGGATCAGTAAAAAGTAATTGGGCAACATTATCAGGACTAACAATTTTAGGAGTATCAATAGTTGTAAAACCGATAATCGCTATACGCAATCCATTTACATCAAATATCCGATACGGTTCAAAATAGCGTTCTTTAGTCGGTTGACCATTTAGATCCTTTTTATAAATATTAGCAGCCAACATAGGAAACTGAGCTAATTTCGCTTGCATGTCTAAAATTGCTAATGGATTATCAAATTCATGATTACCCACAGCCATTGCAGCATAACCCAACATATTCATACCAACAAAATCAGGTATAGCATCTTGCATATCCGATTCAGGCACACCGGTATTAATATCACCACCAGATAATAAAATTGCCTTACCACCATGGCGTTCGACATCATCTCGAATACGCTCAATCAGCGTCTGCCGAGCGGCCATACCATATTCGCCTTTACTATTGTGCCAAAAGCGACCATGGTTATCATTCGTATGTAATACAGTGAATTTAGTACAATTTGTTGTACCATCTGAACACAATTGTGGATTCGTTTCATCATCACCACTGTTACAGCCAGCTAATGCCAACATCACAGCAGATGCCAACATACTTTTGATTAACTTGGCATTCATACACCACTCCTTTTTTGTAATACTTTTATCAATCGTTATCTAACTCAGCCATTAAATAGTTAAAAATGCTAAAAACATCAGATAACAAGGGCAAAAGCATCATATACAAAAAGAAGTATTGTCCTGGAATAAATTTACTAAACTTTGACGACAGTCACTCAGCCCATAAAATATTAAGCTTATGGTTATATAATAATATATTAAATAAGATACTCTAACTCTTTCATGGCCTACACGGTTACAGTGTTGTTCTAAACCACTGACAATAAGCCTAAGCTTTAATTTAAAATGCCATATTTAAATAATCTTAACGTTTTATTTTTAATGTACTAGCGCAGGTATTATATATTTAAATAAATCATGTATACCTGTTATTCTAACCTGTCAATTTTTCAACTTATAACAGTAGAAAACTATGGCTATCGACCAGATAAAAAGACAATAAATATACCGATAAAAGGCAAGTCTGACAGCAGAATTGCCTTACCCAATATACTCAAATCACGCTAGCATTTAGCTTAGAACCTGCTCACCTACGATTGCCACTAACGAGTCAATCTGCGTTTCATTATCCAGTGTCAAGCTCCACTGCACTGCCCCTGCATCAGCACTTAATACCAACACATCTCGGCGTACTTGGATATCTTCAACCATGGCGCGTAATACCGCTTGGCCATCCTGTAATCTGATCTGCACTTCAAATGGGGAGACGATCAATTTTCCCCGGGAGAATGTAATTACCATACAATGTTATTCGATTCATTAATGTCAAAAGCCGGGCTGTGGAAACGGACCGGCTTTTCATTTGTGGAAATAAGAGCTGTTATTAACGCCTATTCCGATGTTGCAGAGGTTAACAGCTGGATAACGTCTGCCCGAGGGAAACCATCGGCCACTAAGTTATGCTGCTGCTGAAAAACCTGCAGCCCTTTAATAAATTTTGGGCCGATAATCCCATCAGCTTTGCCAACATCCAAGCCTAAGGCATTGAGTTTATTCTGTAGCTCTTTTACCTGTTCACGACTCAAACTCTGCTGCTGTGGTGGAGGCGTCAGTAAATGCCCCGCACCGGCGATTCTATCTGCTAGATGCCCCACGGCTAGCGCATAAAACACTGAGCGATTCCAGCGCATCATTACATCAAAATTACCATATGCGATAAACGCAGGCCCTTTATACCCTGCAGGTAAATACAATACGGCAGGCATATCTAATGCCGGTAACGCCTTACCATTAACCTGCTGCACACCTAATTTTGCCCATTGCGACAGCGGACGAACATTGTCTTTGCCGAGTAACCCATAATCAAAATCTGCGGGCAAGGTCACCTCTCGCCCCCAACGTTCATCACGTTTCCAACCAAGCTGCTGCAGAAAATGCGCTGCACTGGCCAGTGCATCTTGAGTACTGCTCCACAGATCTGGTTGGCCATCACCATCACCATCAACGGCATAATTAGCATAGGCAGACGGCATAAACTGTGTATGTCCCATCGCTCCGGCCCATGATCCGACCATTTTGCTGTCACTGAAACGATATTTCTGTTTCAATTTCAACGCTTGCATCAGTTCACCAGTAAAATATTCGCTGCGGCGGTGATCACAAGCTAAGGTAGCCAAGGAATCTAAAATCGGCATCTTACCTTTGTAGCGACCAAAATTGGTTTCCATGCCCCAAAAAGCCACTAAATACTGAGCAGGCACACCATATTGGTGCGTCAACTCGGTGAGGAACGGCCGGTACTCCTGCAACAATTTACGCCCTTGTTGCACCCGCCAATCTGTCACCCGTTTATTAAAATAATCAGCAAATGTTTGGGTAAATTCTGGTTGACGTCTGTCTAATTCAATCACCCGAGGCACCAAAGACAAATGCCCTAATGTTTGCGTCACTATCTGTTCTGAAATGCCCTGTTGTCTGGCCGTTTGCTGCAACTTCACCAGACACTGTTTAAAAGATTGATTATCCAGCGGTGGGCTCTGTACCTGAGCCTGGGCTGTCCCGGCCGCCACCACCAGAGTTAACAGTGAATACAGCTTTTTCAATTGCCTCACTCCATTCGTTAATCTGTCACAAGCAACGCTGACATCAGCATAATACTTAGCATCATCCTGACCCATAGTTAACGGAATCACAATCCATTCCAGCAATAATTTCATCAGAATCTGCTGTTTTTTATATCATTTAATTCATAAATGCCCATTTTATCATCAGCGCTATTTTTGCTAAGAAACATCACCGGTAAAACTGGCGGCAAATGGGTAAGAGATTACATTGACCAGACCTTATCCAGACGCGCTATAATGCCGCCGTTAACCACCAATGGGGACAATTATGTCTGAATTAGCGCCGGCACTGGCTGCCTTTATTGAAAATGTCAAAGCTGGACAAACTGTCTGGGGATTACAGGATGAGACTGGCGAAGGCTGGGTAGTCTGTGATTCAGCAGAATATGAAAATACCGATGTGATGCCACTGTGGTCTACAGAAGCCCTAGCCTCTGCCCACTGTACCGATGAATGGGCTAGCTATCAGGCAATGCCAATTACACTCGGTGAGTTTCTTGAATATTGGGTTTCTGATTTCAATGATGACGGCGTATTAGTCGGTATCGACTGGACTGGTGATGAAATCTGTCTAGAAATGGATCCTGTTATGCTGGCAAAAGAGCTAGCTGATATCGAAGAAGACGAGCAGTAATACCGTATTACAGCAAATATCAATATCACCAACAGGCAGTCTCACTGCCTGTTTTATTAGGCTATGACCACACCCACTCTGATAGATATTCCTTTTGATCTTCGTCATCACTGCTGGTTCTGCGGTGAGCCCTGTAATGACGTTTTCGCTTTTTATGCCACCCGTCACACGCCTCATCCACCGCTGAGTGTACCGGCCTGTCACGAATGTCATCTGTTTGCCCGCAAAGCGCCACTTAGCTCTATTTGGGACTGCCATCAAACAGTCAAAGACGCGCTACTTAAACGTTACCAAACCCATCTTGCCATTGGTGATAATTGGACAGAAACAGAACTGGCTGAGTCTGAGTTTTCCTGTAAGATTTTGTCCGGTTTCAGAGAAAGTGGCTGGAAAATGTATCTGATTGCCAAATCACGCATCAATTTTCGTCCTTGGCCCCTAACACTTGAGGGTATTGACATTGATGAGCCAACTAGCAGCCAACAGTTACAAATCAATGGCATCAATTTTAACAGCCTGAATCAAGCCATCCATCACTATGGCAATAGCTTAGGATTGGATCAGCATTTTCTAACCGCGTTGATCAATATCCTCGGTCGACACCGTTTTAGCCATGCGCTCAAATTGGCAAAACTGATGCGTAGTGCGACTCAGAAAGATAAACGTCAATTTTTGATGGAATTAAACGAAGATAAATAGCACTGCTCCGTTTAAATATCGCCACCAAAACAGCTTAATAAAATACTCTTGAAAATTTAACATTTAAAATATTAAGTCAACTGATAACACGCACGTCTTATCAAAATATTAATAATATTCAAGCATGGTAATAAATACCATTCTGACCAAATTTACGAACAGAATGGTATTAAGGTACTGAATAATAAAGGGAGTTACAGGATTATCCCTCAGCGCTCAGCATTTTGATACGCTCATGCACTAGCCTAACTAAATTATCGGGCTGGAATTTTGAGATAAGTTGGTTACAGCCTACTTTTTCTGCCATTGCATTATTAAAATTACCAGATAATGATGTATTCAAAACGATATATAAATCTTTAAGTTCGGGGATCTGTCGTAACTCATGAGTCAATTTATAACCATCCATTTCTGGCATTTCAGCATCAGTAATCAACATTAATAAATCATCTTCAGAGGTTTTCCCCTCTGCAGCCCATTGTTGCAATAATTTGAGTGCCTGCCGTCCATCACTGACCTCTGTTATCTTTACGCCCAGAGGTTCAAGCGTATCTTTGACCTGTCGCCGAGCAGTAGCTGAATCATCTGCGATCAGAATATGTTTTCCTGCCATTTGAGGAGTAAGTTCTGACGCTAGTACTTCATCAGACACTTCAACATCATAATGAATAATTTCTGCGAGCACTTTTTCCACATCAATAATGGAAACCAATCTGGCGCCATCAGGTCCCTCTAGCCGTGTAATCGCCGTCAGATAATGGTTCGCGCCAGCAGTTTTAGGCGGCGGTAAAATATCATTCCACGTCATATTGACGATATGTTCAACTTCACCGACCAAGAACCCCTGCACACTGCGGTTATATTCCGTGATGATCAGGTTTGCATTGGCATTCATTTCCATCGGTTTAAAACCAATAGCCCCTTTCAGGTTGATTACAGGAATCGAGTTTCCACGAATATTGGCAATCCCAGTGATATGGGGATGACTACCCGGCAGGGCATTGAGCGCGGGCAGCTTAACCACTTCCCTAACCTTAAACACGTTGATCGCGAAAAGTTGCGTTGAGTTAATTTTAAACAATAACAGCTCCAAACGGTTTTCACCGACCAGTTTGGTACGCTGATCAACAGATTCCAGTACTTTTGACATGTTAACGATCTCTTGCCTGGGGCAGGTTCACTGAACCTGAAAAAAAGGGGAACAAGATTCAGTATAGCGGCAATATTTATGACAGACTGAATAGAGCATTAGGTTTTCGTTGCATTTTTCTCCACTTTAACCCAGTGTTTTATCAACAGGATGCCTTTTGTCATGGCCACCAAGGAGGGAGTTATGCGTATATTGCTATTAGTGACATTTAGCCTGTTATTAAATGGCTGCACTGTCATGGACAGAAAGGTTGATGTTGTCACCCCATTTACACTCTCACCTTATCTAGGTAAGTGGTATGAAATCGCCCGGCTTGATCACAGTTTTGAACAGGGACTGACCAAAGTAACCGCTGAATACAGCTTATCGCCAGAAGATCCCGGGCTTATTCGAGTGATTAATCGCGGTTATCGTCAAGAAGATGACCGATGGCAACAAGCTCACGGCAGAGCCCATTTTTGGGACAGCGACCAGGTCGGCCGCTTTAAGGTGGCTTTTTTCCGCCCCTTTTATGGTGCTTATCAAATTCATGACATCATTTCTTACCAAGGCCGTTACATTGCAGCATTAGTTATTGGCCCAGATATCGATTATGTCTGGATACTTAGCCGCACGCCGGAGCTCTCGGATGCTGTGGCAAAACGCTTTTTGGCCAAACTAGAACAACTCGGGGTTGATACCTCAGCCCTGATTTGGCTTAGTCCGCCACCACAGTAAAAGGTTTTTGCACTAATATCATTCCAGCCAAATCCAATACTTGACGTTCCTGACGAACAAGAAAGCCGCTGTGTTCCAATTGAGACAGTAATTGCTGATGATTAAAACGATTCTGCTGTGGATGTACAAACAGTTTTTGACTCAAAGGGTTACATATCGCCCGCCGGTATAAATCCTCCAACAAAAATACACCGCCTGGCTTTAATACTCGGAAACACTCTTTAATCGCCAACTGCCAATCGGGAATATGGTGAAATACAGCAAAATTACTGATTAAATCAAATTCCCTATCGGCAAAATCTAACGCTATTGCATCGCCCTGCAACACCCGTACCTGCGCGTCATCACTATGCTTGACAGCGCAGTGATGAACCAGATCAGGATCTAGATCAATACCTGTCACCTGCTGCGCACCGAAATGGTGGCGCAGCAACGTAATACCATGGCCAAAACCACAGCCAATTTCCAATGCTGAGCGAATATTTCCGGGGCCATAATCAAACAGTGATAACAACAATTTTGCTTCGACTTGCTGCTGAAACCAGCGTCTAACTGGGTGACCAACAAGTTTTTTTTCAAATTGATTCAACATCATAACTTTAGCATCCCTATCTTGATTAACCTGATCGAATCTATAAACCCATACGTAAAAAGCATTGCTCAGGATGTGTTACCCCAGAAAAATATTATCGAGGTCTACCATGCAACTGCCCCTATTTCCCCTCCCTGTTTGTCTGCTACCCGGTGGCATCTCGCACTTACGTATCTTTGAACCACGTTATCAACGTTTAGTGACAGAATCATGTCAATCGAACAGAGGGTTTGGTATGTGCATGATGTCCGAGTCCGGACACATACTCGCAATGGGTACTCAGGCTGTTATTACTGATTTTGAAACTCTGCCTGATGGGCTGCTGGGGATAACAGTGAAAGGCAAACAACGCTTTTCACTGCAACAAGCGATTCAAGAGCAAGACGGTCTGTACCGTGGCGAGATCACTCTATTACCCAATTGGCAGCCAGTACCACTGCAACAACAAGATAGATATCTACAAACAACACTTGAAGATTTGTTAGCTGACTATCCCCGGCAACAAGTATCCAGTGATAATAGTGAGATGAATGATATTAGTTGGCTTTGCCAACGCTGGCTGGAAATCCTCCCCTTAACACCGGATGAAAAAATGCCCTGTATTCAAGCGCCAGATCATCAACCGGCATTAAATCTGATCCGCACCCTTATCACAACATCACCCCACCAATAACGCTGATCCAACTACTGTCCTTGCACGTATTGTGAAAAACAGCATATGGCAAAGGATAGAGGCATGCTTAACAAAACTGCAGCAAATGCCACGAGGGATCGCTATGATACAGACAGCATCCCACGGACGAGAGCAATAATGGACACACAGCAGCAGACTGAAGTGGCTCAAGAAATGAAGCAACTGCTGATCCGAGTGGCAACACATCGCGACAAACAAGCATTCAATAAGCTTTTTGCTCATTTTGCCCCCAAAATAAGAGCCTTTGGTGTGCAACGACTAGGGCAACAAGGGTTAGCCTTAGATCTATTGCAAGAAACCATGACGACTGTTTGGACTAAAGCACACCTTTTTAATGCGCACAAAGGCGCAGTTAGCACTTGGATTTTTACCATTATGCGTAATCAATGCTTTGATATGTTACGCAAAGTACAACACAACCGCGAAGATGCCTTTGGTGATGATATCTGGCCTCTGTTTGAAGACAGTGGGTCAGGTGACGGTCTTGCAGACCACAGCTTTACCCGTCAGTTAAAACATCAATTGGATAAACTGCCCCCATTGCAGCGCCAGATTGTTCAAGGCGTCTATCTACAAGAACTCAGTCAACAAGAACTGGCGGAAAAGCTGAATATTCCGATCGGAACAGTCAAGTCACGCTTGCGTCTTGGTTTGGAAAAACTCAGAGCACATCTGGAGAAACATCATGATTAAATATCACCCTACCGGTGAGTTGCTTAATGCCCATTGTGCCGGTGAGTTACCGCTATCGCTTGCAACGGCTATTTCAGCCCATTGCGAAATGTGCCCAGATTGTCAAGCACAGAGTCAAACCATTAATGCACAAATCGCGGCTTGTACTTTGGGTGATGATCTCAATTCGGCCTTAGCCCAAAATAACAATAAAACACCAACAAACCCCGCTGATGCAGTATTTGATACGAAACTAAACGATGATCTTAATCAGATGCTAGAACAAATCACTTCCAAACCCATTAGCGATTCCCACCCAGTGACATCTGCGGTAAAAATTAAAGTTCCTGGACATGGTCTCTCCACTCTGCTCCCTAACGCCTTTCGTCAACAACTGCATGGCAGCTGGAAAACCATTGGGAAAGTTAGCCGCTTGCGTTTAGCCTTGGATGAGGGGAATACCCGAGCCAGTCTGCTACACATAGATAAACATGGCGAAGTTCCCCAACATACGCACAAAGGGCAAGAAATTACCCTGCTATTAGAGGGGGAGTTTAATGATGGCCACAGCCAATATGTTGCCGGTGATTTCATCATTATGAATAACAACCATGAGCATGCCCCCAAAACAGCTACCGGTTGCTTATGCTATACGGTTGTTGATGCCCCATTGCACTTTACTAAAGGTATTAGCCAATTGCTTAATCCTATCGGTAAACTCATTTATTGACGCCAGACTATCCTCTTCTCTGCGGCCATTAAATCGGCATATTTGTCGGTGGCCGCACATAATTGTTGATATCAGAGAATTGACAATACGCTTTTCGCCGCTAATATACCTAGACAGTTGAACAATTTATCCACTGAAAATCCCCAACTTTTAGTTGTATTTCAGCAGGTTTATCCACTTTTTAGCGCCTATCTGCTAGCGTTTTTCGTAGCAGAGATGCTCATGAGCAGACTAAAAATAAAGTAAAACCTTTGGGAAATGTACCAACTACAGACTCAAGTCGATAACGATTCCGCCTGCCCCGGGCTGAGGATATTTTATTGAAACATTTGATTCACTGAAAAAGTGAAACTATCAGTAGTAATAAGGAGTGTGACCTATGTCATACAAAATCGATAACCATGAAATTAATGTGTGCTTCCCGGTAGATTCTATTTCTATCAACAAAACTTCCATTGCGTTTACAGATAAACACGGTAAAAACCGTCAAACCTTCTCAAAACGCACAGAAGCACTGAAATTTATGAAATGGTTGTTAAATCCAAACAGTAAATAACAAACCGCTGACCGCACTCCATCACGGTCCTACCTCACATCTTCCAGGACGAGTGTCACAGCAGCAAGGTTTTATCATGTTACTCTTCTCTTTTGGTCAGGCTAGCATCTGCACTGCGGCAGATGGAACCTGACCAAACAGTGATAACCTCAACACAGCTTCTGCACATTTCCCCAGCTTTATCAACTAATCTTTACTACCCACCGTTCTAGTCGCTAGCTGCACAAAAAAGAGCCCATCATGAGTAGGCTCATAACCATTTGCCTCTCTTATTGAGCTGTAACTAAACAGACCGTTAGTTACTTAACTAAGAAATTTCTCTGGATATTTACGTTGATAGCGGGGCAACATCGTCTCATTACCAAGCAACCCACCCTGATGAAGATACATAACATCACCATTGGGGTATTTATCCAATAATTGAGCGAGTAATATCAAACCTACTGGGTCATAAAGTAGATCAAACTCAATGCCACACTCACAAGCCAGCTGCCAAACCGATAAACACTGGGGATATAACTTGCCATAGTGATATTTTTGCCCCAAGGAAACCACTTTAGGATAACAATTGCTATCTGCTTCAAGTTCAGCAAATTGTTGATGCAAATACGAATCACCACCCACCGTTGCCGCAGTATAAACTTGAATGTCTACTTTACGTGCCCAAAAACGCCGTTGTAAGTAAAGTGCAGTGGTACCTGTTCCTGATGGCAACACAACTCTCAATGGCGCTCGTAACTGCTCCTGTTGCCAATGAATAATTTCATCAGCCAGTTGATCAATGCCATATTGAGCTTGATGACAACGCCCTCCCTCTGGCACCACGAGTACATCCTGATGCAAAGACCATGCTTGGGCGGCAATATAATCATGGCAACTTAACCCTTGACGATCGATACATTGGCTCAAATCAATAATTTCGGCTCCGAGTGCCAGTGCCGCACGATAATTCCCAGCTGGATGCTGATGGATATATGATGCAACATGATCAACATAAAATTTAAGCTGCCAACCCTTTAATGCAGCAAGCGCAGTAAGGGCGTACAGGGAATTTGCTTGGGGAGAACCATAACCAACCAACGTGGTGACAGAGGGGAAATCGTGTTGCAGAAAATAAGCAAATTTACGGGCTTTATTACCACTAAATGCCCCATGTAGTAGATCATCACGTTTTATAAACACGTTCCGCCCAAACAATGTGACGGTATCAACCGGTGAATGGGATAAGCGCAAAATGAAACTCCCTTGCAATAAAACCAATAGCACTAAGTAAAACCTGCGCCATGATACCCTAAACCGATTTAGTCAAAACAACGATATATTGGTTTAATTGGCCACCCAGATTTTCAGAGCGAAAAGCAATCTAACCAAAAATAATCAATAAATCATTATGTTAATAGTGGCCTGTGATTTGCTTTCTACAGCAATATCAACGACAACAATGAGGAAAACACATGTCTTTACTTCGCCTGCTACTGAACATTATCTGGTTGTTTACCGGAGGATTAGTGATGGGGCTCGCTTGGTGGCTGGTCGGATTGCTTTGCTTTATCAGTATTATCGGTATCCCATTTGGTCGCGCCTGTTTTGTTATCGGTGAATTGAGTTTATGGCCCTTTGGTCAGACCGTCATTGAACGAGAATACCTCACCGGAAAACAGGATATCGGTACAGGTAATTTAGGGATGGTAGGAAATATCATCTGGTTTTTACTCTTTGGGTTCTGGTTAGGATTAGGCCATCTGTTATTGGCTATCGCCAGTTTTATCACCATTATTGGTATTCCCTTCGGCCTACAACATTTAAAACTGGCACAACTGAGTTTAACGCCCATAGGTCAAACAATCGTGGCAAAAGCATAAGCAGGATATGAATGTCACTAATACAGCAATATCATTCCGATGATACCGGCATAGCGACACCTAAATAGCCCTGCATCACCGCAGGTACATTAATTTTTGCTAGCCCCTGATCCAGAATTCGTTGCCAACGGCGCCCTTTGGCACCAAGTTGAAACGCCACATGCAAACCAGGGTTAGCAAGCAATTTCTTATTTACCTGCAGCGCATCATGAAAGGAGGCGACAGCGGGGCTACGTAGTAAATAGGTAAAGACACGGGTATCCATCACTGCAGCATCAATTCTCGCCGAGGCCAATGCTTTAACATTGTGCAAATCTGACGTCGCAATCATCAGGCGTTGCTGCGGTGCCAATAATGCATCTAACACTCGAGCATTATTATCATTGCGTACCGTAGCAAGTGAATACTGACGTAAATCTTGAGCCGTTAGCCAGCTGATGGGGTGAAAACGCCGTTCAATCAACCCCAAGGGGCTATAGCTAATAGGGGCCGACAATAAAAATTGCCCACGATGATGATCATAAACCGGCAATATTCCTAAATAACGACTGGTGGGATTACTGGCAAGTTTTATCGCTCGACGCCAAGGATAAAAATCGACTTTAACATCATGCCCCATTGCTCTGACTGCCGCTTTCACCACAGCTACTGATGCCCCTTGCTCCGGCAAAAACTGACTGGCATAAGGAGGCCATAAAATTGAAATCAGGTGTAACGTCTCACCACGGACGGAAAATGTCACACAACAAGATAAAAGAGCCACATTCAGTAATAGAGCCCATTTACGCAGGGCGCGTAATAAAGAGGATGATGAAAATAACAGTGGCATGGTGAACTCCTGCAGCATCATACCGTTTAATAATTTCCTACCTATCCTGCACACATCATCCATGAAGCATCCACCAAGTATAGCCCGCCTAACAGACCATTAATAAAATGCCAAGGATATCACTCACAATCTGTTTATCCAGCTAAGCGATAGACACAATCTAAACAATCTGTTTCTGGCCTTACCCGGCAAAGATTAAGCTTTGTTTATTAAAGTTTTTATAATAACTATTCCAAGGCATCTGATGAAATCAACCCTACTTAGTCCGATTCTACTGACCTTATCTTTAGCTTATATTCCAACAATTTTCGCTGCTGAACCCATTAGTATTATCCCACCAGCCAAAATCACGGAGCCAGACAAAGTCGAGTTGGGGAAAATGCTTTATTTTGATCCCCGGCTATCAAAATCAGGCTTTATCTCCTGTAACTCTTGCCACAACCTCTCGTTAGGCGGGGTTGATGCCATCCCAACTTCGATTGGCGACCAGTGGCAACAGGGGCCAATCAATGCACCCACTGTGCTCAACGCAAATTATATGCTGGCGCAATTCTGGGATGGACGGGCAAAAGATCTGCAGGAACAGGCGGGCGGTCCCATCGCTAACCCAAAAGAAATGGGCTATAGCCATGAGTTAGCGGTAGAAACCATTGCTTCTATGCCCGCTTACCGGGCAAAGTTCAATGCTGTGTATGGTAATAACAAAATTACGATCGATCGACTCACCGATGCCATTGCCGCCTTTGAAAAAACACTGGTTACGCCCAATAGCCCGTTTGACCACTATCTACAGGGTAACCAGCAAGCTATCAGCCCCGAGGCAAAAGCGGGATATGCCCTGTTCAAAAATAGTGGCTGTATTGCTTGTCACCAAGGACCGGCTGTAGGCGGAACCATGTATATGAAAATGGGGCTGTTTAAACCTTTCCATACCAATAACCCAGCTCAAGGGCGCAAAGACGTCACAGGCAACAATGCCGATAAGTTTGTCTTTAAAGTGCCGACACTACGAAATATTGAACTGACTTATCCCTATTTTCATGACGGCAGTGTCTGGACCTTGGAGCAAGCCGTTAACACCATGGCCGATATCCAATTAAACCGCCATTTCACCACTAAGCAAACCCAGGAGTTAGTTGCCTTCCTGCGCAGTCTCACAGGTGAGCAGCCCAACATTACCCTACCTGTTTTGCCGCCATCGAACCACGCTACCCCAAAACCACAGCCATTTGGGCAATAGGCGAAAAGCGGCGCCAATACGATATCGTTCTAAGAGGTGCTGGACACTTGAGGCCAGCACCAATTTTCTTATCGACCAGTTCATCAACCTTTCCGACTTGGTAAGGAAGAATCAGTATCCTTGCAATGGCATGCAAGCTGACAGATATCAACCAATTGACACAGAAGTGATTCCATCGCGCTTCCGCTGCAGACAGACTTACTGTTCACTATCATCCCCGCTATGCACTCTAGGGTCTGTTGATGTTTCGTGATTAAATTTTGTTCGAGATAAAAGCGTTTTAATCGCGGCGAGTGGTTTGTCGCCTAGTTATTCTAAGCAAGAACCGCTCAACAAAGAGTAAAACGCTTTTAGCCGAACCCTGCGGGCAGCGTTTGAGGCTACTTTCTACTGCGTTATCGGCTTATCAGGTAGCGCAACTACCTCTCAAAGCCTCTGCCTTGTATAAAGCATCCTCAAATCGCTGCAAAAACAAACTTGAAACGTCAACAGACCCTAGGTAAAAATGCCATCTATCCCACGGTCATCTCGTTGTTACAACGGAACAAAAGTGGATATACTGACGCGGTTAATCATGCTTAGGGCAAATAATGAAATACTGGTTAATGAAGTCTGAACCCAGCGAGTTCAGCATCGAAGATCTACAAAAAGTGACACAAGAGCCTTGGAGTGGAGTACGCAATTATCAGGCGCGTAATTTTATGCGCGATAGCATGTCAATTGGTGACCGCATTTTTTTCTATCACTCAAGCTGTGCTACCCCGGGGATTGTCGGGATCGCCACAGTAGCATCCAGCCCCTATCCTGACATGACTGCGATGGATCCCACCAGTCGCTATTATGATGCTAAAGCCAGTACAGCAGATCCCAGATAGTATTTAGTCGATATCCGCTTTATTGAGCAATTCCCAGCAATCATTCCTCTCAAAGCACTGAAAGCTAACCCTGCATTAGCTGATATGTTATTGCTTAGCCGTTCAAGACTCAGTATTCAACCGGTAACCGATGCGCAATGGCAAGCCGTACTGGCAATGGGGCAGAACTAATACCACCGCCTATTCGGCTGCAGCCCCTTTTATGTCTCGTCTATCCCATCGCACTGGCATCAGTTTGCGGGCGACTGAATTCTTCAATAATCAATTGGGTAAATAATTGTCCTGCCCGCCCCAGCGGACGTCCAGCGGTAGCCACCAATTTAGGGGTGAAGCTGTGACGATGTCCACCAACATAATCCACTGGCACCAAGGTGCCGTTATCCAATTCTGTGTTGACTAAAAAAGTGGGCATCCAGCCAAAGCCTAGCCCCTTTAGTAACGCATGTTTTTTCATCATAAAACCAGCAAGATAAAACACTTTATCCCCGCCAAATTGCATATCATCCAGTGCGGTGGGTTGAGGGGAAGAATCTTCAATGGTCAACTCCACAAACTGCTGCAGTTGCATCAAGGAAATATGCGTCATAGCGGCTAGTTGATGTACGCCTGATACCAAAAGTACACTACAGATATCCGGCAATGGGGTGACTTGATAATCCAGCTGATGTTGATAATCTTTCACCAGCATCAGATGGGCATTGTCACGCTCAAATCGATGCTGTACCCCACCGAGAAACTCGACTGTCAACTGAATTTTGGTCGGCACCTTGTGCTCAGCCATACGTTTCAGTGCTGTCAAAATAGGCTCCATCGGAAGTGCACCATCAATCACCAGTGATAATTTCGGCTCCCATCCCTCCCGGTAACTGTGAGCCAGCTGCTCAATATGACTTAACTGCCCCAGCAATTTCTGCCCTTCGGCTAAGATAACCCGCCCCTGGGGCGTTAACTCAGCTCGATACTGTTGTCGGTCAAACAGTGTTACCCCAAGATGTTGCTCCAGCTTTCTCACCTGATAACTGACTGCTGACTGCGCTTTATGCAACCGCTCCGCCGCCTTGGCAAAACTGCCGCATTCCACCAGCACCTGTAAAATACGAAAGGTTTCGATATCCAACTTCATGGCAACTCCTGTTATCCATTACCGGCCCTTTGCGTCACAGCAAACGATTCCGCGCTGACTGCTCTCCTAGTCGCTGATAGCAAACGCCTTAGCCGTCACTTGATGCACACATTATCGAGCGCAGGCATCACCATCAGTTTTTTTGATTAAGTTAGCGCAATAATTATTCTTTTTTTTGTTAATTACAGCAACTAAATTGTTACCAAGATCACACACAACTGTGCCAATGCAAGACAGACTCGGTCGGGTCAAGGATTTTTTGCCACTACAGCGAAACTGCATTAATTCGATGCACTCGCCCGTCAGCACAGGAAATAAGGATATCGTCCCATGCCATTTTATCTGCAACAGGGTCAAATACCCCCCAAGCGTCATATTGCTTTTGAAAAGCCCGACGGCACGCTTTACCGCGAAGAGCTATTTTCCACCCATGGGTTTTCCAATATTTACTCCAATAAATATCATCACAATATGCCGACTAAAACGTTGGAAAATGTCGCGCTAAATATGTCTCATGGACAACCTTGGCAAGATGGCTTAATCCAAAACTACAAGCTGGATTCAACCCTGTGCGATCGCAGTGGCAACTTTTATAGTGCGCGCAACAAGCTGTTTTATAACGCAGATATTGCAATGTATACCGCAAGCGTCAATGAGGATTGTGATCACTTTTACCGTAATGCTTATGCCGATGAAGTCATTTTTGTTCATCAGGGTAAGGGGCGATTATTGTCAGAGTATGGCGAGCTAACAGTCAAACAATGGGATTATCTGGTGATCCCACGAGGCACCACATATCAACTGAAATTCGACAGTTATGATGATGTTCGATTATTTGTCATTGAAGCCTGCTCTATGGTGGAAATCCCTAAACATTTTCGTAATGATTATGGCCAACTACTGGAGTCGGCTCCCTACTGCGAACGGGATATCCGCACCCCAACGCTCACTCAAGCAACTGTCTGCGAGGGGAGTTTTTCCTTAATCAGCAAATTTGCTGACCGCTACCAACAAACCCAACTGCAATGGCACCCTTTTGATCTGGTTGGCTGGGATGGCTATGTATATCCTTGGGCGATCAATATCCAAGATTACGCCCCAAAAGTGGGACAAATTCATTTGCCACCGTCAGAGCACCAACTGTTAAGTGGGCATAATTTTGTTATCTGCAATTTCGTACCACGCCTGTATGATTTTCATCCTAAATCTATTCCTGCGCCCTATTTTCACAACAATATCGACAGTGACGAAGTCTTGTATTACGTCGATGGCGATTTTATGAGTCGCAAAGGCATTAAAGCCGGTTATCTCACCCTACATCCCAAAGGAGTGCCACACGGCCCACAACCGGGCAAAACAGAAGCCTCTATCGGGCAGACACAAACCGCTGAGTATGCCGTGATGGTTGATACCTTCGCGCCGTTGTCACTGACAGAGCATGTGCGCCATGCCATGAGCCCGGACTATATCCGCTCCTGGCTGGAATAACCCAGCAGCCATTTAGCGGTTTTTTACCTGTGATAAACCAATAACTTAGCGCAACGCACTGACACCATTGCTGCGGCAGGATGCCGCTTCCGCCCCAAATGAGGATAGCAAGATGGCAAACGAACAAAACCCATTAGGTCTGCTTGGCATTGAATTTACTGAATTTGCCTCACCAGATACTGACTTTATGCACCAAACCTTTATTGACTTCGGTTTCTCCATGCGGGAAAAAGTCATCGGTAAAGCAATTTATCACTATCAGCAAAATGATATTCATTTTTTATTAAACCGGCAGCGTCAGGGGTTTTCTGCTGAATTTTCCCGCCGCCATGGGCCAGCTATCTGTTCTATGGGGTGGCGGGTTGAAGATGCCCATGCCGCTTACCGCACCGCGCTGGCCAGGGGTGCCAAAGCGGCCGATAATTGCGACCGAGATCTTCCCTACCCCGCAATTTATGGGATTGGTGATAGCCTAATTTATTTTATTGACCGGTTCGGTGCCGACAATAATATTTACCATACCGATTTTGAAGAATTGGCAGCCCCGGTGCTCACTCAGGAAAAAGGATTTATGGCAGTGGATCACCTGACCAATAATGTGCATAAAGGCACCATGGAACACTGGGCCAAGTTTTATCAGGATATTTTCGGTTTCACCGAAGTGCGTTATTTTGATATCAGCGGAGTACAGACGGCTCTACTCTCATACGCACTGCGCTCTCCCTGCGGAACCTTTTGTATTCCCATCAACGAGGGCAAGGGTGATGACAAAAACCAGATTGATGAATACCTCAAAGAATACAATGGCCCTGGAGTACAACATCTGGCATTTCGCAGCCGGGATATTGTCGCATCCCTCGATGCCATGGTCGATACAGGGATCCGTACGCTAGATATTATTCCTGAATACTATGACACCATCTTCAATAAAGTTCCCCAGGTCACGGAAGACAGAGACCGTATTAAACAACATCAAATTTTGGTCGATGGTGATGAATCCGGTTATCTGCTGCAGATTTTTACGCAAAATCTGTTTGGTCCTATTTTTATTGAAATTATTCAACGGAAAAATAACCTCGGCTTTGGTGAAGGTAACTTTCAGGCCCTGTTTGAATCTATTGAACGGGATCAAATGCGCCGTGGAGTACTCTAAGGCCATATCTCAGTAAAATACCTGCATAGGCAGACAGGTCAATATCAAGCTGCTAAACAGATCACATTGCGATAAATCAGCCAAATAAACCGGCTTAGAAGACGCTTAAGCCGGTTTTCTTCTGCCAGGCTATCCACTACACTGCCGCGATAAATTATCTACCTAACCACAAAACACTTTATGCCAGATTCTGCCCTTCTTGCTGCATTTATTCCTACCTTCTTTTTTGTCGCTATTACACCAGGAATGTGTATGACCCTAGCCATGACCCTCGGTATGAGTATTGGTGTGCGGCGCACCTTATGGATGATGTTAGGAGAATTAGTCGGAGTCGCTGTTGTTGCCGTCTCCGCAGTTATCGGTGTCGCAGCGCTTATGCTGAAATACCCGGGCATATTTGAGTTGATGAAATGGTTGGGCGGTGCTTACCTTATCTATATCGGCGTCAATATGTGGCGCACCCAAGGAAAAATAGCATCACTGGACAATGTACCGACCCAAATTAGCCGGCTATCATTAATTTCCCAAGGTTTTTTCACTGCCATTGCCAACCCCAAAGGCTGGGCATTTATGATTTCGCTGCTACCACCTTTTATCAGCATAGACCGCGCACTGGCACCACAACTATCAGCCCTTGTAGCGATTATCCTGCTAACTGAATTTGGCTCTATGCTAGTCTACGCCTCCGGCGGAAAAAGCCTGCGACTATTCTTATCCCAAGGAGATAATATCCGTTGGCTCAACCGTATTGCAGGCAGCTTAATGATTCTAGTAGGCCTTTGGTTAGCACTTGATTGATGAAAAGATATGAGCCCTCTCCACAGTGCTTTTGCCAATTTCTTCGTCGGTAAACAAAGATAGATTACCAACAAATTTGATATAACAACCCCATCCCAAGAGGCTAGGTTCAAAGCTTTTTCCACCACGAGCAATAGCATATATGTCACGCTAGCAGACTTGCATTTTTAACCGCCGCACTGCACATTGGCTATCTGCTCTTGGTGTGTTTAAGGATTGAACATGTCCCCAATCAAACGATTACTACCTTTGTCGGCCTTGGTATTGCCACTGTTATCCGTGTCGGCCTCTTCTGCATCCGAACTGACCAATAAAACAACCTCACCAATCGTCGCCAAACAGGCTATTTTCAGCCACCAAGCCACGGCTCAACCGATATGGGCAGCAAATGGCATGGTGGCAAGTCAAGAAGCCGTTGCTACCGCTGTGGGAGTAGATATTCTCAAACAGGGCGGGAATGCCATTGATGCTGCAGTCGCTACTGGTTTTGCCCTCGCCGTCACGCTCCCCCGTGCCGGTAATATTGGTGGCGGTGGCTTTATGCTACTCCATCTGCCTCAGCAGCAACTCAGTACAGCCATCGACTATAGAGAGACCGCGCCGGCTTCAGCTAAGGCTGATATTTTTCTTGATCCCCAAGGTAATGTCATTCCAGAACGTTCAACCTACCATGGCTTAGCCGTTGGTGTGCCCGGCACAGTGGCAGGTTTTACATTAGCATTAGAAAAATATGGCACCATGACACTAGCACAAGTGTTAGCACCTGCCATCAAGTTGGCTGAACAAGGCATCACTGTCACACCGGATCTGGCCGCATCACTGGCAGCCCTTCAGCCTAGATTAAGTCAGTGGCCAAGCACAAAGGCGGTCTTTTACCACCCTAATGGTAGCCATTATCAGCCCGGGGATATTTTGCGTCAGCCTGAACTGGCCGCGGCCCTTAAACGCATTGCCACACAGGGCAATAAAGGCTTTTATCAAGGCAAAACCGCCCAAGATATCGTCCGCGCTGTCAATCAGGCCGGCGGCATTATGACCCATGCTGATTTGCAAAATTACCGCGCAGTTGAACGTCAACCTATCAGCGGCAGTTACCGAGGACACAAAGTGATTTCTATGCCACCGCCCTCCTCAGGTGGCGTGCATATCATCCAGATGCTTAATATTCTGGAACATTTCCCCTTAACCCAGCTTGGACATAACAGTGCTGACAGTATTCATTTACAAACTGAAGCGATGAAACTGGCTTATGCCGATCGCAGCCGCTATCTGGGCGATCCGGATTTTTACCCAGTGCCAACAGCCAAATTAACTGACAAGGCTTATGGCTTAGCGCTGAGTGGACAAATTGATGCCAAGCGGACAAAAGATAGTCGTCAAATCACGCCGGGCAAATTACTGCAAGAAAGCCCACAAACTACCCATTACTCCGTGGTAGATAAATGGGGGAATGCTGTCGCTAATACCTACACCCTCAATTACAGTTATGGTTCAGGGCTAGTTGCCGCTGGCAGTGGTATTTTATTGAATAATGAAATGGATGATTTTTCAGCCAAGCCCGGCGTTCCTAACGGTTTTGGCCTGATCGGCGGAGAAGCTAATGCGGTAGCGGGAAATAAACGTCCTCTGAGCTCAATGAGCCCCACCATAGTCTTAAAAGACAACCAACCTTGGCTAGTGACCGGTAGTCCGGGTGGGTCCCGTATTATCACCACCACACTGCAAATTTTGCTTAATACCATAGATTATGGGCTCAATATCGCCGAAGCAACTCAAGCTCCTCGGGTTCATCACCAATGGCTACCGGACGAGCTGCGAGTGGAGCGAAGCCTCAACCCTGACACTATCAAACTACTGCAGCAAAAAGGCCACAAAGTCGTAATCAAAAATGCTATGGGCTCGACCCAGAGCATCATGATAACGCCCAGCGGACTATATGGCGCATCAGACCCTCGACGTTCAGGTTCAGCCACCGCCGGGTACTAAACTAATGTTATCCAATAGGCCACGACAACCAATAGTGGCCTATTAACCAATTAACAGATCATCACATTCACCGAACAATATTTAATGAACAAATGTTATTACCCACATTGACGCGATTATCAAAAACAACGCTATTACTGATGGTATGTATGCCGCCATTACCACCTTAGAGTGGGACCTCATTGCCATATAAGCAGCAAATAGCCCTTGACCATAACGATAATCCGATCACATCCGCAATAGACACTGTCATTAACAATTCAGGCTGGCATTTTCCTACCATTATGTGATAAATAAGCAACTTCAATGTAACCATTAAATACCCTTGCATATCGGCAGGTTACTAATAAAACCGATATCACAAAGTCAAGCACAATAGGACCCGAACACGATGTTCCGGCCAATAACAATAATCATTAATTAAAGGACACCACTATGAAGGGATTAACCCTCAAACCGCTGGTCTGTGCCATGGGACTGACTATGACCCTGGCAGCCTGCAGCGATGCCACAGCCCCACAAGCGCCAATCAGCAATCAAACTGCTGCGGCCAGTCAAATCGCTGCTGATAATCCTTTTTTCCGTGATTACCCTACACCACATGGCATCCCTGACTTTGCCGCGATTACCCCTGAACATTATCTACCGGCATTCAAGCAAGGAATTGCTGATCAGCGGGCTGAAATCAAGGCCATTATTGCCAACCCCACAGCTGCGGATTTTGCCAATACTATTGAAGCACTGGAATACTCAGGCCAGTTATTGGGGAAAGTCGCCAGTGTGTTTTATAACCTGACCAGTGCCGATACCAATGATGAATTACAGGCCATTTCTAAACAGATCTCCCCTATGCTATCTGCCGCCCGTGATGACATCATGCTTAATGAGCAACTGTTTCAGCGCGTAAATACTGTCTATCAGCAGAAAAGCAGCCTAAATCTGACAACAGCACAGGCTAAATTGCTGGAAGACACATACAAATCCTTCACCCGGGGCGGCGCTAATCTCAATGAAGCGGATAAAGATAAGCTACGGCAGTTAAACGAAAAAATCGGCAAACTCAGTCTCGAATTTGGTGATAACCTCCTAGCAGAAACCAATGCCTTTGATCTAGTGATTGATAATAAAGCTGATCTGGCCGGCCTGCCCCAAGATGTGATCGATCAAGCAGCTATCACCGCAAATAAACGTGGCCATAATGGTAAATGGGTCTTTACCACGCATAGACCCTCTATTACGCCATTTTTAACCTATGCAGATAACCGGGCACTGCGGGAGCAATTGTTCAATGGCTATATTGAGCGCGGCAATAATAATAACGCTAATGATAACAAACAGATTTTAGCTAAAATGGCGGCACTACGTGCCGAACGAGCCGCCTTGATGGGGTATCCTACCCATGCACATTTTGTCTTAGAAGAGCGCACCGCCAAAACACCTGAGAATGTTTACACCCTGCTGAATAAAGTATGGCCCGCGGCGCTGGATCAAGCCCGGGCGGAAGTGACCGAAATGCAAAATCTCATTGATGCTGAAGGCGGTGATTTCAAACTGGCAGCGTGGGACTGGTGGTATTATGCCGATAAAATTCGCGTAGCCAAATATGACTTTAATGAACAAGATACCCGCCCCTATTTCTCGCTGGAAAACACCATAGATGGGGTTTTCCATACCGCGAACAAGCTATTTGGTATCACGGTAAAAGAGCGTAACGATCTGCCCAAGTATCACCCTGATGTCAGAACCTGGGAAGTGTACGACAAAGATGGCGAGCTGATGGCAGTTTTCCTAGGTGATTATTTTGTCCGTGACAGCAAACGTGGTGGGGCTTGGATGAATGATTACCGCGCTCAATTCAAACAAAATGGTCAACACACACTGCCGATTGTAGTCAATGTGCTCAACTACACCCGAGCGCCAGCCGGAGAGCCGACACTACTGACCTTTGATGAAGCCAGTACTTTGTTCCATGAATTTGGCCACGCACTACATGGCATGTTGTCGGATGTTACTTACCGTTCCCAGTCAGGCACTTCCGTGCCACGGGATTATGTAGAATTTCCATCCCAAGTAATGGAAAACTGGATGACAGAGCCAGAAGTATTGGCCCAATTTGCCCGTCACCATGAAACCAACAAAGTGATCCCACAAGCGCTGGTACAAAAGATCCAGGCTGCTAGCAAATTCAACCAAGGTTTTGCAACAGTCGAATATCTGGCGGCAACTAAACTGGATCTTGACTGGCACACCTTGACAGACACTCAGGTTAGAGATGCAGCTAAGTTTGAGGCTGAATCGGTGGCTAATATGGGGCTCATCGATGAGATCGCACCACGCTATCGCAGTACCTATTTTGCCCACATTTTCTCCGGCGGCTATTCAGCCGGATACTACAGCTATATCTGGTCTGAAATTCTTGGCGCCGATGCTTATGAGGCATTTAAAGAAAAAGGCATCTTTGATAAGGCAACAGCAGACGCCTTCCGTAGTAATGTATTATCACAAGGCGGTAGCCATGACCCCATGGCCCTGTATAAGCAGTTCCGTGGCCAAGAGGCCGGTATCGAGCCCCTGCTACGGGCTAAAGGCCTGCTATAAACCAAGCAAGCTGTACTAATAAAAAAACCGGCCCAAGGCCGGTTTTTTTATCTTGAAATTAGTCGTTGTTAACGTTTTAAGCGAATTTTTGCACCTATCTATAAGGCTTGATACAAAGCAGAGGGTGTAGAAACCGAGTTGTAATACCTCATAGTCTAATAATGTACTAACAATATGCTACCAACGTGACTAAATGGTTCGCCTAAGCGCATTGAACAGTTTGCTAAGAGGTACTGACTTTATCTCGCAAAAAAGCAAAACTCTCACTACAGCGCAAACGGAGCAAACGCTTATCAGCGTGATTCTTCCGCCCGGTAAGCCTCTGCGATGAGGTAAACTTCTGAATAAACACTTTCAAGCGCTTTGGCAAATTGGTACAACAGCCAGGTATAACCAGTCAAAGAAAAGTGGTGCCGTTCATTATCATCAAGAGATGACATCAGCTGTTGATGCAAATTTAAGCCCATTTGATCCGGCAATTCAGGAAAAATTTCGGTCTCACCATTAATAAACTGTGCCAATTCCAATAAGGATTTTTGTAACACACAGGCAAGCTGGTTTATTTTTGCATAAGAAGGATATTCATCATCCCGCCAACGGGTTTGAGACAGGATCTCCATTAAGGTCAACATCCGCACCTGCTCCTGTGCAAGGTTTTCCAATAGCTGCTTATGCTTTTTCAATGTCTGGCTTTCCCACTCCAGAGAGAAAAACAGCTTTTTCTGCGCCAATACTGCCTTCATCCCTGTTTCAATTTCAGCCCGGAGATCATCATTACGAAATGCGCCAGCATGTAGTTGCTTTCCCAATGCAGTTGACAGTGTCATCAAGGATTTATGCAGTTGATTACGCCAGTCCTGCTTCGCCTTAATCGGCAAAACAAACAGCGATACCGTTACAGCAATAAGACAACCAAGCAGAATATTAGCGGTACGCCACATGGCCTCAGAAATATCATGGTTAGCATCACCAATAACAATAATAATGGTAAAGCCACCCACTAAGTAAGCGTAGCTATAGCGCCCTTTAGAAATAAAACACACCAAACTGACGGCAAGGATCAATAACGCCATAACCACCCAATAGCTGTGAAAACAGGCGATTAAAAACACCCCATAAGCAGAGCCCAGGCAAGTCCCAATTGCGCGTTGTAGTGATTTTTCTAATGCACCGCCAAATTGGGGTAAGCTCATCATAATGATGACAATTGTCACCATACTCCAGACAAAATGCGGCAAGGCAAATACGACATTAATAAAGGCGGCAATAAACAGCGCAAAACCCAATTTAAGGGCATGAATAATTCGGAAATGCCGGTAAACAAAATCAGCAAAAGAGGAGGAAGGGCCAAATACCGACACGGAAAATATCCCAAAAAATTATTTATATCATCTTGACGATTATCGCAGAAAAACCAGGAAAAATTAAAGCAGAAATTAAACTGAGGTGAATGACAAATAAAGAATCTATCATCATAAGTATTAAAAATTAATCAACTCGCCTTACCACAACAGCGGTAATAAAAAGTAATTAATTCAGAAAGAAAGATAAATAAGGCAGTTACAAAATGAACTGCCTTAGAACAGGCATGATACTATGCAGCAATAACCTGCCGATGTTCCCTTGCAGGCATCAATCGATTATGCATCACTTTAATCGAATCAAATTTACGCAGTACTTTTGTTTCAGACAAATGGCACTCATCACTCAGCAGTATCACCTGCGCCGCTTGCAAACCATTTTCGACCACCAGCACTAACACTCGCTGTTGGCCCGCCCTTAACTCAAATACCTTTCCCACATCACAGTAGACACAGATATCACAAACATCAAAAAACCACGACTTCGGCATCTGCGGCTGTAACATAAAATGAGCCGCAGTAGCATTTAATACAATTTGAACCAGTTCAGCATCGGTTAATGTTAGACTGAGTCGCAAACGTTCAAGCATGCAAATATAAAATCTAGCATGCTCCATATTGAATTCCATCGAGGTTTTTGCATCTGGGATTAACAGTTTCTCATGATAGGGTGTCAGAAACTCCATTTCCGAACCTAACGAGACGCTTAAGGTTTGATACGTTTCGTTATATCTCCACTGCCAATCCTGCTGTGGCATCAATAGCATAACGTCTACCTGTAATCCAATTATACGCTCAAATAATAGTTGAAAAAATATTCAATATCAAAAGGATTTTTTATAATTAAACTCAATTTAACAATAAGTTACCGCGATCCACTTCGATCTTAGATGATCGCGTTAGATCGCGGTTTATATTTTATTCAAATACTGCCTAAATATTATTTAACTCGCCACGCATCAGAAATTTCTTTGATCAGTTGGGGACCTTGATAAATAAACCCAGAATAAATCTGCACCATCTGTGCACCAGCATCACGTTTATCAAGCGCATCCGCTGCTGAATTAATGCCACCCACTCCAATAATCGGAATTTTACCTTTTAAACAATGAGCTAATTGCTTAATCACCTTGGTTGACAATTCATTAAGCGGTTTACCACTCAAACCACCAGTCTCATTGGCATTCATTAAGCCACTAACACCATCTCGAGTTAAAGTGGTATTCGTCGCAATAGCACCATCAAATTCATTGGCAATCAATGAATTAGCAATTTTTTCAATTTCATCGTTAGACAGATCAGGTGCAATTTTCAAGGCAATAGGCACATATTTGCCATATTTTTCCGCCAGTTCTGTTTGCTTCGCTTTTAACGCACTGAGCAATTCATCAAGCAATTCACCGTATTGCAGCGTACGTAAGCCCGGGGTATTTGGCGATGAGATATTCACGGCAATATAGGCGCAATGCTGATACACCTTTTCCATACAAATCAGGTAATCATCCTTACCCTGCTCAACCGGTGTATCACGGTTTTTACCAATATTCACCCCAACCAAGATATCGCTTTTAGCTGCTTTAAGGTTAGCAACCAGATGAACAACGCCTTTATTATTAAATCCCATGCGGTTAATGATCGCCTTGGCCGGCTTAATGCGGAACAAACGGGGCAGATCATTGCCCGGTTGTGGTCGAGGTGTAACCGTTCCCACCTCAATATGGCCAAATCCCATGGCATGGAAAGCATCGATGGCTTCACCATCTTTATCCATCCCGGCCGCTAAGCCTACTGGGTTGGGGAAGGTAATGCCCATCATCTGCACCGGGGCAGGTTTGATATGTTGACGGTAAAAACAATTTAACGCTGAATTACCAGTTGCCTTTAAGCCGGACATTGCCACGTTATGGGCCAGCTCAGGATCCATCTGGAACATCACTTTCTGCGCGATTTTGTAAAACATGTTTTCTCCTAGACCTAAAAAAGCCCCGGCTATCGCCAGGGCTTTTCGATTGATATTGTTATTGGCTACTTTTGCCCTTCACAGTGAAGGATCAGCAGATTAAGTTCACGTAAGGCGACAGAGAACTTAGCAAATTCGTGGCTCTGCGAAGTTTTGAAATCGGCCAACATATGGAACCAGCGTTCCAATAGCAGCTGATTGCTGTCTATCCATTGCTGGATAATACTATCGGCATCACAGCTGCTACTGCAGGTTCCCAGTACCACAGAGGTCAGCGACCGCTGTTGCCAGTCCAACTCTTCCCTGAATGCGGCTCTAGCAAGTGCCTGCCAGTGATTGGTCACTGGTTGAGCACTAATTTGATCCAAGAACCAATGCAGCTCGACCTGAGCACCTAACTTAAAGTAGGTTTCTGCTACCAAGGCGATAGACTGCTGTTCCTGCTCGGCAATCTGAGCGATATCCATGGTTGAGAACAGACTGCTCATATTAGCCACCACAGCGGCTATTGATTCAGGTACCCCCTCGGCCATCAGGTGCTTAGCTTCCGCTTGCAATTCTGTCACTTCACTTTCAACCATAAAGTGATAAATATTAGCTTTCAGTTCATCAAACACAGGCCGGTAAAAAGCAACCGTCTGTGCAATGTCCAAGGCACGGTTTCGATGCCGCAAGAACCAGCGACATGCCCGACGCAGATTACGCCGTAACTGATGCAGCATTTCCCCTTGAACTTGAGCTGAAACATGCCCGTTAAGCTCAGTGATAGCACGAGTTAATTCAGTCAATCCAAAGACTTCGCGAGCCACAGTGTAACAGATAGCCGCTTCCGCAACTGAGGCACCGGTCTCATCTTGCATTCGTTGCACAAAATTGAGCCCCATATCATTGACCAACTCATTCGCCAAAGATGTCGCAATAATTTCGCCCCGCAACGGGTGGTTAACCATACGTTCGGCATATTGCTGCTGCAACTGCGCGGGGAAGTAGGCAATCAACAGCTGACTTAACCAAGCATCATCAGTAATCTCGCTGGTTAACAGTTGCTCTTTAAGCACCATTTTGGCATAAGCCACCAACACCGACAGCTCTGGTCGCGTCAAAGGCTTACCGGCGGCTAAACGCTCTGCCAGCTCATCTTCACAGGGTAAAAACTCTAATTCTCGATCGAGTTTCCCCTCTTTTTCCAGATAATGGATAAAACGGATTTGCTCTTTCAACTGATCCGCACCATACACCTGGGTGACAGAAATGGTACGAGTTTGATCATTACAATCCTGCAAGACAATCCGACTGACTTCATCTGTCATCTCTTCCAGCAGACGATTGCGCTGTTTCATGGTCATTTCACCATCATCCACCAGCGCATTTAGTAAGATTTTGATATTGACCTCATTATCAGAACAATCTACCCCGCCGACATTATCGACAAAGTCAGTATTGATCCGCCCGCCATGTTGAGCATATTCAATCCGCCCCAACTGGGTACACCCAAGGTTACCGCCTTCGCCAACAATTTTAGCCTGCACTTCATCGCCATTAATTCTCAGAGCATCATTAGCTCTGTCACCCACTTCAGCATGGGACTCTGCTCGGGATTTGATATAAGTGCCAATCCCCCCATTCCAGATTAAATCGACCTGAGCTTTTAGCAGCGCCTGAATTAATTCTGTTGGTGTCATTGATTGTCGCTCAGTAAGCAGCAAGGCTTGCATTTGCGGTGTCAGCGCAATGGATTTCGCCTGACGGGAGAAAATCCCACCACCTTCTGAAATCAATGACTTGTCATAATCCTCCCAGCTGGAACGTGGCAGCGCAAATAGCCGCTGACGCTCTGCATAACTGGTTTGTGGATCCGGTGTCGGGTCAATAAAAATGTGCAGATGGTTAAATGCCCCCACTAAACAGGTATAGCGGGACAACAGCATACCGTTACCAAATACATCACCGGCCATATCGCCAATACCGACGCAAGTAAATGGTGTGGTCTGACAGTCAATGGCCATCTCGCGGAAATGCCGCTTGACTGACTCCCATGCACCTTTGGCAGTAATCCCCATCTTCTTGTGGTCATAGCCATTACTGCCGCCCGATGCAAATGCATCCCCAAGCCAAAAACCATATTCAATGGCAATGGCGTTAGCAATATCTGAGAATGTCGCGGTGCCCTTATCCGCCGCAACCACCAAATAAGGATCATCCTCATCATGGCGAACAACATCCGCCGGGGGCACAACGTCACCGTTAATGATATTGTCACTGATGTCCAATAAGCCGCGAATAAAGAGCTGATAACAAGCTTGTCCCTCCGCAAAAAAGGCCTCTCTGCCGCCGTCTGTCGGCAACTGTTTACACACAAAGCCGCCTTTTGCACCAACAGGAACAATCACAGTATTTTTCACCTGCTGCGCCTTCACCAGCCCCAGCACTTCGGTACGAAAATCTTCCCGACGATCAGACCAACGCAAGCCGCCACGGGCAACTTTACCGCCACGCAGATGCACCCCTTCTACTCGCGGAGAGTAAACAAAAATTTCAAACTTGGGTAAGGGGCGGGGCATTTCAGGGATCTGCTCAGGGGCAAATTTAAATGAGATGTAATCTTTATCTGTCCCATTCCCACTTTGTTGATAAAAATTGGTTCGCAACGTGGCATGGATAAGATCCAGATAACGGCGAATAATTCTGTCGTCATCTAGACTCTCCACATCATCAAGCCGACGATTTACCTGCTCCAACAATTTATCTAATGTCCGAGTGCGCAAGCGTGGATTAAATTTACGGATAAACATTTTCACCAGCAAATCGGCAATTTGCGGGTAACGACTGAAGGTTTCTTCGATATAAGCCTGACTAAACGTGGCATCAATCTGACGCATATATTTAGCATAAGCGCGAATAACCGAGACCTCCCGCCCCGTGAGCCCACTGGCTAGGACGATACGGTTGAAACCATCATCCTCTAACCTGCGGTTCCACACATCAGCCAGGGCCTGCTGGAATCTGTCCTGACTGTCGGCCAGATTATCTGTTTTACCGCCCTGTACTGTCATAAGAAAATCGAGGATCCAGTAGGTCTCTCCCGCAGCAGTAATCACCTCATAAGGGCGTTCGTTAATTACCCTGAGGCCAAAATTTTCCAGCATGGGTAACACATCAGACAGATGGATTGGCTCATCTTTATGAAACAGCTTAAGACGGACTTTATTGTCGGTCAGGGCCGTTTCCTGCGGCTGGTAAAACAACATGCCCAATTGATGGCTGTCATCCAACGCATCGAGCTGTTGCATATCCACTACCGCAGAGCTTGGAAATACATCTTCTTTATAACTGCGGGGAAAAGCATTGGCATATTTTTTCCCCAGCCGATTACCTAAATCATCGCCCAAGGCGGTATTTACCGCCGAATAGAGCTTATCGTCCCAAGAGCGCGCTGCTTCGATTAAATCCCGCTCAATTGCTGCCACATCCACATCCATATTATTGTTTTCAACATTGACGATATAGTGAGTCCGCGCCAACGTTGACTCGGAAAAATAGGTGGTAAACTCCACCTCATACTCACTGTTAAAATGCTTGGCTAAAATCGCCTGGGTGTCCTGTCGCAACTTGGTGTTATATCTATCCTTAGAGACATACACCATGCAGGAAAGAAAACGCCCAAATCCATCCCGACGGACAAACAATTTCAGTTTGTCCCTGTCCTGCATCTGCAGCACCCCACGGGCCAGTTCATACAACTCATCCACATTGGCCTGGATCAGTTCATCCCGGGGTAAATTCTCTAGGATGTTCATCAGTGCTTTATAGTCATGGGACTTGGGCGCTAATCCGGAGCGAACCATCACTCGGTGAACCTTCTGTGCCAATAGCGGAATTTCCCGGGGGCTACTGTTATACAAATTAGAGGCATACAGACCTAAAAATCTGTCTTCGCCAATCACATTGCCTTTAGTATCGAACCGTTTAATGCCAATGTAATCTACATACGCAGGCCGATGCACCCGGCTTTTCGCCCGACTTTTAGTCAAAAGTAATAAACTGCTGTCCATCGCCTCACGCCGCGCCGTAGCCGACAAGCTAGACATCAGCAGTCCTTGCCCGGGTTTGGCATTGGGCTTATTCATCAATCCCAATCCAGATGACAGATCTGGCACCAGCTCCATATCACCTTGCACTTTTTTCAGATCGTATCGACGGTAGCCAAGCAAAGTAAAGTGATGGTTTTTGAGGTAGGACAAGAAATTAACAGACTCTTCAAATTCCTGCATATCGCCGGGATACGGTCTGGAGGGCAACTCATCTATCGTATTTTGTAAAGTATCCGACATCGCTTGCCAATCATTCACCGCGGCGGCGACATCGGCCAATACAGACTGGATTTCCTGCTCTAAAGCGCGGATCTCTTCGCGACTACTCTGCCGGTCAATTTCAATGGCAAATACCGCCACTTTTTCTGCATCAAGTGGCGCTTCGTTAACTGGCCACAGCGCAGATACCCGACATGTATCCCGGCCAATGGCAAATGGCTTATGCAATACCATATGCGCTGTTATCCCCAACCGATTCAGCGCCATACCAACAGAATCCACTAAAAATGGCATGTCGGGATGGATAATTTCAATAATTGAATGGGTAGACTGCCAGCCATCTTTGGCCTGACTTGGGTTCAATACCCGCAAATGCACCTCGCCCGAGGCTGTCACATTAAGGGCATTCCATAAACTCAGAGCCGCACCGTATAAATCACTGTCAGTGCGAGCATAAAGATCATCTTTTGCCATATTACCGTATAGGCCATGGGCAAAGGATTCCACATGGGGGGCTAAGGACTTGGGAATATGGGTGTGAATGAGACTAACGACATTTTCCAGTAAAACTGAGGGTATTGCATCTTTCAGAGCCATGTTGCTGTTTCCTTAAGCGTCTATGGCAGCGCTTTTTATTTTTAGAAACTCCGTATCATCTCCGGCGCCAATATCACACAGGCCGGCACTGTGTGAAGAGTGTATTACTAAACATCACCCAGTTCGAGCAAAATTTTAGTGGTACATCCTCTGTTAATCTATTGATTAACCGGAGTAAGTTTTCTAATAACCTGCACTAATGGACAGATATCTTTACAAATTACCTACATTTACGACCCACGCTCTCACTAAATACACACCGGCAGTCCCAACCAACTAAAATAAACTTTTCTTAGCAGCTAAGCACAAAGTATTCAGCATCAAATATGGGCGTTTTCCAAACAAGCAAGCGGTGAAGTACTCCTTTTGAATCCCCTATCTGATCCAATAGGCTATTTCGTTTAAGTCAAAAATAAAAGGGAGCAAGTTCGCTCCCTTCAAATACAACTAAATGACTTAATGGGTTATCCCTTTTGACCAGAGTTGCGCCAGAGTATGGCCGAAAGCGCGGGCAGAATAATGATGGCTCCGAGCATATTCACTAGGAACATAAAGGTAAGCAAAATGCCCATATCCATCTGGAATTTTAACGCTGAGAAAAACCAGGTACTGACCCCTATAGCCAAGGTTAAACCAGTAAAGATCACCGCACTGCCCCGCTCCATTAAGGCTTCAAAATATGCTTGTTGTACCGCCATACCATCATTGAGCTTGGCTGACATAGTCGAAAGGATATAAATTCCATAATCAACCCCAATGCCTACCCCAAGTGCAATCACAGGTAAAGTGCTCACCGCAAGGCCAATGTGCAAATGAGTCATTAAAGCCTGCGCCAGTGTCGACACCACATACAGCGGCAAAATTACAGCAATAGTGGCTTTTAAAGAGCGGAAACTTAGCAAACAAAGGCCAAATACCGCTCCATAGACATATAACATCATCGGCAACTGAGCCGCTTCCACGGCTTCATTTGTCGCAGCCATCACCCCAACCGGGCCAGACGCTAGGCGAAAAGTCAGTTGTGAGCTATTCATCTCTGCCGCAAGCATCTTCACCTTATCCACAACCGTGTTAATTGTGCCCGCCTTATGATCCTGCAAAAACAGATAAATCGGCATCACAGAGCAGTCTGAATTTAACAAACCTGATGAAGTCGGCACCCGACCGATAGCTTGCACTAAACTGGCGGTCGTGCGCGGCAGTAACTGCCATTTCGGATTGCCTTCATTAAATCCGGCATTCACTTTTTTGGCCACTGAAGCCAAACTCGCTGAAGACACCACGCCGGGGGTGTTAGCCGCCAGCCATTCAAACTCATCAATTTGACTTAATACATCATGGTAAGTACAAGCCTCAGGGAACGCCTCTACGATTACAGTCATTACATCGGTAGTAATGGAAAAATGATCGGTAATAAAAAACGTATCCTGATTATATCGGCTGTCTTGATGCAGCGCCGGAGCACCTGCATGTAAATCACCAATCTGCATACGGTCAGCCTGATACCAGCCAATACCGTAGAGCACCGCGGTAAACAGCAATACTGGAACCGCCACCTTTATCGATGCAAAACGAGACAGTGCGCGCCAAATCCCTTCAGCCCTGTCTTGTTGACGTCCGGATTGAGCCAAAGATTGATTGTCTAAGCGAGTATAAGAAAGCACCAACGGCAGCAGAATTAAGTTGGTCAAAATGATCACAGCAACACCCAATGAAGCTGAAATCGCCAGCTCTCGAATAATGCCTATATCAATTGCCAACAAGGTCAAAAACCCAACAGTATCTGACAGTAACGCCACCCCTCCTGGTACTAGTAATGCTCTGAAAGCCGCAGCTGCAGCGGCTTTAGTCTGCTGCCCTGCCAGCACTCGTCTGCGAACAGCATTAATCATCTGCACGCCGTGACTGACCCCAATGGCAAAGACTAAAAATGGTACCAAAATCGACATGGGATCTAACCCAAGCCCCACCACGGTCAATAGTCCCAACTGCCAAATCACCGCGACCAAACTACATACCAGCGGTAATAGGGTTAGCATCAACGAATGGGAAAAGAAGTAGACCATCACCGCAGTGATCAAAATCGCGACTAAGAAAAACAGCACAACCCCTTGAGCACCATCTGCCACATCGCCAGCCATTTTGGCAAAGCCAATAATGTGGATTTTAATTTGGCCATGTTCAAACTTTTGCCGCAGTTCCTGTTCTAATTGCCGAGCAAAGGCAATGGTATCAAGCGGCTTTCCTGTTTGTGGATCAAAGTCCATTAACTGGGCTGTCACCATAGCCGCACTGTAATCTTCTGCAATTTGGCGACCGACAATCCCGGCTTTTTCAATATTTCCCCGGACAATTTGAAGACCTTGAGGAGTATTGTTGAAATCAGCAGGGATAACAGGGCCACCAGCGAAACCATCTTCAACAACTTCAGTAAAACGAGTGGATGGTGAAAAGACAGATTTAACCAGTGACCTATCTACTCCCGGAATAAAAAACAGCTGATCATGAACTTGCCGCAGAGTATCAAAAAACGCCGGGTTAAAAATATTGCCGCTGGTATCCTCCACCGCGACCATAATGCTATTAGCACCACCAAACTGCTGTTGGTGTTTAAGATAGGTCTGCATATATTCATGCTTGAGGGGAATATTTTTGACAAACGCCGCATCCATTCGCAGTTGACTGGCCTGATAACCCAGCAGCACGGTCAGCAGTGCAAACGACGTAATCACCCAAGCACGGTGACGAAATAAAAAAGACTCAAAACCATTGACCAGTTTATCTAACATACCTCAGGCCCTATTGTTATTGTTTTCAGGACAAAACCAAATTACCGGCGATTACTCACTGACCGGTAGGAGCATGAGCCCCGCAGTACCCGCTAGCCATACCTGCCCTTCGGCACTACGAGCAATCGCGGCAAGGCTCTCTCCCTGATGTTTGTTAAG
Source organism: Shewanella sp. NFH-SH190041 (assembly GCF_024363255.1). NCBI lineage: Bacteria > Pseudomonadati > Pseudomonadota > Gammaproteobacteria > Alteromonadales > Shewanellaceae > Shewanella > Shewanella sp. NFH-SH190041. The sequence goes on from NZ_AP026070.1 coordinate 2,450,664, forward strand.
GGACAACACCTCACCATCGTTCGCTAATTTGATGACCAAGCCACTGTTGCCCACCAGCCAGAAACTCCCCTTGTTATCCAGCAGCGCCGCATTAATTGTGGCAGTCACAGGCAACGGAACCTGTTGCCAGCTCTTAAGCGCCTTATCAGCTTTAAATACATGCCCGCGTAAGCCCATCACATATACCGCATCCGACGTTTCTAGGGCATTAAACATGGAGCCATCGTAGCCCAAATCTAACGCAGTAAATTGCTTGCCTTTATCATCAGAAACAGCCACAAGTCCCAACTCGCCCACCAGCAATAACCGACCATCTGACAATGGCAAAATACGGTTAAAATGCGGTAATAAAAAAGCGCGTTCCGACTGATACATCGCCATATCGCTCAGCTTTAAGTCATTGAGATAATCAACGTCCTCAGGAAATAACAGCTCATCATGAAACTCCTCTTGCCAAGTCGTTCCGCCATCGAGTGTGCGGTAAAACAAGCCATAGGCCCCGACCGCAATCCCTTCATTGCGATTGAAAAAATAAACATCTAAAAATGGTTTTTCCATCGCCCGAGATTGCATCTGTACCTGCCAACTCAATCCACCATTAGTGCTATGCAATATCGTTGCATCATGACCCACCGCCCAGCCGAGACGATCATTGAGGAAAAAAACTTTGGTCAATAAACTGCCCACCGGAGTTTTAACTTGCTGCCACCCTTGAGGCTGTTGCAATAAAATGTGTCCTCGCTCGCCTACGGCTACCAAAGCATCACCTACTGGCGCTATATCCAATAACAGTGAAGATGTTGCCAAAGGTTGAATTTGCCCATGCGTTGCAGAAACTTGCTCAGCAAAAAGTGGGGAGGAAGACAAAGAAAACAGAAATGCAGCAGAAACTGTCCATTTTAAGCGTCGAAGCATGCAAAACCACATACAAACTTCCTTATTTGAACGGGGCACAATACCCTGTACCCCGCAGAGATGGGATTATCGGATACCGGAGCGGCGCAGCGCAGCCGGGGTAAACTGAGACTCCTTCAAATTGGCATCGAAGTCATACATTTGGCCTTCATTATCCAGACCAATTGCCAGATAGCGCCTTGACTGCAAATCGTGGAAGACCTCGAGCGTACTCCAGTGTGTTGGCACTTCGTAATAATTCAACCCATGGGCAAACGCGACACGATACAACTCGCCACGATTGTCATACATATCTTCCGCAGAGACCTGCCAAGAATCTTCATCCAGATAGAATACCCGGGTTTGGTATATGTGCCGCATGCCTTCTTTCAAGGTGGCTTTCACTACCCACACTCGGTGTTTTTCCCAACGTACTAAATCAGGATTAATATGCCCCGCTTTCAAAATGTCATCATAAGTGATCTTATCTGAATGAAGCCGATAGTCGTTATAAGGAATTAAAATTTCCTTTTTCCCCACTAACTCCCAGTTATAACGGGATGGCGAGCCGTTAAACATATCGTAATCATCTGTGGTTCTGAGCCCATCAGACACGGTTCCTGGTGTATCAAAGGCAACATTCGGCGCTTTACGCACCCGGCGTTGACCTGTGTTATAGGTCCAAGCTTGACGCGGCAAAGCCTCTTGATCCATGGTTTCTTTCACCAGCAACGCAGTGCCTGCCAAACGTGCGGGTTGGGAGACTACCTGCTTAAAATAAAATAGAGTATTATTATCAGCCAATTCCTGAGGCGTGGCTTCTGGGCGGGAATACTCAAATCTTAACTGCTCAGATAACTCCACTAAGGTATAGCTACCTGATTTAGTCGGTGCTGCTTGGTTTCGCTCAGTTTCCGCATCAACACCGCGGAAACGCAAAATGTGATTCCAAATAGCTTCAAGCCCATTGGCAGGGATTGGAAATGGCACACCAATGGCAGCACCTTTTAAACCATTGCCATCAGAGACCAATTCAGCATTCAATGCGTTTGCCTTGGTCGCATCATAAACATATTGTGGAAACGCAGCGGTTCGTCGAGTTTGATAAACATTCATTTTGAAGGTATCAGGATATAGCTCTAAAAGCGCAATCTCACCGGGCGTCAGAATGTTTTTATATTTCGCCTTATTGGCATTGGTTACGGTATAGAGGATTTTATCATTAGGGAAAGGATCCGCATGGTGGTCACCTTTCTGATAGCCGGCAATCGGCTTGCTAATGCCCCCATCCCAAGCGGGGATACTGCCATCCTGATTTCCCGCCATTTCAGCGCCAATTGGCGTCAGAGTCTGGCCTAATTTAGCCGCCTCAGCCTGCGATACTTTCGCTGTGGCTGCCCCAGAGGCCAATCCAAGCAATACCGCGGCAGACAATATCGGTAACGTCTTCATACTATTGTCCTTATTAGATTGAATACTTGATATTGAAAGACACATAATCCCGATCAGCCATCAGGTTTGTTGTCCCTACCCCACCAAAGAATGCGTTATAAGAGATATCCAATCCCCAACGGCTTTGATAGTCAAAGTTCACCCCGGCGGCAACAGACTTACGCCCCTCAGTAAACAAGAACATAGGATCTGGCGTGATACCATCCACATCGTGGGAGAAAATCAACCGGGCTGACATATTGACCCCAGCGAATACATTGAAATAATCCGCTTTACCGACCAAACGATATCCCCAAGCAAAATCCGTTGGGAAAGGGTTAGTTTCTGGACCATTATGCAAAGCTTCAATAATACCCGGCATATCAGGGTTTCCACCTGAACGACCGGTACCTGGTCCATTTAGTCTTAACTCATCGTGGGATGGCATATCATGGATCCACACCGCCCCAAATTCAGCAAGAGCAGTAAGATTATCCGTGCCTAATGTCGGACCAAACAGGTGAGTAAAGGTCATCTGCGCCTGAGTGGTATCACGCAGAATATAGCCCTGGGCATACTCTCCCGGACCAATTGGCTTCACAAAATCACCGTACTGAGACAAGCCGTCAAGATCAGGACGCAACCCTGCATTGGCGAGCTGCTGAGGCATAGCTTCAAATAACAACTCAACATCATCAATCTGTAGTGGCTCATCCTGACGATGGGCAATCTCACCGGCAAAAGAGGTATCACCTAACAGGGTATTAAAGCTAAAGCCATACAGCTTGATGTCTTCAGGATACACAATCTGTGCTTTAGAAAAGCTCCCCAGTTGCAGCATCACATCTCGGTCAATTTGACCCGCATGCTGGCCAATAACACCTAAATCTTTCAGTAAGGTTGTGGACGTAAAATCTGCTGTGGTACCGGATATTAATGGCCGGCGGCTATGATAATTAATGAAATACAGCCCAAATTCTGTTTCACCTAATTCCGGGGCGTAATACCCTAACTTAATACCATACTGACCACCATCTTCCGGCTCCATTTCATCCTGAACCAAAGTCACCTTAGTCGGATAAGCCAATGCCAACTGCACGAGTGTTTCTGTCGGGATAGTTTGCCCTGACGCAATCATGGCACCCAAGCGGTTATATTCTGCGGTCAAAAAATCCAGATTAATGTCTGGGTTAGCGTTAAACCCTAACTGGGCATTTTGCTGATAACCACCAAAACCAGCAAAATCATTGGTGGCAAAGAAAGAACCTGGGGGTGGCACCCAAATCGGTTTCCAATCATATTGATAAAAGGCTTCCAGTGAGAGACTTTCGCTCACGCCCAAAGACGCCCACACCATACCCTGTGGCCTAAATGCCTCTTTCAACTCGGCTCCAGGGGCATTCAGGATATTCAGATCTACCGCATTAATCACACTGATACCATGGGGGATTAATGTGCTTTCCCCCCAAGAAATCACCTGATTACCCACACGAACCGACAGCGGGTTAGCACCGTCATTAAAATCAAAATCAGCATATGCAAAAGCATCTAGCAAACGGATGTCTTTACAGATCACCTCAGATGAACGTTTATCCTCACAGGGATCAAACTCGCGTCCAGTTAAAGGATCACTGAATCCAAAATCACCTTTCACTTTTTTATTGTCGTAAAAATACATACCTCGCACGAAAATACCGTAATTTTCGTAGCTCAAAGAAAGCTCGTGCAGCCCCTTTATGATTTCTGAGGTGGTGTCACCCTGTGCATACAGCAGGTTACTGAGGTCATTATTGCTGGAATAGGAGCCCGGTTGGGCCCAAATTTCCTGCGGAGTATATTTGGTATTACCGAATGCTGAGTAGCCGCTCCAATCAAATCGAGGATGGTTAACTTTACCAATTAAATCCCAATCCCGGTCTTCAACTCGCCAGCTTGCGCCTGCAGTCCAGGTGGAATCAAAAGAACCATCAACATCTCCCCAATTGAATGAGAATGCGCTGGCATCCGGGATCACTCCCATGCTGATTGCCGACGCCACCCCCAATGCGATCGCCGACTTGTTAAATCTACCTTTAACAATCTTCATTTAGCTTCTCTCCATAACCTGCCAGGATTCGTTGTTATAGGAATTTCAGCCAACATCTTGTTAGCTTGCAAGTAACACCATTGTTACAGCAATTAGCATAACTGGGCAAGGCAGAAGTGCATAAAATTTTTAGAAGAATTGGGCACTTACCCGGCATTGAAGTGAATATGCAGTCAGCTGTATTTGAATTTCAGCTCGGTAATAAGATATGCGCAGGATCACAGAAACTATTATTGAATGAATATCAATAAGATAGTGAAATGTCTGTTACTGATACGGATTTAATCAATCGTTTGAAGTATTTACTCTAATTTGGTTAAGCATCCCCTGATTGACATTTATCCAGGGCAATAAATTCACCACTTGGTCCTAATGTGAGACAAAACCAGCCATGAAGCCCATGTACAGAGACAAATCGTCGGAAATGTCGGCAATGTATCCATAATGTGCGTCCACAGGTATCTATAACCTCCAGACGGCTGACCTCACCACGATAATAGGGCAAGAATGCCCGATAGGAAAAATGAAGAGAAAATACATGTTGCATTCTGCCCCCTGTTAATGGGCCATAAAAAAGGCTTGGATAACCAAGCCTTAATAAACACATTAGTCAGCAAATAAAATTATGCCAGTGCTTTTTCTACTTTTTCATAGAGATCACGGGCTAAATCAGGCATAGCTTGCAATTGAGCAAGACACGCTTTCATCTGTTGCTGACGAGTGGCATCAAACTTACTAAATTGGATAAGCGGGATCATAATCCGTGCTGCTACCTGAGGGTTTACCTTGTTCAGCTCAATCAAGCAATCAGTTAAAAACTGATAACCCTGACCGTCTTTACGGTGGAATTGTGCAGTATTTCCCGCAGCAAAACTACCAATTAAAGCGCGTACCCGGTTAGGATTTTGCATACTGAAAGCCCCATGGGTTCGCAATACTTTAATCTGATCAATGACCGAATCGCTGTTTTGCGTAGCTTGCAGCGTAAACCATTTATCCATCACCAGTGGCGTACCTTGCCACTGAGTCTCAAACTCAACCATCAAGGTATCACGACAGGGTAAATTAGCCTGATTAGCGGCAACTAAAGCCCCTAAAGCGTCTGTCATATTCTCAGCTTGAGCAAACTGGTATTGCACTAAGGTTTCATGGGCTTCATTCACTTGGCAAAGCCAGTTCAATGCTGCATTTTTCAATGCTCTTGCCGCTGGCGTATCGACAAATCCCATCGCTCGATAGCTGGCTAATAGTTCATCTTCACACTGACTGGCCATCTCTTCGAGCACAAACTCCCGGGCAGCAAAGAGATGATCCAGTGCCACGGTATCAGCCTGTTCAATCAAAGCTTGGGCAGATGGGATATTCAGTATTTCGGCCACCAAGGCAGGGTCCAGTTGACTATCTAATAATGCACCACGGAAAGCATCCGTTACGCGAGGATCCAGCACCATACCCTCGCCTTGAGCCAATTTGGCGACATTATCCCAAATAGCCTGACTGACTAATGCCACTGAAGCTTCCCAGCGAGCAACGTCACTGGCAGCATAACGCATCAAATGCACTAGTTGATCCACAGTAAAGCGATATTTGAGCCGCACCGGTGCAGAGAAATTCTGCAGCAGTGATGGCACCACTTGGCAATCAATATTATCGAACACAAAAGTTTGCTGTTTCTCTTTAACATCCAGCACCTTGGATAGTAAGGATTGCCCGTCAGCCCCCAGCAGTTCAATATCAAAAGGAATATGTAAGGGAGCTGCCTGCTCTCCGGCAACCGGATTTGTTTGACTGATCGTCAAACTATAACGGCGTAATTCAGCATCATAATGATCGCTAACCGTAACCACCGGTGTACCGGCCTGCTCATACCAATGACGGAACTGAGTTAAATCAACGCCGGATGCATCTTGCATTGCAGAAACAAAGTCATCGCAGGTTACCGCCTGGCCATCATGACGCTCGAAGTAGAGTTTCATCCCCTGTTGAAACCCTGCTTCCCCCAGTAGCGTATGCATCATACGAATAACTTCCGCGCCTTTGTTGTAAACAGTCACGGTATAAAAGTTATTCATTTCAATCACAGACTGAGGGCGAATAGGGTGAGCCATAGGGCCTGAATCTTCAGCAAACTGCTGGTTCTGGATCACTTTAATCGCATGGATACGATTAACAGCGCGAGATCCCATATCTGAACTGAACTCCTGATCCCTAAATACGGTTAACCCCTCTTTTAAGCTAAGTTGGAACCAATCCCGGCAGGTGACCCGATTACCGGTCCAGTTATGGAAATACTCATGACCAACAACGGACTCAATACCATGATAATCATCATCAGTCGCACTGGCAGTATCAGCCAACACATACTTAGTATTGAAAATATTCAGGCCTTTGTTTTCCATCGCCCCCATATTGAAGAAGTCCACCGCGACCAACATATAAATATCTAGATCGTATTCCAGACCAAAACGGCGCTCATCCCAAGCCATCGCATTTTTCAAAGATGCCATAGCATGGCCGGCTTTAGATAAATTGCCCTTATCCACAAACACTTGCAGCGTCACTTCCCGACCACTCATGGTCGTAAAACTATCCTGTAACAGGTCAAAGTCACCGGCAACTAGGGCAAACAAATAGCTTGGCTTTGGAAATGGGTCTTCCCAACAAGCAAAATGACGACCATTATCCAACTTACCTGATGCAACCAGATTACCGTTACTGAGTAAAAACGGCTGGCTGCTATCGGCCTCAATACGAACAGTATATCGGGCTAATACATCAGGCCGGTCAAGGAAATAGGTGATGCGACGGAACCCTTCGGCTTCACACTGAGTACAATATGCCCCATCGGACATATACAGCCCTTCTAAGCTCGAATTGCCAGCTGGGTCCAGTAAAGTAACAATTTCTAAGGTAAAGATGTCAGCATCAGTCGTTACTGTCAGGGCCTGTTCAGTCAGTTGATATTCAGCGTCGGTGCCATCAATTTTTACTGACTCCAACTGCATTGACTCACCGTCTAATACCAGAGATGCTTCCGCTGCCCCAAGGCGACGAACCTGACTGGTGGCGATCACTCGGGTTTGATGCGGGGCTAAATTCACATCCAGCGCAATCGTCTCAATAGTAAAATCCGGAGTACGGTAATCAGTAATATGTTTCGCTTGTGTTTGTGACATATCTGCCATGACCTCTTTTCGTCTCCCGCAAATGGCTAGGGTTCTCTCAAACAGTGAAATCAACGTGCCTGAGTAACTGTTATTCCAACCGCCATCGTCAATGCAGGATTTGTTTACAAAAAACGCGCTAATCAGCGCGTTTTTATTGTGAATCAAATTTTCTTACTTTGCCCTGTCGGCAACATGCTCAGCATCAACCATGTCCAGAGTAATCAAGGCTGTTTCATCCAAAAATGGATCTGGCAACTGACCTTTATCATCTTTCAACTCATCCAAGCTCTTGATGGGTTTAAGCCCCTCGTCTTTACGGCGTGCATTGACCCGAGCCAGCGCTTTCTTATCTTCATCTTGCTGAGACTTCAAACGAGTGCTTTCCACCAAAGAAATCGACTTTTCATTGTGGTGTTTTTTAAACTCAGCAATATCTTCAAAGATATAAGCAAATTCAGGATCTTTACTAATCCGCTGCTCATGCTTAGTCTCCAGCCCCGCAACAAGTGGCGGCGTAATTTCAGCAAGAGGAGCATATTGTGCACTAGGTACTTTATCCCAAGGCAGCGCATTATCCTCGTCAGCCTCGCCATACTCACCGGGGGTCAGCGCACTTGGCATTGGAATATCCGGCGTCACCCCTTTTAACTGGGTACTGCCACCATTGATACGATAAAACTTAGCAATCGTGTAAGTGACATTACCGATAGGCTTATCATACATATCATAGATACGACTCAAGCCTTTATGCTGCTGCACCGTACCTTTGCCGAAAGTGGACTCACCGACAATCAGTGCTCGGCCATAATCCTGCAGTGCTGCGGCAAAAATTTCTGATGCAGAAGCACTATAACGATCCACCAGCACCGTCAGTGGACCATCGTAAGCCACTTTACCGTCAGTATCTCGGTTTTGGGTAACACGACCATTGGCATCACGGATTTGCACCACAGGCCCCATATCGATAAATAAACCTGTCATCAAAGTGGCTTCTGTTAATGCCCCACCACCATTGCCACGCAAATCGACAATAATCCCCTCGACATGGTCAGCTTTCAATTTGGCGATTTCTTTTGCCACATCCTGAGATAGGTTAAGGTAGAACCCAGGAATTTGGATCACACCAACTTTACGGTGAGCATAAGGTCCCTGCTCCATCGTTAACACTTTTGATGTTGCAGCTCGGTCTTCCAACCGAACCTTGTCCCGCGTAATGGTGACTTCAAATGGCTTAGCATTAGAACCACTTTTATTCGGCAAGATCTGCAGCACAACCTTACTGCCTTTAGGCCCTTTAATCAGTTCGACGACATCTTCCAGACGCCAACCGATCACATCGACAATCTCTTTACCTTCTTGCCCGACACCCACAATTTTATCTTCTGGCGACAGCTTTTCACTCTTTGCCGCCGGGCCACCTGCGACCAATGATTTGATCACGGTATAATCGTCATCCATCTGCAAAACAGCGCCAATACCTTCCAGGCTAAGATTCATGTCCATCTGGAAACGTTCAGCATTACGTGGAGACAGGTAAGTCGTGTGAGGCTCAATACTACGGGCAAAAGCATTCATGACCCCTTGAAAGACATCCTCACTGTTTGTCTGACTCAAACGCTTAATCGCATTGTTATAACGTTTTGAGAGGATCTTAACGATCTCTGGCCAGCTTTTACCTGCCATTTTCAGATTCAGAGCATCATATTTCACCCGTTGGCGCCACAGCTCATTCAACTGAGCTTCATTTTTTGGCCAAGGGGCTTTTTCCCGGTCAAATTGATAGGCATCACCGGGCTTTTCAAAATTCATTGGTTTGTCATTATCAAGTAATGATAATGCATAGACAAAACGCTGATACCGGCGCTTTTGGGCCAAATCATACATCTTGTATGCCGGCTCTAAATCGCCGCTTTTCAGCATGTTATCGAATTGATCTTCGTAAGGCTTAAAACTGTCAACGTCAGCTTGGGTCAACACATTGCGGCGATAATCAAGCTGTTGCAAATAGCGATCAAAGATATGCTCAGAAAAAGCGTTATCCAGATTAAATCTATGATAATGAGAGCGGGTAAACAGACTGGTTACCCGCTTGCTAGCCACTTTATGTTGTGGCTCCTGATGCAATGAGGGTAACTCGTTGATTTGAATTTTCGGAGGGACAGCCCACACCGAAAACCCGACAAACATTGTGGCAATCGACGCGGCAAAAGTCAGTTTTCGCATCAACAAGTTACTCCTTCAGAGATGAATTACACCAGAATATGTTCGCAACGAACTTTTACAGACAAACCGCTGTCGAGCTGAACATGAACATCTTCTTTATTGATATCCAAAATAACGCCCTTCACTGGTGTCATCCCTAATTTTACGTTTACACGTTGATTAGGCTTAAGATTATCCAGCTGAGCAGGAACCAGATTTTCATCAATCTTAGGCTTTTTCGCTACTGGCTTTTCTTGACGTTTTGGCTTAGCCGCACGAGGTTGCTTGTTGAACGCTTTCTTAGCAGCAGGCTTTTTGGCCGCTTGCTCTTTCTTAGCCTGTTCCATACGTTTAGCACGAGCGCGTTCTTGGCTTTCTTTTAAGGTGTTTTGAGCATGCTCAATATGCTCAGCATCCAGTTCACCACATGGATTACCATCTAGGTCTACACGCTGTACACCAGCTTTGATGCACTTCAGGTAGCGCCAGCTGCTGGTATAACGTCGTAACGCAACGCGCAGTTGGGTCTTACTGACTTTGGAATCATCAGCCAACCTTTCAGCCAAATCCTGAAACAATCCAATTTTTAAAGGCTTAGTTTCACCCTCGGCAACAAAGCACAAAGGAAATGTTTCATACAAATACGCCAAAATGGCGTTGGTGTCGGTCAACTTTTCTGTTGATTCCATCATTACTTCCACAGTTAACTATAGGGAACCGGCAATAGGGGCACAGCGCCAACGCTCAAAGCCGATCAGTAAATTTAGCCAAGTGACTTCACTTAACGCCAAAAATCATTTTGTTACGGCAATTAGCCGTAAACATAAACATACCCGATGCGCAGTCCAGATCCAACTGAAACCCCCGCTTGCCACAAAAACATCAAATCAGGTATGGCCGCTTATTATAAGCGTCACCACACCGAAAGCGACCATCAATTGCAGTCAAGCGGTTATTGTTTAAGCAAACAAGGTCTTTTCTAGGGTTTTTACCAGTAACTCTAACCCCTTCTGGTCAGATTCTGTAAAACGATTAAATTGAGGGCTGTCGATATCCAATACCGCAATAACTTGGTTATTACGTCGCACTGGAATAACGATTTCAGCATTACTGGCACTGTCGCAGGCAATATGACCACTGAATTGATGCACATCATCAACTCTTAACGTCACGTTATCTTTAGCCGCGGTACCGCATACCCCGTGTCCAAGAGGAATACGACTACAAGCCACTTTACCTTGGAATGGGCCGAGCACCAATTGGGTCGCATTATCTTCACAAAGATAAAATCCCACCCAATTTAATTCAGGCAGAGCGTCATTGAGTAATGCCGAAAAATTTGCCATGGCCGCAATCAAATTACGCTCTCCACCTAATAGAGCTTCAACTTGACGCTGCAAAGTATCGTAGCAAACTTGAGACATAATCACTTCCCTCTTCCTATTTAGGTTCTACTGATTTTGTACTGTGACACTTCGTGCCGTTTAATTTAGTACAAGACCAAGCTTATCCGTTACAACGAAATAACCAAGTTCTTAACGCTAAGCACTTAACACTAAGAGCCTAACGCTAATATTTATACTAGGTGTATTCCACAACGCGTGACGACTTTTAGCCCCCTTTCGGGCAAGCAATTATAGTTGCATCTATGTGTTATTGGCTTATTAGCCAGAGCAACGAAACGTCAGAGTCCCTTCCATATGCCAACAACCCAGAAACTATGACAAAAATCAGCAACCCCTAGTATCAATCAGCATCTGATTGTGACTTAGTAGCAGATTTAGCTTTTTTCTCAGCCCCAGTTTTTACCTGTGTACCACTCCCCTTTAAAAGGGATAATAGTTCATCTTTATTATTGGCTAAATAAAAGGCAAGTTCTTCAACCTGATTTTCAGCCAAATCTAAGTCTGACTGTTGAATAAACGGCAGAAGATTATCAGCGATATCCAGCATCTTATCGTAAGCATCAGCTTCCTTTTTCGATGTGAATGTCATTTTTTCTACCCCTTCTCTGACGACAACATACTGCACGACGACAGCCATGATCCACCTCACTCATAAAAATACTGTTTTTATATACAGTATTAGCATGGCATAATTGTCATCGCATTGCCAAGCCTTTTGCAGTAATCCCACGGATTTACGATGATTTTTGTTACAAAGCACCGTAAAATCGACCTGAGCCACCTAGGGTCTGTTGACCTTTCAAGTTTGTTTTTGCGGCGATTTGAAGATGCTTTATACAAGGCAGAAGCTTTGATAGGTAATTGCGCTACCTGATAAGCCGATAACGCAGTAGAAAGGAGTCTCAAACGCTGCCCACAGGGTTCGGCTAAAAGCGTTTTACGCTTCGTTGAGCGGTTCTTGCTTAGCATAACTAGGCGGCAAACCACTCGCCGCGATTAAAACGCTTTTATCTCGAACAAAATTTAATCACGAAAGGTCAACAGCCCCTAGCAATATCAGAAAGAGTATTTCTTTCCCAAAGACGATGCTGGAGCACAAGCTGGGTTAATAACATGACTCGATTTACAAATAGGATGCAGATGCACATATGGGCTTACAATCCATAGACAATAGCAACACACCACGCAATGACAGCTCTTCCCCTGTGGTATTGTGCCCGGCCTGCGATCTTGCGGTGAAAAAGTGCCAATTACCACAAGGGGTCAGGGCCCTTTGCCCACGCTGTCAAACCGCACTATATGACACGCCCTACTGCTCTATTAATGGCATGCTCGCGCTATGTCTAACGGCATTTTTCCTTTATTGGCCTGCCAATATGCTCCCGGTGATGGAATTACAGTTTTTCGGTTCAGTCAGAACAACCACTGTATTGCAAGGCGCAACTGCGGTTATCGCACAGGGCTATCCCTTAGTTGGTGCTGCCGTGATGATTGCAGCGGTTATCGCCCCAGGCCTACTGATCAGTTCAATCCTGCTGCAGATTGTGCTCATCAAATCGGGACTTACATCCTCTTTGAGTCAGAAAGTGTATAAATTGCTATTGACCCAACAGAGCATATTGACCCAATTAAGCATGTTGGAAATCTATGTGATCAGTTTTCTCGTCAGTGCTTTTCAACTATCCGATCACGCTGATATTCATTTCAGCATAGGTACCTTCTGTTTTGCTGGACTGTTTTTAGCCGTACTGTTTTTACTGCGAGAATATGATTTAAAACATATGTGGGGCTATTTGAATAATGAAGCATGATGTGCAAGGACGTGATTTGGGCTTATGTCTTTGCCCTGTTTGCCAGAAAAACAATGCGCTCAGTGCTCACCATTGCAGCCGCTGCGGCACCCGCTTGCAATACCGGCGCAAAATTAGCCTGCAACAGAGTTGGGCGTTACTACTCACCGCTGCTATTTTATTGATCCCAGCCAATATTTATCCCATTACCATAGTAACGAGTCAGGGGCGGGTCGCCTATGACACGATTTTTTCTGGCATCGCCCACTTGGTACACCTGGATATGTTGCCAATCGCCATCATAGTGTTTACCGCCAGTATCGCTGTTCCTTGGCTAAAAATTATTGGTCTGGCAATTTATCTGCTGGCGATCAGTTTTAAGCTGCCCATCCCCAAGCGGGTATTAATGGCAGGTTTTCATATCATTGAATGGATTGGCCGCTGGTCCATGCTGGATCTATTTGTTATATCCATCACAGTGGCACTGGTTAATATGGGGCAATTAATGGATGCCAAACCCGGCCCTGCCGCAACAGCTTTCGCGCTGGTCATTCTACTGACCCAATTAGCAGCCAAAGTATTGGACACCCGCTTACTGTGGGACCGACTGGACGTACAAGATGACGCAAACACAATCCCCCAAAATCGTTAAGAAGAAGCTTTTCTCCCCCATCTGGCTACTGCCCCTGCTGGCATTAGGCCTCAGCGCTTGGCTCGGTATTAAAAGCCTGCAGGAATCCGGTATTGAAATTGAAATCCACTTTCCCAGTGCAACTGGCATTGATGTGGGTAAAACCTTGGTACGCTACCAAGGACTCAATATCGGTAAAGTGGTTGATATCAGTCTGGATCAAAATCTGTCTGGCGTTGAAGTCAAAGTGCTGATGGATTACCGGGCACAACCTTTTTTAAAACGCAACACAAAATTCTGGTTAGTGACACCTAAGGCCTCGATTACCGGTGTAGAAGGATTGGATGCATTGTTTTCCGGTAACTATATTGCTGTGCAGCCTGGTGATGGAGACAGCCAAACCCGCTTTGTTGCCCAGCGAGAAGCGCCGCCCATGAAACCGGGGAAAGATGGACGAATCGTTGAACTCTATGCTGATACTCTGGGCTCTGTGGATGTTGGCTCGCAAATTTTTTACCGCCAAATCCCAGTGGGTAGCGTTGTCAGTTACAAGCTTGAGCCGGATCAGCAAATCCAGATTTCAGCCCATATCAAAGATCCCTACGCTAATCTAGTAAAAACCAACAGCCATTTCTGGAATGTCTCCGGCATTGCTGTTAACGCCTCATTGCAGGGCATCAATATTAGCAGCGAAAGCCTCAGTGCAATTCTCGCCGGAGGAATTGCATTTTCTTCCGATAGCACCGCAGCGCCAGCCGCAGCTAATGCCAGTTTTCCATTATTTGAATCCGAAAAACAAGCCAATGGTGGCGTGCGATTTACTCTGACAGCGCCCCATGCTGAAGGGATCAATCAAGGGACAGCCATCAGCCTGCGGGGGATTACTATCGGTACAATTGATGCAGTTAAATTAACCGACAAGGGTGTCAACCTCAGCGCTCGGCTATTTTCAGCCAATCAGGCACTATTAACGAACACGGCTCAGTTTTATCTCCAGGGCGCTGAGATTTCGCTAAAAGGCATTCATCATCCAGGGCGGTTACTTACCGGCCCGGTAATCGAACTACTGCCCGGCAGTGGTAAGGCAAAAAGCCATTATCCCTTGCTAGATAAAGCTCCTGATAACCATAATGGCCCGTTTACGCTACAAGCTTTCAGCAAACAAAACCCCGGCATTAAAGTCGGTGCCACAGTAAAATACCGCCAATTCACCATAGGGCAAGTGACTGAAGTTACACTGGCAAAAGATTTTACCCAAGTAAATTATATTCTGCAGATCGCCCCAGCTTACCAAGGCCTATTCAGCCAGGGCAGTTATTTATATGGTCAGTCACCGGTTAGCCTAGATGCCTCTGTTGATGGCATCAGTGTCACCACCTCAGACAGTGATAGCCTATTGAGCGGCGTGCTGATTTTAGAGCCGGGGCAACACAAACAACCGCTAAATAGGGAGCATTCTCTAGCCGTCTATGCCAGCAAAGCTGATGCAATTAATGCCCAGCGTGAGGCTCACAGCCGCCAAGTGACACTGCGCAGTCCAGACGGCGCAGGGCTGTCGGCGGGATCGCCTGTGTATTTCAAAAAAATGCAAATTGGCCGGGTGAAATCGGTGCAATGGCAGCCAAAATCAACGGACTTCGCCATAGAGTTACAGATTGATCAAGACTATGCCGGACTACTCACCCCCAATACTGTATTTTGGCAAAACAGTGCCGTTACCATCAAAGCAGGTTTTACCGGTGTCGATGTGAATGTTGCGCCCCTCGCTGGTGCCATCAAGGGCTCAGTTTCACTGGCCATATTACCGTCAACAGCAACAACAAAAGCCAAAACAAACACCAAACAACTTTACGCTTCAGAGCAACTGGCGCTTGCTCAAGCCCAACCAGTAACCTTACTCCTTCCCGCTACAGCGCAACTTAAAACCGGTGCTCAAATCCGCTATCAAGGCGTTGACATTGGCCAAGTACAACAGACCAAGTTGAGTGAAGATTTACAACAAATCCAAGCGACAGCATGGCTTAATGGTCGTTATGCTGATGCATTCCTGCGTCAAGATAGCCGCTATTATCTGGTCAGTGCCCGTATTTCCTTGCAAGGTATTGAAGCTCCAGAAACATTATTAACAGGCGCATATATTGCTGCCCTGCCGGGTCAGCACAAACTCCATCAATATCGCTTTCATATTCAAGAGAAACCTGACTGGTATGCAGATACACCACCACAGGCATTGAAATTGACTTTGGTGCGCAACACATTAGGGTCAATCAAAATTGGCACGCCAATTTTGTACCGGGGTTTAACCATAGGGCAGGTAAAAGGTGTTGAACTCGCCACCAGTGGCCGAAATGTTCATATTTATATTGCAATTGATGCCAAATATCGGCAACTAATCAACCGTAGCAGTCGCTTCTGGGATTATTCAGGTATCAAAGTCGATGTTGGGTTATTTTCCGGTGCGCAAATTGAAACAGGGTCGCTACAAACCATACTGGCTGGCGGTATTGCGGTAGCCACTGAGCAGCCAAACCAAACGGGAAATCAGTTATCTTCTCATACCAGCTTCCCCCTGCACGCCAAAGCTAACGCTGATTGGCTTAATTGGGCACCTAAACTACAGTGATTTTTCATTCCCCTTTGAGTAAACGATAACGCTCGCGATTTATTACTCAGAGGGGAAGTTCATTGAGCCCGTCACACGTTTCGCCTTAATGATTACTCATGCCGTAAGACAACAAACAAACGATACCAAATCAGTGGTTGCGCAAGTGATACAAGTGCTCATCAACCTGCCACAACTTGACGATTCGAGCGATTAAACCGAGTAAAACAATTTATGACTATCACGTCCAAAACACAGTTAATCCAAAAAATTCATTTGGGTATGACCGTTGATTATCTCTTTTTCTGGGGGCATCAACCCGGGAAAGTAATCAACCAAAGTTGTTTCAGCCAATGGTATAACGCCGCCTTTTCACTAAATAATCAGAACTTTTATTCTGCTGAACAATACATGATGTACCGTAAAGCGATGCTGTTTGATGATCATCTCGCAGCAGAAAAAATCCTCATTACTGATAGTGCCAAAACAGCTAAAACCATTGGTCGCACTGTGACGGGATTTGACCCAACATACTGGGATAAATATAAGTTCGATATTGTTGTTAGTGGCAATATGGCCAAATTCAGTCAACATCCTGAGTTAGCAGCATTCCTTGTGCAAACTCAGGACCGAATTTTGGTAGAGGCCAGTCCAGTAGACAGTATTTGGGGGATTGGTCTGGCTCAAGATCACCCTGATGCCAAACTACCAGCCCAATGGCCTGGCGAAAATCTGCTCGGTTTTGCCCTAATGCAAGTGCGGACACAACTTGCAAACTCACACGGCACGACGACAAATCATCATTGCGGCGATACCACGCTATAAACGTATTGTGCAACAACTGCAAATAATGGCATTGATAAATTAAAGATATATTTGCATCACATAGGCAACATGATTAATTGACTGGTTAATTGCGTTTTATCACTAACCCGTTAATTAATCATGCCTATTTATCAAATAGTTTTTATCAATCAATAACATGTATTAGACCAGATACTGATATCACAATTCTTATTACAAACAACATTTATTTCATTAAATATGATAAGGAGCTTATAACGTATTACAAATTAAAATCAGCAAGTAAATAGCAATATAACATTTATAATCTTGTACCATTCAGAATCAATTAACTCAAATAAACACAGCGTGAGATAAATCACAACGAAATAATTTTTTCACTTTAAAATACGACCACCTACTTTGCTGGTATCAGCGTAAATGAAAAATAAATTATTATCTCTTGGCATTGCCGCCATTCTATCTGGTTCTCTGTGTTCAACCTTAGCTTATGCCGATCCTAAAACACCTGGCACCCACCCAGGAATAAGCTCAATTGAAATGATGCATAAAGGTGAAGCCGCTAATATCCATTGGGTCAGTGTCGCAGACATCAAAGCCAGCTTAAAAGATAAACCACCTATGGCTGTTGGCTTTGATATTGATGATACCGTTCTATTTTCATCTCCAGGGTTTTACCGGGGTAAAAAAGAATTTTCACCCAATGATTTTTCTTATCTAAAATCACAGCAATTCTGGGATAAGATGAACTGTGAGTGGGAAGCATTCAGCATGCCCAAAAAAATTGGTAAAGAATTAATTGCAATGCATCAAGCCCGTGGAGATCAAATTTATTTTATCACCGGTCGCGATCCTTCTGCTTGTGAGATTTCGACTCAGCTATTACAAGATGCCTTTGGCATTAAAAATATGCATAAAGTCATTTTCGCAGGCTCCAGTAAAACTAAATATAATAAAACACCTTATATTAAAGCGAATAATATTAAAATT
The DNA here is from genome assembly GCF_024363255.1 of Shewanella sp. NFH-SH190041. Classification (NCBI taxonomy): domain Bacteria; kingdom Pseudomonadati; phylum Pseudomonadota; class Gammaproteobacteria; order Alteromonadales; family Shewanellaceae; genus Shewanella; species Shewanella sp. NFH-SH190041. The sequence continues at coordinate 2,468,667 of NZ_AP026070.1, forward strand.
TACTATGGCGATTCAGATGGCGATATTATTTCCGCTCGTCAAGCCGGCGCTGAAGGTATCCGTATTATCCGCCCTGCGAATTCCACTAATCGTCCTATTGCACAAAATGGCATATATGGCGAAAAAGTCGTAAAAGATTCCCAGTATTAATCGCATCATTGCAATGAAATACAGTGCGATTAAGCCTGTGAATTAATATAAAGACAATATCAGATAAGGATGTCTGCTATTGTCTCTCTAAAATAAGTAACGCCTCCGCACACATCTTTCGCGAAAACAACCCAATACCGCTGACCATTCACCGCCATATTCAATATGATCCTACTGACGTTATCGGCACTTAAGCATAAAACCAATAACACACCGCAATTGCAGCAATAATCCCAGCCAGATCAGCAAATAAACCACACCCCAGAACATAACGGGTGTGACGAATTTTTACTGCGCCAAAATACACTGCCAACACGTAAAAAGTGGTTTCCGTACTGCCTTGAAAAATCGCAGCTAAGCGCCCGGCAAATGAATCAACCCCATAATGATGCATGGTTTCCAGCATCATGGCTCGGGCACCTGATCCGCTAAAGGGTTTCATTAATGCTGTAGGCAGCGCATCAACAAAACGAGTATCACCCCCAATAGCTTGCACTAACGTGCTAATTAGCGTCAGCAGTAATTCCAATGCCCCAGAGGCTCGAAACAGTGCAATAGCAAGCAACATGGCAAGTAAATAAGGCAATAACGCAATGGCTTGGGTAAAGCCATCTTTCGCGCCAGCAATAAACTCATCATAGACAGGAACCCGTTTCCACCAAGCCACCAGGACAAATGCCAGTACCAGTGCCAACAAAATCCCGTTACCAACACCGGCGGACACAGTACTTATCATCTGCCCAGGCAGAGTGAACAACACGCAGAGCAGCGAGACCAAGGCACTGAGTAACAGCGCGGCATATCCCAGTAATACCGCATCATTCAGTCGAATACGTTGGATCAATGCGACTAAACCAACACCCGCTAAGGTTGACGCTGATGTGGCCAGTAAGATCGGCAGAAAAATATCAGCAGGACTGGCGGCCCCCTGTTGCGCCCGATAGAGAAAAACCGTTACCGGCACTAACGTCACAGATGACGTATTGAGCACCAGAAATAGAATTTGCGCATCAGTGGCTTTATCTGGATGGGGATTAAGTCGCTGCAAGTCCTGCATCGCCCTCAGTCCCAGTGGCGTAGCAGCATTGTCGAGCCCTAACATATTGGCAGTTAAGTTCATGGTGATACTACCAAATGCTTTATCGCCGCGAGGAACACCGGGCATCAAACGTGCGAGTAACGGTTCAGTCAAGCGCGCCAATAAGGCAACCACACCACTCAGTTCACCCAGGCGCATTAACCCCATCCACAATGCCAAAATGCCCACCAGACCAAACGCAATCTCCCCAGCCAGTTTCGCGGTAGCAAACAGCGCCTCGCTCAATTGTGCCAACACTTCTGTCTGCCCCATCGCCAACTGCAGCATGGTCGCCATCAGTGACACCAAAAAGAACCCGCCCCATATACGGTTCAGCACATTTCAATCCCTGAAGTGATTGCCAGCAGCTGTGATATAATCGCGCCAGCTAAATTTGACTGTCAGTCCTTATGGTTCAATTAAATCAAAATTTTATCAACAGTATCAAACATGATATTCCTGCCCATCTATCTATCGATGACTTTATTGCATACTCAGCGCTGCCGCTGCGCCGTTCTATCCGGGTCAATACGTTAAAAATCTCCTGTAGTGATTTTCAGCAGCTTATGCAGCATAAAGGTTGGCAATTTGAGCCTATTCCTTGGTGTGACAGTGGCTTTTGGATCACAGGCCAGCAGGATGATGAGCTGGGTAACCGTACTGAACACCTTCAGGGGCTGTTTTATATTCAGGAAGCCAGCTCTATGCTGCCGCCAACCGCCTTATTCGATGGCAATGCCAACTACACTACCGTGCTGGATACCGCCTCTGCGCCAGGGTCTAAAACCACTCAAATGGCCGCGCTAATGCACAATCAAGGCCTCTTGGTTGCCAATGAATACTCATCCAGTCGCGTAAAAGTGTTACATGCAAATGTCGCCCGTATGGGGGTACGCAATACTGCACTTACCCATTTTGACGGCCGGGTATTTGGCCAATATCTATTTGAAACCTTTGATGCGGTGTTACTCGATGCCCCCTGCAGCGGTGAAGGCACCATACGTAAAGATCCCGATGCCCTCAAACATTGGCGAGAAGAAGATATTGAGGAAATAGCTCAGACCCAACAAGCACTGATCTTATCCGCCTTTCAAGCCTTAAAACCCGGGGGGCTGCTGGTCTATTCCACCTGCACTTTAAACCGTCGTGAAAACCAACAGGTATGCCATTTTCTGCAACAGACCTACCCTGACGCAGTGGAGTTTGTCTCTCTGGCTAAGCTATTTCCTCAGGCGGATAAAGCCACCACAACAGAAGGCTTTTTGCATGTCTGGCCCCAGATTTATGACAGTGAAGGCTTTTTTGTTGCTGCTATTCGTAAAACTGCTGCCGTTGACCGCACAGCACCTCAACCGGGCAAACAGAAAAACTTTCCTTTTGCCCCAGCCACCAAAAAACAGCAGCAGGCAGTCACGGACTATTTTGCCGGCCTAGGCATTAGCCTGCCAAATGACAGTGATATCATGGTGCGTGACAACGAATACTGGCTGTTTCCCCATGCCTTTTCCCCCCTGATAGGTATGATGCGTTTTCAACGAATTGGCCTGAAATTGGCTGATGAAGCCAAGCATGGACTAAAGCCTCGCCATGAAGCCATTATGGCGTTAACAGACAAACAAACGCCGATGCTGGAGCTAAACCAACAGCAGGCCATTGATTATCTTATGGGGCGGGATGTGTTGCTGGAGCAGCAGCCAGCCAGCAAAGGGGAAGTAATTGTTAGCCGACATAATAGCCCATTGGGGCTGGGGAAAATACTGCCCGGTAAACTGAAAAACAGTTTGCCCCGTGAACTGGTCAAAGACCGGGTATGCTGAACTCAACACCCCCAAGCTCTAGCTAAATCACTGCAAACTGTTAATAAGTTATGGGGAACAACCCAAGAGAGTCGGGCTGACATATCGGCTCGCTTGCTCTTGTAACAGGCTTGATGTTTATCGCAGCAATACAGGTCACCCGGTCAACAGCGGGATAATTGATTGCAAACCTAAGATTTAGCAAGATAAAGGGCTAGATAGACGCTATCACGTGAGAAAATATATTGGCACAGGGATTTGGCTGTACTACACTTTTTCTCGGTGGGGCAGGCTTGCACCCCACCACTTAAGTTAGCGCACGGCTCATTCCACGAGCCATTCCCCTAGGCCCGAAACAACCGGAATAGTTTTGGGCCTTTTTTTATGCCTGTTTTTTTATACTTATATTACGTTAGCAATAGCGACATTAATTCCGACCGGCCAATTTGGCCGCGTCTTTGAACAGTGCAAAGAAATTCTCTGTGGTGTTTTGCGCCAGTTGTGCATAGCTTTCGCCCCGCACTTGGGCAACAAATTCGGCAACATCCCGCACAAATGCCGGCTGGTTTTCTTTGCCCCGATGAGGAACAGGAGCCAGATAAGGAGAGTCGGTTTCCACCAACAATCTATCTGCCGGTATTTTGCGGATCAGTGTACGCAAGTCACCTGCATTACCAAAAGTGGCGATACCGGAAATTGAAATATAAAAGCCCATATCCATCGCAGCTTTAGCCATTTCCCAGTTTTCAGTAAAACAGTGCAATACCCCACCGACGCGGTCGGCATGACCATTACGTAAGATTGCTAAGGTATCTTCTCTGGCATCACGGGTGTGGATAATCAACGGTTTATTTACGGTTAAGGCCAATTCTACCTGCTGTTCAAAACAGTGTTGCTGAATTGCTTTGGTTTCTGCGGAATAAAAGTAATCCAAACCTGTTTCGCCAATTGCAACCACTTGCGATTCCCGGGCAAAAGTCAGCATTTGCTCACTATCCAATCCCTCTTTCACATCCAGCGGATGTACCCCACAGGACAGAAAAACCTCAGGATACGGAGCCATTTTATCCCGCATGGTCTCAAACCCCTGCTGGCGCACATTAACACAGAGAAAGTAAGCCACATCCCGTTGTTTGGCTTGTTGAATGATTTGCTGTATAGAAGTCGCATCCGGTGCCGCTTTCAAGCGGTCCAGATGGCAATGTGAATCAATAAGCACGGAAACCCCTGCCCTTATATGTCTCTCTAAAGGAGGGCAAGGATACTCAGCTACATGGTGGAGGTCAAATTCCCCGACGCGAGTTCACTGGCAAGCAGTTTTTCAATCTGATCCCGGTGCAGCTCGGCATCGGTAAGCAGTTTTACCCCAACCCCGGCAGGGCGGCCACCAGATGCGCCAAGGGGATTAATCCAAACCACTTTAGCCTGCACTTGCCGCATCTGTGCATCACCTGGCAACGAAAACGCCAAAGAGACTGCTTGGCCTAACTCAAAATCTTCCATCGATGACACAAATAATCCCCCACCACGGATAAAGGGCATATAGGCCCGATAAAGTTGGGCTATTGAGTCAAATTTTACGGCCAGTTGGTGCATAACATCCTTTTATTGAGCAATTGCCCGGTAGTCGGTTACAAAGCGCTGGCATAGCGCCATATAGTTAACATTTCCCATTAGCTGCAACTGGTGACACTGCAGCATGACGTCCCCCGCTAACGCACCAATACGGTTACGCACAAACGGACTCAGCGCCCCTGGCGCGGTCAGTCTGGCCCTGAGCACCAAATAGAGAATATTTAATGCCTCAATCATATTCTCTTCATTCAATTCCAGCAAATGCCCCTGTAGATGCCCACTGGTTAAACTGCGCCGCCAATCCTGACGCAACGCCAGCAATTGCTGATATCGCCCATTTTGCCAAGCTTCAGCCAGAGGTAGTGGTCCCCCAACAACAGGCAAGGCCCAGAGAATATCTTCCTCTATGCCCCAATGGCGAGTCAGCCATTGAGCTAATGTGGTCAGATCCGGAGCGACAAATTTTAGCCGCTGACAACGGCTGCTAATGGTTGGCAACAATCGACCCGGCGTTTGACTTTGCAGGATCAGCAATGTCTCTTTACCCGGCTCCTCTAAAGTCTTTAATAAGGCATTGGCTGCCGCAGTATTCATTCGCTCGCATTCATAGATCACCGCGATCCTGCGGCCACCTTGCTGCGCTGTTGCGGTCAACTTTTGGCACAGCTCGCGGATCTGATCCACTTTGATCTGGTTTCCATCGGCCCGCACCGGATAACAGTCTGGATGGTTCCCCGCATTGAACAGCTGACAACTTTTACAATGGCCACAGGCACCAAGCGCAGATGGCTGCAAACAGCACGCAGCTGCGGCAATATCATTGGCCAATACTGCGCCGCCTAGCCCTTGCTCTACCCCAATGAGCAGTGCATGACCAAGCGTGCCCTGCCGCAACTGCTGGATAACCCGGGTAAAGCCTTCGGTAAGCCAAGGAAAATCTGCTGTCTGTAGTGTCACTGTGACGCTCCTTAGAAAACCACTTTACGCCAGCACAGCGCGTAGGCTAGCCTGAATATCTTTATGCACTTCAGACATAGGCTGACTGGCATCAATCACCATAATACTGTCATCCTCTGCCGCCAAGGCTAAAAAGGTGGCTCTAGTGCGGTCAAAAAACGCCAGTGCTTGCTGCTCAATGCGATCCAGTTCGCCCCGAGCAGCCGCACGTTGTAATCCCACCTGGGGCGGCACATCCAAATAAATCGTAATATCCGGTTTAAAACTATTCAGGGTAATATCACTCAGTGACTGCACCAATGGCATCAAGCCACGGCCGCCGCCCTGATATGCCAAAGAGGACAGATTGTGTCTATCCCCCAACACCCAATGCCCTTCGGCCAGCGCCGGTTTAATAACTGTTTCCACCAGCTGCGCCCGGGCAGCATAAAACAACAAGCATTCCGCCGTATCACACAAGGGATCCTGACTATCGGCAATTTTCACTAAATCCCGGATCCGTTCAGCCAGTGGTGTGCCACCAGGCTCGCGGGTACAGACAGGGGCCTGACCGGTATGCTTTTCAATTAACTCTTTTACCAAGGCAATAGCACTGGATTTACCTGCGCCTTCCAGCCCTTCAATGACAATAAATTTTGCGTTCTGTTCCATTACTGATTTCTCTGAAATTTATTTACGGCGCGGTTATGTTCTTTAAGGGTATTGGAGAACACATGACTGCCATCATTGCGGGATACAAAGTACAGGTAACTGACTTTGGCGGGATTGGCCGCAGCCTGCAGCGATGCCAAACTCGGCGCGGCAATTGGCGTCGGTGGCAACCCGTTGATTCTATATGTGTTATAAGGGGTCTTTTCCCGCAGATCACGCTTAGTAATATTGCCGCGGTAACGCTCACCCATGCCATAAATGACGGTAGGGTCTGTTTGCAGGCGCATGCCTTTACGCAACCGGTTAACAAATACCGCAGCGACCCAACCCCGCTCTGTCGCTTGGCCGGTTTCTTTTTCCACAATGGATGCCAAGGTGAGTAAGTCATATGGCGTTTTTAACGGCAGGGATTTATCCCGTTGCGCCCACGCCTGCTCTAGCTCCTGCTGCATCTTCAAATAACTTTGAGTCAAAATCTCATCAGCGCTCTGCCCTGCTGAATAGTGATAAGTATCTGGGAAAAAACGTCCCTCAGGTCGCCCACTGGCATGCTCTTTTGCCATCACCCTAGTAAAAGCACCGGGCTGAAAGCGTAAATGAGGCTGATGGGCCAACTGGGCCTGCCACTGCGCGATAGTCTGCCCTTCAACCAACGTCAGACTGAAATTTTTCACTTTACCTTCATGCAATTGGTCAAGCAGGCTCAACAATGTCTCACCCGGGGTCAATTCATAAAGGCCTGCGCGAATATTGGCCATCTCTGGATGCAACCATAGCAATCCTTTAAAGCGCCAGTCTTCACTGAGTACGCCATCTTTTGCCAACTGCCGCACCACCTGTCGCACTGTGGTGCCAGGCTTAACATCCAGCTCTTTACTGTTATCCAATATCAGACTGGTATGCCCATATGTATTAACTTGCTCAACGGCCCAATAGCCAGCGGCTGCAGCAAGCAGCGCCAGACTCATCAGCCCGACAAGGACTGACCATATTATTTTTTTTATCATGATAATTTGTGGCAAAGCTCCGGCAGCCGCGGCCAAGGCTGATAATCCATGTTATCGACCCCGGTTACCGCCACAGCACCGAGCAAACTGTTACTCATTAAGATATGGTTGGCAGAAAACATCAACTGCGGCGATACCGCCGTAGCCGTCACATTCAGCCCCATATCCAACAACTGTTCCATAATCTGTTGACGCATCACCCCGGCAACGCCGCAATAGCTCAGTGCCGGTGTCATCACCCGTTCGCCGGAAATAAAAAACAAATTCCCAATTGATGACTCAATCACCTGACCATCACAGTCTTGCACCCACACATCTTCCACCCCGGATGGTATCGTGGTTTTAATTAAAACCTGCTCCAATCGGTTAAGGTGTTTTATGCCAGCCAACAATGGTTGATGTCCCAGCTGTACTTGTGTCCTGACTAACTTAATCCCCTGCTGCTGCCACTGCTGATAATGTGATGGCAACGGATGGATACTGATCAGCAGTACCGGCTGCGGGCTTGTGGGGGGCTGATAACCTCGTCCCCCACTGCCACGACTGAGCAGTAGCTTAATACAATGCGCCGGATGCTGAATAGCCAACTGTACTAAATGGCTGCGCAAGGCTTCCCCAGCCGTCCAGCTAAAGCCCAAACGGGCAGCGCCGTCATGAAGACGGCGCAGATGGATATCAAGAAATTGGATGGCACCACCAGATGACAGCATGGTTGCAAACAGCCCATCACCATAGGCCAGTGCCCTGTCTGATGGACTGAGCATGCCGTTTGGCGCATCTGCCACCCAAATTTCTGTCATCAGGAATCCTGACTGATCCGGCTCGCAACCGCTTCTTGCTGATCCTTATATTTCGCGTTTTTACGCGTGTTATAAGGACGAGCAACCGGCTGTGCCAAACGTTCAAAATTCAGTGCACCAATCGTCATCATTGGCCGCAGTGCCAACGGCAATTTACCGCTGTTATAAAACTCCAGCACAATGCGGCCATGCCAACCCGGATCGATCCGATGAGCGGTCACATGCACCATCAACCCCAGACGAGCTAAAGATGAACGACCATCTAACCAGCCAACGATATCAGCTGGCAATGTGGCGCTTTCATAGGTCACGGCCAAAGCTAATTCTCCCGGGTGCAGGAAAAAGGCATCACCATTTTCAATGGTAATCTGCTCACTCATCACCCGATCCATCGCCTGTTGTACTTCAGCACTTGGGCCACTGAGATCTATATAAGGTGCGGTGTGGTCTTTAAATACCCGAAACTGGTTTCCCAGCCGGACATCAACACTGACGCCACTGATAGCATCCGGTGCCGGACGCGGTTCCATCACTATAGTGCCATTATCCAGACACTGTTCAATTTCAATATCGGTTAAGCGCATTACTGCGTACTCCTCCAGTCTGCCCCGTGCCGTTATTTTGCCAGCAGGTGCTGGATACGGGCCTTAAGAATATCAGTCGCGATACGGTTTTTACCGCCACGCGGTACAATAATGTCCGCATACTGCTTGGAAGGCTCAATAAACTGTAAAAACATCGGACGCACAGTTTTCTGGTACTGGGAAATCACTGATTCCATCGTACGGCCACGCTCTTCCACATCCCGGGTTAAACGGCGCAAGAAACAGATATCCAGCGGGGTATCCATAAAGACGGACGCATCCATCAGTTCACGCAGTTTAGGGTCGGTCAGCAGCAAAATACCTTCCAGTATGATCACTTTCTTAGGTGTCATGCTGTTAATTTCACTGGTACGGGTATGCTCTTTATAGCTGTATACAGGGATATCAACCGGCTGACCGGCTTTCAACTGCTTTAGGTGCTCACCCAAGAGTTCATGATCCAGCGCTTTAGGATGGTCATAATTGGTCAGTACCCGCTGTTCCATGGACAGATGGCCCTGATCCCGGTAGTAGGCATCTTCATTGATTACGCCAATTTGATTGGTGCCCAAATCACGGCACAGCTCTTCATAAATGGTTTTGGCAATTAAACTTTTGCCTGATGCAGATGCCCCGGCGATACCGATAATGACACATTGCGAAGAATTCATATTATTACCTTACTCGTCGTCTTCAACGCTGATAGAAACTTGAGGCTGGTTGTGTTGTAACACCAGCTGCGCCCCAACTTTGCGGGCAATTTCCCGGTATATTCCGGCAACATCACTGTCCGGCTGTGCCACCACCAGTGGCGCACCGTTATCCATGGATTCACGTAAATCCAACTGCAAAGGCATACTGCCCAGCAAAGGTACCTGATAGCGTTCAGCGATTTTGCTGCCACCATGGGTACCAAACGGATGATCCTTGTGACCACATTCAGGACAAATGTGGTAACTCATATTTTCAACTATGCCCAGTACAGGAATATTTACTTTCTGGAACATGGTGATACCTTTTTGAGCATCAGCCAAAGCAATATCCTGCGGTGTAGTGACAATAACAGCACCACTGACCGGTACTTTTTGGGACAGGGTCAATTGAATATCCCCAGTGCCCGGTGGCATGTCGATAAATAGATAGTCCAATTCAGGCCAGGCGGTTTCTGACAATAATTGTATCAGCGCACCTGCAGCCATAGGGCCACGCCATACCGCAGCTTGGTCATCGGTCAACATAAAACCGATAGACTGAGCTGCGACGCCGTACGCCTCTGCAGCCGTCATAGTCTTGCCATCTGGCGAGGTTGGGCGAAATTGGGTTAAGCCAAACATCAATGGAATGGATGGGCCATAAATATCCGCATCCAAAATACCCACCTTGGCCCCTTCTTGGGACATGGCCAGCGCCAAATTCACCGCAGTGGTGGATTTTCCCACCCCGCCTTTGCCTGAAGCAACAGCAACCACCTGCTTAACATTGGCAATGGGTGCCACTGCACTGTGCTGCGCCTGAGCCGGCTGAAAATCAATTTCACATTCGACCTCGTCAATGGCATCAAGTTGTGCCAATGCTTTGGTCAGTGTCATAACAGTGTCCCGGTACTGACTCTGACAGGGGTAGGCATATACCAGCCCAAGTTGCAGACGTTTACCGTCCAATGCCAATTTGCGTACACAGTTAGCCGTTACCAGCCCTTGGCCCAGATATGGGTCAATATGTGCATCCAAAATGGCCAGAACCGGCCCCAGAAGTGACGCTTCAAGACGGAAATCCACGGTGTTACCCAGCAGTGCTGATGACAAAACAGCTACCCCCTAAATTGAATTTGGCCAAGTGTATCAGATAATGGCAAAAACATTAGCGTAGAAATAACACAGTCAGACCGTCATTTGATGAAAATCCCACATTAATCGGTTAGTATCTAGGCCAATATTTCAGGACCAACACGATTTCGAGAAAAGATGGCAAATTCACAACGTAAAATTCTGGTGACCAGTGCACTCCCTTATGCCAATGGACCTATCCATCTGGGTCATATGCTGGAGTACATCCAAACTGATATCTGGTCACGTTTCCAAAAAATGCGCGGTCATGAGTGTCACTACATCTGTGCCGATGATGCCCACGGCACGCCAATCATGCTTAAAGCGCAACAACTGGGTATGGCTCCTGAAGAGATGATCGCCCAGGTCGCGGTAGAGCATCAGCAGGATTTTGCCGATTTCAATATCGCCTTTGATAACTATCACAGCACCCACAGCCCAGAAAACCGCGAACTGGCAAGCCAAATTTACCTGACGCTGCGGGATAAAGGCCATATCAAGAGCCGCACTATCTCTCAGCTGTTCGATCCAGAAAAGGCCATGTTCCTGCCAGACCGTTTCGTTAAGGGCACTTGCCCAAAATGTAAGTCTGAAGATCAATACGGTGATAACTGCGAAGTGTGCGGTGCAACTTACAGCCCAACCGAGATGATCAACCCTAAGTCTGCCGTATCTGGTGCGACACCTGTCATGAAAGACACTGAACACTTCTTCTTTGATCTGCCGGCATTTGAAAGCATGCTCAAAGAGTGGACACATTCAGGCGCCCTGCAATCTGAAATGGCTAACAAGCTGAACGAATGGTTTGAGCAAGGCCTGCAACAGTGGGATATCACCCGTGATGCCCCTTATTTCGGCTTTGAAATCCCAGATGCACCAGGTAAGTTCTTCTATGTATGGCTGGACGCGCCTGTGGGTTACATGGGGTCATTCAAAAACCTGTGTGACAAACGCGGCGATCTCAACTTTGACGAGTTCTGGGGCAAAGACTCCACCGCTGAGGTATACCACTTCATCGGTAAAGACATTGTTTATTTCCACAGCCTGTTCTGGCCAGCCATGCTGCACGGTGCCAACTTCCGTCAACCTACCAGCGTCTATGCCCATGGCTATGTCACCGTAAATGGCGCCAAGATGTCCAAGTCCAAAGGCACCTTTATTAAGGCCCGTACTTATCTAGACCATCTGAATCCTGAGTACCTGCGTTATTACTATGCAGCCAAACTGTCTAGCCGGATTGATGATCTGGACTTAAACCTAGAAGACTTTACTCAGCGGGTTAACTCTGATCTCGTCGGTAAACTAGTGAACTTGGCATCCCGTACAGCAGGTTTTGTGACCAAGCGTTTCGATGCCAAACTGGCCAAGCTAGAAGACACTACGTTGGTAGACAGTTTCCTCGCCAAGCAAGAGCAAATTGCTGAATTCTACGAAACCCGTGAATACGGTAAAGCCATGCGGGAAATTATGGCACTGGCCGATATAGCCAATGCCTATGTTGCCGATGCAGCCCCTTGGCAGTTGGTTAAACAAGAAGATCAGCAAGAACAGGCCCATCAGGTGTGCAGTGTTGCCCTGAACCTGTTCCGTATTTTGGTGACTTATCTTAAACCTGTACTGCCACGTCTTGCTGCTGATGTTGAAGCCTTTATGCAGCTGGAACTGACCTGGGATAACCTGAATATGGATCTGACCGGTCATGAAATCGCAACCTTCAAAGCAATGATGCAACGGGTTGATATGGATAAAGTCGCCGCCATGGTGGAAGCTTCCAAAGAAAACCTGCAGCCCCAAGTCACTGCCACCGGCCCACTGGTTGATGACCCGATCAGTGACACCATCAGCTTTGATGATTTTGCTAAAGTGGATCTGCGTGTTGCCCGCATTGCTAAAGCAGAACATGTTCCTGAAGCCAATAAACTGCTGAAGTTGCAGCTGGATTTAGGCGGTGAAATGCGTCAGGTATTCGCTGGTATCAAATCTGCTTACGCTCCGGAAGACTTAGAAGGCAAGCTGACTGTCATGGTAGCCAACCTGGCACCACGCAAAATGCGCTTTGGTATGTCTGAAGGTATGGTACTCGCAGCCGGTCCTGGCGGCAAGGAGCTGTGGATCCTAGAGCCACATGATGGCGCACAACCTGGCATGCGTATCAAGTAATATGTGGTAATGCCATAATAATGATGTCACGAAGCTAAGGTTTCTCTGAGATCATTGAACAACAAAAAAGGAGCTGACATCAGCTCCTTTTTTACAAGCTAAAACGGTTTTGGTCAGCAAAGCCAATTGAGTCAATACTCGGTGACATCATACAATTTGACTTATTTATTGTGCTCATTCAGTAGGGGCACAAACCTCTGAAAACAACATGTTAAACACATAACCTGCCGACCAAATCATCTTGATGCAGTTTCGCTGACTCAACACAGTCATCAATGCACAATCGAATTAACGTCATACAGCCCCAATTAGCCAAGTCGGTAGTTATCCCCATCCGTAGTGGTATAGCGGCGAGGATGGCTATCTGATCGCCCTTGAGACCCAAACAGTAAACTTATCCACATATTGCTGCCGCTACGAGGTTGTAATGCCGTTTCAATCATAATATCTGCAATCTGAGACATTGCCCCAGCCGTATGGGAAGCATCCATATCCTGCATGGTATCCGTCTGACAAGTGGCCAATAACAACTCGATATGGCCACCGTTAGGCATTTTAAATAACAAGGCTTCAGGCGCAGTTTTGCTACCGCACAGCGCCGCTAACTGCGCCGGTTGCTGTAAACCGGTATGACTGCCATCGGCAAAGAACACGAGCAGATGTTGGTAATAGACCAAATAGCTGCTGACATCTTGATGTGAGCCCTGCTGTAAAGGGCAATATTGATCTAAAAATTTAGCCCCTTGATGATGTAAAGACATCATCGCCCTATGCTCACCTGCCGAAACGCTTACATGACCGCGACCATGCTGCGATAAAGACGCTTGGCTATCCCGCGAATCATGCCCCTGTATTTGACCTGCTGTGGCTGCGATTACCATCCTATGCTCCCGTTTAATCTGCTAACTCATCGTTTAACTGCGCTTAATTGCCGTAGAGCCAATCCAAAACCACTCTGTCCCTTTTTCCAGCGATAGACACTGAATGACATGCGGCACACAAAGATGTAATGGCAATAACCTTGACTGACATTGCCAGCCTAATGTTATTTTTTATACAATTTGACAATAAAAATTTTACAGTGTGAATTTTACAAAATGCCCCGACATCAACGTATCAATCGCCGCAGCCATTTTCTTGGCACTAAAATCCGTCATTTACGTAAACGGCATGGCCTGACGATGGAAGATTTATCCGCTCGGTGTATTGGGGTTAATCCAGATGCTGCGCCATCGGTATCATATCTTTCCATGATTGAACGGGGAAAAAGGATCCCCAGCAACGCCATGCTCGCGGTAATTGCCACGGTTTTTCAAAAAGAGATAGGCTGGTTTCTAGATGATGAGCCCGCTGGTGAAGCCATCATCCCGGTGAAAGGTAACCGTGGGGGCATTAATGGCATGCCATTAGAGCCAAGTTTTTTATTTTCAAATGACATACTGCAAATTGCCATTCCAGAGTTATTATCTCAAGCGGGAATTAGCGGGCGAGAATTTGCCCATTTACTGATTAGGGCTTATCAGGAACATCATCAGAATCACTTTCCTGATCTGGAAAAGGCCGCAGAAGAGATTGGACAAAAACAACTGGGATTAACAGTCAAGCAATTAATGGCGCTGCTGCAGCGGCAAGGGATCAAAATCCGTTGGCTCTCATCATCCGCACTATCAGTTCAAGCGCTACATTCCCCCCAGCATGGACAAATCATCACCTCACACTTTGAATGCCCGGCAACACTTTGGCTTAATCCATTACTGCAACAACATCAGGCCAGGCTTAAGTATGATCTGGCGGTACATATCGGTCATTCAGTACTTCACGGTAATACAATAGAGCGAAGTGCTTTATATGCCGGAGAGGGCCTTCTGCGGAGCAATACCGCTATCAGCGCAGACAAAGCACCAGATGCAACAGATATTCTTCAGGCCTGGCGTGACTTTGAGGCCCGCTTTTTTGCCGGTGCACTCTTATGTCCCAAGGTGCCATTTCGTCAGTTATTAGATAGACAAGGCTACGAAATCAACCTGCATCAGAAACTCGGGATCTCCCCCGCGGTGGTCATGCGGCGTATGACCGTTGTCTCCCCCTATCCCCATTGGCACTATTTCGATGCTTATGCACCGGGAAAACTTAAAGCCATCTACCGCGGTAATGGCATCCCCCTACCTTGGGGTAACATGCGTCAAGTCGATGACCCCTGCCGTCATTGGGCCGTATTTAGATTGATCTCAGCAACTCAGCAGGCTAGTACCGCTCAGCTCTCTATTATGCACGTTGCGCAGCAGCCGCGTCTTTATTGCTGTGAGTCTCTGCCAGTCAAAGATCTGGCTGGTAATCATCATGTTCTCTGCACAGGAATAGATCTCACTCCAGCGATTGAGACTCAATTTGGCCAGGCTGACGAATTGCTTGATTCATTAAAACAGCATTGTATCGCACATGGCGGTAGCGCCTTGCTACCCAGCAAATTAAAAGCAAAATTACTTCCACTTGCCAAGCTATTAAACATTAATTGGATCCAGCGGGGAATTGATAATGAGGCCAGACTGATCTGTGCCAGAGGAGCAGCCTGTCCTAGACAGCCAGGCTGCTATCAACACAATAAAGCGTAATATGATGTTATCAGCAAAATAGCATTATTTACCCGGCTCGGATGTTATCAAATCCTACAACGGCTAATGACATCACTGATGTCCCACTAAGAGGTCAATAACGTTCAGTAACAATTAATAAGTCAACCAGATATACACAGCGACGTTAGGCGTTGTGGCCAAGCATAAACAGAGTTAGATTGCATATTTAGCAAAAAAACTAAAAGCTAAGCCGCCCAAATACCTTCCCTTGAGCAAATACACAGCCCTGATTAAGATTTTAATTGCCAGAATATCTACAGAGGGAGGTGTGACTATAATGAACCTCCCCCATTATCATTTCGTTATACCGGATTGGGGATATCAATAAACTGATGTTCTAACCCGAATTTATCAGCTAAATGCTGCCCTAAAGCTTGAATACCATAACTTTCGGTAGCATGATGTCCAGCGGCATAAAAACTGATACCTTGCTCCATCGCAGCATGGAAAGTTCGTTCAGACACTTCACCGGTAATAAACGCATCAACGCCAGCGGCAACAGCGATATCGATATAATCTTGCGCCCCGCCTGTACACCAAGCAAGCGTTTTAATCTGCTGTGCATTATCGCCAATATGCAATGGTGCTCTTCCCAATACTGTGGCAATTCGAGTAGCAAAATCTGCCGCCGTTATAGATTGGGATAACTCCCCTCGCCAAACTAACCCTTGCGCAACACCCGTAATTGGCTCAGCATCATTTATAGCAAGCTTTTGTGCCAACATCGCATTATTGCCCACGAGGGGATGGGCATCCAGCGGTAAATGATACCCCAGTAAATTAATATCATGCTGAAACAACGCCTTAATCCGACGTCCTTTCATCCCCACCAATGGCGCAGGTTCATTTTTCCAAAAAAAACCATGGTGAACCAACAATGCATCAGCACCAGCAACAACCGCCTGATCGATTAAGGGCTGACAGGCCGACACACCGGTAACAATCTTGTCGATATTTTCCCGCCCCTCAATCTGCAGACCATTGGGCGCATAGTCTTTAAAAGTATCTGCCAGCAAAAACTCTGACAAATAACTCACTAAATCACTGCGTTTCATTTTCTATATCTTGTTAAGAGCTAAGGTTGATCATTCTACTCTACCCAACGGCATTATGACCAATGCCTCATTTTTTATCTTTGATAATATTTTTCAGTACAAGCAGACAATTAGACAAATAAACCATAACAAAAGTATCGCAGATTAGTGTCTATCTATCGTATTTATAGCCTATGAAATGCGGTAAAAATAAGCGATCTATGCCTAAAATTGGACTTTTTAGGCCATTAACCTTTAAAATCTGTGAAAACTTCCAAGTGAACATTAATAATAGGTCCAAACTATGTCAAAACTGACCAGAGAAGAAGTAATCAACACTCTGCAATCAGCACTGGAAAAACAGAAATCATCTCCAGTGGTTATCGAGCAGAAAGGCGGTTGGTACAAAATCGATGGCGGTAAATCAATACGTTTCAGTGAACTGGAAACGATGCTGCAAGCGATCAATGCGGTTAAGCCAACACAACAACCTGCAGCAGTTCAAGCCACTCCAGCAACAGATAAAACTGTAAATACAAAAGCAGGATTGAAGCCAAAAGAGTTATGGCGCCAAAAACTGGCAATCAAAGGCGCAACACTGCCACGGGGCTGTTGATACACTCAACTTCTCATACACAAAAGGGGCGCTTTGCCCCTTTTGTGTCTTTTCAATACAGATAAAACAAGCGCAATAAGTTAACGCGACTAAATGTTTAAGCCTTAAATTTTCTACTTAAATTGATCAAACTAAGTATTATCGAATTTTACTGGGATAGTAAACCTGAAACTCTGGCCATTTATCCGGCCGTAAATCGCGTAACGCGTATATCGGCTACTGTCAAACACCATATCTCTGGTGAAATAACCTGCAGGTCTGGCTTGTTCCTCATTCATCGAGCCGGACGCAAAATGATAAAATATTTCTGAATGCGCTGTACTATAACTCTGCTTCATATCAAACGTATTTTTACCTTGCTTTAAATTGGCAATAACTCGTATACGATATGTTTCATTTAAATAATAATTAAATGTCGTACACTCATCAACATGCTGATGACTTGATGAAAAACTATAAGCATACATTAATAGATTATTATATTCTGGGTGATATATTTCAACGCGATAAGCCCCATCCAAATTACCGGGCTTGAATGCGCGGGATTATAACTCCCGGGATTTTCCCAAGATGCTTTAACCGGAGCAATTAATACAAACATAAGTAAAAGCACAGTATGTAATTTCAACATATTAACCTCTAACACTGAAGATTGAATTTAAGTTTCAATAGATTAAGTAGCTATTAATAACTAAACTTCAGTGGAATAGTAAAACGGAAACCTTGCCCATTTAAACTACCATGGATAGAAAAACGCTCGGCTCTTTTATCCTCAAATTGCACGTCTCGGGTAAAATATCCTGCGGGTCTAACATTAGGCTCATTCGTAGAGCCAAGGGCAAAAATATGGGTTAATGTAGAAGATGCACGCTCAAAGCTTCTCTTAGTATCAAAATAGTTTTTCCCTTTATGAAGCCTTCCAATCAACCTAACCCTATAGGTGCGATTTAATGTGTAGTTAAATTTACTACAAGGCTTAGCCGCCTGATGACTTTTGGTAAAACTATAAGTATAAACAACCTTATTATTTTTAGTTGGATCGTAAATTTCTATTCGATATGCGCCATTAAGTCCCCCTGGATTATAACTACTTGGTTTTTCCCAAGATGCAAATACCGCACTCGAAAACATCGCAATTATAAAAGTAACAACATAAGATAAATTTCGCACTGCGCCCTCCAGATACAATGGATAAACATCAGTTCTATATCTACTAAATCAATAGAAAGAGAAAACAAAAAGATATATTGATATAACATAAATATAAATAACGAGAAATCCATCAGTATTACTGTTATTTCCCAAATAGATACAAAATAAATATGGACCTATCTTTTATATAATTATTTTTTATATAATTAAATTTTAAACCTATATATCAAGGTAATAAACCTATACTTCTCGCCAAATCCTCTATAGGTTGATAGTCCTGATTCACGGCGGGCACGAAAGACTGGCGAGAAAAAGATTGTAATAATTCAGGCTCATCCATATTAATTAAGACGCCAGCTAGCTTCTGTTTAAATCCCTTGCCCCACACTTGATCTATCCCTTGTCGAACTGTCCATTGACAATCAGGATATGCCGGAGACTCCCAGATAACCTTCACCTTGTTGGTATCAACTTTTCCCGCCGCAAGAGCGGATTCCCAGACCATATAATTAACTGCTCCCACCTGATATTGCCCCGATTGCACCTGGGCAATTGTTTGACTGTGATCACCAGAAAAACCAATCCGACTGAAGATATCTTCAGGTCGCTTACCCAAATTACGTTCGATAAAAAATTGTGGCATCAAACGACCAGAAGTAGAATGACGAGAACCAAATGTAAAACTCAAACCATTAAGAGATGGAAAACTACCAGTTGCGCTCAACTGACTCGAATGATGTGCAATAAAATAACTTTTAAAAAACTGATCTTCATAACCTTGCGCTATCGCTTCAGAACCCGGAACAATACGCCGCGCTTGCACGCCAGATAAGCCACCAAACCAAGCTAATTGCATCTTATTATCTGCAAATGCAGCCACCGCTTCAGCATAAGAGTTAACCGGTATGTAGTGAACATCTATTCCCAACTGCTGCTGCAAATAAGTCGCAATCTGGGTAAATCTATGTTGTAAAACCTCAGCATCTTCGTCCGGTATAGCAGTAAAGCTCAGCGCCTGCGCCCAAACACTATGCACAGTTAAACTCAGCCACAACACAGCTATACCGATAAATGTGCGCCTTTTCATATGACATCTTATTGATAACTTTTACACATTGTTAACTAAACAAATAAAAAAACGCAAGTAAAGTGAAACAGTAAAGGAGATAAATGTGAGCAAAGCATTCAGTCAGCTAGGGTTAAGCAACATGCTGCTAGCATTATCCGTAATAAATCATGCGATATCACTAGTTCACGTATTGTATGAAAATATAACTGATTAACCATTTACCAATCTTTAGCCGATATTTTCACACTGACAGATTCAAGCAGTGTACACTCGCCTATCTAAACAAAGGAGTTTATATGCGTATTCTTGTGGTGGAGGATGACCCCCTACTGTCTCATCATCTCAGTGTTCAATTAACTGAATTAGGAAACCAAGTTCAGATTTCCTCAACCGCAAAGGAAGGATTATACCAAGCAGAAAACTACCCTATTGATGTCGCTATTGTTGATTTAGGACTACCAGATCAAGATGGTATTAGTCTTATTCAGCAGATGCGCAGTTGTGGCGTAAAAGCCCCCATATTAATACTCACAGCACGGGTTAACTGGCAGGATAAAGTCGCAGGCCTCAATGCCGGGGCAGATGATTACTTAGTTAAACCCTTTCAAAAAGAAGAACTGGTTGCCAGATTAGATGCATTAGTACGACGAAGCGCTGGCTTTGTCCGCCCAGAAATAATCAGCCAGCATATTCGGTTAGATTTAGCTGGAAAACAAGTCTATTGGGATAATGAGGTAGTGGATATTACCGCTTTTGAGTATCAAATATTGGAATATTTAATGCGCCATAATAAAGAGGTGGTCGCCAAACAGCGTTTACTGGATGTCCTATATGGCGATAAAGAAGGTGATCCAAATACCATTGAGGTAATGATCAGCCGATTGCGTAAAAAACTAACGCGTTCCGGAACAGATAATCCCATCACCACAATCCGGGGCCAAGGTTATAAGTACACTCTGCCATGCAATTGAAAATGAAACCCCGGCTGCTGACCCGGATTTTTTTTACGTCACTTTCCATTATCGCACTGGTGGGATTTGGGCTGGCCGCACTGGTGAACGTTCTGCATAAACAAAATGGCTATAATGTTGAAACTGCAGCACTGATTGCTGAAATTCCCAGTGTTGCCGCAGAACTAAAACAAAGTCGTATGCTGCCAGAAAATAGCCAATGGCTAGAAAGCAACCAGCAGCCACAGCGTTATATCATGGCCAGTTGTAATAGCCAATTTCAGCAAATCTGGACCTCATCAAGGGCCAGTGAGTTAGGGTTATTTCAAGCCTGCGAAAAATTTAATGCTATACGTCATTCATCTCCCCCCTATCTACTCAGTTTCGCCAATAATACTGATTATTATGCCTACCTATTGTCCGTTGAACTCGACGGCAAGCACTACAACCTATTGGTGATGAAAAATGCAGCCAGAATCCAACAAGAAAACAGTGAATTTAGCAATAGAACATACCTTCGTTTAGCCATGGTTATGTCGCTGGCTATTGTACTGTTAATCAGTGCTGCTTATTGGGGAATGCGGCCACTGGCCAGAATGCGAGGTGAATTACAAGCGATTAATAATGGCAACGCTTCAGCTTTATCTGAAGATTATCCGGTTGAACTAGAAGGTATTACCCATGCCTTAAACCAGTTATTGCAACAGTCTGCCAACCAACAGTTGCGTTACCAAACCGCCATGGATGATCTGGCCCACAGTCTGAAAACGCGTTTAGCTGCCGTCCACGCCATCACCGATGATACTCAGCTATCTAAGCAGCAAATGAGTGAACGGATCATGGAACAAATTGGTCAGATGGATCTGCTAGTTAAATATCAGTTGAAGCGAGCCATGCTAGGACGACGTGGGCTGAAACACGAGACAACCCTCTTACTGCCAGTGATTCATGCCATAGTGCAAATGATGGATAAAGTTTACCGGGATAAACAAGTTCAGATCACGATAAATATTAGTGATGAACTGCACTTTCCCGGCACCGAAGGCGATCTATTAGAACTGTGCGGTAATTTACTGGAAAATGCTTTTCGCCTATGTATCAGTCAGATCAGTATTTCAGCTACGAGTAACCAGAATGAGCCATTTTATTTCATCATTGATGATGATGGCCCTGGCGTCCCTCCAGCGCTCAGAGAACAAATTCTCCAACGGGGTGTTCGTGCCGATAGCCGTTCACCAGGTCAAGGTATTGGTCTAGCCGTATGCAGCGAAATCGTTGCCAGCTATAACGGCACGCTCAGCGTAGAAACTTCGCCTTTAGAAGGAGCCCGCTTTACTATCTGTCTGCCCCGTTAAATCGTCCAGCACACAGCAAGGAAAAAGTATCCTTAGCGCTTAACCGGGCCATAAAGCTGCTCAGCCCGGTTAAACATGATCCAAGAGGTCGCAATATACTTATCACCACTGATAGGAATATTACCTCTATGGCTATGCGTAAACCCAGCCGGGGCAATCACCATTGTCCCCTTGGTCGGTTTGATCAATCGGCGCTGATAATAAAATTCAGT
The DNA here is from genome assembly GCF_024363255.1 of Shewanella sp. NFH-SH190041. NCBI lineage: Bacteria > Pseudomonadati > Pseudomonadota > Gammaproteobacteria > Alteromonadales > Shewanellaceae > Shewanella > Shewanella sp. NFH-SH190041. Next base: position 2,490,272 of record NZ_AP026070.1, read on the forward strand.
CTCTCCACCTTGCGCAACATCATTGAGGTAAAACATATAAAACGCTATTCGGTGTAACGCCTCATTATGCCCTGGCTGAGGAAACTGCTCACTATGCCAATGGGGATAACCACCAACACCTTGTTGATATTGCTGGATATTAACATTACCGCTTCGGTACAGATATTGAGTCAACGCCTGTGCTCTAGGGTGCCCCAACTGCGGATAATTATCCGGGGTTAAAGTATGATTAACGCCCTGCACATCACTTACCTGAACTGCCACACTGCCCATTAATGCCATGGCATATTTATCCAGATATTGCACCACACCAGGCAATGCAGCAGTCAAAAATGTCGCTCTCAGATCATCTAAATCCCGAAAAGCATCAAGCGTCAAATCCCGACTCAGTTTTTTTTGCTTATCAACGCCATGCCCAGTTTGGCCTTGTTGTACCCCTGGGTGCTGTGCAAATGTGTCCAATAGACGATCACATAAACTCGCTGGCAATAATCCCGGATAAACCTCGATAAAATCCCTTTCAACATCCATACCTCACCCCAATATCCTATTAGTCTCATTCGCTCCAGCCATGACCATACCGAGACAGTCACCTCAGCGCAAATGGCTTGATAATAAATACAGGGAATAACCAAGGGAGGCTTATAACTATTAACAACAGTTATACCATTATCTAGTGCGTTCTTATCTTGTTGTACCGCCCACCTTTCGGTAGCGTAATTAGGCAAGCTATCTTTTATCAACACGAGGGGCAGGTATGACGCAATTACCCGACTTCGACACGCTAAAGCAGTTGGCCGAAAATGATCCGGCACAATTAGCACATCTACAGGAAACCCTCACGGAAGAGCTTATCAGTAACTCCAAGCATCAAGAGCAGCTTAGACAGTTACATCATCATTTGAAACAGCGGGTGGCACGGTGCAACAATCCCTACCATAGGTGTATTACAACCATGGCGATGATGCATAGCAAGCTCAATACCATGGCCCATGTCATGAACAACCCGGATGAATTCAGGGCGCATAAAGCAGATATTTTACCCCTGAAGCACAGGGGCTAATGGTCGAAAATCGGTGAAGGAGATTAGAGCCAGCGTTTACGCTTAAAGAACAAGTAAGTTCCCACGGCGCTGGCTAACATCATCAAAATAGCCAACGGATAACCATATTCCCACTGAAGTTCTGGCATATTCACAAAGTTCATACCATAACTACTGGCGATTAAGGTTGGTGGTAGAAACACCACAGCGGCCACTGAGAAAATTTTAATAATCTTATTTTGCTGCAACCCACTAAAGCCCATTGCAGCATCCAGCAAGAAGTTTAATTTATCGAAGATAAATTGACTATGCGGCATCAAAGATTCAATATCAGCCAACATCTCACGCAACTCTTTCATATCATCATCGGACAGATTCCGACGATAATAACGTTGGATATAACGTAAAGAACGCTGAGTATCGAGCAAACTAAGCCGGATTTTACCGTTAGAGTCTTCCTGCAAGGTGATCATCTTAAACACATCATCTAACTCTTCACTCTCAAACACTTGGTGTCCGACATTATCCAATACGGTATATACGTCTTCAATCAAGTCAGACAGATAGTCGACCTTAAGGGTAAACAGTTCAATAAAGAGTTCTTGGGGAGTATTGACTTCTAAACGTCCAAGCCGCAAATAGTTACGCAGCAAACGTACTAGACCAACGTCTTCCTCACGCATGGTGATTAACACATTGTCTCGCAGGTTAAAGGAGATGTTCACCGCCCGCACTTCCTGACCAACCCGTTGAGGAAATAGACTGTTGATATGCAGACCATCGCTGTTCTGGTAGAAACGGGCAGATGCCTCAATTTCATTCATATCTTCTTCGTCAGGTACTTCTTCAACTGAGAATTTACTCAGCCAAATCCGTTCATCATCTTCCGGTTTATACAAATCAAGCCATATCGTCGAGTCCGGCAGGCTATCCTCTACATTAAGTTCTCTTACCGCTAATTTGCGGTCTTCATAAACATAAGCAGTAATCATGTAGCCTCCTGAAAAAACACCCGAATCGATAAATGACAATCCCGGGGCAGGGTTAAAGTGTCGCTAGTTTACCTGATAGGGCGACAATAGACAGCAACAAATGCTAATTTAGCCGCGATTCAGGGCCTTATCGCGCAGAAATTGTCATTCTTTCTTGGGAAGATACCCGAATTTGTAACCCATCCAAGGTTGTTAAGCGTTCTCCTTCAATATCTTTCTTACGTACCTGATATTGTACACTGACACCATCAAGTGGTGAGGTGATGGTAACTGTCATGACCCGATAGCTGTCATATAGATGCCAAGCCCCCAATGTTAGCCCCCCTAAAGCCACAATGCCCAATACAGCGAGGATAATATAGCGACGAATCACAGCCTGCCCCGTTAGCAATGGCGCGCTACGTGACTCATTAATAGGTTGGCGGCCTCGAGTTAAAAACCACCAAGCCAAGCAAATTACCAATAGGGTTAGTAAAAATTTAGTCAGCAAGAGCCACTCCAACAATGCATTATCAATGCGACATCATTCCTAAAAGAAATCAGTCATAAACGACAAAAAACCTACCTAATCAGATAGATGAAATAATGAACAAAACGGTAAATCCAATCTATAAGCATACCAATTCCCCTCTCAATTTGCGCTGTCATGGCTGACATTTATGAAACGATGTAGTGATAATGACAAATTGACTGGGTACTTTCAGGTTTGCTCTTTATTAAACAACAAGTAGGTTGGTAGTCCCAGAAATGGCTCCAATTTTTAAGACAGTGATTAAGAGCAAATAATCTGCTTTAATTGTAAACAACAAAAGGAGCAGAGCATGAGCAAAAAAAGGAAAAATCACTCGCCGACATTCAAGGCTAAAGTTGCACTCGCTGCGGCCAAGGGAAACAAGACGCTGGCTCAACTTTCTTCTGAATTTGGTATCCATCAATCCCAGATTGGCAAATGGAAGCAGGAGCTTCTAGATAATGCCTCGACCCTGTTTGAAAGCAAGGCTGACAAGGCTAAAAAGAACGAAGTCGACTGTGAAAAACTCCATGCAAAAATCGGTCAACTGACCATGGAAAATGATTTTTTAGCCAAAGTGCTCGGTCGTTAACGAGAGCACAACGGAAAAATAAAGTCGACCGTAAGGATAAATTGCCCGTTTTACACCAGTGTCGTTTGTTGGGTATTAGCCGCTCTAGCGCCTATTACGAGCCTGCTCCGTTTTCAGCAGAGCAGCTTGAAATCATGCGCCGGATAGATCAAATTCATCTGAAACACCCGTTTTATGGCAGCCGTAAAATCACGCTGGAACTTTGTGCCAGTGGCTTTCATGTCAACCGTAAACGGGTGCAGAGACTGATGCGTTTAATGGACATTGTGCCTCTGTACCCAAAGAAGCAAACATCTCGGCCCAATCAGGCTCATACCATTTATCCGTACTTACTGCGTGAGCTGAGTATTGAGCGGGCAGATCAGGTCTGGGCCACGGATATCACCTATATTCCGATGGAAAAAGGGTTTGCTTATCTGATCGCCATCATCGACTGGCATAGCCGAAAAGTGCTGGCATGGCGCATGTCCAATACCATGGATACACAGTTTTGTCTTGATGCACTCGATGAGGCATTGGCCAAATACGGTAAGCCTGAGATTTTCAATACCGATCAGGGTAGTCAGTTTACCAGTGATGCGTTTACCGGCAGGCTGAAAGAAATGGATATCAGGATTAGCATGGATGGCAAGGGGCGTTGGGTAGATAATGTGTTTATTGAGCGACTCTGGCGGAGCTTGAAATATGAGGAGGTGTATATCAAAGCTTATGGCACTATTACAGAGGCAGAACTTGCTATTGGTGAATATTTCGTGTTCTATAACGAACAGAGATTTCATCAGGGACTGAATAATCACACACCTGATCAAGTCTATTTCGCTAAAAAGAAGTTTGCCGCTTAACCAAACAGATTATTTCTCTTAAAAGATGAAAAATCTGTCTAACCAATTGGGTCCAGCTTAGACTACCGGTTATCAATCTCGGTATACTGCTAAACGTGGTATCTCAGGGTTTCTTACCAATAACCTGTGTGATTCATAGACATCATTTCAATATAATGAGTGTCTATGAACAGAGAAATACAACAGCGTTTACAGTGGATTAAGCTATACGAAGAGACCCGTGATGCGGGCTTGGTCTGTCGTCGTTGTGGCATATCCAGACCTACCTTAAGAAAATGGTGGCAGCGTTATCAGAAAGACAGTGTAGATGGTCTGGTCAGTCAAAGCAGACGTCCTAAGAGTTCACCTTCAACCAAGGTTGGTGAGACAGAAGAGCAGTTAATTTTATCTTTGCGATGCTCTCGAAACCTTGGAGCTAGGCGTATTCAAAGTGAACTTGGCCGCCTACATGGGCTCTCTCTTGGAATTGCAACTATTCATAAGATTTTGACGCGGAATGAGGTAAAGCCTGTTGTTACCTATCGTAAGAAACCAGATTACATCAGGTATGTTCGCCCAGTTCCTGGCGATAGAATACAAATGGATACCTGCAAGATAGGGCCGAATCTCTATCAATACACCTCGATTGACGATTGCACCCGCTATAGGGTTTTAAGGCTGTATAGCCGCAGAACTGCTGCTAACACACTGGATTTCATTGATTGCGTTATTGATGAAATGCCATTTCCAATTCAGCGTATTCAAACAGATCGTGGCCGCGAGTTCTTTGCCTTTAAAGTCCAAGAGAAATTGAAGATCCATGGAATCAAATTCAGACCAAATAAACCTGCTTCACCTCACCTAAATGGCAAAGTAGAGCGCTCGCAGAAAACGGATAAAGCTGAGTTTTATGCAACGGTAGAGTTAGCATCAGACGATTTAGATAACCTGCTTGCTGAGTGGCAGCATTACTACAACTGGGAGAGGCCTCATAGCGCACACCATGGGAAAACACCCATGGAGCGATACTTCGAAATGGCTGAGCAAACGCCTTATTCTGAAGAGGTTCAGGAGCTTTATGAACCAGCAAAAGAACCCCTTCAAGAACAAAACTACAGGCTTGAATTGGAGCTGAGAAGATTGAAACGATCTCTATGAATCACACAAATAACCAATCTTATCATCCGAGCGACAATATTCAGACAACACAGTCCTTTAAGGCAGAATACCAAACACCTTAGACGCTTTTGTTCGGTAATCTACTCCCCCTATTCTAGGCAGATAATGTAAAGGCTAATGAGTAATCTCGCTGCACTATCACATGAGTGGTTGCCTCACTTCGTTCGGAATTTTTATTTCCCCATGTTCGTTCTGTCATGGCGCGCATAAACGAAAAAAGCCCGTTGCATTAGCAACGGGCTTTCTCGCTTCTCTTACGAGAATAATTAGGTGCTTGGCGATGACCTACTCTCACATGGGGAAGCCCCACACTACCATCGGCGCGACTGCGTTTCACTTCTGAGTTCGGAATGGGATCAGGTGGGACCACAGTGCTATTGTCACCAAGCAAATTCGTTAATTCGGAAAGCTGTACAAAAATATGGTGGTCGCTACTGGGCTCGAACCAGTGACCCCCTCCTTGTAAGGGAGGTGCTCTCCCAGCTGAGCTAAGCGACCTGGGATTCTTTTCGCTTTGAGTTCAAAACTTCAATCAAGTCTTGATTATTCTATCAAGGTTTCCAACAAAACCCTTTTGGGTTGTATGGTTAAGCCTCTCGGGTCATTAGTACAGGTTAGCTCAACGCCTCACAACGCTTACACACCCTGCCTATCAACGTCCTAGTCTCGGACGGCCCTTCAGTAGACTCTAGGTCTAAGGGATGACTCATCTTGGGGCTCGCTTCCCGCTTAGATGCTTTCAGCGGTTATCGATTCCGAACGTAGCTACCGGGCAATGCCATTGGCATGACAACCCGAACACCAGCGGTTCGTCCACTCCGGTCCTCTCGTACTAGGAGCAGCTCCCCTCAATCATCCAACGCCCACGGCAGATAGGGACCGAACTGTCTCACGACGTTCTGAACCCAGCTCGCGTACCACTTTAAATGGCGAACAGCCATACCCTTGGGACCGACTTCAGCCCCAGGATGTGATGAGCCGACATCGAGGTGCCAAACACCGCCGTCGATATGAACTCTTGGGCGGTATCAGCCTGTTATCCCCGGAGTACCTTTTATCCGTTGAGCGATGGCCCTTCCATTCAGAACCACCGGATCACTATGACCTACTTTCGTACCTGCTCGACGTGTCTGTCTCGCAGTTAAGCTGGCTTATGCCATTGCACTAACCGTACGATGTCCGACCGTACTTAGCCAACCTTCGTGCTCCTCCGTTACTCTTTGGGAGGAGACCGCCCCAGTCAAACTACCCACCAGGCACTGTCCTCAACCCCGATTCAGGGGCCAGAGTTAGAACATCAACACTACAAGGGTGGTATTTCAAGGTTGACTCCACGATGACTGGCGTCACCGCTTCAAAGTCTCCCACCTATCCTACACATGTAGGGTCAATGTTCAGTGCCAAGCTATAGTAAAGGTTCACGGGGTCTTTCCGTCTAGCCGCGGGTATACGGCATCTTCACCGCAATTTCAACTTCACTGAGTCTCGGCTGGAGACAGCGTGGCCATCATTACGCCATTCGTGCAGGTCGGAACTTACCCGACAAGGAATTTCGCTACCTTAGGACCGTTATAGTTACGGCCGCCGTTTACCGGGGCTTCGATCATGAGCTTCTCCGAAGATAACCCAATCAATTAACCTTCCGGCACCGGGCAGGCGTCACACCGTATACTTCCTCTTGCGAGTTCGCACAGTGCTGTGTTTTTGATAAACAGTTGCAGCCACCTGGTATCTGCGACTCCCGTCAGCTTAGAGAGCAAGTCTCATCACCAACAGGAGCGTACCTTCTCCCGAAGTTACGGTACCATTTTGCCTAGTTCCTTCAGCCGAGTTCTCTCAAGCGCCTTGGTATTCTCTACCCGACCACCTGTGTCGGTTTGGGGTACGATTCCTACTAACCTGAAGCTTAGAAGATTTTCCTGGAAGCATGGCATCAACCACTTCAGTGCCGTAGCACCTCGTCATCAATTCTCAGCATTATGTGTCCGGATTTGCCTAAACACACTGCCTACCATCTTAAACACGGACAACCAACGCCGTGCTGGCCTAGCCTTCTCCGTCTCTCCATCGCAGTTAGCAGAAGTACGGGAATATTAACCCGTTTCCCATCGACTACGCCTTTCGGCCTCGCCTTAGGGGTCGACTCACCCTGCCCCGATTAACGTTGGACAGGAACCCTTGGTCTTTCGGCGAGGGAGTTTTTCACTCCCTTTATCGTTACTCATGTCAGCATTCGCACTTCTGATACGTCCACGGTGCCTTACGGCTTCCGCTTCAACCGCTTACAGAACGCTCCTCTACCGCACTAGCACAAGTGCTAGTACCCATAGCTTCGGTGTATTGCTTAGCCCCGTTACATCTTCCGCGCAGGCCGACTCGACTAGTGAGCTATTACGCTTTCTTTAAATGATGGCTGCTTCTAAGCCAACATCCTAGCTGTCTAAGCCTTCCCACATCGTTTCCCACTTAGCAATAACTTTGGGACCTTAGCTGATGGTCTGGGTTGTTTCCCTTTTGACAACGGACGTTAGCACCCGCTGTCTGTCTCCCGCATAGTACTCATTGGTATTCGGAGTTTGCAAAGGGTTGGTAAGTCGGGATGACCCCCTAGCCTTAACAGTGCTCTACCCCCAATGGTATTCGTGCGAGGCGCTACCTAAATAGCTTTCGAGGAGAACCAGATATCTCCCGGTTTGATTGGCCTTTCACCCCCAGCCACAAGTCATCCGCTAATTTTTCAACATTAGTCGGTTCGGTCCTCCAGTTGATGTTACTCAACCTTCAACCTGCCCATGGCTAGATCACCGGGTTTCGGGTCTACACCTAGCAACTAAACGCGCAGTTAACACTCGGTTTCCCTACGGCTCCGCTATTCGCTTAACCTCGCTACTAAATGTAAGTCGCTGACCCATTATACAAAAGGTACGCAGTCACGGTCTCAAGAACCGCTCCCACTGCTTGTACGTATACGGTTTCAGGTTCTATTTCACTCCCCTCACAGGGGTTCTTTTCGCCTTTCCCTCACGGTACTGGTTCACTATCGGTCAGTCAGGAGTATTTAGCCTTGGAGGATGGTCCCCCCATGTTCAGACAACATATCACGTGTGCCGCCTTACTCGATTTCATCTTCAGTTAGTTTTCGTGTACGGGACTATCACCCTGTACCGTTAAGCTTTCCAACTTATTCCACTAACACCCTGAAGACTTAAGGGCTGGTCCCCGTTCGCTCGCCGCTACTTGGGGAATCTCGGTTGATTTCTTTTCCTAAGGGTACTTAGATGTTTCAGTTCCCCTCGTTCGCCTCATATACCTATGTATTCAGTATATGATGACACCTTATGGTGCCGGGTTTCCCCATTCGGACATCTGTGCCTCAAGTGCCTTTTATCGGCTAAGCACAGCTTTTCGCAGATTAACACGTCCTTCATCGCCTCTGACTGCCAAGGCATCCACCGTATACGCTTAGTCGCTTAACCATACAACCCAAATGAGTTTCATTCAGGTTGCATTGCAACTTGCTGGTTTGATAATTGTAATTCTTTCGAATCACAACGCCTTGATTAGAATACTCAATTTACTTGATTAAAGTGTTTGAGAACTCAATTTTGTATTAACAAAGCCTTTCTTAAAAAGAGAGGTTTGTTTCTACTATCAGCTTTCCAAATTGTTAAAGAGCAATAATTTTCGACCTTTCAGCCTAAAATCGGGCTTAAAAAAGCCAAAGATAAAGCATGTTTATCTTTGGCGTCTCTATCCCCTGAGACTGTATGAGTCACTTCCATCTCTTCATCCCCGAAGCGTGTTGAAGGAAGTGGTGGAGCTATGCGGGATCGAACCGCAGACCTCCTGCGTGCAAGGCAGGCGCTCTCCCAGCTGAGCTATAGCCCCATACAGTTGAACATTTATCTGAAAAGAATTTCTTCTGAGACGCGGCGAAGTGCGACGACGTTTAGCCTGCTAAACGAGTTGCGCTTCAACAAAGTATCAGGAGAAATTGGTGGGTCTGAGTGGACTTGAACCACCGACCTCTCGCTTATCAGGCGAACGCTCTAACCACCTGAGCTACAGACCCATTTCGCTTACTCTTTTGAGCCATACCTGTGTTGCTTTCGCGCTTCGGTCGTCATGTAGCGCTGCTACACATTCTTCCTCATTGCTCAAGCGCCTTGGCCTGACTCAAATTAGCTACGCTTAATCTCGCAGATAATTGTTCTTACTTTCTATCAGACAATCTGTGTGAACACTCAAAGCAATTTCATCGCTTAGGTAAGGAGGTGATCCAGCCCCAGGTTCCCCTAGGGCTACCTTGTTACGACTTCACCCCAGTCATGAACCACACCGTGGTAAACGCCCTCCCGAAGGTTAAGCTATCTACTTCTGGTGCAGCCCACTCCCATGGTGTGACGGGCGGTGTGTACAAGGCCCGGGAACGTATTCACCGTGGCATTCTGATCCACGATTACTAGCGATTCCGACTTCACGGAGTCGAGTTGCAGACTCCGATCCGGACTACGACCGGCTTTCTGGGATTAGCTCCACCTCGCGGCTTGGCAACCCTCTGTACCGACCATTGTAGCACGTGTGTAGCCCTACTCGTAAGGGCCATGATGACTTGACGTCGTCCCCACCTTCCTCCGGTTTATCACCGGCAGTCTCCCTAAAGTTCCCGGCATGACCCGCTGGCAAGTAAGGATAAGGGTTGCGCTCGTTGCGGGACTTAACCCAACATTTCACAACACGAGCTGACGACAGCCATGCAGCACCTGTCTCAGAGTTCCCGAAGGCACTAAGCTATCTCTAGCGAATTCTCTGGATGTCAAGAGTAGGTAAGGTTCTTCGCGTTGCATCGAATTAAACCACATGCTCCACCGCTTGTGCGGGCCCCCGTCAATTCATTTGAGTTTTAACCTTGCGGCCGTACTCCCCAGGCGGTCTACTTAATGCGTTAGCTTGAGAGCCCAGTGCTCAAGGCACCAAACTCCGAGTAGACATCGTTTACGGCGTGGACTACCAGGGTATCTAATCCTGTTTGCTCCCCACGCTTTCGTGCATGAGCGTCAGTCTTTGTCCAGGGGGCCGCCTTCGCCACTGGTATTCCTCCAGATCTCTACGCATTTCACCGCTACACCTGGAATTCTACCCCCCTCTACAAGACTCTAGTTCGCCAGTTCGAAATGCGGTTCCCAGGTTGAGCCCGGGGCTTTCACATCTCGCTTAACAAACCGCCTGCGCACGCTTTACGCCCAGTAATTCCGATTAACGCTCGGACCCTCCGTATTACCGCGGCTGCTGGCACGGAGTTAGCCGGTCCTTCTTCTGCGAGTAACGTCACAGCTACTGGATATTAGCCAGTAACCTTTCCTCCTCGCTGAAAGTGCTTTACAACCCGAAGGCCTTCTTCACACACGCGGCATGGCTGCATCAGGGTTTCCCCCATTGTGCAATATTCCCCACTGCTGCCTCCCGTAGGAGTCTGGGCCGTGTCTCAGTCCCAGTGTGGCTGATCATCCTCTCAGAACAGCTAGGGATCGTCGCCTAGGTGAGCCTTTACCTCACCTACTAGCTAATCCCACCTGGGCTAATCAAGATGCGCAAGGCCCGAAAGTCCCCTGCTTTGACCCGTAGGTATTATGCGGTATTAGCAGTCGTTTCCAACTGTTATCCCCCTCATCTCGGCATATTCCCAGGCATTACTCACCCGTCCGCCGCTCGTCAGCAAAGTAGCAAGCTACTTCCTGTTACCGCTCGACTTGCATGTGTTAGGCCTGCCGCCAGCGTTCAATCTGAGCCATGATCAAACTCTTCAATTAAAAGTTTTGGTTGAACCCGAAGGTTCTGCTCAATGAATTCTGTCTTTGCATCATTACCCATTAAGGCAATGACTGCATTTGCATGCTGCGCGATTCATCATTGATTAAAATCGTTTGTCGATGTCAATCACTGTGAATGTCCACGCAGATTGTCTGATAAATTGTTAAAGAACAGCCTTCTAAAGGCTAACTTGAGCAACCACTCAAGCTGCGCGCCGTTTCCAGCAGCGTCTCAATGGAAGCGAATTATAGGTAAGACAAAATTTACTGCAAGTGCCTTACGCCATTTTTCTAGCAAAAACCGTTCAACCGATGCTTTTTGATACAAAGTGACCGTTATTACACCAATAAGGGTAAATTTAAGCTCATAGCACAGTCTGTAAATCGCAAAAACCACTGCATTGCAGTGGCCTTTTACAAGAAGTCAAACATTGAAATGAGATTCGGTGCTACTGCTTTAAGAAAGCTGGAACATCATTAATGCTATCAAGCACGACATCGGCCAACTCTGTAGCGGTATCATCCACAGCCTTACCTGAGCGAACTAAAATCTTAGTCCCGATACCAGCAGCAATACCAGCCTGCATATCAGCGGCTTTATCACCCACCATCACCGACTGACTTAAATCGATCTTTAAAAAACGCGCCGCAGAATTTAGCATTCCAGGTTTAGGTTTCCGACAATCACAATCCTGCCGGTAGTCGCCAATACCTTTTTCCGGATGGTGAGGACAATAATATATACCGTCTAGCTCCACCCCTTTATCGGCAAAATTCCAATCCATCCATTCCGTCAAGGATTGAAACTCATCCTCTGAGTAATACCCCCTGGCTATACCAGATTGATTCGTAACCACCACCAACTTATAGCCTTGCTGTTTCAATGCCCGGCACGCATCGAACACCCCTTCGATATATTCAAAATCATCCACCGTGTGGACATAACCACGATCAACGTTGATAACACCATCGCGATCCAAAAACACTGCTTTATTCACCAAAGGGCACTCCGTATGCGAAAATCTTGCGTATTATTTCATTCCCGCCAAGAAATGCACAGCCCTAATCCACAGCAAATATTCCACCTAAGTCATACATAAAGCGCATAAGACAAGACATTAGTGTTATCACAACAAATCAGTTAGCCCTATCTGCAGCATATCAGTACATCAAAACACACTAGATCTGAGGCTATCAGATAAGATACTCAGGAAAATGCTTGTCAAAGGCTAAACCGAAATGCAGGATAAATAGAAACTGAAAGAGATAATCTTTTTTATATATTATTGCGGTAACACAGCAAATAAGAATAACAACTCATTAGGGTATTTCCTTTTTCACTGCCAGTAATAAGGCCAATCGTGCACTGTCTATGACTTTATTACTGCCAAACCGCAATGACATCATACAGTGCTGCGTTACAGCGCTGAACTTTGGCGGCAATCACCGCCGGGACTGATTGAGAGAAAATTATGCAGTACGCCACGATAACCGGCTGGGGAAAATGTCTGCCACCAGCGGTATTGACCAATCATGATCTTGCCACTTTTATTGAAACCTCGGATGAATGGATTAAACCCCGCACCGGGATTAGTCAGCGCCATATCAGCCATGTTGATACTTCAGCCTTAGCTTCTGTCGCTGCCCAACGGGCATTGGATGCCGCAGGGCTAACCGGGGCTGACTTAGATATGATCATTCTGGCCACCGCCAGTCCTGATACCCTGATCCCCAATATTGCTTCCACGGTGCAAGCCAATGTTGGGGCACACTGCGCAGCATTTGATATCAATGCTGCCTGCAGTGGATTTCTATACGGTTTAGGTTTAGCAAGTAGCCAAATCCGCAGTGGCCAGTGCCAAAAAGTACTGGTCATTGGTGCTGAGCGACTTAGCTTTTATCTGGACTGGTCGCGTCGTGAAACTGCCGTATTGTTTGGCGACGGCGCCGGCGCCGTCATACTGGAAGCGACCGATAAGGCTGAGGGAGTATTAGGCTATGAGCTAAATAACGATCCGGCTGGCCGTGAAATATTGAAAGCCGGTTTTGGCACGGCAATGGATAGGTTTGATGCCGCATCACTGGATTTTTATATTCAGTTTGATGGCCAAGAGATTTTTAAACGGGCCATCACAGGAATGGGCAAATTAAGCAAACAGGTTTTAGCCAAATGCCAATTGGATAAAGATGATGTAGATCTCGTCATTCCTCATCAAGCCAATGAGCGCATTATCGATACTTTAGTTAGCCGTATGAAAATTGATAAAGACAAAGCGTTTGTCAATATTGCCAACTATGGCAATACTTCAGCGGCGACTATTCCGATTGCGATTTGTGATGCACTGGAGCAAGGCCGTATTCAGCCAGGGCAAACTATTTTATCCTGCGCCTTCGGTGCCGGTTTAACCTCTGCAGCAGCTGTGATTAAATGGGGCAGCCGCGTCACCCCCCTCAAAACCAGCCAAGCACAATTACCGCCTTGTGACAAAACAGGCTTGGAATTAGTCAAACGAGCCGCTGATTATTTCTGTAAACGTTAATGCTTTACTGCTCACTAAAACAACCACTAAAAACGCACCCTTAAGGGTGCGTTTTTTAATGACTTCTCAAAAACTAAACTATCAACCCAGAATGTTATTTAATGTCGCACTGGGTCGCATCACCGCCGCGGCCAGTTCAGTGTTTAAGCGGTAATAGCCGCCCAATTCGACCGGCTGACCCTGCACTTGATTCAGCTCAGAAACAATTTGCTCGGCACTTTCAGCCAGCGCCTTCGCCAAGGGGGCAAAGTGCTGCGCCAATTGCGCATCTGCGCTTTGGGCCTGCAATGCTTCGGCCCAATACAGTGCTAAGTAAAAGTGACTACCTCGATTATCCAACTCACCAACCCGGCGTGATGGTGATTTATTCTCATCCAAGAATCGACCAATAGCAGCATCCAACGCATCTGCCAATACTTTTGCTTGATGGTTATCAGCATTAAAACTCAAATGTTCCAATGAGGCCGCTAATGCCAAGAACTCCCCGAGGGAATCCCAACGCAAGTGATTTTCCTGTTCCATCTGCTGCACATGCTTGGGGGCACTACCGCCAGCCCCTGTTTCAAATAGGCCGCCGCTATTCATTAGCGGCACAATGGAAAGCATTTTTGCACTGGTACCCAACTCCAAAATCGGAAACAGATCAGTCAGATAATCCCGCAGCACATTACCTGTAACGGAAATCGTATCCAAGCCGGCCTTCATCCGGGTCAATGAGAAACGGGTCGCATCTACTGGAGCCAAAATACGAATATCTAACCCAGTCGTATCATGCTCCTGCAGATAACGCTGTACTTTACGGATAAGTTCCGCATCATGAGCACGCTGTTCATCAAGCCAGAACACCGCTGGAGTTTGAGATAAACGCGCGCGATTAACGGCCAGTTTCACCCAGTCTCGTACCGGCGCATCTTTCACCTGACACATACGCCAAATATCACCAGGCGCAACCTGCTGGCACATCAATTCTCGTCCCTGCTGATCGATCACTTTTACTGTACCAGCAGCCGAAATCTCAAACGTTTTATCATGACTGCCGTACTCTTCGGCCTTCTGTGCCATCAGCCCCACATTAGGCACACTGCCCATGGTTGCCGGATCAAAGGCACCATTGGCCTTACAAAAATCAATGGTTGCCTGATAGACCCCGGCATAGCAGCGATCAGGTATCAAACATTTAGTATCATGCAACTGACCGTCCGGTCCCCACATCTGCCCAGAGGAGCGGATAGCGGCTGGCATAGATGCATCAATAATAATATCGCTAGGCACATGCAGATTGGTGATACCTTTATCTGAATTGACCATCGCCAATGGTGGCTGGAACTGATATACCGCAGCTAAATCCGCTTCAACTTCTTGCCGTTTGGCATCGTCCAGATCAGCAATTTTGGCATACACATCCCCAATGCCATTGTTAGCATCCACCCCCAGAGACTCAAACAATTCAGCATGTTTATTGAATGCCTGCTGATAGTAAGTTTTTACACAATGGCCAAACATAATGGGATCGGACACCTTCATCATGGTGGCTTTCAGGTGCAGGGACAGTAACACACCTTCCTGTTTTGCCGCGGCAATTTCAGCGGTAAAAAAATCAACTAACGCTTGTTTACGCATTACTGCGCAATCAATCACTTCCCCAGCTTGCAAAGGCAATTTTGCAGACAATAGAGTAGGTTTAGCAGCGCCATCTACCTCATGAACAATGGTCACCTCAGTGGCTGACTCTAATGTCAGCGATTGCTCACTGGCATAGAAATCACCTTGCTGCATATGGGCAACGTGTGAGCGAGAATCACTAATCCAGCGACCCATCGCATGGGGGTTTTTACGAGCATACTGTTTAACAGATGCCGGCGCGCGGCGATCAGAATTACCCTCCCGCAATACCGGATTAACAGCACTGCCTTTTACCTTGTCATAAATAGCTTTGATCTGCCGTTCATCTGCAGTATTCGGCTCATCGGGATAATCTGGCAAATCATAGCCTTTAGCCTGTAATTCCTTAATACAAGCTTTCATCTGGGGAATGGAGGCGCTGATATTAGGCAACTTAATAATATTGGCACCGGGAGTCTGTGCTAACTCACCCAACTCCGCGAGATGATCGCCAATCAGCTGCGTGGGCGTTAGCCGGTCAGCAAAGCTCGCAATAATACGCCCAGATAGAGAAATATCTCGGGTTTCAACATTAATCCCCGCCGGCCGGGTAAAAGCCTGGATGATAGGCAGCAGAGAATAGGTCGCCAGAGCCGGCGCTTCGTCCGTCTCGGTATATATAATGGTGGGTAGCTGTTTCATGTTTCATCCTACAGTGATTGGTTTTGATATTATTGTTATCGTACAGAGTGGATGGACCGGACTGGCCGGAAAAACAGGCTGTATGGCAATGCCCTTTTACAGGCATTTGTGATCACAACCTATCCTGGTCGAATGTTGCCAAACCGTATATATCCTTCAACAAAGATCACATTTGTTGGCGCTCATCATAGAGCATTACGTTGTAGATTCAAATTCCACTGAGCGCGAATGCCGGTTAAAATGTAAAAAATTCTTAACTGTCGAACCTCGTCCAAACGTGCAAAATTCCAACAGCGCTCGTCCTCGTCTATCTCTGTCAGCGACTCGCCGTCAAGCTAACCGCTCCCAGCGTCACAACCAACAAAACACCTCTCAACAACAAGGTCATCAACAGAAAAAGTCTCACGCCACAGGCGCTCGCCCAGTCCGCAGTAACACCGCCGCCGGCACACGTCATCGCTCAGGTAAACCGACTCGCCCTCGGGCAGAGAATCCGGTCATTATGCTGTTTAATAAACCCTTTGATGTACTGTGTCAATTTACCGATGAGCAAGGGCGACAAACACTGAAAGACTTTATCCCAGTTGCAGATGTGTATGCCGCGGGTCGCTTGGACCGTGACAGTGAAGGTCTGTTGCTACTCACCAATGACGGACAATTGCAAGCACAGCTCACCGCCCCCAAAAAACAAACCTATAAAACCTATTGGGTGCAGGTAGAAGGCATACCGACAGGAGCAGCTCTCGCGCAACTGCGTAGTGGCGTCACCCTCAAAGATGGTCCGACTCTGCCAGCCAAAGTGACCCTGATCCCAGAGCCATCAGTATGGCCACGTAACCCACCGGTGCGGGAACGAAAAAGCATTCCCACCAGTTGGCTGGAAATCCAAATCTGTGAGGGACGAAATCGTCAGGTTCGTCGCATGACAGCCCATATCGGTTATCCAACATTACGTCTGATCCGCTATGCCATTGGCCCGTATCGACTCGATGATCTTCCCCAAGGAGAATATCGCATACTGGCTCAGCCAAACCGTACTAATCAGCAAGGTCGTCGCCCATGAATCAGCGTTACCGCCCCAATGTGACCGTTGCCTGTGTGATCCATTGCCAAGGACATTTTTTGTTGGTTGAAGAAGAAATCAATGGCCAGCGTTGTGTTAATCAGCCAGCGGGGCATCTGGAAGCCAATGAATCACTGCTTTGCGCCTGTCAACGCGAAGTGCGCGAAGAAACTGGCCTGATGGTAATGCCAGATAAACTGCTTGGCATTTACCAGTTTTCCGCGCCAGATGGACTGGCATTTTTGCGCTTTACCTACTTGGTAGAGCTGCCACAAATGCAAGCGCCTACACCACAGGATAGCCAAATTAATGCAGCCCACTGGCTCACTATAGAGCAAATCCGTGGGATAACTGCTTCCCACCGCAGTGTACTAGTCATGCAATCAATTAATGACTATCTGGCAGGTAAAGGCACTGATTTGAATCTGATAAATGCGGACTTTCTGTAGATAGCGACGTCCTGTAAAGCGTGATAGAATACGCCCCCGCGTAATAAACCCGGTGACAGTTCACCTTTGGGGCAGGCCAACGGGCCTCCGGCAGACGAAGCCGGGCTCTGAAACCGGACATTGACTATTTTTCAGGTTTTATATCCATGACATCTATTGATCCTGCTCATAAAGGCAAAAAAGTCATTGTCGGCATGTCCGGCGGTGTGGACTCCTCCGTTTCTGCATACCTGCTCAAACAGCAGGGCTACGAGGTAGAAGGCCTGTTTATGAAGAACTGGGAAGAAGATGACACTGATGAATACTGCGCTGCAGCTGAAGATTTAAAAGATGCTCAAGCTGTCTGTGACAAGCTGGGGATCACGCTGCACACGGTCAACTTTGCTGCTGAATACTGGGATAACGTCTTTGAGTACTTCTTGGCTGAATATAAAGCCGGCCGTACCCCGAACCCGGATATTATGTGCAACAAGGAAATTAAATTTAAAGCCTTCCTTGAGTTTGCCCAGGATATTCTGGATGCCGACTATATCGCCATGGGACATTATGTTCGCCGTCAGGATACCGCTGATGGACAGACACTGATGCTGCGTGGTCTAGATGGCAATAAAGATCAGAGTTATTTCCTTTATACCCTGAGCCATGAACAGGTTGCCCGTAGTCTGTTCCCCGTAGGCGATCTGGAAAAACCCCAGGTACGTCGCATCGCTGAAGAACAGGGACTGATCACCGCCAACAAAAAAGACAGTACCGGTATTTGCTTTATCGGTGAGCGAAAGTTCAAAGACTTTTTGGCTAACTACCTACCAGCACAGCCAGGCAATATTGAAACGCCAGAAGGCGAGGTTATCGGCCAGCATCAAGGGCTGATGTACCATACGCTAGGCCAACGTAAAGGGCTGGGTATTGGTGGCATGAAGAACAGCAATGACAACCCATGGTTTGTGGTTGATAAAGAGATGAACCGTAATGTGTTAGTTGTTGCCCAAGGGCATAAACACCCTCGCTTGATGTCTGATGGCATGATGGTTAACCAGCTCCATTGGGTTGACCGTAAAGGGCCAGATGACGGTGCCCGCATTACTGTAAAAACCCGCTACCGCCAACAGGATATTCCCTGCACGGTGACATTGGCAGATGATGGCTTTATCCGTGTGATATTTGACGAACAGGTCGAAGCCGTTACTCCCGGTCAGTCGGCCGTCTTTTATGATGGCGAAATTTGTCTTGGCGGCGGCATTATTGACTCATTAATAAGAGAATAAATCTTGAGCAATCCGTTAAATGACAGGACCATGGCCTTTGCTGGGGCGCTAACCGCCCTGGCTCAGGTGCAACAGCTGGCCCGGTTGGGTGAATCCGATCCCGACACTGTCAGTGCCAGCTTAAACACCATCACCATCACTGATCCCGATAGCTGCAGTGATGTTTACCAAGATAAATTTGCCCTACAACGGGGCTACCGCTTGATACTGGATCAACTGGGTGATGGTAAACGCAAAGATATAGAAATTACCCGCTACCTCGTGGGTATTCTGGCACTGGAGCGCAAGCTGGCTAAAAATGCCAACGCAAGAGGTATGTTGGCAGAAAGGATTAATCAGGTTCAGCGCCAGTTGAACCATTTCAGTATCACAGACGAACAAGTGATCGCAAATCTGGCCAGTATTTACAGCGATGTCATCAGTGATCTGGGACCGAAAATTCAAATCACGGGTAATCCCGCCTGTCTTCAGCGTCCGCTAATACAGCAAAAAATTCGTGCCCTGCTGTTGGCGGCGATGCGCAGCGCCGTGCTCTGGCGTCAACTGGGCGGTAAACGCCGCCAATTGGTCTTCAGCCGCAAAACCATCATTGACAGCGCTAAAAACAGCCTAAGCCAATAACTATATACAGCTAACAATCAGCCAAGTTCATCAAGGAGCTTTTAATGGAACTTTCCGCACTGACTGCGATCTCTCCGGTAGACGGTCGTTACGGCAGTAAAACCGCCGCCCTCCGTGACTTTTTCAGCGAGTATGGTCTCACCAAATATCGTGTTCAGGTTGAAATCAACTGGCTGAAAATGCTCTCCAGTTGCCCGGAAATCACCGAAGTCCCCCCATTTAGTGAAACCGCATTATCCCTACTTGATGCTATTAAAGATAACTTCAGTGAAGCCGATGCCCTGCGAGTAAAAACCATTGAAGCCACCACAAATCACGACGTGAAAGCGGTGGAGTACTTCATTAAAGAAAAAATTGCCGATAATGCCGAATTGGCTGCCGTAGGCGAGTTTGTGCACTTTGCTTGTACATCGGAAGATATCAACAACCTGTCCCACGGCTTGATGTTATCCGAAGCCCGTACCCAAGTATTGCTGCCATATTGCCAGCAATTAATTGATGGCGTGAAAAATCTGGCCCGTGAATATCGCGATGTGCCATTAATGTCACGGACCCACGGTCAGCCAGCCACCCCATCGACTCTAGGCAAAGAGATGGCCAACGTTGCGGTCCGTTTAGAGCGTCAAATTAAGCAGATCGCAGCCGTAGAAATTATGGGGAAAATCAACGGTGCTGTAGGTAACTACAATGCACATTTATCCGCCTATCCTGAAGTAGACTGGCATGCGCTATCACAGCGCTTTGTTACCAGTTTGGGACTAAACTGGAATGCCTACACGACCCAAATCGAACCCCATGACTATATTGCAGAGTTGTTTGATGCCGTAGCCCGCTTTAATACTGTACTGATCGATTTTGATCGGGATATTTGGGGCTATATCGCCATGGGGCATTTCAAGCAAAAAACCGTGGCCGGGGAAATCGGCTCCTCTACCATGCCACATAAAGTTAACCCTATTGACTTTGAAAACTCTGAAGGCAACTTGGGTATCGCCAATGCCATCATGCAGCATCTGGCCGCTAAATTGCCACTGTCCCGCTGGCAGCGCGATCTGACCGACTCTACCGTGCTGCGTAATCTGGGCGTGGGTATGGCCCATTCCTTAATCGCCTACCAGTCCACACTAAAAGGCATTAGCAAGCTGGAAGTGAACCAAGAACATCTGCTTGAAGAGCTGGATCAGAATTGGGAAGTACTGGCTGAGCCTGTTCAGACCGTTATGCGCCGCTATGGTATCGAAAAGCCATACGAAAAACTCAAAGAGCTAACCCGTGGCAAACGTATCAATGCTACGCAGCTGGCTGAGTTTATCGATTCACTGGAACTGCCAGACAATGTTAAAACTGAGCTGAAACAGATGACGCCGGCTAACTACATTGGTCGCGCTGCAGCATTTGTTGATGATCTGAATTAACAAGTACTATCAAGCTTATTGCGCTAATAGCGGTAGCCCTTGGGCTTACCGCTATTTTTTTATCCAGACAAACGAATCGTTAACAGTTCAATTGCTATTTTGACTAATAGTTGTATTTGTCGCAAAAACGAACGCCACATGCTTTAGCCACGCACACCTGCACCATATGCCCCGCTTTTCTCATGCAGCAAGGTGATCCCCCAGTCTGCTCTATATAACTAATAAAACTAAATAGCGACGATGTATAAACTTATGCCTTATAAAAAGACCTTTCTTATATAACCAAAAGTAATATGAGATAGCAAAGCGGCACTTCAAAAATCCCGTAACAGGATTATTCTCTTATAACGCAATAAAAGGAGCATACCCCCAATGAGCAAGATTTATGAAGATAACTCCCTCACCATAGGCCATACCCCACTGGTCAGACTGAATCGCGTCAGTCAAGGCAAGGTGCTGGCTAAAGTTGAAGCGCGCAACCCCAGCTTCAGCGTGAAATGCCGCCTAGGAGCCAATATGATTTGGGAAGCGGAAAAACAGGGGCTGCTCACTGAAGGTAAAGAACTGATTGAACCCACCTCGGGTAACACGGGGATTGCCCTTGCCTACGTGGCTGCCGCTAGAGGCTACCCGCTGACCCTGACCATGCCCAATACCATGAGCCTTGAGCGACGTAAACTTCTAAAAGCATTAGGGGCAAACCTTATCTTGACCGATGGTGCCAAAGGCATGAAAGGGGCGATTGATAAAGCCGAAGAAATCCGCGCATCTAATCCAGAAAAATATGTCCTGTTACAGCAGTTTAGCAATCCAGCTAATCCGCAAATTCACGAAAAGACCACAGGACCAGAAATTTGGCAAGACACGGACGGTGCAGTTGATGTCGTTATCGCTGGGGTCGGTACAGGCGGTACCATTACCGGCATCAGTCGTTACATCAAACAAACTCAAGGTAAAGCAATCACCTCTGTCGCTGTCGAGCCAGCTGATTCACCAGTGATAAGTCAAACCCTTGCGGGCGAACAAATTGCCCCAGGTCCACATAAAATTCAAGGTATCGGTGCCGGATTTATTCCACAAAATTTGGATTTGGAATTACTGGATCGCGTGGAAACCGTCACCAATGAAGAAGCCATCGAAATGGCTCATCGCTTGATGAAAGAAGAAGGTATTTTAGTGGGTATTTCATCTGGCGCAGCTGTTGTAGCGGCTAATCGCATTGCTGCACTACCAGAGTTTACCGGTAAAACCATTGTTACTATTCTGCCATCTGCATCGGAACGTTATCTTTCATCTGTCCTGTTTCAGGGACACTTTGGTGACGAAGAAAACCAGCAGTAGTTTTTATACTAACTGATTAACGTAATCGCCCTGAGCCTTATACGGTCAGGGCGATTGCAATTAAAACCACCCTTTGTAACAAGATCCTCTCGATGCAATGGTATTTGCCGATAATAGTTAATAATGCCTTGTTTCCCCGACTTGATTATCACCTGCCGTTAGCTGGTAATCTGAGTCACACAAATGCCCCCCTATTATTGAGTGGTTTGAATCACTTCAGCGACTTGGCCAACTACCTGCACTCTGCACTTTTATACTCCATCAAGAGCATCATTTATTCTCGTATAATTAAACACGACGGCTCCATTTTCGCATTACGCCAAAACACGACCCAATCAGATAACTAGACCAGTGCCGATAACTGCCATCAACACTCATGTGGCCATTCATACTGTTCTTTATAACTTAAGGCATAAGAACATTCATACAGAATTATTGTGGTAGTCCTCCCTTTTTTAACCGCAGTTTAAAGTAGAGGCTAAGCAGCCATCAGTGGTGGCCTGCCATTGTTTGCTTTGTGTGGTCGTTCATGATTGTAAAACCAAAGCCACTTTGTTGCGTAGTCTTGTACCTCGTCTATTGAGTCGAAAAGATGCTTGCTGACCCAACTGTATCGAATTGTTTTGTTGTGCCTTTCTATGTAAGCGTTCTGCTGGGGCTTACCTGGCTGAATATATTCAATCCGAATGTTGTGTCGCTTAGCCCAATTGACAAACTCACCGCTAATGAACTCAGGCCCATTATCACAACGGATAATTGAAGGCTTTGGCCGCTGCTCCAAGAGTTGATTTAGCGTCCTAATAACTCGTAATGCTGGCAATGACAATCCCGCTTCAATCGCCAAACCTTCACGATGATAATCATCGATAACGTTGAATAAGCGGTAGCGTCGGCCATCGGCTAATTGATCATGCATGAAATCTACAGACCAAACTTGATTCGGCCGCACGGGTTCTTTTAGAGGCTCTGGGGCATGGCGTTTTAGCCGTCGTTTGGGGCGAATACGCAGGTTTAACGCCAACTCGCAATAAATACGATATACGCGTTTGTGGTTCCAGAGTTTGCCTTTCACATTGCGCAGGTAATCAAAGCACAGACCAAAGCCCCAGTCATTTTCATCTGTCGTCAGCTGGATAAGCCAATCGGCAATATCCGCATTTTCATCTCGAAGGACTGATTGGTAGCGGTAGCAACTTTCACTGACACTGAAAATGCGACACGCCATTCGAATACTGATGTCTGAAGCCGCCACAGACTGCTGAGCAAGCACTCGCCGCTCACTGGGCTTCACCACTTTTTTGCCATGGCTTCCTGAATGATTTCGGCTTTGAGGCGTTCTTCTGCATACATTTTCTTGAGCCGCCGGTTTTCGTCCTCAAGCTCTTTCATGCGTGCCATGAGTGACGCATCCATGCCACCATATTTTGCACGCCATTTGTAAAAGGTCGCACTGCTCATGCCATGCTCACGACAAAGCTCTGGAACGGGCGTTCCTGCTTCAGCTTGCTTGAGGATGTTAATTATCTGACTGTCTGTGTATCGCGATGTTTTCATGTCGAATCTCCTACGTTTTACCTTACGAGAAAATTCTACTTTTGGCTGCTGTTATTTTTCGGGGGGACTACCTTGTCATACCTAAGCCGAATAATACTTCCCATAAAACCAAGAGCAGATCCCACTGCAATCAAGCTAACAGGACGGCTGAGCCAACATCATCCACGCATACGCTGACTCACAGCCGAAGGAATCTTACTACGATTAAGTTTTTCTTAATTCAAAACTAATTAAAATCAAATTTCATTAATACAGTGAACATCATACAATTTGTGTCAATCGCTTTTCGGCAGTTTCTGCCCCTTACAAATAATCAGGACACGAAATGAGTCAACCCACTGTCTCCTGGACACAAAAATTCGCCACCTTACCAAGTCCAATGGCTGGTTTAGCACTGGCTATCGGCAGCCTTGGCTGGACTTGGGAAAATTTAGCTCCGCTACATGGCGCTGGCCAACTGACAGGGGCCGTTATTGCCAGCGTTATGCTACTGGCTCTAGTGGTTAAGTTCGTCTTCCATCCTAAAGTCTTGTGGCAAGAACTGACTCACCCTGTAGTCGGCAGTGTTATTCCCACTTTTGCAATGGCATTGATGGTAATTTCCAAAGCTGTCGGGTTATATGCCCCAGCGACCGGGTTAATGCTCTGGTTAGCTGCAATTGCAATCCACATAATTTTTCTGGCCGCTTTTGTTTATTACCGCGCCATTGACTTCAATTTAGATCATATGGTTCCCAGCTGGTTTGTGCCCCCTATCGGCATTATTGTGGCAGCGGTCAGCTTCCCAGGTCAGGGGTATGATTGGCTGGCGAATGCCATTTTATTATTCGGTATGCTCAGTTATTTAGTGATGCTGCCACTGATGTTGTACCGTTTAATTTTCGGTCAACCTGTGCCAGCTGCAGCCAAACCAACAATCGCTATTCTGGCCGCACCAGCCAGTCTGTCTCTGGCTGGTTATCTGACAGTATCAAGTAATCCCAATATTGTGATTGTGGGTTTGCTGCTAGCTGTAGCCGTGCTGATGACCGCGGTGATTTATCTGGCATTTTTCCATCTGCTGAAACTGCCCTTTTCACCTGGCTACGCCGCATTTACTTTCCCCATGGTAATTGGCGCAACAGCATTATTTAAAAGCTCAGTATGGACAACGCACTTCCAAGGCATGGGCGGCTTTTCAGATTTACTGCACCTTATGGCTGTGGTTGAATTACTGATTGCAACCTTGGTGGTGAGTTATGTGGCACTGCGTTATGTCCTGTTTTATGCGCCACGCCGTCACGCTATCAATTGATTTCGATACTTATTCAGGCACCTAAGTTCGAACCTCAGGCACAGAACATCTAACCCTAAACCCCAACAGATAAAACCCTGCCCAATGGCAGGGTTTTATCTTATTGCGAGCATATACACATTAAACAAATCCGCCATAGTGACAACCAATCACCATCGCACTGGAACACAGCATCAACGCCAACATAAAGCGCCAGATAAACCGCAGCCAATCTCCCCAATCAACCCGGCATACGCCAAGTGTTGCCATCAGTGATGCCGATGTCGGTACCAAAATATTGGTCAATCCGTCCCCCAGTTGGAATGCCAACACAGCAACTTGACGGCTGACACCAACCAAATCGGCTAATGGCGCCATTAATGGCATAGTCAATGCCGCCTGCCCAGTCCCTGAGGTAACAAAAAAATTGAAGACCGACTGAAATAGATACATAAACCAAGCCGAAAGCACATCCGGCAATTGGCCAATTCCTTGCCCAGCAGTGTTCAGTACAGTATTGAGTACACTGGGTTCTGTGGCCTTACCACCGCCCAGCAATAATAAAATCCCAGATGCACACCCCACTAACACCGCAGGCTCAATCATGGTTGCAGCCCCCTGTTTAAAGCTTCGGGCAACAGTATTAACCGTCATACCATTTAAACGGCACACAACGCCTACGACACCAACAACTAAACCCATGGTAAAAAATTGACTGGCAATTTCTGGAATAAACCAAGCATGAACGACTACGCCCCAAACAACCCAACCAATAGTGACGGCAATCGTAAGCAGAACTAACCAATCACCAATATTGAAGCGGCTATCAGGTAAGGTCTTTGCCTGCTCTGCCCGCATAGGAGCATCAGTATGATAGCTGAATGATTCAGTAGGCTCGCGCCGGATCCGGCTGGCATAACGCATAGTGAACAAAATACCAAGCAGGGTAAAACCAACCCACATAGGCAAACGCACCTCAGTGCCAGATAATACCGGCACTCCGGCTATGCCTTGGGCTATCGCAACACCAAATGGATTCATCCAACTACTGGCAAACCCCACCTGGGTTGCCACATAGGTCACCATCACAGTGGTAATACCGTCATAGCCTAGTCGCAGCATCAATGGGCAAATAATAATGGCAAAAGCAATGGCTTCTTCCCCCATGCCAAATACCGCCCCCCCAAGAGAGAACAAGGTAAAAAGGGACGGAATAAACAGCATTTCATTACCGCGGGTTTTATCAATCAGACGCAAAATACCGTTATCAATTGTTCCCGTTGCCATCACCACACCAAAGGAGCCACCAATCACCAACATAAACATGATGACACCAATGGCACTGCCCCACTTAGAGCCAGACGTCAGCCCCTCAAAGGCAAAATTCAGTAATCCGACACCACCACCGCCTTCAAATAGGGGGACAGGCGCCTTAATTGGCTGGCCTTGACTATCCAGTTGATACTCAAATGAATCAGGATTGACAACAGTGCGGGTCTTCTCCACACCATCCGCCATATAATAAATTACTTCAGTTTGAAATGAGCCAATCGGCACAAAATAGGTTAATGCTGCCGCTAACAGTGCAACAAAAAAAATGATGACGAGGGTATCAGGCATCTGCCAACGTTGGACTCTGGCAGCAGATTCAGCCCCGGAAGCGCCCGGGGCAATAGCTGGTTCGTGCGGTTTCATTGGCCTTACCGAATCTTATTATAAGTCTCGGCAATATAACTAATTTATGCATAGCTTACAGCCCAAAAGCTGTAAGAAATTGAAACCATACGCATACTCAGTCACAAAACTGGCATAACTACATCATTTATGTCGATAACGCGCTAAAGTTCGACATAGCAGCATCGCCAAAATCGACAGCAGCAATGAGGGCACAATAGGATGGACTCGCCACGGCAAGGTTCCGGCATTCAATAATAATAAATAACTGATCAATCCGGTGAGCATCGCCGCAAAAGCGGCATTACCACTGATTTTTGGCATAAACAGCCCCGCAATGACAGGCCAGAGAAATACGGCCTGCAATGCGCCGAATGCAGCTAAGTTGAGCCAGACAATCATTTTCGGCGGCGACATTGCCCACCAAGCAGCTAAGGCACTTATCACCACCATCGCCACTCTGGTCAACGCCAACTGTACTGTCGCAGCGACCTCTTTTTTACCCTGGCGGTTACGCTCCCGCACCCAAGCATCACGGATAAAGGTCACAGCAGATTGCAGCAACATAGAATCCACGGATGACATGACCGCCGCAATCGGTGCCGCCAGAAAAATACCTGCAACCCAAGGCGAAAATAACCCGCCGATAAGCGTGGGCATAATTTTGTCGGGAACAGTGAGATCAGGATATAACGCCCGACCGAAGAAACCACATAAATGAGGAATAAGTGTCATTAACGCACTGATCAACGTCCCCCACAGCATGCCTCGCCGAAGCGCCTGACTGTCTTTTACTGCGAGCAACCGTACAACCGTGTGAGGCAGCCCCATGGTACCAAAACAGATAAGCACCCAAAAAGACAGCATCATAGGCCATCCCAGCAACTGCCCATCACCCATAGGTGTAAACAGTGCAGGTTTGTGACTGGCTAACTGCCCCAATTTAGCACTAAAGTCAGGCCGCGCCAGAATAGCAAACAGCAACATTAACACCCCAAGCAGCATAACCACGCCTTGTACGGCATCTGTGGTCGTCACCGCCCGAAAGCCCCCGGTCAGGGTATAGGCCAATACAGTCAGCACAAAAATGGCTAAACCAATTTCGTAATTTATTCCGCTGACACCCGCAAATAAGCGCGCGCCACCGATAAACTGCACGGTGATCATGGCAACAAAGCCTAAAATCAGTGACAGCACAGCCAAGCGGCTAAGCCAAGGGTGCCCAAAGCGCTGATCTAACCACTCAATCAAGGTGGCATGTTGGGTTTTCAGTGACAAAAACTTAGGGCCTAATACCCCCAAAGTCAGCATGGCGACCGGCACCTGGATCAAGGCTAACCAAACCCATCCCAGACCAATATGATAAGCAGCACCAGGGCCACCAATAAATGAGCTAGCACTGGTATAAGTTGCTACCAAGGTCAATGCCAGTAGCGGGCCGTTAAGGAAACGGCCACCGATAAAAAAGCGTTTAGCTTTATCCTCATGCAGCCCGTCACTAAAACGCCGTCCCAGATAGCGGCTGATCAGCAAGCTCAGTAACAGATAAGCAATAATGGGAAGCAAAGTACTCATAAGACGTTTTTCATTCGCAGCAAACACAGCGCCAGCACCAAACATGCAGGTGCGGCAATAATGGAGAGCCAAAACCACAATGGCATCCCCAACCACATTAGACGGGGGTCAATACACAAAGGGCCGGCGACCCAGAGCAGAAAATAGCCCAGGGTTAACAGCAAGGTAATTTTGGACAACTTGGGCATGCGATCCCCATGGTTCCGGATTGCGCCAATCGATAATCAGCGCAGATTAATGCAAAGGAGCGGAATTTTAAATGACATCGCACCCTGGAGCAATAATTCAACCAGTTTGTGACATGTATTGCAGCGAATTGTGTTTGATTTAAGCTGAATATCAATGATTTTGTATGCAGGCCACCTCTGATGACTGCTTAACCTCTACTTTTAACAGCGGTTAAAAAAGGGAGGACTACCGGCTTAAAGGCTTTCCAGAGGCCATTGAAACCCTTTATCCACATACGGAAGTGCAGTCCTGTATTATTCATCAAATCCGCAATTCACTGAAGTACGTGGCGTCCAAGAATCAAAAGGCGTTTATGGCGGACTTGAAGTGTGTCTACAAGGCTGCCACGCTGAATGCCGCCGAAATGGCGCTGGATGAACTGGAAGCTAAATGGGGCGATAAATACCCTATGGTGATTAAGTCCTGGCGTAACAAGTGGACACTGTTATCGACTTATTTTAAGTACCCGGACTACGTGCGTAAGGCCATCTATACCACCAATGTTGTTGAGGCCGTACATCGTCAGTTCCGTAAACTGACAAAAACCAAGGGTGGTTTTGCCAACGAGAACAGTTTGCTCAAACTGCTCTACGCCGGGATATTGAAGGCTCAAGCGCGATGGTCACACCCGATACAAAATTGGAATTTGACGCTGTCTCAGTTATCAATCCATTTTGAGGGCAGACTCGAAGCCTACATCGATCTGTGAGTGAGGGTGACACAGAAATTTGAACACTCTCAGCATAGAGAGTTACCTTTGGTTTTGAACAAAGATTCAGCACCTTTATCAAAACGGGTAACTCCCTACTTTTCAAGAAGCAGTGTCAGATATAGTCGGAACTAATACAATTAATACTCAACTAGCCGACACAGTAACTTAATTTACGCTGGCTAATTTAAATTGATCAACTTGGTTTTGCAGTAAAGAAGCTAATTCCGCTAATTCCTGACAAGAGTTAGCTGTATGTCCAGCCCCCTGGGCAACTTCAAATGAAGAGTTATTGATAATTTCAATATTTTTACCTAATTCTTGAGTCACTACATCTTGTTCACTACAGGCCGTTGCTATTTGAGCGCTCATTTGAGAAATATTATTAACTCTAGACTCAATCGTTTGCATTTTTTGACGGAATGACTCACTTTGTGAAACACAAGATTTTATCATTTGGCAACTTTCATCTGTCGCCATCAAGACCGAATGAACGCTTTCCTGTAATCGTTTGATAATCTCAACAATTTCGCCGGTTGAATCTTGAGTTCTCCCAGCAAGAGTTCGGACTTCATCAGCAACAACAGCAAAACCACGCCCTTGTTCGCCAGCTCGAGCAGCCTCAATAGCCGCATTTAAAGCCAGCAAATTGGTTTGCTCTGCTATCCCTCGGATGACATCAACAACCACATTAATATTAGTTGTCTCCTGCTGTAGTTGATTAACCAATATACCAGCATCATCAATTTTGGCTGAGGCTTGCTCAATTTCATCCAAGGTATGTTCGATATCTAATGCCCCTTCTCGGGAAGCTTGATTTGCATGTTTAGCAACAACAGACGATTCTTCAGTATTACAGGCTACTTCCGCTACAGCACTACGCATTTGCTCAATCGCAGAAGCAACCAAGATAACTTCGTTTTGTTGCTTCTGCATACCACTAGCAGATTGCTCGGCTACAGCGCTAACTTCTTCGATAGAAGACTGCAACCGAGACACTGCAGAGCTAATATTAGTGATTAAAGTAGATAATTGCTGTTGCATCACCATACTGGAATCTGCTAACTGACCAAATTCATCATCCGCAATGGCATCACGATTAATCTGATAACCGAGATCTCCCTTAGCAATGGCTCCAATAAAGGCAAGAATTTGAGACAAAGGCCGAGTAATTTGACGACTTAAAATGGTATTGATAATCATTAACAAAACAGATAACAACACAATACAAAAGATGGTACCATTCAAATTATTTGCCATTGCTTGCCGTACCGCATCACTTTCACTGTGAACATACTCCAGATTTACTTCATATAACTCAGTAGTTAAGTCATCTAATGGTTTATATTTATCATAACTGTCATCAAACGCCTTACTTGCTTCGTCATATTTTTTCTGATTAATTAAGGTCGTAAAATAAGCACCTTCATGCTTATAAATCTCCCATTTCTCTTTAAACTGTTCATATAATGCCAATTCTTTTTCACCATCAACATAATCAGCATATTTAAAAACAAAGTTATCTATCGCAGAATAATAACCGGCTATCTTTTCTAAGTTTTTAGAAAAATCGCTCATCTTATCTTTTCGAGATATAATATACAGCTGAGTTCGTCTTGAATCAGATAACCGTTCATAGATTGAATCAATCGCACTTAAACTAGGAACCGCCTGTTCCGTCAAACTATCAAGTTTTATATTAATATCGATTGAGTTATTATAAGTATATGCACTTAACAATATTAATAATGAAATGACTAACAAAAATGATAGTGTGATTTTTTTACTGATAGAAAGATTTTTTAAAAAGTTCAACTTCAACCCACATTTACTTTTAAATATTAATCAAAATAATATATGATATTATATCCTTGCAAAGGATCGTTACTCATAAGAGCTCCCCGTAAGATATAATAGTATTTAAGTATTAACAGCATAAACTAAATCAGATAGATTAAGCTTATGCTATTAAATATACTTACTACAGAAGACAAATTTCAGCTGACTATACTAGCTTAAACTTGTTTACCTCACTCTGCAACATTGCAGCTAGCTCTGCCAGTTCATGGCAAGATTTAGCTGTGTGCGCTGCCCCTTCCGTCACTTCAAAAGAAGAATCATTAATACGTTCCACATTTTTCCCTAACTCTTTTGTTACAACATCTTGCTCACTACAAGCACTGGCAATTTGCTCACTCATGCGGTAGATTTGTGATACTTGAGTTTCAATGTCAGTCATTCTCTCGCCACTTTGCTGGCTTTGTTGAACACATGATTTAATCAGCTCACAACTTTCATTGGTGATATTAAGAACAGAAAATGAACTTTGCTGTAATTTCTTAATTATCTCTATAATTTCACCAGTAGAATTCTGGGTTCTTCCCGCTAACGTTCTAACTTCATCAGCAACAACCGCAAAACCTCGCCCCCGTTCACCGGCACGAGCAGCTTCAATCGCAGCATTCAAAGCTAATAAATTAGTTTGTTCAGCGATCCCCCTAATCACGTCAACCACAATATTAATATCTGCAGTTTCTTGCTGTAATTGGTTAACTAACATGCCTGCTTCATCAATTTTAGCTGACGCTAATTCAATCTGATTTAGGGTAAAACTGATATCTTTTGCACCATCTTGAGAAGTCTGATTTGCATGATGGGCAAGCGTACTCGACTCTTCAGTATTACTTGCGACATCTGCAACTGCAGCACGCATTTGTTCAATAGCTGATGCAACTAACGTTACCTGACTCTGCTGCGACTGCATACCATTTGAAGATTGTTCCGCTACAGCACTAACCTCTTCAATTGCTGATTGCAAACGAGCTACAGCATTCGCAATATTCTCTACTAAACTAGCAAGGTTACGTTGCATTTCAATGCCTGAATCAGCTAAATAGCCAAATTCATTTTCCGCAATAACTTTACGATTAATTTTATAATCTAGGCGTCCTTTTGCGATTGCATCAATAAAATCTGTAATTAATTTTAGCGGTAAACCTATTTCTCGGCCTAACCCAAACTTAATTACCATCAATAACATAATTAAGACAAAAATACAGACAAATGTACCATATAAACTATGTTCCATCGCCTCACGGACGCTTCTTGTTTCTTGATGAACTTGTTCTAAATTATCTTGATAAAGCAGAGTTGTATAATCATCGATAGGTTTAAAAAGACTATAACTCTCTTCAAATTTTTTCCCAGCAGCCGAAAATTGATGCTGCTCAATCAATTCATTAATATTAAGACCAATTTGCTTATAGTTTTCCCAAGCTTGTTTCAAACCTTGGTAATACTCCATCTCTTTATCATTATCGACATAATTAAGATACTTATTGACAAATTCATCTGCAGCACTATATTTCTCAGTAATCAAATTAATTTCTGATGAGAATTGATTCCTTTTCTCTGTCTGCGAAAAAATGTAGAGCTGAAAACGACGAGAATCAGCAATTCTCTCGTAGATACTATCGACAGTTCTCAACGCAGGTATCGCTTTCCCTGTTAAACTATCCATCTTATTATTCATATTATCAGAGTTAAGATAGATATAAAGACTTAAGGCTAAAAGCAACGCAATAACAAAAAAAAGTGCAATTGTAATTTTTTTGCTAATTGATAGATTTCTAATAAAAGCTAACATTTTACCTTCTAACTATTTTTGTTTTCTCGTTGTAACTTCAATGACACACAATCATGCTACGATAATAGAAGATATTTTTCTTCCTTTGTCATGGGAAAGCCATATGACAAACTATTTTATCAACATAAGATGTTTGGTTTTTAAACACCACCATCATCTAATGATAACATTCCTGCACTCTCTACAATTGCATCTTAGTCATTTTAAAAACACCGTAACCAAAACATTCTGAATAATATAACATAAAATAATTAAACTCTTTATTAGAATCCTACAGTTCTTATTTCTTGTCCAGAAAAAATCAAATCTATATTACCTTATAGGTATTATTTGCTTATTATTTATACTTAACAGCTGCAAAAACCAACAATAATTTAATCGGGTTTTATTTCCTGACTTATATGAACCTTTAATCATCAATATGATTTATTCTAAATCGATATAGCATAATATTTTAGCTTTCTTTAATTTAAAAAATCAATTCTTGGCATTACTATACTATTACGCTATTACACTTAATAATTTCGATATATTGACCGCTGCATATCGGAGTATTTTCATATCAAGCAAGAATATTTCCTAAATATTGGTGTTGTGCATTTCTCTCACATACAATATGCACCTTTATACTGTTACGCACCATTGAGGATGCTATGAACCATACGTATATTCCGGGTAAAGACGAAGCCTTAGAAGTGTCTATCGCCACCATGCAGCAACGCCTAACCAAGTTTGGTTTTGATATTGAAGAAGCCTCATGGTTAAACCCAGTGCCCCATGTCTGGTCAGTCCATATCCGGGATAAAAACTGTCCAGCTTGTTTTACTAATGGTAAAGGCGCTAGTCGAGAAGCCGCGCTAGCCAGTGCGCTGGGTGAATTTTTTGAGCGCTTAGCATGTAACTATTTTTTTGCTGATTTCTATCTTGGAAAGCAAATTGCTAACAGTGAGTTTGTCCACTATCCCAATGAAAAGTGGTTTCCGATTTCAGAAAACTCTCGTCCAGATGAATTAATGAATCCAGAATTATGGCAACACTATGATCCTGACCAAGAAGTAACACTATCAGATTTAGTGGATCTGCAATCTGGCAACCCTGAGCGGGGTGTTTGTGCACTGCCTTTTGTTCGTCAACGGGATCAACAAACCACTTATATTCCAGTCAATCTTATTGGTAACTTATATGTCAGTAATGGCATGGCTGCCGGTAATACAGCGACCGAGGCACGCACCCAATCATTAAGTGAATGTTTTGAGCGTTATATTAAAAACCGTATTATCGCTGAAAGCATCAGTTTGCCAGAAATCCGACAAGATGTGATTGCGCGTTTTCCTGATGTGGTTGCAGCAATTACTGAATTGGAAAAACAAGGATTTCCAATCACCTGTTTTGACGCATCCTTAGGAGGTGAATATCCCGTTATCTGTGTCACACTGTTTAATCCAGCTAATGGGGGATGTTTTGCCTCTTTCGGTGCCCACCCACGATTTGAAGTCGCACTGGAGCGAACAGTCACAGAGCTACTGCAAGGCCGTAGTCTAAAAGATCTGGATATTTTCCCCCAGCCGTCTTTTGATAATGAAGAAGTTGCAGAACATACAAATCTTGAAACGCATTTTATTGATTCATCAGGATTAATTTCATGGGATCTATTCTGTCAGACCCCAGATTATGAATTTGTTGATTGGAACTTTAATGGCAGCACCGAAGCTGAATGCCAATATTTGCTGGATAAATTCCACCAATTAGGTGCAGATGTGTATATTGCGGATTATCACCATTTAGGCACTTATGCCTGCCGAATTTTGGTGCCTGGATTTTCTGAGATCTATCCGGTTTATGAATTAACTTGGGTCAATAATAACCGGGCAATGTCATTCAGAAACCTGCTACAGCAATGGTTACACACTCCGAATCAATTAGAGTTGGCACAGACCCTGCTCGATATGATGGACAGTTTGGATTTAGATGAATTTCAACCACTAGATCAACTTCTGGGCTTAGCCGTAGATGATAACTCTCCATGGTCGACTCTGCGAACTGGGGAATTACGCTGTTTATTGTCGCTCAATTGTGGCGAATTAGAGGATGCTTTGGAATGGGCACAGTGGACCACAGGGTTCAATGCTGGCGGCATCAATCCTGCGCAACAACAACGATTACGTTTTTATCATGCTGTGACGGCTATTTTAACTGTATTACTTGAAGAACGAGAGTTAAACGAGTACGAAACACAATTCAAACGTATGTTTACTCCCGAAGATTATGAACAGGCATTGGCACATATTGAAAATCGTCAGCAAGGGTATGATTTAAAGCTTAGCGATGATTTACTCAGCTTCACTAAACACCAAAAACTGTTAGCCGCTTATCATAAATTACAACAAGCCAAACAAGCCGCTACCGAAAAATAAACCCACCTAACATAGCGCCACAGCAATAACTGTCGCTGGGGCGCTATTCCCAATTATCAGCACCGCAATATGACAAAGATCTAATTTATGCCGTTCTATTTTGTGAAATAGATCGCAACACACTATGATCTCGTCATGTATCCGCGCATGAGCATGCAACCACTTTCAGGCTACATGCATAGCCATTCCATCAGAATGAAATATTCTCTTAAACAAATTGCTGTATTTGATGCCATCGCCAGTGAAGAAAGTGTCAGTGCTGCTGCAAGAAAATTAGCCATGACCCAGTCAGCCGTGAGCATGTCACTTTCACAATTGGAAAATTTACTGGAAAGACCCCTGTTTATCCGCCAGGGAAACCGGCTAGTACTGTCTCACTGGGGTCACTGGCTCAGACCTAAAGCCAGGCGGCTATTGCAAGATGCAGAACAAATCGAACTTGGATTACATGATCAGCATCTACTCAGTGGCCTGTTAAACCTGGGCGCTAGCCAAACAGCGGCGGAGCATTTGCTACCTACCCTGATTAGCAGTTTAGATCATGATTTTCCTGAATTACGCATTGGGCTATCAGTAGAAAACAGCGATCAAGTGATCCAGGGAGTATTAAGTTATGAATATGATATAGGTATCATTGAAGGGCGCTGCGATGATAGCCGTATTCAATATATGCCTTGGCTGGATGATCATCTAGTTGTGATTGCCGCACCAGAACATCCTTTTGCTCATCTAAATAAAGTCAGTGCGATGCAGCTACAACAAGCCCGGTGGGTACTAAGAGAACAAGGGGCTGGTACCCGCTGCATTTTTGATGCTGCAATTCATGGCGTGATTGATAGAGTCAATGTTTGGAAAGAATACAGCCAAATTAGCGTATTAAAATCTTTAGTCAAACACGGGGTTTATTTATCAGCCCTGCCTTGGCTTGATGTTGTGCAAGATGTCAGTGCTGGCAGTTTGGCAGTGTTACCTACTCCGGAGTTAGATATGCATCGACAATTGGCGTTTATTTGGCGTCAAGATGCAGGAGAAAACCCATTACGCAATTGTATTATTAGCCAGGGGAAAAAACAGGTGCGGGATCACCCCATGCCTTAAAGCCAAAATTTTTATTTATACAGAAAAACAAACAACAAACACTAAAAGAGATAGCCTTCGCTATCTCTTTTAGTGCGTGGCGTTAGCCATGAGTTTCGACTACAGCTAATTAAGCCGCTTCATCATCATGCATTGCTTTACTTTCAATAAACCAGTTACCCAGCCCAACAATCACACCACCACCAACAATATTACCTAAAGTGACAGGGATCAGATTGGCAGTAATAAAATTACTCACAGTCAAATCAGCAAACTGCGCTTGAGATACACCCAGTGCGGTAAAAAACTCAGGACTAGCAAAATGGGCAATGGCAATACCCAGTGGCACCATAAACATATTGGCAATACAGTGCTCAAAGCCACTGGACACAAACATGGCAACCGGCAAAATTAGCATAATTGTGCGAGCCATAGCTTCTTTGCTGGCAAATGTCATCCATACACCTAAACAAACCAGCATGTTACACAAGATGCCCAATACAAATGCCTGCGCCCAATTATGGTGAATTTTATGCTGGGCAATTTTCAAGGCATTCAGCCCCCAATGACCACCATCGAGCAGATACATGCCGGCAACCATAATCAGCGCCAGCATCACCAAGGACCCAATCAAGTTACCCAGATAGACACGGCCCCAACAGGCTAACATTGCACCTAAACGCACTCGCCCCTGCGCCCAAGCCAGTGTGGTTAATACCGTACTAGTGAATAGTTCAGCACCACAGATCACAACCAGCATTAATCCTAAACTGAATGCCAGACCACCGATAAGTCGAGTAGTGCCCCATGATGCACTACTACCGGTTGTCACCGTAATATAAAACACGAATGCCAAGGCAATAAATGCACCGGCAAACATGGCTAAGCCAAAAGACTGTGCCGGGGTTTTCTGTACCTTGGCATAGCCGTATTGTTCGGCTTGTTTGCTCATACTCAATGCTGATGCAAACGGGTTGGATTCTGTTTTTGTAGTCATCTAACAACACTCCGGACAAACAAATAAGGATGGCTAATGCACACAATGGGCAAAGCGTATCCTTTAATCGGGTCTATTTTCAACGCAAGCTTAACTAAATTAGCGTAATAGGAATAATGGATAAATCTGATCCTAAGTATCAGCAGGATTGAATATACCCTTTCGCACAGGGCTATACAGCGACATAAAACTTTAAAATACAATATGATACATATGCAAAAGGGACATTTAAGCTTAGCCATACCACAGCTAAACGCCCCAAAGAACACCAAACTTATTGGCAAACAGGGACAAAACGCCAAGCAGTTTAAATTCTACAAAGGTGCGACGCTCATGGGAGATGTAGATAAATAACGCAACAGTAACCGTAAATTAGTCCTACAGCGCATTATATCAGCACCATTATCAACAAAACTGATGGTAAATACATTAACCATCAGCGTAAATCGGCCGACTCTTGGGTGAGTAGTCACCGAAACGTCAATAAATTAAACACAAAATGCGGAGTTAATTGGTAAGACCAAAACTAACGACATAAGTTCCACTATTATTGCTATTTGTATCATTTAGTGTCAGCCCAAAATATGGCCCATGACCCATATTTAGGAGCCATGGTAGCCTGATATCTAAGCCCTTCCGCTATCTAGGCTCAATCAAGAAAAATAAATACCCCAGTAACAGTACGCTTAGTCGTCTTTAACCTACCGTTTGCTAAATAGCTGTTCCTAAATGTAGATCACTGAGTTTCGAAAATAGAAGGGAACTCGGCTCAATTTGAGCGATCTGATCAATCGCCAAA
Source organism: Shewanella sp. NFH-SH190041 (assembly GCF_024363255.1). NCBI lineage: Bacteria > Pseudomonadati > Pseudomonadota > Gammaproteobacteria > Alteromonadales > Shewanellaceae > Shewanella > Shewanella sp. NFH-SH190041. The sequence continues at coordinate 2,528,163 of NZ_AP026070.1, forward strand.
CCAACCAACTCACACAAGCCGAGCCGAGACCATGATTCTAACATTACCAAACCGTTCTGAGAGACGTCGAATCCAAAAAAAGATGCATAAAACCAGAGACAAAGATGAGTATCGCCCTTTGAATGCTATTCTCTTGCTGTCATCTGGGCGCTCTGTGACAGAGGTATCCGGTTTGATTGTAGCGGCTCGTTCTTCAATTAACCAATGGGTAGGTTGGTACACTGAATGTGGTATTGAAGGTTTAGAGTCATCAACCCGGGGCTGTTCCCGGGTACTGCCTTTCTACCAAATAGGCCGCATGCTCAAACTCATGCTTCAATTGCCACCGCAAGCACTGGGGTATCAGCGCTCCCGTTGGAGAACAGAACTGATGGCGATTGAAATTAACCGCATGTTTTCATTGCAGGTTCACTCTTCAACGATTCGGCGATGGTTGCCAAAACTCGGTATTGTTTGGCGTCGGGCGGCTCCGACATTGCATATTAGAGATCCCCTCAGAGACGACAAACTTAAAGCAATTAGGGATGCCCTACAGCACTGCGATATCGACCATCCAGTGTTTTATGAAGATGAAGTTGATATCCATCTTAATCCGAAAATCGGTGCAGATTGGATGGATAAAGGTCACCAAAAACGCGTGCCTACACCAGGCCAAAATGCCAAGCGATACCTTGCAGGTGCGCTTCACTCAGGAACCGGGAAAGTAAGCTATGTCGCCAGTGCCAGCAAAGATTCAACGCTGTTCATTTCGATGTTGAAGTTACTGAAAAGACAATACAGACGCGCCAAAACAATTACGCTCATTGTTGATAACTACATCATTCACAAGAGCAAAAAGATTCAGGTATGGCTCAAGCAAAACCCGAAGTTCATTTTACTGTTTCAACCAGTTTACTCCCCCTGGGTTAACAAGATAGAGAAGCTATGGCATGCACTTCACGAAACGGTCACTCGGAACCATCAATGCCGGAATATTTCGAAACTGATAGAGCGGGTTAAGTATTTTATGGATCATGCCTCACCATTTCCTGGTGGTGGGCATGGGCTCATGAAAGTGGAGCACAATTAGGATCACTTATTTAGGATCTTACTCCCTTATCCGCCCCAGCCTAATATTGTGCAGTTCATCAATATATTACTTACAGCTCAAATTCTTAGTAACGGTTGTTCTCCTAAATAAACACAATAAAAGTTGTCACTATAAGCGCACTGATAAAAACGCTATTTCCAGGGTAATGACTCGCAGCGGCTTACGAGCTGAAACGGCCATGAGCCAATCATGCTGACTGTGTCAGTAATAATGGTATCCATATGACATAGTCCAGATGCCCGCTAAAAACAGATGGCAGATACCAATGATAAGTTCGCCGCACCAATGAGTGTAAAAATATGACGCAGGTAGCAAAAATGGACTATCTGAGCTACCCAACGCCAACACACAGAACAATGAACCGATATCGGTATGAGCCTCAACAAGCTTATTCATCTGTTTCAACTAAGTGATACAACAACTTAGTAAGCCACCCGCCACGCAGCAGACAGAAACACTAGCAATACCGTTACCGATGCATATAATTGTTTACCGTTAATTAAATCTGACCAAAGTAAACACCAGTTAGCACCCAACTATGCAACAATCTCACTCCACATTTTCACCAATGGATATTGATCACATTTTCCCGCAAGCCGTTGGTTAAAAATTGCTAACTCGGTAGCAAATGCAACATCTTTTGGTGGTTAAATAACCGTATTGGGGTGCGGGTTATCTAGGACTGTGCTAATATACTTATGGACAATTGGTCTGACCAATTTGCTGACAGCCTAATCCAACTCTTCGTCATCATGGTGGGCTGTCAGAGACAAAATTCCTACGGAATAAGTTTTGCTCCGTAAACTGGTTCCCGTCCCATGGGTAAAGACGCATCGAGGGGAGCTGGTAGTGCAGGACTTTAATATTGGTCTGTCGGATTAGCGGGGGTTACCTCCGTGTCGGCAGATCTATGGCCTTTATCTTAACAAGAAGGTATTTGTACGATGACTGATACAACTGATCTGTTTGCAAGCGCTTGGGAAGGTTTCGTTCCAGGTGATTGGAAATCTGCTGTCAATGTACGTGACTTTATCCAACAGAACTACACTCCTTATGAAGGCGACGACGCTTTCTTGGCCGATGTGACTCCTGCCACCACTAAACTGTGGGACAAAGTCATGGAAGGCATCAAAATCGAAAACAGCACTCACGCGCCTGTTGATTTTGACACCAAAGTAGTTTCTACCATTACTTCACACCCAGCCGGTTATATCGAAAAAGAACTGGAAACCATCGTAGGTCTGCAGACTGACGCTCCTTTGAAGCGTGCGCTGATCCCTAACGGCGGTATCCGTATGATCGAAGGTTCTTGTAAAGCCTACGACCGCGTACTGGATGAAGATGTTAAGTACATCTACTCTGAACTGCGTAAGACTCACAACGCTGGTGTATTTGATATCTACACTCCATCAATCCTGGCTTGTCGTAAGTCTGGTGTACTGACTGGTCTGCCAGATGCTTACGGTCGTGGCCGTATCATCGGTGACTACCGTCGTATCGCCCTGTACGGTATCGACTTCCTGATGAAGGATAAGTACGCTCAGTTCACTTCTTTGCAAGAGCGCTTTGAAAAAGGCGAAGACCTGACTGCAACCATGCAGCTGCGCGAAGAAATCGCTGAACAGCACCGTGCTCTGGGTCAGATCAAGAAAATGGCCGCCTCTTACGGTTGCGATATCTCAGCTCCTGCTAAGAATGCTCAAGAAGCTATCCAGTGGACTTACTTCGGCTACCTGGCTGCAGTTAAGAGCCAAAACGGCGCGGCTATGTCTATCGGTCGTACCTCTAGCTTCCTGGATATCTTCATCGAACGCGATCTGAAGAACGGCGTGATCACCGAGCAACAAGCTCAAGAAATGGTTGACCACTTCGTCATGAAGCTGCGTATGGTTCGCTTCCTGCGTACCCCAGAATACGATGAACTGTTCTCTGGCGACCCAATCTGGGCAACTGAATCAGTTGGCGGTATGGGTCTGGACGGCCGTACTCTGGTAACCAAGAACAGCTACCGCTTCCTGCACACCCTGTACACCATGGGTCCAAGCCCAGAGCCAAACATTACTGTTCTGTGGTCTGAAAAACTGCCTCAGGCCTTTAAAGAGTTCTGTGCCAAAGTATCTATCGATACCAGCTCTATCCAGTACGAAAACGATGACCTGATGCGTCCTGACATGGACTCTGACGACTATGCTATCGCATGTTGTGTGAGCCCAATGGTTGTTGGTAAGCAAATGCAGTTCTTCGGTGCCCGAGCTAACTTGGCCAAGACCATGTTATATGCAATCAACGGCGGTGTTGACGAGAAGTCTAAAGCACAAGTTGGTCCTAAATCAGCCCCTATCGCTGACGAAGTACTGAACTACGACGACGTAATGGCTCGCATGGATACCATGATGGACTGGCTGGCTACCCAGTATGTGTCTGCTCTGAATGCTATCCACTACATGCATGACAAGTACAGCTATGAAGCTGCACTGATGGCACTGCATGACCGTGACGTTAAGCGCACCATGGCTTGTGGTATCGCTGGTCTGTCTATCGCTGCTGACTCTCTGTCTGCTATCAAGTACGGCACTGTTAAGCCAGTTCGCGACGAAAATGGTATCGCTGTAGATTTCGAAATCTCTGGTGACTATCCTAAGTTCGGTAACAACGACGCTCGCGTTGACGATATCGCTTGTCAGCTGGTTGAAACCTTCATGAACAAGATCCGTCACATGAAGACTTACCGTGATGCGATCCCAACTCAGTCTATCCTGACCATCACCTCTAACGTGGTTTATGGTAAGAAGACTGGTACTACTCCTGACGGTCGTCAGGCTGGTATGCCATTCGCACCAGGTGCTAACCCAATGCACGGCCGTGACGAAAATGGTGCAGTAGCCTCGCTGACTTCTGTGGCTAAACTGCCATTTGCTCACGCTCAGGACGGTATCTCTTACACCTTCTCTATCGTGCCTAACGCACTAGGTAAAGAAGACGCTGCCCGTCGCACCAACCTGGCTGCACTGATGGACGGTTACTTCCACCACGCAGAAGGTCATGAAGGTGGTCAACACCTGAACGTTAACGTACTGAACCGCGAAACTCTGGAAGATGCTATCGAGCACCCAGAGAAGTACCCACAGCTGACCATCCGTGTGTCTGGCTATGCAGTTCGCTTTAACTCTCTGACTGCTGAACAGCAGCGTGACGTAATTACTCGTACTTTCACCAAGTCTCTGTAATTACTGACTAATTAGTGAGTTTTCAGGCTGTATCCGTTTTGCGGGTACAGCCTGCTTTACCAATCATCGTATTGAATATTTTTAATTAAGTGTGCAATACAATTGTTGGTTGTTTCATCGCAGGAGTCCTTATGACAATCAAAGGTCGTATCCATTCCATCGAATCATTCGGCACCGTTGATGGTCCGGGTATTCGCTTTATCGCCTTTATGCAGGGCTGCCTGATGCGCTGTCTATATTGTCATAACCGTGACACCTGGGATCTACACGATGGTAAAGAAGTGACCGTTGAAGATCTGATGAAACAAATCCGGTCGTACCGCTCTTTTTATGATAATGGCGGTGGTGTTACTGCATCCGGCGGTGAAGCGATTCTGCAAGCGGATTTTGTCGCCCAGTGGTTTAAAGCCTGTAAAGCAGAAGGCATTCACACCTGCCTCGACACCAATGGCATGGTGCGCAAATATACCCCTGTTATTGACGAGCTGCTGGATAACACAGATCTGGTGATGCTGGACATTAAGCAAATCGATGATGACAAGCATATTCTGCTGACTAAAGTCAGTAACCACAGAACACTGCAATTTGCAGAGTACCTGGCAAAACGTAACCAGAAAACCTGGATCCGTTATGTGGTTGTCGGTGGTTATACAGATGATCTTGACTCTGCTCGTCGTTTGGCTGAATTTATCAAGCCAATGAAAAATGTAGAAAAAGTAGAGCTACTCCCCTACCACGAGCTAGGCAAACACAAGTGGGAAGCGCTAGGCGATACTTATCAACTAGACCAAGTCTCTCCCCCTAGCCGGGAAACTATGGACGCCATCAAAGCAGTCTTTGTAGAAATGGGGATTAATGCTATATATTAATCCCGCTAAAGTAGAATACGCTAAACCGTATCCCAGTAATGTTTATCTAAGCGTTCAAATGCGGTTTTAAGCAGGGTGGCCATGTCCTGATAACAGGCCTTAGCACCCAATTGGCGGCAATTAACCCCCATAGACAGCAACTTAGCTGACAGTTGATTGCCCCAATCCAGTAAAGATAACGGTAAGGGATGACGGGCACGCCATCCCAGCCACATCAGCCCCTGAAAAGGCAAGCTGAGAAAAAACAGCGCTAAGGTCAGCGCCTGAGGCAAAAATGCCCAACCGTAAAGGTAAACCTGACCAACAGCGGCCATCACGGCCAACGCAGGGGTAACACGCTCCGCCAATTGAGTAGCGCGAATAACGCGGTATTCCGGAAAATGGAACCCCAATTGTCTGACCATGGGCCAGGTGTGCATATAGCGACGACCATCACGCACGGTAGTTAATATTTGCAGGCTCAAAGAAGACACCGAAAAAATTTGGAATATTGTTGATACCTTAGCACAGCCAAGCGCCCGCGCCCAAGCTGAGCTATAAGCGCAACAACAGTATCCACCGTCCCCTTGGGGACAAATTAGGCGCTTCAGCGTACCGCTGAAGACAGTTTAATGAGTGATATCACTCACACAATGGCAAAGGTTTAAACATGTCCGACAAACTGGTATTGGTACTTAACTGCGGTAGTTCATCGCTGAAATTCGCAATCATTGATGCTGCCTCCGGCGAAGACCACATCTCTGGTCTGGCTGAGTGCTTCGGCCTAGAAGATTCTCGCATCAAGTGGAAAGTAAACGGTGAGAAGCACGAAGCTGCTCTGGGCGCCTTCACTGCACACCGCGAAGCTGTAGAATTTATCGTAGAAAAAATTCTGGCCGCTCACCCTGAACTGGCTAGCCAGCTGCAGGCTATCGGTCACCGTATCGTTCACGGCGGCGAAAAATACACTCAATCTGTTATCATCGACGACTCTGTACTGCAGGGCATCGAAGACAGCGCCATCTTTGCTCCGCTGCACAACCCAGCTCACCTGATCGGTATCCGTGCTGCTATGGCTTCTTTCCCAGAACTGCCACAGGTTGCTGTATTTGATACTGCTTTCCATCAGACTATGCCTGAGCACGCGTACATCTACGCACTGCCTTACAAACTGTATCGCGAGCACGGTATCCGTCGCTACGGTGCCCACGGCACCAGCCACCTGTTTGTAAGCCGTGAAGCTGCAAAAGCACTGAACAAAGATCTGGCTGACACCAATGTGATCACCGCTCACCTGGGTAACGGTGCTTCTATTTCCGCAGTTAAAGGCGGTAAGTGTGTTGACACTTCTATGGGTCTGACTCCACTGGAAGGTCTGGTAATGGGTACCCGTTGTGGTGATATGGATCCTTCCATCGTTTACCACCTGATCCATCAGCTGGGTTACACCGCTGAAGAAGTGAATAACCTGATGAACAAGCAATCAGGTCTGCTGGGTATTTCTGAGCTGACCAACGATTGCCGCGGCATCGAAGAAGGTTACGCTGACGGTCACAAAGGTGCTACTCTGGCACTGGAAATCTTCTGCTACCGTCTGGCTAAGTACATTGCTTCTTACACTGTATCTCTGGGTCGTCTGGACGCTGTTGTCTTCACCGGTGGTATCGGTGAAAACTCTGAGCTGATCCGTGAAAAAGTGCTGAACCTGCTGGAAATCTTCAAGTTTGAAGTTGATGCAGAGCGCAACAAAGCTGCCCGCTTCGGTAACGGCGGTGTGATCACTAAAGAAGGCACTCCAGTTGCTATGGTGATCCCAACCAACGAAGAGTGGGTAATTGCTGAAGATTCTATCGCACTGATCACCAAGTAATCAGGCGATTCCGGCGGCCACTGCCGGACTGTCTTTTCAGACTTCACAGCAGCCTTCGGGCTGCTGTCTCCATTGAAACCTGAGGTTTTTATGACCCGCAAGATTATGTTAGTCCCAATCGGTACCGGCGTAGGCCTGACTTCTGTCAGCCTGGGTATGGTCCGTACACTGGAACGCCACGGCGTGAAAGTGCAGTTTTTCAAGCCTATCAGCCAACTGCGCTCCCACGACACCGGCCCAGAACGCTCTACCACTATTCTGAGCAAGTCTCCTACTGTTAATCCGCTTGAGCCATTTGAAATGGAACATGCAGAAGCACTGATCCGTGCTGAGCAGCAGGATGTCCTGATGGAGCAAATCATTGCTCGTGCTTCAGAATGTGCTGATAACACTGAAACTCTGATTGTAGAAGCACTGGTTCAAACCCGCAGCCATCCTTTTGCCGATGACGTAAACTATGCCATCGCCAAAGCGCTGGACGCAGATGTGATTTTCGTTGCTACGCCAGGCAATGACAGCCCAACTGCGCTGATGAACCGTTTGGAAATCGCCTACAACTCTTGGGGCGGAGCTGAGAACAAGCGTCTGATCGGTGCCATCATCAATAAGATCGGTGCACCGGTTGATGATGAAGGCCGTACTCGCCCAGATCTGACTGACATGTTTGACCGTGAAGCGCCAGCACGTCTGGACTCCACAGCTATGTTCCAGCTGCCAGGTAAGAGCCCTCTGCGTATTCTGGGTAGCGTGCCATACAACCTGGAAATGATTTCACCACGTGCTTCTGATCTGGCCAAGCACCTGCGTGCTCGTATTGTCAATGCCGGTGATATGAACACCCGTCGTCTGCGCGGTGTGACTTTCTGTGCCCGTAGCATTCCAAACATGATCACCCACTTCAAAGCTGACTCACTGCTGGTAACCTCTGGTGACCGCTCTGATGTCATCGTAGCGGCCTGTCTGGCTGCCATGAATGGCGTGAAGATCGGTGCCCTGCTGCTGACCGGTTCTTATGAACCAGAGCCAGAAGTGATGGCACTGTGTGAGCAAGCATTCGAAACTGGTCTGCCAGTATTCCTGATCGACACCAACACTTGGCAAACCTCCCTGAACATCCAGCGCTTCGACCACGAAGTACCGGTTGACGATGCGGTTCGCATCGAATTAGTTCAGGAATATGTTGCCAGCCATATCGATCAGAACTGGGTTGAGAGCGTTACCCAGAACTCACCTCGTGAGCACCGTCTGTCTCCGCCAGCATTCCGTTACAAGCTAACTGAGCTTGCACGTGCTGCCAAGAAGACCATCGTCCTGCCAGAAGGCGACGAGCCTCGTACCATTAAAGCGGCCAGCATTTGTGCAGACCGTGGTATCGCTCACTGTGTTCTGCTGGGTAACCCAGATGAAATCCGTCGTGTTGCAGCACAACAAAACGTGACTTTGGCTGACGGCATCGAAATCGTTGACCCAGACCAAGTGCGTGAAAAGTATGTTCCTGCACTGGTTGAAATGCGTAAAGCCAAGGGGATGACCGAAGTGGTTGCCCGTGAGCAACTGCAGGACAACATGGTACTGGGTACCATGATGGTTGCGGCCAACGAAGTTGACGGTATCGTATCCGGTGCGGTTAACACCACAGCCAATACTATCCGTCCACCACTGCAGCTGATCAAAACTGCTCCTGGTTCAAGCCTAGTATCTTCCATCTTCTTTATGCTGATGCCAGATCAGGTTTATGTATACGGTGACTGTGCGATTAACCCAGATCCAACTGCTGAGCAGCTGGCTGAAATCGCTATCCAGTCTGCTGACTCAGCTAAAGCGTTCGGTATTGAACCACGCGTAGCGATGATCAGCTACTCTACTGGTAACTCAGGCAAAGGTAGCGATGTGGATAAAGTCCGCGAAGCAACCCGTCTGGCTCAGGAAAAACGCCCTGATCTGGCTATTGATGGTCCACTGCAGTACGACGCTGCGGTAATGCCAAACGTTGCTCGTTCTAAGGCTCCTGACAGCCCAGTTGCAGGTCAAGCTACTGTATTCGTGTTCCCAGATCTGAACACTGGTAACACCACCTATAAAGCAGTACAGCGTAGTGCTGACCTGATCTCTATTGGCCCAATGCTGCAAGGTATGCGTAAGCCAGTAAACGATCTGTCTCGTGGCGCACTGGTTGACGATATCGTTTATACCATCGCTCTGACTGCGATCCAGGCAACACAAAACTAATCGTTGCCGACAGTAAAAAAACCGGTCTATGACCGGTTTTTTTGTATCCAATCCCATTGCGTGGTTATTTTGCAGCCAAAAAATGGGCTAAAAGTAACGATCCTGACTAAGTCAGCTGAATAATTTTCAATAGATAAAAGTTAAAACACAAAAATGCGGAAAAATTAAACAGCAAAAAAAAACATTTAATTTCATATAGATATGAAGTTACTGTATATTCGTCAACAAACTTGTCCACAGATTTTGTGGATAAACACCAAGGGGTGAGCTATTCAGCATTACCCTGATATCAAATTTTGTCAAGCCCGTTGGATCAAAACGGGATCGTTACCCTGTTAACCCACACACTGACATCAACTTGCGAACTGTCAAATTAGCCACAATACTCAAATAACAAACCCAGTTAACATTCGGAAAGTTATGCGTATTATAATGACTACCCTCACTCTGTTCGCCACATTACTGCTCAGTGGCTGTTCAGAAGATATCAGTGGCCCACCTAGCACACCAGAAATGACCGCTAGAGGTTTCTTCTCTGCCATTTATGTCACTCGGGATGTTAGAGATGCCAAGCCTTTTGTTGATAAACCTATCTGGGATCTATTGCAACACTATCGTATTGCCTCATCAGTGCAGCGCCATATGCTTAATTTGCCGCTGACTAATGTCAAAATAAAGATCACAGAAGTAGATTTAGACTTTTTCCGAAAATTCAGCGATTCAACCAAAGTTGAAGTAAGATTAACCGGCTTGCGGGATGGACAAAAATGGAAAGATGATCGCACTCTGCGACTTGAAAAACGCAAAAATAAATGGATTATCACAGAAATTGTGCCGGAAAAAATGCGCTAACCGCACTGATAACATTATTTTTGCTTGCACCAATTACCCATAAAAACAGCAGCTATAAGCTGCTGTTTTATTCAAACTGAGTATTTTCATACATTTGCTTCAAACACATCGGCAACAGCAGTATTCAACAAAAATATTGAAAACAGGCTTTGAACAAATAGAACTATCAATTACCGATTGGCTCCACAAAAAGCACTAGATCGCACAAAAGCGATGTCCGCTATCAGTCTAAAAATGCTTCTTCGTCCATCTCTACCGGCAAGGACTCAATCACATCATCCTGCACTTGATAGTATGCGTTTTCGTAATCTTCAACTTCCATAATAACTCCGGATTGGGTACAAAGTGATGCCCTGTTTCGGGCATTTAAGACGGTAATATCCGGCAGCATATCCTCGCTGCACTGTTTGCGAGTTTACCATTATCGGTCAAAAGTTACAGAAAACTTTCAGTTATGTTTTGTATCAACAAGCAATATCGACAAAAACCCGTGAAATATGAAATAACCCCCGAAAGTCTTTCTATACAACAGATGGCATTACTGCAATATGCTTGCACAAGGTAATTGGTATCGCGACAAGAAAAAAATTGGATAACAAAGATAGCTGCCACCAGTAGCCAACTTGGTATAACAACTTGGTATAACAACTTGGTATAACAACTTAAACGACATAAACCAAACAACAATATTCATCATGGCGACTATGAATGCTGCTGCCCTGATTAGGTCAGCAGCATGAGGCGCCATCAGTGACTTATGCGGTAACGTAGTACCTTTAAGGATTTTTCTTCATCGATATCAGCAAAAACAGCAGGGTTTGCCACCCGCTCAATAAATTGCAACTGTGGTGCTTGTGCCACAACCTGTTGCTGTAAGAAAGCACAGTCCAACTCAGGGGCATTCAGACAAAGTAGTAACTCTCCCTGCTCACTCAGCAATTCAGGCAGTTTACGCAGTAAACGGGCATAATCTTTGGTCGCGACAAAGCTCCCCTTCTGGTTACTTGGCGGATCTGCCACAATGAGATCAAAAGGCGCCGCTTTACGTAGCTTACCCCAAGATTTAAAGATATCGTGCCCCAAAAAACTAACGCCATTTTTAATGCCATTTAGCTGATGATTCTGTTTACCAATAGATAAGGCACCTTTGGCCATATCAATATTTACCACCTTTTCTGCTCCCCCCATCATGGCGGCAACCGAAAAACCACAGGTGTAGGAGAACAGATTCAGTACCCGTTTACCTTGCGCCATCGCCTGTACCCAAGCGCGACCAGCACTCATATCTAAAAACAGCCCATGATTTTGCCCACGCAACAAATGGATCATAAAACGGTTTCCATGTTCCGTCACAATGTGGGGCTCGGGTACACTGCCACACACCAACTGGGTATGGGTCTGGCCACCGGCGCGATATTGATACACTAAGTTCAGTGTTTCCGTTGGCCGCTGCATCTGCCAGAAATGTGTCACGGCCTGCAACAAGGGGGCAAGTTCAGCATCAGACAGCTGTTTAAAACTGGTCAACAAGAGGACAGGCTCAAACCAATCAAGGCAAAGATGCTCTGCGCCAGGGAAACGCCCCCCCCGGCCATGAAAAATACGGCCACACCCTTGGGGCAGTGACATAACAGCTAATTGTTCAGTCAATACTTGCATAATACTCAGATATTCAGGGCAGCTAAGCTACCGGGAAAAGAATAAATCCGGCGATGCGGATAACGGCGCCAAGCATACCACAGACCAGCCAACCGCTTTAGCCCGACACATGACTCATTAATGCCGAGCATCGCCATGCCCACCGTTGTAGGCTTGCCTGACGCCTGATGCTGCCATTCCTCGCTACAATGGAAATACCTAAATAAAGTGACGACTTCCAGCTAAAAAATAATTGCTACAGATGCCGTACCATAATGTAATAAACGGATAAAAAGCATAATCTTATTAGCAATAGCTGTCGTAAACAGGATGGGAGACAAGATGCATATTCTTATCACCGGTGGCACAGGGTTTATTGGCCGACAATTAGTCTCGGCATTATTACCAGCACACAGGATCACAATCCTGACCCGTAATCCAAACCGTTATTCCTCAACCGATAAGAATCCAAGTTATCTTGGCTCATTGGCGGAGCTAACTGAGCTTAATCAATATGATGCGGTCATTAATCTGGCGGGAGAGCCGATTATTGGCCACCGCTGGAGTGAGCAACAAAAACAGCAGTTATGCCATAGCCGCTGGGATATCACTGAGCAGCTAAGCAACCTTATCCAGCGCAGCAGCCAACCGCCAAAGGTCTTTATCAGCGCATCCGCTATTGGTTACTACGGTTGTCATGATGATAAACCTTTGGATGAACAAGGCGCAGTTAAGCCAGACTTTTGCCACAACCTGTGCCAACGTTGGGAATCGCTGGCATTAGCAACCACCAATACCCGGGTCTGTATTGTCCGTACCGGCATTGTGCTGGGGCCTAGTGGTGGTGCACTAGCCAAAATGCTATTGCCATTTAAACTCGGTCTAGGTGGCCCTATCGGCAATGGTAAGCAAGGGATGAGTTGGATCCACCAACAAGATATGGTTGCCCTGCTGCTGTTTTTACTACACACAGATTCAGCCAATGGAGTTTACAATGCCACAGCCCCAACTCCAGTCAGTAACCGAGAATTTAGCCAAGCATTAGGCCATGCGCTGCATCGACCAGCAATATTGCCCACCCCCACACTCATGCTGCAACTGATGCTTGGAGAAAGCGCACTCCTACTGACCCACGGCCAATATGTTGTTCCAGCACGAGCCTTAGCGGCGGGATTTCAGTTCCAGTTTCCCACGTTAGATGCAGCACTGGCTGATTTGTGTTGATATCTCTCGGTATGGGTTTATCAAAGACACATCCTACACACTCAAATCTTTAATGAGCCGTGATTGGCGTTTATCGCAAGGGAAGTTTATAGCAAGATAAGTTAATCGCGATGTCAGCAGCAACTGACATCGCAACTCGCCCTAAGGGAAATAACCGCTACACATCCTTGCCCAAATAAAATACCTATCCGCAATTTATACGCCTTTTAGCAATGCTACACAGGAGCGGGAAAGCAGTTGTCGGCAACGCCACAGGCCCAATAGTGCAACAATCACCGCGCCACAAACTGGTGCCAATAACCACCAGTGCCAATGGAAAAACACCCTCAGCTCAAATACCTGAGTTTTCAATAAATAGAGAGAAAATTCAGCCACTATTGCCGCCAACACACCGGCAATTAGTCCCAACAACGCAAACTCCAATGCGGTGGCCAAACGCAATAATCTGCCAGAGCCGCCAAAGGTTCTTAATACCGCTAACTCGCGCTGACGCATAGCCATACCGGCTTCAGTCTGCGCCACCATTACCAGAGCACTGGCCAACACAACCAAGATCAATACCAAGGTCAATGACAGAGACACCTGATCAATAATCTGTCGCAACTGACTGACCATAGCGCCAACATCTATTACCGCCACGGTAGGAAAAGTTTTAATCAAATCCACCACCAACTGGCGCTGATTGTCCGGCAAATGGAAACTCATCATGGCGGTATGGTCAAAATCAGCCAGATCTTCCCGGGTCAAAATCATAAAAAAGTTCGGCTGCAAAGTTTCCCAGTGTACAGTCCGAATACTGGTAATTCGCACTGTCAGTTCCCGGTTATCAATCATATAGGTCAGGTGATCCCCTAACTTCAGATCCAGCCGCTCCATCACCTTGGTTTCAATCGATACTTCACCTTTAGCCTGATTAAAACGCCCTTCAAGTAAATCATTATTGGGGGGCAAGCTATCACGCCAAGTTAGATTCAGCTCCCGGCTAATCCCCCGTCGCCCTTCCTGTCCGCTAGCGGCCTGCTGACCCGATACAGTCGTATCATCATTAATACGGATCAGTCGAGCGCGCACCACAGGATAAATATCCGTCGCTTGCACCTCGGCCAAAGCAAGAAAATCTGCCAATGGCTGCTCATCTTGTGGCGCGATATTAAACAGAAAATAATTCGGCGCATTGTCCGGTAACTGCTGTTGCCATTCCTGCAGCAAATCTTGTCGCAATGCCAAAATGGTCAGCAGTAATACCAATGCCGCGGAAAATCCCACTAACTGCACAGCATTATGCCGAGCCCGCCGCCGCAAACCCGCCAATGCAAGCTGCAAAGGATTGGTGGTCTTCATACCGATCCCGTGCCCTAAACGGATCATCAGCCACCCCAGCCCCGCCAATAACATACCCAATAATAATGCCGCGGCCAGCACTGTCAGCGTCAAAGGCAAAGAGCCAGAATATAGCCAACCCAACGCCCCGATAGCTGTCATACTCAGCAACAAGTGCAACCCCGCCCAATGGGCTCGTCCTTCCAATTGCCGTTGTAATACCCGTAACGGCGGGATATGCAGTAATCGCAGCAGAGGATAAGCAGAAAACATCACGGCACTCAGTACGCCGGTGCTGATCCCAAGCCATACCGGTCGCCACAATGGTGTCGGATATGCCGCGATCTCGGCCGGTAGCAAGGTCGATATTCCCATCGCCAACAATCGGCCGCCGATTAACCCCGACACGATCCCAGACACACTCACCAGTAGCAGATGCAAGGCAAAAATACGTGTCACTTGCCCAGAGGATGCACCAAAGGTTTTCAGCATCGCCACCACATCATAATGCCGCTGACAATAACGTTGCGCCGCAATCCCAATAGCGGCGCAAGCCAGTGCAATGCCAAGTAAACTCGCCAACAGCAAAAAACGCTCGGCGCGCTGCACCGCACCAGCAATCGGAGAATCACCAGACTGCACATCTACCCAGCGCTGTGACTGCGTCAATTTGGGTTTAGCAAATTTGGTAAAGTCCGCCAGCGCATCGGCACTGCCCGCGAACTGATAACGATAAGTAACCCGACTTCCGGGACTGATAATGCCGGTCGCCGCCACATCAGCCAGTCGCATCAATACCACGGGAGAAGATGCGAACGGATTAAATCCAGCATCGGGCAGGCGGCGGATTTCCTGCCCTAAAATCATCTTGGCGTTACCTAGCTCTACCCTAGCCGGTTTACCTCCGGCTGCGCCCAACAGCCCTGCCAGACGGTGTTCATACCATAACTCTCCCGCAGCCGGTAAAGTAGCAACCGGGCCGGAGTTGAGTTCAATCTGACCTTTAAGGGGATACTCAGGCCCTACGGCTCTGACCGTCACCAGCTGAAATGACTCTCCGGCGTAAATCATCGAGTTAAATTCCAGCCCGGTAACCTGCTGCAGCCCTAAGGACTCGGCCTGTTGTAATAACGCAGGTGCCAAAGGCTGAGGAGAGGTGATAATCCTATCGGCGGCGATAAATTTCGCCGCCTGACCATTAATGGCCTGCTGCAACCGCTCACTGATCCCAGCCAAGCCGCTAACTGAAAGTACTGCCAGCGCGATAGCTAAAATAATCAGCAATAATTGGCCTTGTTTCAGTTCCCGACGAAACAGCCTCAGTGCCAGCGTCCAACTCATGCTCCGGCCTCCTTCTGCGCGGCTTGCTCGCCAGGGTTGCCCCCCTGCACTACGCTATGTTCTTGATTTGGATTTGGCTCTGGCTCTGGCTCAATGTCAGACGTAGAGTGATGCTGTTGCTCGCAGGTTAAGTCTGCCACTTTTGACGGTACCGGCTGTTCTTGAGACAATGCGGTGAGCATGCCATTTTCCATCAACAATTGGCGCTGACAGCGCTTAGCTAACTGCAAATCATGGGTCACCAGTACTAGCGTGGTGGCATGTTCGCGGTTCAATTCAAACAGCATATCTGCAACCCGCTGTCCATTGGCTGCATCTAAATTCCCGGTTGGCTCATCTGCAAACAGTACTTGCGGTTGACTGATAAATGCCCGGGCAATCGCGACCCGTTGCTGCTCACCACCAGATAACTGCTTTGGTAAGTGGCCGAGTCGGTGTGCTAACCCAACGCGGCTAAGCATAGCTTCTGCTTGCTTGCGGGCATCAGCCATCCCCGCAAGCTCTGCCGGCAACATCACATTCTCCAGAGCAGTGAGGGTGTCCACCAGCATAAAAGATTGAAAAATAAAACTGAGCTTTTGTTTACGCAGTGACGCTTTCTGCTCCTCATTCAACCCCGAGAGTGCCGTACCGCCGAGCCAAATCTCACCATCACTGGGAGTATCTAATGCCGCTAGCAGGCCAAGTAGCGTGGATTTTCCGGAGCCGGAAGGACCTAAAATAGCAACACTTTCTCCCTGCTTGACATCTAAATCAATGCCTCCCAGGATAGTCAGGGTTCCTTCCTGCGTAGTAACGGATTTACTGAGGCGGCTGACAATAATGGCACTGTTCACGGGTATCACTTCCTTTTATGGCTGTGGGATAACAGCCCGGGCAAAACGCCGGCTTTTATCCTCAATTCAACTCCTTGCTCTAGTGCTTATGGTACACAATCCAGCTTGGAGTGCATCCATTCTGATCCTCGGCGACAGCCTCAGTGCCGCCTATGGTATCCCTGAACAACAAGGTTGGGTTGCTAAACTGCAACAGCAATTACCTCAACATCAAATTATCAATGGGTCAGTCAGTGGTGAAACCAGTGCCGGTGGCCTGCGCCGGCTACCGGCACTACTGGATTCCGCTACGCCAGATATCCTGCTGGTGGAGTTGGGGGGGAATGATGGGCTACGGGGATTTTCTCCTGCAGCATTGAAATCAAATCTTACAAAAATCATTGAGCTAGGACAGGCAAACGGAGCCTTGGTATTACTGACAGAAATGATGGTGCCACCCAACTATGGCCGCAGATATAGCCGTCAGTTTAATGGGGTTTACCATGATTTAAGTGAGCAGTTTGCGATTCCACTTATTCCATTCTTTATGACTGAAATAGCCATCGACAGCAGTCTGATGCAACGAGATGGTATTCACCCTAATGCAACGGCACAGCCCAAAATCACACAATGGATGGAGCCATGGATAAGTTCTGCACTTGAGCAGATAGAATGATGTTTATAGCAGAGATAAATCCGTTTCACTGAGTACATGATACGGATTGAATCGCCCTATTGTCATCCGATGATTGTTATCTAACGTCTGCATTTTAGGTAATTCCATTATAATAGGGGTGATTTTTATTAAGAATTACTCTAAAGCACATAGTATTATAATATTTTGTGTATTACTTTTAATAATGATGCGCGATACAAATCACACTATTACTTCATTAATAAAATATCCCTTAATAATTACCCTATAAATGCAACAGCTTTGCCGCTATGAATAGTTTAAAAAATAGATACCATAATAAATAAACAGGACATTTGATATGCAGAGATATTTTTTATATGTCATTAAAATAGTATATGGTAACATTCTGTTGCTAGAATAAATCTAACACAATTAGTATTAATTAGAATAAAAGTAGATATTATAGATATGAAAACCCATAAAAATACATTCTACTTTTATACACAAATTTATTAACACGAAATTTAAACAATGAAAGAAATAATAATTAGTAAACAGTTCCCCGCTCTAAGCACTAGTGAAATAGCTGACATTGAATCAGCATTATCAACACGCTTTGGCTATCATAAAATACCAGATGACTATAAAAAGTTTTTGCAACATACCAATGGCTGCCTATTTCACTTTGCTGATAATGACGAAGATGAAGATGAAGATGAATGCGACTATGTTATTGATGTAAACTTACCTTTTACAACAACATCTCCTGTCGCGGGTTTGTTTGGGATTTGGCTCGACAAATATCGGCATGATAAAAATATCAATTCTCATTGGCCTGAATTATTCGCATCAAATGAAAACTAAAAAGAGAATTTTGATGTATTACCTAATGAAATGATGTCATTTGCCTATGAGATGGAATCTTCTGGTGGATTATATGCAATGTCTGTTGCAGAAAAGGATTTTGGTAAAGTTTATTTTTATTATGATGAATATTACTATTCTGTTCGCGTTAGAAAATATATGCTCGAAAAACACGGATACTGCTATTATGACCAAAAAATAAAGACCATACTGGAAAAGTATTCTATTGACCTTAACAAAATCACGGCAATTCAATTAAGTCATCGTTTAATACCAGGGGTCATCATCGATGAAGTAGATAATTTACCGCCAGAATGTATTTTTGAACTAGAACGCGCAAATTTCATTCCAATTGCAGATTCTTTCACCGACTTTATCAATAAACTTTTTGTCGAAAAGATATAATAAATGGATTTACTCCTCCTAAGTCCACTAACTTACATCTGTTCATAACAAAAACCTGCCTTGAATAATTCATTTTCTTGGCAGGTCCATACCAATCTATTAAGAAGCACATTTTCGTAAAACTATATCAAAACAAATATTCCAATTTGATCCAGCCATTGCGGCTCGGTTCATTAACCTTAAAGGTCGGCACGCTACCAGGAATATCATTGCCAGCGCCGGTGCGACTAATATGTTCGGCATACTCACGGTTAAACAGATTCTCAACCCCTAGCGTCAAACGAATATGTTCTGAATGCTGCCAGCTGGCGTTCAATGCTAGGGTGCCAAAGCCGGCACTTGGGCCCAAATCTTGCCCAGAGATGTTACCCTGTCCTAGTGCAATCCTGTCTTGCGCCGCAACGACTCGCCACAATATGCCAAGATGCCAATTCGCCACACGGTAGTCCAGACTCCAACGCCCTTCCAAGGGTGATATCTGCCCCAGTGCTTCATTGTCTGTGTCATTATCACCATAGGCATACACCAGTGAGATCTGACTTGCCAGACTCTCCTGCAGTTGCCAATTTATCCCCAGCTCACCACCCCATACCGTAGCGTCAATATTGCGCGATTTACTGTAATTTCTATTATCTATTAAGGTGTAATCCCAAATTTGACCATAATAGAGCGCGCTGGAAAGGGTGAGACTGTCAGTTTCATAGATCCAGCCCATATCCAGCTGACTGGTTTTTTCCGGCTTGAGATTAAATGCTTTGAGGTTTTTATCACTCTCTGCAGATTTCATTATCTCCCAGTAATCCGGTATCCGCTCAGCATAGCCAACCCCGGCATAATATTGATGATGTCCCAGCTGCTGTTCGATACGGGTAAAACCACTGTAGAAATTATCCTGCCGCGTGCCGCCTTGCCCGACATAAAGCTCAATCTGCCATCTGTCATAACGCAGCCCGGATACCCACGTCAGACTATCAAGCTGATGGGAGAATTCAGCAAACAGCCCATACTGGTGATAAGTCATATTATCCTTAAATGGCTTGGCCAGCAGCTCATCTAAACCATTATCCAATTGAGGATTAATGCTGCGCCCCTTATGGTTGGAATACTGTAAATCAGTCCCTGTCACCAAGGACAACGCCCCCAATACCAACTCAGCCTGAACATGTCCCCCTTGGGTATCGCGCCGAACATTAGTACCAGCATTAATGCCCTGATCAAACTGATCCATCACATGATCATTTTCATTATGGTAAGCCTGAAATGTCACCAGTTGCAGATAATCATTATCAAAGCGATGTTCACCCATCAGGGTGATATTTTCATTCTTAATCACCCGCGCTTTATTGGCGCGATCCGCATACTCGGCCTCACCATCTGACTTACCGTAACTCAGTTCTAGTACCGTATTTTCTGTCGGAGTCCAGCCCATAGCAAAATCCATATTACGTCGGTCATAACTGGACTGTACTGGATTACCATTGCCATCGTGATAATGATCACTCGCCGATTGATTAGCATCTAAATCGATATAATGGCTCGTATCACCGGCTCTGAGTTCAACAATGTAATCTAGCCGCTCAAAACTACCAGCGGTAACGCTGGCGCGCCCTGTCGCATCTGGCGCAGAAAAGGTATGTCTATCTTTGGTAAACAGCACAGTACCGGCGGAGCCTACCGGGCCATGGCGTACGGTTTGAGGGCCTTTAATCACTTCAATGCTGTCATAAGATTCCGGGTAAATATAGGCTGTGGGCGGATCCATCCGGCCGCCACAAGTGCCATACACATGCTGCCCATCATCAACAATATTAATCCGCGAGCCCCCCAATCCCCGCAGCGAAGGGTCACCACCAGCCCCACCTTTACGACTGATACTAAAACCAGGAATTGTCCGTAAAAAACCGGCGCCGTCATAAGCGGGCAATGGTAGCCGCGGCTTTTTCGGATCGGTCATCACGCTCAGAGGCTTTTTCATCAGCTCACCGGTCACAACAATGCGCTCATCACACTGTGATTTATCGGCGCAAGAAAGTGGCGATTGCTCATCTTCCGCCCAAACAACACCCGTGCTCAATCCCCCAGCCAACAAGGCCCAGTACCAAAATACTTTGCTCATACCTTTTCTTCTCTTCCATGTATGTTGCTGATATAGCAGTGGCTTTCACTCGCGCCATATCCTTGTTGCGCAGCATTGTGCCGAGCAAGTATCCAGGCAGCAAAGGGGATGGCGCAAAGTGCGACAATGTGCCGCACCCTCTCCGTGCACTGGATCAGATTTTGCCGGGATTGAGCTTGGCTCATATTGAAAAAGTAAAATAAGTGACAGGCAATCTTGGCAAAAAAAGATAACGCCGTCTTTGCGCATTCACAGCTAGACAAAAACGCACAAAGAGGAAAAATAAATTAAAACGAAATTAAAATGGCAGGCAACAAAAAGCCCGTCATCATAACGGGCTTTGAACGTTAAGCTTTACTCAATATGCAGTATCAACCCAGTGGCTGGTTTTTCTCTGCCAGTTTATTCATCACAGAGCCAAACACCACACTGGCACCATGACCCAACTTATCAGCCAACTTTTTCTTCTGCCGATAAGCGACTTTAATGACCTGATAATCTTGACTCAGCTTCATAATAATATCGTCACTGGTCGCAATTTCGTCCACCAGCCCCAGTTCAATGGCCTGCTGACCATACCAATGTTCACCATTGGCAACCCGGTCCAAATCCAAATCAGGACGATATTGCCCGACAAAGCCCTTAAATAACTGATGAGTTTCTTCCAACTCCTCACGGAATTTCTCCCGCCCTGCTTCAGTATTTTCACCGAACATAGTCAAGGTGCGCTTAAAGTTACCGGCTGTATGCTGCTCATAATCAATCTCATGCTTTTTTAGCAAGCGATTGAAATTAGGTAATTGAGCAATCACACCGATAGAGCCGACAATGGCAAATGGTGCGGCATAAATCTTATTGGCCACACAAGCCATCATATAGCCGCCGCTGGCAGCGACTTTATCAACACAGATGGTTAAAGGCAGCTTAGCCTGACGCAATCTGTCTAACTGACTGGCCGCCAAACCATAACCATGAACCATACCACCACCGCTTTCCACATTCACCAACACCTCATCCTTAGCTGGATCGGCAATGGTTAAAATGGCGCTAATTTCTTCCCGTAGGCTAGCCACTTCATGGGCATCAATACTGCCTTTGAAATCTACCACAAAAACACGCTTATCCGTTTCAGCGTTATCATCCTGCTTTTCAGCGGCTTTTTCTTCCGCTTTACGGGCTTTTTCATAGGCCTTAAACTGCTTCTTGCTTAACAGTTCCCGCTTCAGGTGATGTTTTAACTCTTTAAGTTCAGCGGATAAATCCGTGATCTTCAGCTCGCCCTTATCGCTTTTGTGTTTTATCGTGGCACCCAGCACCACAATCACAATAGCCAGCACAGCCACCACGACAGTTACGGCCTGAGCCAGAAACAGCCCATATTGATATAAAAACTCCACATTCTACTCCGTGAAAGCACGTATGCGGGCCATAACGACCCCATTTAATATGGCGTTATTCTAACAGGCATTATTACTATGGGAATCATTGATTAATATTTTACTTACGTTAATCCCGCTGTAATGCCGAAATGGGATCCAACCTAGCGGCTTTTCTGGCTGGATAAAAACCAAAGCCTATACCCACGGCCATACACATAGCCAAAGACAGGAGGATAGCAAATCCTGACCAAGCGACTGGCCAACCGGCCACAATGGCAATAACCCAAGCTAGCAACAGACCAAAGCCTATCCCAACGACCCCACCGGTAACTGAAATGACCATACTTTCTATCAAGAACTGCCGAGCAATATCCCGCTGCCTCGCACCTAGTGCCCGTAATAAGCCAATTTCACCGGTACGCTCCAGCACAGTCGCTAACATAATATTCATAATGCCTATGCCCCCCACTAGTAAGGAAATACCAGCGACACAGGCCATGACAATATTGAAAATGTTCTGAGTCTGTTGATGCTGTGCCAGTAAATCGGCCGGCACTACCAGAGAAAAATCCGTTTCGCCACCATGACGGCGCAATACCACAGCTTTAACAGCAAGGGCCGCCAGTGAAGGTGAAACCCCCTCGTTCAGTGCCAGTTTGATCCGATCCAGTTGGTTTTCAAGCCCATTAAAGGCCATTTTTTTCAGTGCTGTATGCAGTGGAATAAACACCTGATTACGCTCACCGCCCAGTTTCACTCCCTCAATACTGGACTTCAGCTGGGGCCGGTCTGCCAACACGCCCACCACGGTAAACCACTGATGGTTGATCTTAATCAGCCCACCCAGAGCCGGTCCCTGAGGAAATAAACTACGCGCCGCCTCCGGCCCCAATACCGCCACTTGAGCAAAATGGCTATCATCCTCTAGGGTAAATGTACGCCCCTTGGCCAGATGAAAAGCACTTAAGGTAAAATAACTGGGGCTGACCCCCTGAACCCCGGCATCACTGCGGCCATGGGCACTGAACAGACTGTAAACTTTAAGCTGTTTTTCTCCGCTCCAGTTATGGATAAAAGGCAAGCTGTCTTTAATGGCGGTGATATCATGTAAATGCAGACCAATACTGTGTTCCCGCACCGTTTTTTGCGCCTCATTATCCATAGGTTTACTGTTAAGCACCAGATTCCGCACCCCCATGGACTCAATCATTTTTAGCGCTTCCTGCTCAGCGCCCTCCCCGACACTGAGCATGGCTATCACGGCTCCGACACCAAAGATCATACCCAGCAGTGTCAAGGCTGTGCGCAGTTTATGCTGATACATCTGGGTCAGCGCCTGATGAATCTCGGCCCCATACTCCCGCCATAATATTAAATTCATTGCTTTCTTCCTGGAGGCAAAGTCAGAGCTATCTCCTCCCCTGGCTTAAGCCCACGGTGGATAACACTAAGATCCAGACTCCGGGCTCCTAACGTCACCGAATGGCGAACAAAACCAGTATCTGTGCGCAAATAAAGCCAGTAATCCTGCTGTTCATTATGGAAAAGTGCCTGATTTGGCACTGTGAGCACATTGTTCCGCGCCAAGACATCAATCACGGCATTAATCTGCCGACCGGGTTTCATCAGACCCGGGACGGTATTATCTAGGCTGACCACACACTCAAAGTAATTCACCGGGCTTTGCTTATCTCTGGGACTGGCCAGCGCCGAGACCTGAGTGACAGTGCCGGTAAAGATTTTATCCGGGTAGGCATCCAATCTAACGCGAGTCTTGAGTCCAGATTTAAGTCCGGCGGCCTCAGATTCCAGCACATAAAGTCTAGCCTGCATCTTTGTGGTATCGGGCAATATACCCAGCGCCATACCGGCCCACACCATATCTCCCACCGCAGGCTCCTGGCCGTCCCAATCCCTATGGTATACAAATAGCCCATCATGGGGCGCCTTAATCTCAACCTGTGTCAGATTTTCCCGATAACGGACGATATTATCCTGATAACTGCGCTGCTTCAGTGCCAGTAAAGATTGCTCCGCCAAAGCCTGCTGCTGATGCTGAGTCTCCCCCCAGTGCAAATAATCCTGTTTGGCGATCAGATAATCCTGGTTACGGCGCTGATCAATGATATCGAGTTTCGTATAAACCCGTTCATCTTCAACAAAAAAGCGCTTTGCCAGAGCCAGTTCAGCCGTCGTGACCCCAAAATCAAGCTCAAGGGCATCACCGGTACTATTATCTTTCCTCTGCTGTATCTGCTTATCCAGCGTTAGACGATCAAAGGCAAACTGCTCCAGCTGCAGATTATACTGCTCCCGATCTGGATCAAGCCGGGCAACGGTATCCCCGGCTTTTACCCAAGTAAAATTATCTACCAGCCATACCAAAGATTGGGGGCCGCGCAAACCTCCCGGTATGGTAACCTGTGTTGCCACACTAGCCTCTAATATCCCATCGGCGGAGATCTGTACCTGAAAATCCTGTGGCTGCACCCTAAGGGTCAGTACCTGCTCATCGCCATAATCACAGCCAGCCAACAGCAACAGGCTGGTGAATATCAAGAATCGGCTCAATAACACCATTATTGCCCCACCACAGACTGCCCCGGCAGCAACCCACTTAACACTTGGATATACTGACTGTCACTGTTTCCCACTGTGATATTTTGTTTGTGGGAAACAAACCTGCCCGGCACATTGACATAAGCCTGCTCAGCGTCATAGTGCACTACAGACTTGGGCAACAGCAGCATGGTGTCCACTGCTGGCAACTCAATAGTCAACTTGGCTGTCATCCCCGGCCGCATCAAAGCCGGGTCCGGATGTTCAATACTGGCAACGGCATCAAACACCACCTGGGGCAAGGCTGGATTTTTAGCCCTGAACACCTGACCAAGGTGAATAATTTTACCGCTAAAACGCCGCTGTGGATTGGCATCCAGCCGGATCTGTACCTGTTGCCCCAGCTTTACCCGACGGGCATCCATTTCCGCTATTGCCATATTGACCTGCATTTGACTGAGATCTGCTATGCTGACCACAGTATCGCCTACATACACAGACTGGCCCTGCTGAATTTTATTGCCATCATAATCCAGCCCATAAACCAGCGTACCGGCTGACGGAGCCTTAAGTGTCATCGCGGCCAGAGTGGCCTGCAGCTCCGCCTCTTCACTGCTGGTCTTGTGTTGATCCTGGGCAAGCATTTTCATTTTCTGACGGTTACTTTCTTGCTCCAGTTGCTGCTTTTGCTCCATTAACTGCACTTTAGCCTGAGCCAATTGCAGATCCTTTTCATATTTAAGCTGTTCAATGCGGGCAACTGTGTTATCAGTCAATCGAAATTTCAGCTCTGCTTTGTTATATTCCATTTTTGCCTGAGCCAAATCCAGCTTAAGCTGTGCCAACTGCCTATCATTACGTAGAGCTGAGGTTTTCATCTCCTGCTTAATGGCGGCCAATTGCGCCGTTTTGGCCTGTAGCCGACGCGTTATTTCTGCAGTATCCAATCTGGCAACCACCTGACCTGCCTCAACCTGCTCTCCTTCAGGAGCCAGTTGAGTTATCTGATATTGCCATACCCGACGCAAAGCCGGTGGAGTCAATGATTGATTATGGGCCGATGCTAGCTCACCACTGACCTGAATATCCTGATGTAACCGGCCATTAACAGCACTGACAGTGGCAGGCCCAGAGCAGCCACAGATGCATAACGCCAGTAACAGGGGGAGAGTCAGCGACACATACCATTGCCGAAAATTATCCATGTTGCTCCTCCAGCTGGATCTGTACACTCATTCCCGGCTGCAGGGTTAAATCCTGACTTTGCAGCGTCAGAGTGATCTCAAACCAATAGCCCTGCCCCCAGCCATTTTTTCGCCGGGCTTGCTGACCTATTTGGCTTACACTGGCTGATACTTGGCGAGCCAAATCAGCATCCAGTCGTATCAAAGCGTTATTGCCTGTAGCCAACTTGTCCACATCTACCTCATTAACCCAAGCTTTTATCTGTAAACTATCCATGGCCGGAATATGGGCCACTGGGCGGCCAATCTGCACTGTGTCTCCCACGGCAATTTTCCGGCCAGTATTATCATTTACGCCATACAATACCGGGCCGGCCACTCCTGCGCGCAAAGTCAGACTATCCAACTCAGCAAAAGCCCGGTGTAATTTTAATTCAGCCTCCTGCCGATCCAGCGCCAGTTGCGCCAATGCAGCATGACGACGAGCAATATTTTCAGCCAATGCCTGACGGGCTTTGTCACTGGCAGTCTGGGCACGATAGAGATTGAATTGATTATCAGCGTATTTTTTAGTGGCAATATATTTCGCAGGAATATCAGCATCCAGTTGTGCTTTTTGCTGCTCAATTTCGGCCTGCTTAACATTGAATCCAGCCTGCAACACCTGGACATCCAACTCATTTTTCAAACTTTGTCGCTGAGCTTTTACCCGTTGCACTTCGGCTTCAAGTTGTTCTATCTGACTATTTATTTGGCTTTTATCAAATATCACTACGGTTTGCCCCACACTGGCAATCTGCCCTTCCGGCATCATCCACTGGATTTGGTAACGCCAGACATCCCCAGCTTTGGGCACAGTAAATGATTGAGAGTTGGCGGAGCTAATCTGTCCTGTCAACAATAACGGCGCACTATAGGCAAAATGACAGTTCCCCGCTTGCCCGCCACAGCAAAATAATATGAGCCAAAAGCAGCGCCGCAAAAAAACGTCAGGCAACATGATGTGTCTCTCCGCCGACAGATACAATGTCAGACACAATACAACCATCCCGCATACGGATAATTCGTCCCGCACAAGCAGCAACGTCCTCTTCATGGGTGACCAGCACTATGGTCTGCCCAGCTCGGTGCAGTTCGGCCAGCAGCGCCATAATGTCCTGTGATGTTTTACTGTCCAGTGCACCCGTTGGTTCATCTGCCAATAAAATAACCGGTTTGTTCACCAGCGCCCTGGCTATGGCCACCCGCTGACGTTGGCCTCCGGATAATTGGTTGGGCCTATGATCCAGCCGATCCCCCAGTCCCACTCGGTGAAGCAACGCGATGGCCTCATCCCGGTTGCCCGCAGGGGGATGAGCAAACCTTAGAGGTAAGAGCACATTTTCTAGTGCCGATAATCTAGGCATAAGATGAAAATTCTGAAACACAAAACCAATATCGCGGCTGCGAACGGCAGATAAAGCATCATCATCCAGTTCAGCGACATTTTGACCATTAAGCCAATAATTACCGACAGTCGGTTTATCCAGACAACCAATAATATTCATTAAACTGGATTTACCTGAACCCGATGGTCCCATAATGGCAACAAATTCATGGGGAAAAATATGAAAACTGATATCCGTCACTGCCTGCACCCGGATATCTCCCATAAAATAATTTTTTTCTAATTGACTAACTCGAATCATCTTATTTTTATGTATAACATTCACAGTCAAACTTGCTTTACTTTAATATATCTTAACCCGATATCCTACTGATAACTTTGTGAATGCAAATATTTATATTTAACAATAAAACAAACCATTAAAAACATTGCTACATCATGTAATCACTACTTAAATATCAAAAAGTAATCAAGATATTTTTAAATATCAATATGAATAATAAACTATACCTCAACAAATGTTATCAATTGGAATAGATTAATAAGTCATAGATGAAACCTTTAAATGCCTACTCAACAATTTATAAAACTTTCGTTTTGAGGGATTATAAACATTTTTAAATTTCCTCTCTTTATATGAATTCGAGGCCAATAACTCGGTATAAAGACGTCTTAAACGCTGCCAGAAGGCAAAGTAATATGAAGGAAATAGAGTATTACGGTATAACACTATGAAATCGAAATTTTGTGCTTAATTACCTCAAACACCTACATTTATGGAGGTATCTAAGGCATCTGCATAAATATTTCTTATACGGGCTTTAACTGCACCACCAACAAAAAGAGCGATTAAGCTTGTCTGTTGTACTTTTATCGCAAAT
This sequence comes from Shewanella sp. NFH-SH190041, assembly GCF_024363255.1. Taxonomy (NCBI): domain Bacteria; kingdom Pseudomonadati; phylum Pseudomonadota; class Gammaproteobacteria; order Alteromonadales; family Shewanellaceae; genus Shewanella; species Shewanella sp. NFH-SH190041. The sequence goes on from NZ_AP026070.1 coordinate 2,556,029, forward strand.
ATCTCATGCAGATGCTTTCGTGATTGAGCATTATTAGAGTACAACTGCAGAAATCACCATACCTGCACTGGCAAATTGGATAAGCCAGATATAGCGCTTACCACCATCCATATGAGGCATATGCCAGCTTTGACTAAATTGCCAAAACAGTGCCCAAACTGCATTAAGTAGGTAACATAAGGCAATAAATAAAAACAGAGTAAAAGACTGCTCATGATTAATCAGATGAAAGCCTCCCACCAGCAAAAAGAGTAAGGCCAACAGCTGAAAACACAAATAACCAACAATCATGCCTGAAAACCCAAGAGTTTGCGCTTCGTCTAAGCGAGGTCGCAACTGAGTTCGTCCCAATTGCAGCCACAAAGTTAATACCGTCAATATTGCCGCGCCAATTAATCCCAGTGAAATCATGCTGTTCTCCTAGTATCAAGAGGTGAAACCACAGTGTGTAATCGCGGGACACAATCCCGCTTCGGTACTGCACTTACGTCATGACTCGCAATGACTTAATTGTTATCGGTATTAGCGCGTCTATCTAAACCATTATTATCACTAACTGCCCACATTGCGGCGTTAAGCCAAACAGAACTGAGTATCAATCCATCAGCCGAAAACCAAATCCTAAATGCGTTCTTCCTTACATTGTGGCCATAATCCAGTACTGCAGTCGCTGCTGCGGATCAGCCAACACCTGTTTACAGCTGGTTTGATATCTGGCCATTAAGCCTCTTAAATCTCGAGCATCTTTCATCGTCATCACTTGACGAGCTTGAGCCTGTTTCAGCTCTTCAGCTAAATCGGCATCTTGACTATATTTGGCGGCTAAAGTCTGCGCCTGCTGTGATTGGCCAGCCAATTTCTGCGCCACATTTTGCATTTGCGGCACATTCGCAGCTGCAACAGCTTCAGAGGCAATCTGGTAATAAGCGGCGCAATCCATCAACTCTCGGGTTAATCCTTGCTCGGCCGTTTTACCTCCTGACTTAGCAAACGCGGAGGTCGTGGCCAGTATTGCCGTTAGCAGCAGCCCGTTAACGAACCATTTAATCGGTTCTCTCTCCTTGTGGTTAATCTTAGTCGTCACTAGATGTGCTTTTACCCCATGCCAACATACTGACATATTCAATACTCCCTTAACTGCTAGCCTTAACTGTTGCCCTTAACTGTTATCAGAAGAAAAAGCCTATTCGTATTAAACCTTGCCCTCATGACACACAGACCCGCATAAGCTAGGTTCTATTACAGGCTGACACCGAAAATTTATCCCAAAGTGATAACCAAGAAGCGCTACCTAAGCGACGTCATAGAGAAGCCTACAACAGAGCCAATCAAGAGAGGTATCCCGCCCACAACAATGTCGCTCTGAGCTAGCAACAATATGGACAAGGTTTTCACGGCAGCAATGGCACAAATCGTGATGGGCTAAAACAGTAATAGTCAGAAAACATGCAATTATCGTTTGATTTTTAAATGGAAAATAAATGGCCAACTATACTTGCAGCACAGTCAAACAGATAAGCCACTTTGTGGATGGATGGCAGATGGAGCAAAAACATTTTAAACGGCCTTATTATGTCATCGTCGCGCAGGTTGCTGCCGAGCTGAATAACACCCTATCAAGCTGTCGGGAAATTAATTTGACCGCCAGTAATGCCCAGGCGGCGTCCAGCCGCATTGGTAATGCCGCTATGGGGTTTAAAGTACTTACCCATTTTATTGATGAGCTAGCCAGTGATACGCAAAAAGCGGCTCGTGATATCAATAAATTGGCCAGGCAAGCCAGTATGTTCGCGACTACAACGGCCAGAACTCAAATGGCATTAGAGCGCTTTGAACTGGCACGCAGTAAAGCTGCCGGGGCGGACATGACCAGCCTAAGCCAGACCATTAGCCAAACAGAAGATAATTATCAGCAACAGCAACAAGCCTTTAAAGGCATGATTGGCCAAATCCAGTCCAAGCTTGATGACCTGAAAAAAACGCTGCGCACCGCCAATGCCCTGGCCTCGGTATGTCGTATTGAAGCCTGCAGGGTCGATGCCAGTAACCAAAATACCTTTATCGGAGTAGCAGACAAGGTGGATGAGGTGGCTGAAGCCATCCGCCAGCGAGTTGATGCTGCCATCACATTATTTACCGCCACAGACAAGGACGCAGCCTGATGCATTGCCAAACACTGATTGAAACCCCCAGCCACAAATGGCTTTATTTCGGTCGTGACCCTGATAAACCAGACAAAATTATCGATACCAACCAATATATGCTGGTAACTGCGAATAAAGCCCTGCTGATGGATCCAGGTGGTATCGAGCTGTTTGCCCCTATGCTGGCCAATATTGTCAAACAGATCCCGCTAGAGCAATTAACGCATCTGTTTGCCTCTCACCAAGACCCGGATATTATCTCTTCACTGGGCTTATGGGATCAGACCCTGCCCCAAGCTAAGCTTTATTCTGCTTGGCTATGGGAGGGCTTTATCCGCCATTTCGGCATGAACAATATCAGTTACGAAGCCATCCCAGATCAAGGTATGAGCCTGACGCTGGAACAAACCGAAATTAAATTTATTCCCGCGCATTACCTGCACTCTTCAGGGAATTATCATGTCTATGATCCCACAGCAAAAGTGTTAATGTCCGGCGATATTGGCGCAGCGCTTGAAGATGATGCGGATGATATTTTTGTCAGTGACTTTGACAGCCACTGCCAGAAAATGCGCTATTTTCACCAACGCTGGATGCCCAGCAACACCGCCAAAGCTGACTGGATCGCCCGAGTGAGGGAGTTAGATATTGAGTATCTTTGCCCGCAACATGGACGCATTTTCAGAGGTGAGCAGGTCGGCATGTTCCTTGATTGGTTTGAACAGCTGAAAGTTGGTACAGGTATCGGTGGGCAAGATTAGTATCCCGCCAACACCTGCTGACAAGGACACTAATCAAAAAAACAACCACCAGATTAAAGGTAACGGGTAACAGCATCAGAAGACTTAGCTGCTTTTTCTGGTGCTTTTACCACCGGGGTTCCCACATATAAAAAGCCCACAATCTGATCCTCCCCACCAAGTTCCAGTGCTTCATGAACTGAGCGATCAAAAGCATAAGTCCCTGTACGCCAGATGCTACCGAGCCCCAACGCAAATGCGGCCTGTTGCATCGCCATCACAGCGCAACCCGCGGCAATCTGCTGCTCAAGTGCTGGCACTTTCGTATGGGGCTGAACCTTAGCCGCAACAGTAATCACCATGGGCGCTCTGAGAGGCAATTGTGCCGCACGGGTAATATTGGCCTCATCACCTCCAGCGGCACTCGCAGCGGCAGCAAAAATATCCCCTAATCGAGTTAACCCCGCATCTTGAGCAACAATAAATTGCCAAGGGGTTAAACCACCATGATCCGGTACTCGCATGCCCGCCGCTAGAATTTGCGCTAACTGGTCAGCCGTCGGTGCGGGAGCCTCTAGGCGAGGACAAGATTGCCGTTTAAGTAATAAATCCAATGCTTGCATACTACTTACATCCTTTTTACTGCGTTATCTCGCGGTATTTGTTTGCACTATTTGCCACCCCTCGACGCATATGGTCACAAAGTACCTGAAGGCAATGCTAACGCTTTAGGTTAACTGTTGTTTTAACTTAACATTACCCATTAAAAGTGCAATGACGACGCATGCTGTCAACACAAAAAAGCCCACCTTGTCAGGTGGGCTTCACTACCTAATTAACCTTCTTGGCCCTCAGCCAAATTTACATCTGATGTCGATACTGTCCCATTTAGCTAGAGTGATGCTTTGGCATAAAGCGGCGCGCCAAATAATAATCCAGACTGGTATAACGCCCACCGCCGTACATCAGCAGCACCAACAACATCAGTGCATAGGTAGCCGCGAACTCAATACCATTGTTTAACACCACAAAGCTGCCCGATGACGTCAGCCAATCATAATTGCCATACTCTTGCAGGATCTCTTTGGCTCGGCTCAATTTATCTGCAGAGGCCAATACCTGTTCATTGGCCAGCCAAGAGGATGGATCGGCAATGGCCAGCCAACCGTTTTGCCAGTGCACTGTTACAGCGGCCACCACCATGGTAAATATCATCGGAATCGCCACCAGCCGAGTGGCTAACCCCAGCAGCAGGAAAATGGCCCCAAACAACTCAGTGCCCGCGGCTAAGGCTGCTAACACTGCCGGCATGGGTAGCCCTAACCCCCAATCTGGGTTAGCAAACCATTCAACAGTATCACTAAAATGAGACAATTTGTTATAACCGGCTTGCATCAGAATCGGTGCAAGGTAAATACGGATTGCCAGCGGGGCGAGCCCGTCGAAGTGCTTGAGCAAAGATAATAGTTTTTCTGCCAACTGGATCATCGGATCATCCTTTTAGGTAGATTGTGGTGCAGCTGTGCTGACGGCGGGATGTTGTGATACGACCCGTATGGGCAGTATTTTCTTTCACCATTAACCATGATTGTCTATCTCAGGGCGTCATGAGTTGCTGGTATTGAGTACATATACTTTGGCACACTTGAACAGACTTGCCATGACACACTCATAACGAAAAGCGGCTCAAACAAGCAATACCGCTATGTAAGGGCTCTAGAATCTAATGGAAAAGCAAGCAAAGCTTAGATAGATAAACGGAAAAGAAAGACGAAGAAGAAAAATAGCAACAGCACAAGATGAATTAGTCAAGCTGCAACCGGCTATCTTTCAATTCATGCTCTAGTCAGAACTAGCTGATTACTAAAACACATTTCCCCCAAGCTGCCTCTGGCATGACAGGGGATACGGTGGTTTAATGAACACGTTACAAGGTAGAGTTTGCAAGGATATCTAGTTGGAAGAAATACTTTTAAAAAATGCTGCATTAGTTATCGGTGCACTTTTCACTGCAATGATCGCTGGCTTTTTTGCTTTTATAAACCTCATTTCAAGTAAAGAGCAAAAAGTCTCAGAATTCAGACAGGATTGGATAAATCAACTTAGAAATGCAATTTCTGAGTACATATCGTCATTATCTTATTTATCAATTTTGTATAAACATCACTCAGAGCAAGAAAGTTCTAAGAAAAAGTCAAAACTCGATATGGCTCAGTCTGTTGATGAAACATATTCTAAGCTAAACAAATCATATAATGACATTTTGTTTCGAATTAATCCGAAAGAAAAGAATAAAAAACATACATTGATAAATAATGAATTTCTGACAGCTTTAAGTGAAACGCGAGAACTTTACATGAAAAGTGACTTTCTCGGAGCTGTAAAGGCTTGTGACAAACTTAGAAATAAGACAAAACCATTGCTCAAATATGAGTGGATTAGAGTTAAAAGTGGTGAACCAAAATTTAAATTTTGGAAAAATTTTGCTGTTCTAATTCTTGCTATGGGCTTTAGCTTGTCATTGTATTGTGGATATCAATTGCTTAATGCAGTACAAGCTGGTGTATTGTAGAAATGCAAATATAACAAGGTCTCAAGGTTGGGGTTGTAACAGTTGCCGGTTTCGCTTCCCTTCACATTTTAACCAATAATTAATCACTGCTTAAGGCAGCGCTTCCAAAGTAACTCCTGTCCCATTATGAGTTTTGCAATCAGCAGCTTATCTGTACATTCGAGCCATAATTTATCGCATTAATATATAGAATCGGCTTAAACCACTATCCACAAGAAAAGGCCTGCGATAACAATCCTTAATCCGTCCCCTCAAGATAGGAGACTGACAGGGCAAACCAGGCTAAATACTCATCTGCACTATTAATATTCTCGACAGTGGCTTCAGAGGCATGAATAGCATTAGACTCTGACGTAATAGCCGCACTGGCCTGCAGCAGCGCCCAACAAGCACTAAACAGCCAATAAATATTTACTGCGGCATCAATCTGCATGGCATTGCAGTCTGGCAATCCCAAAGCATGAATATACCCAGCACTCAGTGCCAGACACTCCGCATCACTCAGTCCATGGGTTGCCAGTACCGTTGCCAACTCAGCCAAGGGGCCACCAGCACAAGCATATTCAAAATCAATACAACACAGGCTATCACCGCAACGCAGTAAATTGGCCGGATTTAAATCCCGGTGACAAAACTGTTCCCACCCATTCTCCCCTTGCGCCATTAATGTCAACCAATGCGCTATCTGCGCCGAGCATTGCAGTAATTGCGCGGCGCCCTGCTGCACGGCTTTTTTCCGGGTGTTAACCGCTTTATCCCTATCTGCTGCAAATTGCTCTATCGGCTCTTTTATGCCCCCGACGACCAACGTACTTGTGCTCTCCAATGATTGCAGCTTTATCAAGGCATCATGGTACTGCTGCCATTGCACCGTAGCAGTAATCTTATGTTCTGGTAGCGGTAATCGAGCCAATGACAGCAACAATGTCAGCAAAGCCTCAACCCGGGGCGTCAATCCCGCGGGATAACTATGTGGCAAACTATCTATTGCAGCTGATTGACCTATTACTTGGCCTGCTGATTGATTAAAGAATCGATTTACCAATTGACTTAGCCTGGCCGGTAACTGCACAACGGGTGCAATAATGCCCTGCCGAATATCCTTTTCGAAGCTTGCATGACTCAGCCCATTTTCTGCGGCAAGTTCTAATTGCCGTCGCTCTGATTGCGATAATTTCTGTTGCTGCGCTTTCTGTTGCGATGGATCTAGTTGCAATGATTCCCGTGCCGGTGAACTAACCTCTTTTTGTGGCAAATAGTCACTGAGGTAATATTGTCGCTCTGAACTCACCGCCAGCAATACCGGGGCGAGCCCTGCAGCACAAGCCTGCTGCCAACAGGCCACTTCTGCTGCGCGGCCAACGCCAAGTGCATCCACCTGGCGGTTAATCCTTAACACCCAACGTCCATCCACCACATAATTGCTATTGGATAACCCATCAGTAAGCACCTGCAGTTTCATCTGAGCATATAACCGGGCAGAAGCGGCAAATACTGCAAGCCCGACATGCTCCGCATACAAATCACCAAGCACCAGCCCTGATGGATTGCCTTGTGAACAAACACGAGGAGGGACTGCTTTATCTGTTGCCGCTTCAACCTCAGAATTGACGGCGCCGGAGGTAAGTTTCAACTCACTCATAAAGCACGTTCCTGATGGTGGGAAAGTGTTCCTGCCAATTCAGGGCGAGCCAATGCCAGCCACTCCCGTCGCCACATCAGATAACCGGCAATGGCCATACCGACATAAAGCACAAACAGCATGGAGGTGAGCATCAGCCCTTTACTGAGATAGAGATAGATTGAGACCAGATCAATCACGACCCAATAAAGCCAGTTCTCCAACACTTTTTTCGCCACCAGATAGGTATTGACTACAGCAAAGCAGGTGGTCGCTGCATCCCAATAGGGCAATGCCGCATGGGTAAACTTGGCCATACCCGCCCCAACCAACAATGACACTAATGCCGTAATTCCAATCAAGCGCACATGCTTCTGCCACGGCCAAGAGGTTACCCGCAACCTCTGCTCAGAACCGCCGCCCCAGCGCCACAACCAGAACCCGTATATTGCCATGCCCATGTAATAGACATTCAGTACTGACTCCATCAACAGGGCCACATGCCAAAACAGCACAGTGTAAATCGCGGTACTCAATAGCGCCGCAGCCCAACAGGCAATATGTTCTTTCATTGCCAGCCAGAGATAAGCAATCGCAAGTAACACGGCAATGCCTTCCCACAGCGTTATAGCCTGCATTTGGCTCAGTGCCGGTAACAAGGAATCGGACAGAGTTTGCCAGGTATCCATAAATGAATTACTCGCTGTGGCTTAAATCGAGCTGACCGCCGATAAATTTACAAACAAACACTGCCTTGCCAAATTTTTCATGGGCAGCCTGCATCTCTGTGGCCAACATGGCCATGACCTCGGCATACTCCCCCACCACCTGAGTTGCCATCGCATTGGTGACTCGCTCAATATTGGGATAATTATCCAATCGGTGGATAAACCAATGGATAGGTTCAACATATTGTTCACGCAGTGGGTACATACTAATTTCAGCCGTTAATTTCATTATTTTTCTCCTTGATAAAGCGGGCAGACTAACAACAAGAGTCAGTCAGTCTGCCTCACCGATAAACTTGCTAAGCCAATCGCAAAGACTAGGTGACTCATTGGCTGAGTAATTGCGCTACTAAGTCATTCGCCCAAAGTCACTGAGCCAGCCTAATCATGCATGTTCTGGAGGATCACCAGTAATCGTATCTAAAGGTCACCCCTAACTGACGCGGGTCGCCATAACGGATATATTGCTGGGCTGCCCAATCTTTATTGGGCTCATTACCAAAGTAAAAACCGCGCACGCCATAGCTTTCATCTGTCAGATTACGGCCCCAGAGAAACAGCGCCCAATGATCAGCCTCATAACCTAACCGCAGATTCAATAACTGATAATTATCCGAGACAAAATCATTGCTGTCGGAATAATAAAAGCTATCCATACCGGATAGACTGGCATGGGCAAACAGCCCGCTATCTGCACGCCAAGTGGCTGCCAACTGATAGTTATAGCTAGGCGCATGGGCCAATTCCCGGCCAGACAAATCCACCGGCTGGCCATTATCATCTTGGTAAATATAAGTATCGTACTTGGCGTTCAGCAGCCCCAGTGTGGCACTTAAGGTAAGGTTGTCCGTCACAAAATACTGGCTTTGCGCCTCCAGCCCATAATTGGTCGAGCTGGTGGCATTGGCGGTATACAAAATAAAATTACCACTATCGGGGATCTGCACGGAGGCATCCACCTGCTGATCTTGCCGATCCATGAAGAATAATGACAAGCGGGTTGCGAGCATACCATCCCACCAAGCACCACTATGACCCAACTCGTAGTTATACAGCGTTTCAGCATCAAAACTGCGGTACTGACTCAACTCAGCGGGCAAGTCTGTATTAAAACCACCCGGCTTATAACCCCGTGCCACTTTGGCGTACAACAATTGCCCCTTTGCTAGGGTATAAGACAGAGATAAATGCCCGCCCCACATGGTTTCCGCTGGGGTAAAGGCTTCATTATCACTGTCGCGATAATCTGCATCCCAATGCTCTAGTCTCAAGCCCGCAGAATAATGCCATTCCCCAAGATACGTATCTAACTGTGCAAAACCAGATAATTTTTTTGCCTGGTAGTCACTGTCTCGATGGCTAGTGTACAAGGGACCCGCTTCGTAACGCTCTTCAACCAGCAATTGATTACTTTCGTCCAACTGGTTGGCATACAGCCCCACCAACCAATCTGTGGTGTCAGAAAAAATCCGCCCTTCATCAGTACTTAACAAGCGGATATCTTGACTGAAGTTTTGCCGCTTGGCCGTTTTATCCCACCAGTAGTCGTACACGCAAGGAGCACCATAACACTCAAACTGTTGCCAATAGGTAGGATTGGCCCAATCACCATCATACGCATGACGTTGTGTGGTATCGGCGTAACTGGTAATGGACTCCAGAGAAAACGCCCGATGAGCCTGCCAAGTGAGTTTCAGCCCAGCGCCGGTAGTACGCTGGGTATCCACCCCGGGGCGGTCGGTATAAGTAGTGCTGCCATTAGAGTCTAATGACCAAGCATCATAGCCATTATCAAAATGGCCTTGCAGTAAGGTTAAATCTGCCTGCAGCGTATCCGTAGCGTACCAGCGTAATTTGGCTTTAGCAGAAAGCTCATCCCGGGCATTGGTATCGCTGCGCCCCAAATAGGCATTATCCATATAGCCATTTTGCTGGTGGGACTGGAGTGACATTCGCCCTAAAATATCACCATCACGGCTTAATGCGCCGCCCGCATAAGCGCCAATAGTCAACAGATCATCACTGCCACCACTGAGTTCAACCCCTGCTTCCGGTGCGGCGGTTGGCTCAGCGCTTTTCAGATAAATGGCCCCGGCCAGCGCATTACCGCCAAACAAGGTACTTTGTGGGCCGCGCAGCACCTCGACCTGATCAATATCAAACAGCCCGGAAGCCATTCCCAGCCCTGATAGGTCGATATCATCAATAAAAAAGCCCACCGAGGCATTAGGTGCGCCTTCATATTCTTCCTGATCCCCAACGCCCCGGATCTGAAAATAACGCGCCCGGGAGCTGCCACCAGACCAGTTTAAATTGGCAATACCGTTGAGCACATCTTGAAAGTTTTCACCGCCATCATCCTCTAACTGCGCCCGGTCAAGCACACTGATACTGGCAGGCACCTGATCCAGTGCCGCTGCGCGAAAATCGGCAGTGACCACCAAGGTTTCTATTGTGCGCGCCGCCTGAGTATCCGGCGGTGCTTGATGCAAATAATGGGACGATTCACGGTCTGTGGTCACCGATGATGATTCAGATTGAGACTCCTGCGCGAATGCAGGAACAGAGATTGCAGCGATCAGAGCTGCGGATACAGAGGAGTAATTATTATTTTTCATGGGACCTCAATACAGGTTGAGATCCGGCATTGCAAAAAGCGTGGTTAATGCACAGAGAGTCAGCCCATTCCTACGCCGGTATCAGCCGGATCAGGTTCTAAGGGTTTGTCACAGGACATCTCAGTCTGGCGCTAAACGCGCCAGACACCCCTTGGCGGCGCTCATTATACAGACAATTTAGCGAAAAGCATCTGATACTGTTCGTATTTCATACATAATAAAAAGCCCCGCAATAGCAGGGCTTAAGCATGATGGGTAATAACGAAAGGAAACTATCCAGCGCTATTTTGTCATTGGCATTAACTGCACTAATTCACTAATGCCTCTCAGTATGGGGATTACACGCCAATATTGAGTTTACGCAGTGATGCTTCAGTTTCCGTTTCCAAATCAGCCATGGTCTTACCATGGGGTTCAGGCAGACCGGTGTCAGGATTGACCCGCACAAACACCATTTCATCTACCGCACAAATGGTCTTGCCGGTAAATTTATTCCGCAGCAGACAAGAAACCGTGATCGATGTCCGTCCTACCGCCTTGGTCGTCAGACCAAACTCCACCACATCGCCTTCTGAGGCTGGGTTCTCAAAAGAAATAGCCGCCATGTGCTTGGTCACAATACACTTAGTGCCCAGCTGACAAATCACATAAATGGCCGCTTCTTCATCAATCCAGGCCAGCGCCCGGCCACCGAACAGGGTTCTGGCGTAATTAAGATCTTCCGGCATAACCAGACGTCGGGAGAGAAACTTCATAATCTTTCCGTTATTACATAGAGGTGCCGCTCAAGCGGCCACAGGTTAAACAGACTGCTTTTTCGCCAACAGCGGGCCCAGTGGCTCACCACCGACCAGATGCATATGGATATGGAACACTTCCTGACCGGCATGCTGGTTGCAGTTCATGATCAAGCGATAGCCATCTTTCGCAATACCGGCCTCTTCAGCCAGTTTTGCCGCTACCGTGACCATACGGCCTAAAGCTTTTTCATCCGATGCTTTTACGTCATTCACGGTCGGGATCAGATGATTAGGCACAATCAGCACATGGGTTGGTGCTTGAGGGGAAATATCCCGAAATGCAGTGACCAGCTCATCCTGATACAGAATGTCAGCCGGAATTTCCCGGCGGATAATTTTACTGAAAATAGTCTCTTCGGCCATCGTGTTATTCTCCACAGCTGATAGCGATATAAAGTCCCAAGTATACCCGTATTTATCGTGGCGGCTACGCCAAATTGATTGCCCGGCCGACGCAATTTTGGCAGCATGGGCGATAAACTTCAGTGAGTTAACTGCTATGATCCACTATCAGATTACCCCGGCTAATCCCCACGGCCACCTGTTTGATGTCACCATGACCATTTCCCACCCCGCCCATGAGCAGCAGCTTTGGCTACCCGCTTGGCTGCCGGGAAGCTATATGGTGCGGGACTTTGCCAAAAACCTAATTGATATCAAAGCCTTTAATAGTCAAGGCATGCCATTACCCCTGACCCAACTTGATAAGCAGAACTGGCAAATCAGCCACTGTGATGACACAGTGCGGATCACTTATCAAGTATATGCATGGGATTTGTCGGTTCGCACCGCGTTTTTAGATGCTCGACGCGGCTTTTTCAATGGCTCCAGTGTGTTTCTTGCCGCCCGAGGACTAGAGCAATCTGAGCACAGTGTTGAGATCCTGCCGCCTTCTTTGCCAGCCTGCAGCGAATGGGAAGTGGCCACCCGGCTTAAACGCGCCAGTGGAAATGACTGGGGCTTTGGTCGCTTTTATGCCGAAAACTATGATGAACTGATTGACCATCCGGTTGAAATGGGTTGTTTTACCCGCGGCAGTTTTGAAGCCTGCGGCGTCAGCCATGATGTGATACTAGCTGGTCGTCATCATGCCGATATGCCGCGCTTGTGTCGCGATCTACAAACTATTTGTGAATATCAAATCCAACTGTTCGGCACACCTGCACCTTTTGAGCGTTATCTGTTTATGACGGCTGTGCTGGATGAAGGTTTTGGTGGACTTGAGCACCGGGCATCCACTGCATTAATGTGCGGCCGGGGCGATCTCCCCCGGGTAGGCCAAGATAATATTGACCGCGGCTATCGCACCTATTTGTCTTTGTGCTGTCACGAATACTTCCACAGCTGGAATGTTAAACGTATTAAGCCAGCCCGGTTTGTGCCTTATGAGCTGGAAGCAGAGAGCTATACCCGCCAATTGTGGGCCTATGAAGGAATTACCTCTTATTACGATGATTTTATTACTTATCGCGCAGGGCTGGTGGATGAAACCAGCTATCTGGAAATGCTCAGTGAAACCTTTACCCGAGTTTATCGCGGCGCAGGGCGTTTTAAGCAAAGCCTGACAGATTCGAGTTTCAATGCCTGGACCAAGTTTTATCAGCAAGATGAAAATGCCGCTAACGCTATTGTCTCCTACTACACCAAAGGGGCACTGTTCGCCCTATTACTGGATTTAACTCTGCGGCAAGAAACCCAGGGTCGCTACAGTCTCGATGATGTGATGCGGCGGCTATGGCAAGAATTCGGCTTGACCGGTACGGGCACCACAGATAACAGTCACCAGCAAATTGTCTCAACCCTGCTGGGACGAAACTGTGATGAATTGTTTGCCTGGCTGGAGCGGGCTGAAGATATGCCACTGGCAGAGCTACTGGCACAGTTTGGTATTAACATGCAGCTTAGAGCCAGCAGTGGTAATACTGATACCGGTGGCACAGCTGAAGGGCTTACTGTGGGGTTTGGCGCTAAATACCGGGCTGAAAATGTCGGGGTAAAAATTATCTCTGTGGCTGAACACAGTCCAGCGATGACAGCAGGACTAAGTGCAGGAGATCTACTGATCGCCGCGGATGGCCTGCAAGCCACCGCCACTTTGGATAAATTCCTGCAACAATATCAACTAGGTGAACAAATTGAATTAGTCTGGCTACGCCGGGATGAGCTGATGCTGGGAATGCTACCTATTACGGCAGCGAAAGCAGATACCGTGATGCTATCGATTACCGATGCAGACAAAGCCGCTAATTGGCTAAAACGCTGAGTGAAATCTGCTCACAAATACCAAGGCAGGCTAACTATCCCTGTCTTGATATGCAATAGCGCATTAGTGGCATTACGTCATGGTGGCCTCACGGCCATTTAATGCCCCATCAACACAAACAATGCCATGTAAACGCTATCTGTTACATGGCATTGCAACCTCGGCTTCAGCACTAATTGCTGGCACTTAGTCTTATCACTTAGACTTATCACTTAGACTTATCGCTTAAATTTATACCTGCACTTCGTGTAAATGAGTTTGCGCCCAGGCTATCGCTTGTCCTCGGCTAGAAACCCCAATTTTTCGAAAGGCCCGGTATAAATGAGTTTTGATGGTACTTTCACTAACAAACAACTTACGGGCAATATCCTGATTGGTGGCACCGCTTAGTAGCGCCTGCAACACTTCCCGTTCGCGAATAGTCAAACTGTCAGTATCTTCGCCATCCTGATCATCATCACTGCTGTTTTTCAGTAATTCCGTGGGGATATGATAACGACCATTCATAATATCTGACAGCCCCTGACTAATAAAACTCAGGTTATTATCGATATAAAATACCCCCGCTGTGACTGAGGGGTTAACCAGAAAACGGGCATCTACCCGGCGAGGATAATGAACAAATACAGTTCTTACAGCCACGGCCAAGCGCTCGATTTGCCGTTGTAATTGATAGGCTTTCTGTAGATCAACCGTCGCCAAATCAATCACCACCAGCGACTGCTCCTGCAGCAAATGTTCGGAGACCTTTTCCGGCTCAGTTAAGGTTAATTTCACCAGAAATTCCTGTGGCCAACGGGTATCTAATAATTCAGCCAGCAGATTGGAGCGTGAAACCAGCATCCAATGAATGACTTTGAACATAGTGCTCTCTCCCTGTCCTATTGCGATCCCTATTTCCCTCATTCCATTGGCTATGATGCCTTTACACGAAAGGCGATAGGTTCGTATGAAATGAACTGGATACCAAATTACACGCTTTTTACAACATTGCAACATTCATCCTTATCTAAAGTAGTAATTATTCTGTTGCATACCACCAATACCTTTACCCATCCTCGCTTTTTTACCCCCAAAGCTCATCTTATTGTTTTTAATTATTTTAATGATTTATCTAGCTTAAAAAAACACACTTACCAGTCAATAGATTACGATATGAAACTGTTTACCAGTTTTTAATTCTAAACTTTAGCGGTACATCATTATGATTATTACCCTCAATAGAACGGGTAACACTAAAACGCTGTGATATCGGCATTAACACTGCCAGTGCAACAGGACAATCTCTGACAGAATTTATCGTTATTAACTAGCCTGCATTATCCGCAGACTCGCCCCATTTTTGCAGCAACAAAAACGCCGGCTTAAACCGGCGTATTTATCAATGCTATCTAACCTTACTTACGACCATCATCATGACAAGCATCACAAGTCGGCTTCTGTCCAACATTCATATCGTGAGTTGCATGACAGTCCTGACACATCAGCATCCCATCATGGGCCTTATGCTTATCATCCATTTCCGCTAACGTGCCGTGGCAGGACTGACATTGCTCAGCCTCATAAGCCCCATCGTTTGAAGCATTGGCTCCATCTTCATGGCATGATTCACAACCACCCATTTCAGTATGGAATTCTGCAACAGTCTGATCTACTGCAAACACACCTGGGGATAGGCCTAGAGCAACACCGAATAACACTCTCAGTAATAATTTACTCACTTACATTCTCTCCGAAGGTATTGGCCAAGTGAGAGTTCTTATATCAGGTGACCCTCATCTCCATGCCAGAATAAGTTGCCCACCAGTCAGGCAGTGGCGGGGATAACCACATATCACCCGACCGTGAGCAGAGTGACTTTAACAATTTACCTTTATGAAAAATGTGCGACACATCATGCAAACATACAGTTACATGCAAATTTCACTTTTTAATCATATTAGTAACCGTATTTGATACAAAATGAGATTTAGAATGACCTTAGATTATTGGCCAGCTTATAGAAATCGTAGCGATTTAATTGATGATCTATGCTTGAAGAATTAAATTGAACTTAAAAAACCTCCAAATACGAACTTTTTGTCCGCGCATTCAACCCCGAAGTGCACCACTCGCTTCATTAAGCTGCTTTTCGTAATTCATCGAATACTACAGCAGGCTGTTTGAAACCAAGGCACTTTCTCGGACGTGAGTTAAGTGCTCGTTCGATGTCAGCAATTTGCTTATCCGTTACCGTGCGTAAATCAGTTCCCTTGCGGATATACTGCCGCAACAGACCATTGAAATTCTCATTCAACCCACGTTCCCATGATGAGTATGGGTTGGCGAAATAGATATCTACCTTCAGTGCTTGTGCAACCTTTTGATGGTCACAGAACTCGCTGCCATTGTCCGCTGTGATAGTGTGAACGTGACTGCGATACCGCCAAAGCATGCCTATCATGGCTCGGCTCACATCGGCTGCGCTTTTGGCGGGCACTTTACGGATTAGATACAGTTTGCTTTTGCGTTCAACCAAACTGACTATAGCGCCAGTGCCTTGTTTTCCCAACACCGTATCGGCTTCCCAATCACCTAATCGTGCTTTTTCGTCGACAACTGCCGGCCGGTGTTCAATACCTATGCGATTTGGAATGATAACCCGTTTCGCACGACAGCCTTTGCGGTATTTACGATGACCGCGTCTCAGCGCTTTATAGAGCTTTCCGCCACGCTGCTTGTCCTGCTGAACAAAGCCATAAATCCATGCATGACTGACAGGGTAACCGATAAGTTGACCTACGCCCGCGATTTGTTCTGGACTCCACTTTTGCTTCAGTCCGAACTCAACGAAAGTGACGGTCGTTACAGACACTCGATTTTTGGCAGCCTGGCAGCGGCGCTTAACTGTCTTGGCCTGTGCAACTTCAGGCAAATAATGATTGTCACGAATACGGTTACGACGAACCTCTCTACTCACCGTGCTGTGGCTCACTTTTAAGCGTTTGCCGATTGCTCGATAGCTGAAGCCCTCGCGTAGGTAGGCTTCGATCTGGTATCGTTGCCCTTCGATCAACTGCTTGTAACTCATGGTAATGACTTCTATTTGTTTGGCGACGATAGAGTACCACCTACAGGCAGTTGATCTCTTCTTACCGTTTAACCATGAGTGGTGCACTTATTATCTGAATTCAAGAGTAAATCTTGCAGTGACTATTTGTGAACCAAACTTACTCACCTATCCTGAGCAATCTTCAATGAATTATATTGATTATTATACTCATATCCAAAAATGATATTTTCTAGCTTACGCTCTTTTAAACAGCAAAAAACCGCTCTATGAGCGGTTTTTTAATGCCTCAATTGGGCTATTTCCCCGGTTTATCAGCTACATAAAAATTGACACCAAACTCACTGCAGCACTGATAACCTCGGGAAAAATTAAAACATAGACACGAAAAATGCGACAAAAAACAGTGCAATCACAGCAACAGTCCCTATCGCCATTTTGAGTTCAATGTTCATCAGATACTAGGCTCCCTGAAAAATGAATACTGATTACTTCCCTATCCCATCCAGCTCATCCCTGCGTTGAGCAGGGGCAATCACTAAATCAGGGGAATGTAATTGACAATATTATCGCCACAGCACCACCCGAAACCTATGATCATGCTCTCAATTTGTGATGTCAGGCTCGATTTATTTCCCCGCCGGTTATCAATGGCTTTTGATATACTGACGGCCTTATCAAGAAGGAGTTTTGTTATGTCACAACTGTTACACACCATGATCCGAGTCGGCGATCTGAAACGCAGTGTGGATTTTTATACCCAAGTGTTGGGGATGACACTGCTGCGCACCTCTGAAAATGAAGCCTACCAATACACATTGGCCTTTGTGGGTTATGGCGAAGAGTCCTCTGGTCAGGCTGTCATTGAACTGACCTATAACTGGGGCACCCGAGAATATGATTTAGGCACCGGCTTTGGCCATATCGCCATTGGGGTGGATAATATCTATGCCAGCTGTGATGCCATCCGCGCAGCCGGTGGCAATATTACTCGAGAGCCAGGCCCGGTGGCCGGCGGCCGCACTGAAATCGCCTTTGTGACCGATCCTGACGGCTATAAAATTGAGCTTATCCAATTAAGCAGCGCAGAACACGGTCTAGGTTAACCCTGACTATCGCAAGACTTCCCGAGTCCACGTCAGCGCCTGATGACACGCTATCCATAAGACGCTGACTCATCCTAGGAGATAATGGCACTGATTGGCTGTATAGCTAAAGGGGACTTCTTATACTGCGCAGTGAATAGCGTCCTATCCTGACAAATCAGCTTATCAGCAGCCCCATAAGATAAATGCTATCAGACAGACGGCATATTAACTGGGTATCTACTAGCGCTCCAAGTATCATAGGCAGGCATTAAAATCCCAGTAGGCGCTACTGCGGTTTATTGCTAATGGCATTACGCACTATCGTTAACAAGCGAGATAACAATGTGGCAGCAAAAAACCATACAATTACGCCCCCGGCAACGGGGCTTTCACCTGATCACCGCTGAAATACTGCAACAAGTTCCTGAATTATCACAATTTAATGTCGGTTTGATGCATTTACTATTGCAGCACACTTCTGCATCCCTGACCTTAAATGAAAATGCCGATCCCAGCGTACGGGTCGATTTTGAGCGTTATTTCAATACCAGTGTGCCAGAAAATGCCCCTTTTTATACTCATACCTACGAAGGGCGCGATGATATGCCGGCTCATCTAAAAAGCAGCTTACTGGGAGTCAGTTTGACGCTCCCTATCACTGCTGGGCAATTGAATTTAGGGCTATGGCAAGGTATTTACCTGTGCGAGCACCGTAACAGCGGCGGAAGCAGGCAATTAGTGATTACTTTGCAAGGGGAGTAAATGTAGATAGGCGGTATTGGTGGCATCATGCAGTTTAATAACGGTTTATCCCTTAGGCATGCCTGTATGACCCAGTGTCAATGCACATAGCCACCAATCAACATGCTGCGGGTTAATTTGGCCAATATACTTACGGCCCTATAAATACTGATACCTATACAAATAGACAGTTCAAGGCCGCATCTAGATTCAGATTGAGCAGTCATAGCAATATTGCAATGATGCCTATTTATTATCGTAATTTCTTGAAAAGGTGAGCTAATGTGCCGCTACGGCCAATCTACCTATAAAGAACACTTTGCCTGTTTTCATTGCTGTAAAATGTTTCGCCAGCCTAATGTTGCTGATGTAATAAATATTCGCGAACCTGCCATACAACGACAATGTCCTTGCCCACAGTGCGGCAATTTAATGGCTGACTTAGGTAAAGATTTTAAAGCACCGCCCAAGCAACAGATTAAACAATGGCAAAAAATAAAATTGCTCTATGAACAGCAGATCACATTTCATTCCTGCGGTTGTGATGGACCGGGCTATCGCCCCGCAACACTCCAGCAAACCCCTGCCTTTATCACATCACAGCAATCGTTATCTGCAGGAGAGCAACTGTTGCGGCGTATTCAGTCCAGTCGTAAAAGGTGATCTGTGTGGCACATGACAATATCGCCATGTACACAAAAAAGCCCCTCAAGTAACGGAAGGGCTTTTTTAACTAAGCGACTGAGCTATCTTACTCCGCTATCCGCTCAATGCGGGCGAGATAGAAACCATCAAATCCGGAATTTGCTGGAGTAATGGTTTCATCATCCAGCAAGCGGAAGTTAGGATGGGCCGCAAGGAATTTATCCACCTGTGCCCGGTTTTCATCCGGCATAATTGAACAGGTGGCATATACCATCAAACCACCGACTTTCAACATCCGGCTATAGCTATCGATAATGTGCGCCTGCAGCTCATGCAGTACGGTTAGCCGCTCAGGTGTATCACGCCATTTGGTATCTGGATTGCGCTTTAATACCCCAAGGCCAGAGCAAGGCACATCGAGTAACAGGCGGTCTGCGCTAAGCTTTAAACGCTTAATGGTTTTGCTTGATGCAATCAAGCGGGTTTCCACATTGTGAGCGCCCGCCCGGCGAGCTCTGTCTTTTAAATTATCCAGTTTCCAAGACTCGACATCCATCGCTAACAGACGGCCCTTGCCTTGCATTTGTGCAGCCAGATGCAGGGTTTTTCCCCCAGCACCAGCGCAAGCATCAATCACCCGCATACCCGGCTTGGCATCCAATGCAGCAGCCACATGCTGAGAACCGGCATCTTGCTGTTCAAACCAGCCATCTTTAAAGCTCTGAGTACGGAACAAGGCAGAGTCTGACTCAACCTGCAGCGCGGTCTCTACCCCCTCCACTGCAATTGTCTGCACCCCTTCTTTGGCCAATCGCGCCATCAGTGCATCAAGCTGGCACTTAAGTAAATTGGCCCGCAGATAACGATGAGGCATTTGTCGCAGCGCGGCGCGCTCAGCTGGCCATTGCTCGCCTAATTGCGCACTACCTAACTGCTCTAACCAAGCTGGACACCCATCCCACAGGGGCAAATCCGCTTTAGCTTGGGTGATACGCTGTTGCAGCTCAGATTCTTCCAAGACTTCACAATAGCGGAATTTTGGCGCGGTCAAACCGTGAAATCTGTGCCAGACATTCAGCAGAAGCGTCCCTTTACGGTTAACTTCGCTAGGCTCAATGCCCGCCAAGAAACAGTACAGATTCAGCCGGCGCATAATATCCCCGGCAACAGTGGTGATCCGTCCCTGCTCTGCAGGCTGGAGTTTCAAACCGGAAAATGCAATAGAATAAGCCCGATCAAGGGGCTTGTTGTCACACAATACAGAGCACAGAACCTGAATAACCAGGTCAGCCGAAGGTGCAGACAGAGAAGAGTTCAACATAATTGACACCAGGGAATAAAAACTGGGGGATCTTAGGGGCTGTTGTGCCGCTTAGCAAGTCAGGCATAACAATTGCGGCAATAAAATCATTAATGCCGTGAAAAACGACTAAGCGACGTCCTTTCATATAGGAGTTGTTCCACGCTCAACGCAAACATACCTCCTTGATATCAGCCCCAGTTTCTGTTCATCACACAACATGCACGTTATGCACGTTGAAAGCTATCGCGCGAGTAACTAATCAGCGCTCGTTCGTGCTAATTAGCCACTCTAGATCGACAATAGCTGTGTTTGACATCAACAACAAAGCCACCATTTCCACTTGTTTGCGATGTCACCCCATTGACACTAACGGGGCTTTACTCCTCCAGCTCATCAAAATACCACCAGCCGCGAACAATCCAGTCTGTCATCAAATTAATGACTGCATCATATTCCAGCCAAGGGCGCATACAAGCAAAGTCCAGCTGGTATTCATTGCATAGTAGCGGGATTAACCCAGCGCACTCTCCCGGCAGTCGTACCATCTCACCGTTGAGATAAAACAATCCCTGACGATAATTATGCTCAAAATAATGGCATCTTAGCCCGCCCAAACGCTGCAATGGTTGCTGCTGCAGCACATCCAGCCACTCATCAGCTCTGATCTCGGCTAAGTCATCAGCTTCGGCACCATTATCGGCCAGTTGGCATTTGGAATAACTTAACAGGCGACCGGCAAAATCGCTGACAGCATCATCGGTCAGCGCTTGCATCAACTGCTCGCGGATGCGGGCTAAATCATCATTATCAATGCAGCCAGGTGTCATTGTCGGTTGGCGATCAGGATCGGTAATTTGCATGCTGCCAAGCTGATTATCAATCACATAATCAGCAAACGCACTGAGCATATCCTGGGTTGATGGCGTCCGAAATCCCACAGAAAAACTCATGGACTCTTCCAGTGTTACGCCATCGTGAGGGAATAATGGTGGCAAATAAAGAATATCACCGGGCAAGAGCTCTACATCAATAATCGGCTCAAACGGTTCAGTGTGCAGCAAGGCTTCATGGGCAGCAAACTCACGATATTGCCCCTTATCCCCAACCCGCCACCGACGGCGACCGGAGCCCTGACAAATAAACACATCATAGCGATCAATATGTGGTCCGACACTGCCGCCAGGCACAGCATAACTCGCCATAACATCATCAAAACGCCAACGGGGAATAAAATCAAAGCAACGCGCCAGCTGTTCAGCTTCTGGTAACCAATTATTAAGTGCTTGCACCACCAAGGTCCAATTCTGCTCACCCAGATGGTCATAGCTTTCAAATGGCCCAAATGCCGCTTGCCATTGTTCAGCCTCTTGCCAGATAAGCCGGGACTCTACTGACTCTTCCATTGCCAGCCCAGCCAGTTCATCGGCCGAAAGTAAATCGGCAAACCGGTTGAAGCCCTGACGGATCACCACAGGTTTTTTCTGCCAGTATTCAGCCAGAAACTGTGCTGGCGTCAGATTATTGAGATTTAATTGCATGAATAACACCTGTTGCTGATGCGGGTTAGCATCCTAACAGGTTGTTAGCGTGAGAGGTCGTTAAATAGAGGAAATATAGTGATCTTTGTCACATACAGATGGCAATGCGCAGCTTGCACTGCGCACTGGTATTGTATTTATCGCCCGTGCTGAGCCAATAACGCATCTGGATCGAAGTCATCTTCAACGTCAGTGAGAATATCGCCGTCAGCAATACGGACAAATTCCGTTTCACTCATAGCAAACTCAATGTAGAAAGTGTGGTTATCTTCCGTCATAAAGGAAACGCGGCTAGCAACCGGCTGCTCAAGGTTGGCGTCAATGGCAATACTGAGTGCTTTATTGATGCTTAGCATCCGCGGCTGACTCTGATTGATTGATGTCTGCAACTCACGGGAGATTTTAACGATAAAGTCACCCAGAATTTGGTTGGTTAATTCCCCCATCACATTGCTGACATCATCAGAGGTATGAGACTGGGACAGCTCTTCTTCCGGCATGCCCATGTTGACCATATATTTACGGTAAATCTCCACCGCAGCAACACCACTAAAATTCAGTATTACCAGACCAGAAAAACCACCATCGAATACGGAAAAACAACCGATTTCCGGTTTCAGTTTCGTTTGGCTGATCCGCTGTACCATACCAGAGTGTCTGATTTGACTGCCGCTAGTATTAGACAGCACCTCAGTAACACTGCGGCACAGTGTCACTAAGATATCATCTGAAGTCACCACATCGCGATTTGTCGTCATGATCCTAACCATTTATTGATTGACAAGATTACTTTCGCTAAAGCTTGAGCCGCAAGTGGGAAAAAATCAAAGATTCATCGTGTTTAATTTGTTCATTCTATCAATATTTTATTCCGTCTTGCTAATTTATGAACAATGCGGACACCATTTAGTCAAACGCATGTATCAAAATTTAACCACAAAGCACACATGTGTTGATAAAACAGGCGAGCACTCAGGTATCACGACCCACCTCAATTAACATTAGTTGCCAAATATGTATCATTGGCAAATCTCCTCGCAGCAACGGACGCCTCCATGGCCCTATTAAGACGTCTAACCATCCTTCAACGCCTTATTCTTATGCTGGTGTTAGCCGCCATCGGTACCCTAATTTTTGCCTCATTTTCCATATGGGAACAAAGAAGTAACCTTATCAAACAACAAAAGCTGCAAACCATCAGCCAAATTGAAACCATGGCTTCAATACTGAATCAATTGGCTGATACCGAGCCGGAACAGGCTCGCACATTAGCCATTAAATTGGTCCAGCATAGTCATTACGGCTCACGGGGAGGATTTATCCTGCTGGATAATAAGGGCAAGGTATTAGCAGACAGCCATAAACAAGGGCTGCAGGGCGCCTCCTTACCGCAATTAGCTGAATCAGATGATCTTACACAATTAGTGCATGACGCTAAGTATCAAGCTGTCGCTCAGCGTAGCTATTTCCATCAGAATATTCTCTACACGGCCGCTTGTGCTTATATTCCTAAATGGCAGTGGAGTGTCATTACTGACAGCAATATCACTGAAATCAATGCCGCCATGCTGGACTTAAGTGAAGATTACTTGATTCTGATGACATTGATTGCAACGCCAATTTTCCTGTTTTTCCTTATGCTAAATGCATCAATTAATCGCCCGCTGAAAGCTGCAATTCAAGCAATGAATAACATTGCCAGCGGTGATGGTGATTTAACCAAGCGGTTAGACACACAAGGACGGGATGAAGTGGCAGCCTTAAGCCACGCATTTAACCAGTTTACCGGTAAAATTGCCCATACAATCCAATTGATGCATCCAATGGGCAGCGCGTTAGAAGATGAAGGCAAACGTCTGTTAACGGCGGTCGGGGAAGCCAATGCCAGTGCCAGTCATGTGCACAAAGAAACCGCCAGTGTAGCAACGGCCATTCACCAAATGCTGACAACCACCCATGAAATGGCGGGAAATACCACCAAAGCAGCCGATGCCGCCTTGGGAGTCAAAGATGGCGCCAGTAGCAGCCAACAGATGATGCAATCAACATTACAGCAAATCCGTGAGTTGGCCGGAGAATTGGATTGTGCTCGAGATGTCACCCTGACTCTGGAACAAGCCAGCAGTAAAATCGGAGATATTCTGGCAGTCATCCGCAGTATTTCTGATCAAACCAACTTGCTGGCGCTGAATGCTGCCATTGAAGCTGCTAGGGCCGGTGAACACGGCCGAGGCTTTGCTGTGGTGGCGGACGAAGTGCGCGCACTCGCTAATCGCACTCAAGCGTCTACCGATGAGATCCAACAAATTATCAGTAGTATTCAACAAGGGGTGGCTGATGTGCTAAGTAGCAACACCACCACACGGGAGCAATCTGAAGCATTGAAAACCAGTGCTAATCAAGTTGCTGACGCAATGGATCATATTTTATCTCTGATAAACCATATCAATGATATGAATACTCAGTTAGCCAGCGCCACCGAAGAGCAGTCTTTAGTGACAGAAGAAATTAATCGTAATATCACCACGATTTCAGAGCTAACCGAAGTTGCGGTAAAAGCAAATGAAAGTAATGCCGCCGCAGCCGATGCCCTACACAATATCAGTGATGATATCCGTCAATCACTGGATCACTTTAAAGTCTGAACGCCCATGCCCGGCTGAGATGCCGGGCTTATCAGTGGGCAATATTGTGTTAAGCTAGAGGATATTTAAATCAGTTTAACCACAGGGAGGCATACGGTGAGAATGACATTGGCGGTACATCCCCAGCTTTATACCATTCACAGTTTCAGCCCGAGCACAGCTATCCCCGCCTCAGTATTCAACCAGCCGATGTTCTTTATTGGCAAAACCCGTGAAGAGTTATCCGTCGTCGTCCCCGACGACCTTTCTCTTGACAGTCTTGAACAAGAAAATGACTGGCGCTGCATGGAAATACTCGGACCGCTGGGGTTCTCAATGACGGGGATTCTGGCACAAATCTCCACCACTTTGGCCGATGCCCATATCAGCATTTTCGCTATTTCCACCTTTGATACCGACTATATCTTGGTCAAAAAAGATAAACTGCAGGATGCAATCACCGCCCTCAGGCAAAAAAATTATCAGGTAATCGAACATCAGCCGGAGTCTAACTGACTCTCAAGCCTCTTCACCCTCGCAGCAGCCAACCAGTGTGCCAGCGATAAATCAGGAACTGCCCCATGACCATTGCCCCTGATGAGTGTATCTGTGAAGCCACGGTAACCATCTCAGCCCGCCACGGATTACATACCCGACCCGCAGCGATTTTTGTCAAAACCGCCCGTAATTTTCAATCTGAGATAGAGTTGTGTAGTGAAGGCAAATGTGCCAATGGCAAAAGCCTCTTTAAAATGTTGACTCTAGGACTCTCCCTCGGCACCCAAGTTACCCTGAGAGCCAAAGGAGACGATGCTCCCCAAGCTATTGCAATATTGAGCCACTTAATGGAGACATTGCAATAATGACTGACGCCCTCTTCCCGCCATCATCGGCTCAAACATTAACCCCCAGCGCAAATATACTGTATGGCTGTGGGATCAGCGGTGGTATCGCCTTTGGCCAAGCTATCTTTCTCCCCTCTATTTCATCAAGCACCTCATCAGCAAGTGCCGCAGCCTCAGACAGTTCATACGCCACACCACATTCACCTGACACTGCCTTGCATGCCACTTCACAGGCAGAAAACCAAAATACCACGCCTGACCAACAGCAAGCATTTACCCAAGCACTGTTACTGCTGACCGATTTATTACGTCAACAATTGGCACAAAGCGATAATGCGACGCACGCGGAATTAATTGAAGCCGAATTGCTCCTACTGGAGGATGAAGAGTTTATCCAAGCAGTTATGCAAAGCATTGCCCAGCTGCATCTCAGCGCAGACAGAGCAATTGAGCGAGTGATCCGCCAACATGCAGATGAATTGGCAGCATTGGGGGATAATTATCTGGCCGCGCGGGCGGAGGATCTCATTAGTCTCGGCGAGCGACTTAAGCGGGTATTACAAGACGGTATCGCCTCTCCTTTCGCTAATCTGCCCAAGGACTGTATTTTACTGGCTGATAGTTTAACCCCAGCAGAGTTTTCAGCGCTGCCACTTGAGAATATCCAAGCTCTGGTGCTGCGCCGGGGAACATTAACCTGCCATACTGCCATTTTGGCTCGTAGTGCCAATCTGCCAGCACTGTTGGGCTGTGACTTCAACCAAGCGAATATCTCCCCCCACACCCCCTTGGTTCTGGATGCCACCGAGCAGTGTCTTTATATCAACCCTGATGCAGTCCTAGCTGACAACTTAAAGCAGAAACAACAACAACTGGCGCACTATCAACAAGCATTAACTCGTTTTTGCGACCAACCATTTGCGACCCAAGATGGCCAGCGCGCACAACTGCTGGGCAATATTGCCTCTGGGGCCGACATTAGCACGTTGCAACAACTGGGTATGGATGGCGTGGGGTTATTACGTACTGAATTAATGCTGCTTAATGCCCCAACCTTGGATGATGAGGAATTACAGTATCGGCTTTATTGTGACTGCCTGCGCCAGCTCAATGGTCAAACATTTACCGTTAGAACCTTAGATATTGGTGCCGATAAAGTACTAGCCTGCTTACCTACAACTGACGAGGTTAATCCCGCGCTGGGCGTTAGGGGGATCAGATACAGCTTGGCCCATCCCGCGACCTTAATACCGCAACTACGCGCTTTGCTTCGGGCTGCTAACCAAGGCCCGCTCCGGCTTATGGTGCCCATGCTCAACCAACCGGAAGAATGGCAGGCCTTTACAGCGTTACTGCAGCAGTGCCGTGATGATTTGACAGAATCAGAGCAAGGATATGGCCCATTGAGTCTGGGGATCGTTATCGAAACCCCAGCCGCCGCGTTAAATTTGGCCGCCATGTTACCGCAACTGGATTTTATCAGTATCGGTACCAATGACTTAACCCAGCACACCATGGCGGCAGATCGCAGCAATACCTCTCTTAGCCAACAATATCCCAGTCTCTGCCCACCTGTGCTCCTACTTATCAAACACTGTATCACGCTCGCCCACCAGCAAGGGATCCCTGTATCACTGTGTGGTGAGCTGGCCAGTAACCCCGTGGCTGTTCCTTTATTATTTGGCATGGGGTTGGATGAGTTTAGTGTCTGTCCCAGTCAAGCACTGGCTGTGAAGGTCGCGCTGGCCAATGTCAGTGCCAAACAGTGCAGCGAAATCGCAGCCAACGCCCTAAAAGCCCGCTATATCAGCGAACTGGAAGCCTGTATTTCAACTATCAATTCCCAAACGGATTGAGTATGCTGTTTGTCACATTTATCTAGGGATAACAGGCAATAATATATGGGATTTTTTAGCCGCATCCGCCGCATGATCTCAGCGCAGCCCCCAGTTGAGGGCAGTATCGCTATTTATGCTCCCATCAGCGGGGAAGTGGTACCGCTAAGCAGCGTACCTGACAGTATTTTTGCAGATAAAGTGGTGGGAGATGGCGTTGCTATCGCTCCCACTGGTGACACCCTGTATGCGCCTATCGCTGGCACGCTTGCCAAAATATTTGACAGTAACCACGCCTTTAGTATCGAAACACCTCAAGGGATTGAACTATTCGTCCATTTTGGTGTGGGCACGGTTGAACTGGGCGGCAAGGGCTTTACCCGCCTGATAGAGCCAGGCTGCCAAGTGAATGTCGGCGATCCTATCATTGGGTTGGATCTTGACTATCTCAGGCAAGAAATTCCCTGCATTCTTACCCCTGTTGTGATCGCCAATATGGAAGATATTGCGACCCTGCAACCATTAAATGGCCATGTCACTGTCGGCAAACAGCCTATTTTTTCCGTCACTATGCAGTAATTCCTCGTGCCATCATAGTGCTGCTAATTCCCCATCCCTGCAGCCTACTTGTCGCACATATCCATACTGCTATCGCAGCTTTACCACAATATTTACAAGGAGATAAAACGTGACGCTATACGGCATTAAAAACTGCGACACCGTTCGAAAAGCCCGTAAATGGCTTGCTGCGCAAGGTGTTGATATTGATTTTCATGACTTTCGAGAACAAGGTCTCACAGCGCAGACACTGCACCAATGGGTGGCACAGGCTGGATGGGAAGCACTGTTAAATAAGCGCTCAACCAGTTTCCGCGCCTTAGCTGAAACAGACAAGAATGACTTGGATGAAGCCAAGGCCATTACCTTAATGCTGGCCAATCCTACCCTGATAAAACGGCCAATACTGATGGATGAACAACATCTCTTAATTGGTTTTAATGCAGCGGAATATCAAACATGGCTCACCCAATCCCAACAGATGTAATCACCTTAGCCAAAGCACTTATTAGTCGGGAGTCTGTTACCCCGGAAGATGCAGGTTGTCAGCAACTCATGGCAGATATCCTCGCCCCATTAGGCTTTAGCATTGAATCTATGGTATTTGAAGATACCACCAATATGTGGGCTCGGCGGGGCAATAGCGGCCCACTATTTTGTTTTGCAGGGCACACTGATGTTGTCCCACCCGGTCCCTTGACTGACTGGCACACTCCGCCATTTGAACCCACAGTTATCGATGGCATGCTATATGGCCGCGGCGCGGCCGATATGAAAGGCTCCCTTGCTGCCATGCTGGTCGCAGTGACCCGATTTGTTCAGCAACATCCACAACATGATGGCTCGATTGCATTTCTGATCACCAGTGATGAAGAGGGTCCCTTTATCAACGGCACAACTCGGGTGATTGATACCCTAGAAGCGCGGCAAGAAAAAATCACTTGGGCCTTAGTGGGAGAACCGTCATCATCGCAACATCTTGGCGATGTGGTAAAAAATGGCCGTCGAGGCAGCTTAACTGGCAACCTAACGGTGAAAGGGATACAGGGCCATGTCGCTTACCCTCATCTGGCGGATAACCCGGTACATAAAGCCGCGCCGGCTCTTGCGGAGCTGGCTGCGACCCGCTGGGACAATGGCAATGCCTTTTTCCCGCCCACCAGCTTTCAAATCGCAAATATCCATGCTGGCACAGGCGCTTCCAATGTGGTTCCCGGCACCCTTGATGTTATGTTCAATTTTCGCTATTCCACCGAGGTCACTGCTGAACAACTTATCAGCCGGGTTAACGAAATACTGGACCGCCATAGGCTGGATTACGATATCAATTGGGTATTCAATGGTCTGCCATTTTTGACCGGAGAAGGCCCCTTGTTAGATGCCGCCCGAGATGCCATTTTTACCGTTACAGGTCAAGTGACATCGCCCCAGACCAGTGGTGGTACATCAGATGGGCGTTTTATCGCGCCGACTGGCGCTCAGGTTATTGAACTGGGGCCTATCAATGCCACCATTCATAAAGTCAATGAGTGTGTCAGTTTGGCCGATCTTGAACTGCTGGCGCAGTGTTATGAAAAAATGCTGGAGCAACTGCTGTGCAAATAACAGAAATAAGCCACCAGTTATATGGACTGGATAACCAGCACCTGATCCAGCGAGGCAACATCGCCTTGACTGCTGAAACTTGGCAAGCATTTGAGCGCATGGCCAGTGCCGCTGCTCAAGCGGGTATCCAACTGGCGATTTGCTCCGGCTATCGCAGTTTCGAGCGGCAATGCAGCATTTGGAATGATAAAGCCGCTGGCAAACGGCCCGTCTATGATGCCCATAATCACCTCGTTGATGCAGCAGATTATACTGACGCAGAATTGGTTGACCTTATCTTAACTTGGTCAGCCCTGCCAGGATGCTCACGCCATCATTGGGGCACAGATTTAGATGTCTTCGATGCCGCCGCCATTAGCAAAACTGAGCTGCAATTAGTCAACAGTGAATATCTTCCCCAAGGGCCCTGCCACAGCTTGTATTTGTGGTTGCTGGAGCACAGTCACAGCTATGGGTTTTATTTTCCGTTTCAAACTGGCCTCAGTGGGGTCAGCGCTGAGCCTTGGCACCTGAGTTACTACCCACAATCTCAACCTTTGTTAACGGCTTTCGATATTGATACGCTGCAACAAATTATCACAAACACCAACTTAGCACTCAAAAGTGCCGTATTATGCCGTCTGCCGCAGCTGGTTGATGAATATGTCCGCAGAGTCGCCCCACCCCCGCAATAAAAAATGCAGGATAGACCACTATTTTTTATTACAGATGTTACACTGCCAATCGACCAAATAAAGTTGCAAGCGTGTGAATAAATTATGAAATTACTGAAGCCATTATTTGAGAATAACCGTCGATGGGCCGCTAGGCTGGTCGAAGAAGATCCACAGTTTTTCCAGCAACTGGCACAGCAGCAAACGCCTGAGTATCTCTGGATTGGTTGCTCCGACAGCCGAGTGCCATCCAACCAAATTATCGATTTAATGCCGGGCGAGGTATTTGTCCACCGTAATATTGCCAATATGGTGATCCACACTGATCTTAACTGCCTATCGGTTATCCAGTACGCTGTTGAAGTGCTGAAGGTCAAACATATTATGGTTGTTGGCCACTATGGTTGTGGCGGCGTAAAAGCCGCGATGAGCGGTGGGAAATATGGCCTCATCGATAACTGGCTTGGCCACCTGCGGGATGTGCATAGAATTTATCGTCATGAGCTTGAATCCCTTGATGAGCAAGAAAAATTCGACCGCATGTGTGAGTTGAATGTGATTGAACAGGTAAATAACGTCGTTAATACCTCTATTTTGCAGGATGCTTGGAATCGAGGACAGGACGTTGCTGTACACGGCTGGTTATACAGTATTGAAAATGGACTGTTAACCGATCTTGATGTCACTATCGACCGGGAAAACGGCCTACAACAGAGTTAAGTTTTTATCACAACAGCTTGAAACTAATAGGCTAACGTTAGATAACGATACGCAGCACTTAGTCATCATCTCACTGCAATGAATAATATTGCTGTGAGTAAGCATGACAGTTTTGTTGGTTTCGAGCTGTTTAACCTAGAAAAACGACTGACATTACCTATGAGATGGAACACAGCCTCTCACCTTGATGTCCTGAGAAATAATCCCAGAGACGCCAACCAGATGGGTTATATGCAGTAATCGCACTGGAATGAGCATTATATCCAGCAGTTTTCCTCTGGCTCAGTGGCAATATAGATAGCATTGGCCTTTCATTGGCACCTGTGATGCAACTATTCCCCCTCCCCTTTATCACCGTATCTGCTCCCAGCCTCTTGCACCTCGCGTGAAACAGGTTTACGCTCTGCCGGACAAGGTTAAGACGCCATGGTGGCGTCTTTTTCATAGCAAAATAAGGTAGATTCATGAAGGTTACCCTGTTAATTCCGGCCCGGTATGGCTCTAGCCGTTTTCCTGGTAAGCCACTGGCACCAATTAACGGCAAGCCAATGATCCAACACGTATTTGAACGTGCATCACTGGCCAAAGGCTTGGACAGCATTTATGTGGCCACTGACGATGAACGTATCCGTCAAGCTGTAGAAGGTTTTGGTGGCAAGGTGGTGATGACCGGCAGTGATGCCGCCTCAGGGACCGACCGGCTAGAAGAAGCGGCTGCTAATTTGGGGCTGCCGGAAGATGAGCTGATTATCAATTTGCAAGGGGATCAGCCACTGATCGATCCTATCTGTATTGAGCAACTGGTTCAGCTATTTAAAAATCATCCCGGCGAATTTGAAATGGCCACGCTCGGGGTAGAGATCCAGCGCGATGATGAACGTGATGATCCTATGCACGTCAAACTGGTGTATGACAACGACAACTACGCCATCTACTTCTCCCGAGCCCGCATTCCCCACGGTCGTGATACCAACGATTACCCATTGCATAAACACTTGGGAATTTATGCCTATACCCGCAGTTTCCTGCGCACCTTTGCCAATCTGCCCGTAGGTCGACTTGAAGCGCTGGAAAAGCTGGAGCAACTTAGAGCGCTGGAAAACGGCTACAAAATTAAAGTGGCTATCGGCGCATTTGATTCTCCAGAAGTGGATACCCCACAAGATATCCGCAAATGTGAGCAATTGCTGGCGGTAGACTGATCGTCAAGGACAGGGATGTATTATGTCTGATTTGGAAGCGATACTGATTATTCTACTGGTGATAGGCGTTGTCGCCAGTAACCTAGCGGTATTGAAACACACAGCCAAATTTAAGTTGCCCCAGTTTGGCCGCCCTAAAACACCTGATAACCAGTCGGATAAACCTGCTTCGCAGCAAACGACTGAGCATCAAGCCCAAGGACATAATGTTCAGAAGGTGGATGGGAATAATAAGGCTGATCTTGACAAGGCAGCGCCCCACACGGATAAAAGCCAAGATAACAGTCAATAACGGTAAAACGGCTAACTGAGCAATTAGCCGTTTTTTGTTTATCCCTAACGTATTTACCTAATTACTGAATTTATCTCAGTTGATAGTCATTTTAACCGCCATGCCACGTGAGTAACTTATCTTCTCTGGCATGTTCAGCCTCCCTGAGTAGACTTACAAGCTTAAAAGGCAAGCATCTATGGAATAATTGCAGCAACCGGTTAATTCCACTAATGAGTTAACCTCACTTATCCAGCTCTTGTTGTAACTGTTTTGCCACCGCGCCAGGAGCTGATGTCAGCCCGGCTAACAAGCGATAAGCGACCGGCACCACTAGCAAGGTAAATAGCGTCGCAACTATAATCCCCCACAACACCACAACCCCAATCACAAACCGGGTTTCGGCCCCGGCGCCAAAAGACATGACCAAGGGAACAGCCCCTGCAGCCGTAGTAATGCCGGTCATCAAAATTGGCCGTAATCGCAACTTGGCAGCTTGCAGTACTGCTTGGGATACTTGCAGGCCCTGATCCCGCAATTGGTTGGCAAATTCAACAATCAAAATACCATTTTTAGCCGCTAATCCAACCAACATGATAATACCTATTTGACTGTATATATTGAGACTTTGCCCGGTCATATACAGACCCAATAACGCCCCTAATGTTGCCAAAGGCACCGTTAACATAATAATCAGTGGGTGAATAAAGCTTTCAAATTGCGCCGCTAATACCAAAAACACGATAGCCAATGCCAACACAAAAACAAATGTCATCGAATGCCCAGATTGCTGATAATCCAATGATTGACCTTTATAGCTGATAACAGCTTCCGCTGGCAGGTGTTCTGCCACCAGCTGATTAAGGTAATCCAACGCTTCCCCTAAGCTGTAACCCTCAGCTAATCCCGCCTCCAAGGTAATCGCCCGCATCCGGTTATAACGGTTTAACCGGCTGGCATCGGCAAACTCTTCCACCTGGATAAGATTAGCCAGTGGGATCAGTTGACCGCTGCGCTCAGAACGCACATGGATCTGACTCAGATCCTCACCATTATTCTGAGCACTGCGCTCACCTTCGACAATCACATCATATTCTTCACCCCGGTGCATAAAGGTGGTCACCAGACGCGAGCCTAACATTGACTCTAAGGTACGGCCTATTTGCGCAATCGATACGCCCATTTCCGCGGCACGCAGCCGATCAATGATAATTCTGAGCTGAGGTTTAGTTTCCTGATAATCATGATCCAACCCCACCAAGTTAGGGTTGCTGCGAGCTTTTTCCAAAATAATATCCCGCCATGTTGCCAGCTCAGCATAAGTGGGACCACCGAGCACAAACTGCACAGGTTTACCGATACCACGACCAAATGCTTGACGCATAATCGGAAATGCTCGGATCCCCGCTAAGTCGGACAGGCGCTGACGAATATCTGCCGCAATGGCCGCTGCCGGGCGGCGCTTAGCCCAATCTTCCAGCACAATAATAGCCATACCACCGGAAAAATCTGCCACACTGCCCCACCCCCGCGGAGCCCGCACCAACAAGCGCTTAATTTCACCAGATTCAACCAAGGGCATCAGGCGGGTTTCCACCTCATTCATATACTCGCGGATATATTCATAACTGGCACCCTGTGGGCCATTCACCATCAGAAAAATCCCACCGCGATCCTCTTTTGGGGCAAATTCCCGGGGTAACTCCCTCACCAGCCACACACTGCTGGCCAGAGCAAACAAAGCCAAGATCACCACAGCAACAGGCTTGTCCATCGCCCGAGTCAGCAAACGACCATAGCTGGCAGACAAATGCGCCATACCCGCATCCACCTGCCGTACTAACCAGGGATCGGCCGTAGCTGGCTGCAAGACTTTTGAGCACATCATCGGGCTGAGCGTTAAGGCAACAATACTGGAAAACAGCACCGCGGCACTCATTGCCACAGCGAATTCTTTAAATAATTTGCCTAAATCACCATCAAGGAAGGTGATAGGCATAAACACAGAAATTAATACCAAGGTGGTTGCTATCACAGCAAATGCCACTTGGCGGGCCCCTAAAAATGCCGCTTTTAACGGGCTTTCACCCGTTTCAATCCGGCGGTGAATATTTTCCAGCATCACAATGGCGTCATCCACCACCATGCCAATAGCTAAAATCATCGCCAGCAGGGTTAACAGATTAATGGTGTAACCAAGGGCGTAGAGCACAATAAAGCTGGATAGCAAAGAGACAGGGACTGCTAACGCGGGAATGAGCATGGCCCGGACACTACCAAGAAACAGATAAATCACCACAATCACTAACGCCATGGCGATAAAGAGTGTCTGATACACCTCTTGGATAGAAGCCTCAATAAAGACCGAGCTATCATAGGAGCGCTTAATCGCCATCCCCGGCGGCAAAGTTTGATTTAATTCATCTGCCAACGCATTGGCCAAGCGGGAGACATCCAATGTATTGGCGGTAGACTGCTTCGCTACCCCAAGACCAATCATGGACTCACCATTACCCCGGAACATAATCCGCGCTTCATCCGAGCCCAGCTCCACCCGAGCCACATCCCCCAGCTTAATCAGGTACCCATCTTCACCTTCACCCAACACTAAGGCCGCAAAATCGGCCGGGGTATAAAAACTGCGGGCCACTCGCACTGAAAAGTGCCGCTCAGCAGATTCTACCGAACCCGCGGGTAATTCGAGATTCTCCGCCCGCAGCACTTTTTCCACATCAGCCACGGTCAAACCACGGGCGGCCAGTGCTTCACGATCAAGCCAGATGCGCATGGCGTAATACTTACCACCGCCGACCCGAATGGTTGATACGCCATCGAGGGCGGAAAAGCGATCAACCAGGTAGCGGCGGGCATAATCACTCAGCTCCAGTGTTGATAGGCGATCAGACACTAAATTAAGCCACATAATGACCTGATCACCACTGTTCGCTTTGCGCACTTCAGGCGGCTGCGCTTCTTCCGGTAAATTGTCAAGTAGGCGAGAAACCCGGTCACGCACATCATTCGTGGCCGATTCAATATCCCGGCTGATATCAAATTCCAGTGTTACCGTTGAGCGACCATCACGGCTACTGGAGCTAATATGGCGGATCCCTTCCACTCCGCTGACCCTATCCTCCACCAACTGGGTAATGCGACTCTCCACCACGGCGGCGCTGGCACCACGATAACTGGTATCAATCGACACCACAGGCGGGTCAATATCCGGATATTCCCGCAGTGGCAATTTATCAAAGGCCACTAAGCCAAGGATCACCAATAAAATACTCAGCACCGATGCTAAAACGGGCCGGGTGACGGCAATATCTGTTATCCTCATTGCCGCCCCTCCTCGGCAACACCAGCATAACTAAAAGGCTCAGCAGCCACCGTGGTAACATCACGTCCTGGGCGAACCTTCATCATGCCGCGGACCATCAATTGCTCCCCAGCTGCAATCCCACCGACCAGTTCCACAAACCCACGCTGCCGCATGCCCAAAGTCACCTGGCGGCGTACCACCTTGCCCGCTTCCACCAAATACACAAAGTGATCTGGCCCGATAGGAATAATGGCCGACTCCGGCACCATCATGGCATCACGGTGGTTGCTTATCAGCACTAATTGCATCAGCATCCCTGGTCGCAACAGCAGATCAGGGTTCGGGATTTCAGCCCGCACGGTGACGGCCCGTGTCGCCGCATCAATGCGAGTGTCAATGCCGCTAACTCGACCTTGGAATATTCGGCCGGGGTAGGCAACACTGGTGGCCTCAATACTGCGACCTGCAGCCATCTGACTGATAACGCGCTCGGGTACGGCAAAGTCCAATTTCACCACCGCCAAATCATCAAGGGTGGTCATCACAGTGCCGGGCGTGACCAAACTGCCTTTACTTATCTGCCGCAGGCCTAATAGCCCGGCAAAAGGCGCGGTAATATGTCGCTCCGCTACCGCCGCTTTGGCAGCCGCCAACTCAGCTTTGGCTGTATCAAGCTGACTTTGCAGTCTGTCACGCTCAAGCTCAGCCACGGTTTGATTACTCACTAAGGAACGGATCCGCGCTAATTCCCGCATCTGTTCATGCAGTTTTACCCTTGCCGCCTCTACCCTTGCCTGCTGATCAGCCGTATCAAGCTCTGCCAGTAATTGGCCTTTGTTAACAAATTGACCGTCATGAAAATGCAGTGCCGTTATGCGCTCCGCCACACTGGGGGTAATCACCACAGACTCTCTGGCGGCAACAGTTCCTATGGCAAACACTTCATCACGAACGGGAGAAATACGGGTATCAATCACTACCACTTGTACCGGCCCCCCCCGGCGAGATGGCGGCTTGGCATCCTGAGAGGAAAATGACCACCAATACCATGCTGAAGCACACAGCAATGCTGCAAGAGAGAATAAAATTATGTTTTTCATGACTTACTGTTCCATGTAAATGCCGGGTCAGTTTACATGGCAGCAAAACAGCATCAAGTAACTTTACCAAAAGTTACAAAAAGATAACCAACATCTTAATTGATACATCAAACAGTCAATAGGCTACAGATGGGTGATAGATGAGGCTCAGTTCTATGTAATGGCGTTAATCTATTTCCTTGCCACCAAGCACAGCGCCATAAGCAACAATGATGAAAACCAACTGATGACAGCAAACAATGACATCGATTAGACAAGTGAGAATAAGGCGAAATTGAGGAGAGAAAATAAATCAAAACTAGGGTCTGTTGACCTTTCATGATTAAATTTCATGCCTATGCACCTCGGTCAGTTTGGGCGTAATATAGAACCATAAATCGCTTCTTGTGGAGGGTTTTATGATGAACATGTCAGAAATGAGCTTTATAGATTGGCAACGTCAATTTCATTCAGAAAATGCCTGTCTTGATTACCTGAAAATGCAGCGATGGCCGGATGGATTTATCTGCCCTAAATGTGGTCATCGTCAAGCCTATCAAATCCATACCCGTGAGCTTTATGAATGCTGTCAGTGCCATAAGCAAACATCCGTGACATCTGACACGCTGTTTCACGGCACGCATATCCCGCTGTCTAAATGGTTTACGGCCATTTATTTTATAGGGTCAGACAAAGGCGGAATATCAGCATTACGGCTCAAAAAGCTCATTGAAGTTAACTGGCGAACGGCAAGGTTGATACTGAAAAAATTGCGTATCGCAATGGGGCACAGAGACAGACTGTATTGGTTATCTGGCAACATAGAATTGGATGATTGCTTGGTTGGCGGCAAACAAAAAGGTAAACGTGGTCGAGGCGCGGCAGGGAAAACACCGATAATTGTGGCCGTTGAAACCCAAGGTGAACGAGCCGGCTATATTGCCATGCAGGCTGTTAACCGTATCAGCCACCAAAGTGTCGAGCAATTTGTGCAAGCGCATATTCTCCCCAATCAATATGTTCGCTCAGATGGGCTACGTGCATTGACTATCATTGATAAAACCCAGCATCACGAAGCCAGAGTGACGCCGAAAGAATTGGTTGATGAGTGGCTCCCGTGGGTACATATCGCCATTAGCAACCTGAAAACATTTATTCAGGGCACATTCCACGGAATATCCAAAAAATATGTACAGGAATACCTCAATGAGTTCATTTATCGTTTTAATCGCAGAAGAATAGAAAAACAAATTCCTATGCGGTTGTTAAATATAGCTATTTTTCATTCACCTATGAACTCATGCTGAGCAAAGTGCATAGGCATGTTAAATTTTGTTCGAGATAAAAGCGTTTTAATCGCGGCGAGTGGTTTGGCGCCTAGTTATTCTAAGCAAGAACCGCTCAACAAAGAGTAAAACGCTTTTAGCCGAACCCTGCGGGCAGCGTTTGAGGCTCCTTTCTACTGCGTTATCGGCTTATCAGGTAGCGCAACTACCTATCAAAGCCTCTGCCTTGTATAAAGCAATCTCAAATCGCTGCAAAAACAAACTTGAAAGGTCAACAGACCCTAATAGTACCTAATGCCCAACTCACGAAGCGCATGGCCATACTGATAAAAAAACGCCCGGTCATATCCTGACCGGGCGTTATCATTCTTAACAGCAAGGTGCCAAATTATAAAAACTGCACAAGGTATAAGATGGGCTAAATCGTCACTGTCACGGACTTAACGGACTTTGCGATCTTCACTCATCAGCTCTGAAAATGCCTTATACACACCATCAATCACCTTATTATCCAGTGGCTTATCAGAAATATCCCGCAGCAATATTCGCGTTTGCTCACTATTAGTAGTGCGCTCCAACATCAGACGATAATTCCCTTTTTCCAGTGGCAGCTCAGTGTCATTCCACAATGAGCTCCAAAAGCCAGCATTATCGTCATAACTAAGGAACATCATGTCCTTGCTGCGATCCATATCCGTAATATCAAAGCCCATTTCCGGCAACACAATACGCAAACGGTTCCAGACTTTGTCAAAATCAGCATCGGCAAGATAAAAGTTTTGCTCTCCCTGCTCTAATGCAACATGGATCCCAAGACTCTGCTCCCGCTCACGAGCCTTAGTGGCCTGATCCCGTTTCAGACTCATATAGGCCACAGTAGAATTAAGCATATCTATGGTGTAACGACGTTTATCATTAGCCGTTAGAGCAATATCCTGTTTGTTGCCGTTATAACTTTCTTCATGGGCCAGCAATTTGATGACTATCGCACCGGTCCGCCCATGGGGACGCACCTGCACATCAAATTCATATTTCTGCCGCAATTGATAAATTTTGTCATCGCCCCACAGATTTGAGTCAATGACTTCATCATATTGGATCCAATCTGTGTCGATTTTACCGCTGGCAAAGTCAGCCCGGGCAATGCCGATATGGCGGCGATTGAGGAAGTCTTGCAGATAATCAAAAATTTCCTGTTTCAGATTAATCTTGCTATCGACAGACTCCACCACAATTTTAATATTGTCGCTGCCCTCTTCAACATGAGTGCCCTCTGCCATAGGTAAAATCTGCAGCGGTGGACGAATATCTAACTGGTTACCCACCAAGCTTGGATCAGCCTTAGGCCCCAACGGAGGTATGCTGTATTCACGGCTATAAGTTGGCGTTTTCAATCCTTGTGGAATAACCAAAGGGGCGGAGCGTCCGGCATTGAGGTAGTCCTCGTTGCCATTTGCCTGACGGCGTTCCATCGGGGTACTGCAGGCGGTCAAAGCCGACAACAGTATGACAGGCGTAAGATGCTTAAGCATGTATCAGTTAACCTCTATCCGGGCTTTGTTCATCGCTTGCAGCAGTTGACCATGATAAGTGTCAGAAAGTTCAGTCAAAGGCAGGCGAATATGATTATTATTGATCAATCCCATACGGTGAACGGCCCATTTGACCGGAATGGGATTGGCTTCGCAAAACAGTTCGCTATATAAGCCGGTTAAGGGGGCATCCAAGCGGTGAGCCAAGGTCGCATTGCCAGCCAGTGCAGCATCACACATAGCTTTAAACTCCGCTGGCACAAGATTGTTAGCTACCGAAATCACCCCATTGCCACCTAAGAGTAAAAATTCACAGGCGGTAGCATCATCACCACTGTAAAGCAGAAAATCGGCAGGGCAAAGCTGACGTAAGCGACTGCTGCGGCTTAAATCACCCGTGGCTTCTTTTACCCCAATAATCTTGCTGTGCAGTGCCAATTCAGCCACTGTCTCTGGCAGCATATCCACACCGGTGCGGCCGGGAACATTATATAAAATCTGAGGAATATCAGTACTGTCTGCCACAGCGCGATAATGAGCAATCAGCCCCTGCTGAGTCGGCTTATTGTAATACGGGGTGACGCAGAGCATTGCCGCAACATCCAGTTGACCCAGAGCCTGAGTCAACTCAATCACTTTGGCAGTAGCATTGCCCCCATTGCCGGCAATAACAGGAATACGCCCGGCGGCAAACGCAATAGTCTGCTTCACGACAGCCAAATGTTCTGCCAGGCTTAGGGTGGCAGACTCCCCAGTAGTCCCTACTGAAACGATGGCATCCGTGCCCCGGTCAATATGAAATTCCACCAGCTTTTCCAAGCTGGCATAATCGACTTCCCCGCTGCCGGTCATCGGCGTGATCAGGGCAACCATGCTCCCGTTTAACATCTGACTTCCCCAAGAATTCTGGACAAGCTATGGTACTGATGCCACAAGCGAATGACAAGCTCAGCCAGGACTATGAAAACGAATAAGTTGTGGTAGCATAACTCTCCGCATGAAAATCCGGCTACCGCTGTAAAAGCGCCTTAGATGTCGAAATAACGAGGAAAATTCATGACCAACTACCTGGTCGTCACCGCAATGGGGGCAGATCGTCCCGGCATTGTCAGCAACCTGGCCAGACTGGCCAGTGACTGTGACTGCGATATCGTCGACAGCCGCATGGCGTTGTTTGGCAATGAATTCACTTTAATTATGATGGTTTCTGGATCGTGGGCTGCCATCACCAAAATTGAGACCAGTTTGCCTGCATTAAGCATGGAACTGGAGTTATTGACGGTAATGAAACGCACCTCAAAACATCATATGCCGCAAAATTACATTTCCCGTATTGAAGTGACCTTCCACGGTCAGGATCAGCGTGGCACCATGACCCAGATCACACAGTTTCTGGCCGCCCGCTCACTGGATCTAGCCGCAGTCCGCTCCCACGCTGAAGAAGATGACCAAGGGCATTCTATCCAAACCGTAGTGCTGGCCATTAATATTCCAGAAAAAGTCGTCTTGGAAACCTTAGAGCACAGTATTCATCAACTGGCGCAAGATATGTCATTGGACTGCAGTATCAAACGGATGCAAGGTATTGCAGCGCCCTGATATACCCCACTTAATTGCACATCGCGACGTAAAGCGGGAAGATGCAGGACGGGAATTAAGTATATAACGGTTAACTATCATAGACATGACATAAGGAGCGTGCCCATGAACACATTACAGGCAGGGGATAAAGCCCCCCTATTTACGCTACACGATCAACATGACAAACCAGTGTCCCTGACTGACTGCCTCAGCCAAGGTCAAGTATTAGTCTATTTTTACCCCAAAGCTGCCACCCCAGGCTGTACCGTACAGGCTTGTGGGCTACGTGATAGCAAAGCCAGATTAGATGAACTGCATGTGACAGTGTTGGGCATCAGTCCGGATCCTGTGGCCAAACTTGCGCGCTTCAGTGATAAGCAAGCACTTAACTTCCCCCTGCTAAGCGATGAAGAT
Organism: Shewanella sp. NFH-SH190041; assembly: GCF_024363255.1. NCBI lineage: Bacteria > Pseudomonadati > Pseudomonadota > Gammaproteobacteria > Alteromonadales > Shewanellaceae > Shewanella > Shewanella sp. NFH-SH190041. The sequence continues at coordinate 2,597,403 of NZ_AP026070.1, forward strand.
CATGCCATTGCCACCGCGTTTGGGGTCTGGGGCGAGAAAAAGTTCATGGGGAAAATCTATGATGGTATTCACCGCATCAGTTTTCTGATCGGCCAAGATGGTGTTATCACTCAGGTATTTGATAAATTCAAAACCAAAGACCACCACCAAGTGGTATTGGATTACCTGACATTGAGTTAATCCGGCAAATAGATATAACAGATAACAAAGCGCCGACAATCGCTATAGATTGCCGGCGCTTTTGTTTTCCCTGTCGCGTCACCTAATATCCATATCAAATCAAAGGCGACAAATAATCATGCTTGTAGCTTGTGCAGATTAAGCCAAAAGCAGAGTCAGATAAGGCCACAACAGTGCAGCGGCAATGGTCCACATCGTCAAGCAGATAAAACGGTCCAAATAACACCAAGCCTGCGGCTTTTCAAATACCGGCCCTAATAATCTGGCGCCAAAACTAAGACTGAAAAACCAGATAATCGATGACACGATTGCACCGGCGCCAAACCAAAGTCTGACATTATCGGCGAACTGGGTACTGATACTGCCTAACAACACCACGGTATCCAGATACAAATGAGGATTGAGTAAGCTTATCGCCAGTGTCGTTAAAATGGCGGTGCGAAGTGAATCCGCCCCTTTAGCATGATCCAAGTCCATACCTTGAGGCTGAAATGATGACCTCAATGCATTAGCACCATACCAGATCAAAAAAGTCGCTCCGCCAAAACTGGCCAAATGCTTGATTAAGGGAAATTCTGTGATCAGATGCCCTAACCCCAGTACACCGGCAGAAATCATCACAGCATCGATGAGTGAGCAGAGTATGGCAATAGGTAACGGATGACTGCGGCGGATCCCCTGTTTTAATACAAATGCATTCTGGGCTCCTACGGCAACAATCAAACTGCCACCTACGCCCATCCCCTGAATAAATGCCGTTTGCATCGGCTCCCCTTATAGTTTTCTGATTTTTACTGGAGCGCAAGCATACCCAAGCCACATTAATAAATATAACTAATAATTTTTATGCCTTATCAGTTTTGCTAATATCAACATGACTTTTATTTCCACTCACTTGGGATGACTGATTATGTTTGATTATGTACAACTTAAAGCGTTAGCCGCCGTGATTAACTGCGGTGGATTCGAACGTGCAGCCCAGCAACTCAACATTACCCAATCTGCTGTTTCACAACGGATCCGACAACTGGAATTAAAAACAGGTCAGCCGCTGTTGATCCGAACCAATCCGGTTACGGCCACAGCGCTGGGTAAAAAATTATTACGCCATTTCGCCCAAGTAGAAATGCTGGAGCAAGAGTTACAAACCGAGTTGGCTGATGATACGCCCCAAACACCGAGTAAAATTAAAATTGCGGTCAACGCTGATACGCTGGCGACTTGGTTTCTGCCGGCATTGGCCCCGTTATTTCAGCGTAAAAACTGGCTGTTAGAGCTGATTGTCGATGATGAATCCTACACCCATCATCTGCTACAAAATGGTGAAGCCGTTGGCTGTGTCACCACAACAGCAACCCCAATGACCGGCTGTAGTAGTGAGCCCCTTGGCCAAATGGAATATCTGTGTGTGGCCACACCGCAATTCCAGCACCGCTATTTCCACAATGGCGTGACACCAACCAGCTTAGCCCTAGCTCCTGCGGTCATTTTCAGTACCAAAGACAAACTGCATGACAAATTTTTACAGCGTTACTTTGCCATGGCCGGCGGTGACTACTGGCAACATACCATCCCCTCATCAGAGAGCTTTTTAGAAAGTATTTTGCAACATATGGGATATGGCTTAGTGGCCCATCTACAGGCCGTGCCACTGTTAGAACAGGGGCGACTGGTTGAGTTAACCCCGGGGATGCGCAAACAAGTTCCGCTTTACTGGCAGCACTGGAATATCCGCGCCAAACAAACCACGTTAATTTACCGCGCGCTGATGACTCGCTGCCGACAACTGTTGTTACAGCCATAAAAAAACGGCACCAACTCCGCAAAGATGATGCCGGTTAAGTTATCGCACTAACGCGTAGTAACACTCACATAAACTAACGTTAGATTATAAAATGCTACTAGGGCTGCAACTGAGTCTGCGCAGGCCAAGCATTAATGACGGCTTTAATCAGCGAAGCTAATGGAATGGCGAAAAATACCCCCCAAACGCCCCATAAACCACCAAAAACCAAGACTGCGGCAATAATAATGACAGGGTGCAAATCCACCGCATCAGAAAACAATAGCGGTACCAATACATTACCATCAAGTGCCTGGATAATCCCGTACCCTATCATCAGATAAGCAAAATCTGAGGTAAAACCCCACTGGAAAAAGGCAACCAAGGCAATAGGTAAAGTCACCAGTGTGGCACCCACATAGGGGATCAACACCGATAAACCGGTCAATACGCCCAATAATGCGGCATAGCGCATATCCATCACCGCAAAAAAGATATAACTGGCAACGCCCACGACCACAATTTCAATCACTTTGCCGCGGATATAGTTAAAGATCTGCTGGTGCATCTCATCCCAAACTTTACCAGCCAACTGGCGGTTAGCCGGAATAAAGCGTTTGGCACCATGGATCAGTTCATCTTTATCTTTAAGGAAGAAGAACATCAGCATAGGAACCAAAATCGCGTACACCATAAGTACCAGCAGTGACGCAGAATAACCCAATAAATGCCTACCTAAATCAAAAAGATGCTCGGTATCCAGTAAACGGCGCAGCTGATCCACCATGGCATCGAACTGCTCTGGCGGCACAATTTGCGGATATTTCTGTGCCAACCCTTCCGCCAAATGCAACCCCTTATCCAGCATACTGGGTAACTCGGCAATCAAAGAGACACCCTGACGCCAGATACTGGGGACTAACCCTAGCACCAGCAAGAGTACCAAACCGATAAACAACACCAACACCAAGGAGGCGCCAGTGGTTCGGTTAATACCGATCCGCCCCATTTGCACCACGGGCCAATCCAACAAAAATGCCAATGATAATGCCACAAAAATAGGGGCTAACAGCTCGGCGCCAAAATAAATCAACCCAGCGCACATCAATAAGATAAATACCAGGGTCACGGCCTGGGGATCGCTAAAACGCTCTTTGTACCAGCGTTGAATAAAACTTAACATTCACTCTTCCAATAACTGATCAACACCATGAACTGGTCTGACTGCCTTAACCTGCTGCAGTCAATTGCTTGGTTATGACTAAAGATAGCGTGCCATCAGGCCCGCTCAAATATTTGAGAACATGTCCCTGTTTTTGTAAAAAGGCGGGAACATCCTGACGTGACGCAGTGTCTGACAACAAGATATGAAGCTGCTCCCCCGGCGCCAAATGCTTAAGAGCCAGTTTGGTCCGGACCAGAGGAACCGGACAGCGAAAAGCAGTTAAATCAATAAAAAGCATAATGAACTTGCTATCACCAAGGGACGGCCATTATCCTAACTTGCAACTTAAACCACAAGTCACATCTCCCCGGGGTTGTGGCCGGGAAGCCGAACCAGCAGCAGAGGATCCGCTTGCGAAACATGACCTATCCGGCGCTAAAACGCGCCTTGATTGCCAGCTCATTGTCCCTGATCTTATCTGCAGGGGCGATTGCCGATAGTTTTACCCCATCGAGCAGCTTTTCCGGCAATAACCTGCCAGATCTTGGCACTGTGGCAGTTAACAGCTTTAGTTTGGAAAAAGAAAATCAGCTTGGTGATGCCTATATGCGGGTGATCCGTGCCTCAACGCCCATTGTGACCGATCCGGTACTCAATCAGTATCTGACTGAACTGGGTGATAAACTGGTGGCCCATGCCCACGATGTCAAAACCCCGTTTTATTTCTTTTTACTACAAAATGATGAAATTAACGCCTTTGCCTTTTTTGGCGGCCATATCGGGGTGCATACCGGACTGTTTCTCAACGCCGATAATGAAAGTGAGTTAGCCTCTGTGTTAGCCCACGAAATCACCCACGTCACCCAGCGGCATCTGGCACGCTCTTTTGAAGCACAACAAAAAGCGGCGCCAGCCACTATCGCAGGAATGCTCGGCGCTATCTTATTAACCATTGCAGCCCCTCAAGCGGGTATGGCAGCGCTTGCCACCACTCAGGCACTGTCCGCCCAAACGAAAATTAACTATACCCGCCAGCATGAAAAAGAGGCTGATCGTATCGGCATGCAGGTAATGGTGGACTCCGGCTTTGACCCCGATGCTGCAGCAGACTTTTTTGCTAAGCTAGCAGCCCGTTATCGCTTTACCAGCAAACCACCGCAAATGCTGCTCACCCACCCGCTACCGGAATCCCGTATTACCGAGGCTCGCAACCGGGCAACACAGTATCCTCATCACCAGGTGGCGGATAATCTGAATTTCCAACTGGCCAAAGCCAGAATTGAAGTGCGCTTCTCCAGTTACAGTGATGCTGCGGCGCTGGCACTATTTGAGCAGCAATTAGATCGCAAACAGTACAGTTTTAAAGCTGCCGCACGCTATGGTAAAGCACTGGCATTATTCCGACTGAAGGAGTTTAGCGCCGCAGAAACCATCATCGATGAATTGCGCGCTAAAGATCCCGATAATTTGTTTTATCTGGATACCAAAACCGATCTGCTGGCCCAGCACAACGCCTATCCAGAGGCGATTAAATTGCTGTCGACACAGTTGGCACTGAAGCCAACGTCTCAAGTGATCAACATTAACCTGGCCAATATCTATATCGAGGCGGGTCAGGCTGACAAAGCTATCGGGCTATTGGAAGAGATGATTTTTCTTGATAAACAAAATCCCCTACCTTACCAACTGTTGGCAGATGCCTACCTGAAGCTGAAAAATAAATCCATGGAACATTTTGTCCGCGCTGAAATTATGGCACTTAATGCCGATTACGATGGCGCCATTGATCAGCTTAATTTTGCTTTTCGCTCAGCCCAAGATGAACCGCTGCAGCAAGCGCGGGTGGAAGCCCGAATTCGCCAATTCAAACAAGCGCGTCAGGCGATGGAAGCCCTGAAATAATCTACAGAGCAACCTGCCATGGCAGGTTCTCCCACACTCTCATCAAGGATGGAAAATATGAGCCCTATAACCCTTTTGCACAATCCCCGTTGTAGTAAGAGTCGAGCAGCGCTAGCACTGTTACAACAGCGAAACCAAGATGTCACTGTAGTGCAATACCTGAAAACACCACTCTCTCTGGCACAACTTGAAGTATTAATGAGCCAGTTGGGATTACAGGACCCGCGAGAGATGATGCGGACCAAAGAAGCTGAATATCAACAACTGCAACTCGATAACGCTCAGCCAGCGGAACTGTTACGCGCCATCGCTACCACACCGAAATTGTTAGAACGCCCTATCGCGATTGTTGGTAACCGCGCTGTCATTGGCCGACCGCCAGAAACTGTACTGGAGCTGATATAAATGCCCAGTGCCATCCTATTTCACAGCTGTCGTATCGGTTATCTACTCTTGTTGGGGCTATTAACGCTCTGGTGGTTAGTACTGGATAACAGTCAGTATTCACTACTTTTTAGCCTAATTGGTTTGCTGCCACTGCTGTTACCACTAAAAGGTATCTGGCAAGGACAACCTTATACCTATGCTTGGGCCAGTTTTATTCTGTGCCTGTATTTGTTACAAAGTTTAACCTTGCTGTATACCACGCCAGATGCATTCTGGTTCGCCCTAATCGAAACAGCCCTGCTACTGAGTCTGATCACCGGCTTTTCTTTCTATGCCCGTATCCGGGGGCGGGAATTAGACCTGGGACTAAAAAAACCAAACTAATGATACATTTGCATATAAAACCACCAGTGGGTGGTTTTATATTATTCCCCACTTCTACAGCACAAACTTAACAATATAAAAATCCATTGTTTACGCTTTTTCGACATATTTACCCGTGATATAGTCAAAAATGCAATCAAATAAAAATATAATTATAACAATGGAGTAATCTCTACATGAGGAAGTGTCAGTACATACCTTTCTTGGCAATATTACTGCTGAGCGGGTGTGATGATGACGGCAGTTTCTTCGGCCCGGGTTTTCAATTTGGTGACCCGCTCCCTGCCTGCACCGCCACAACCAATGCCCTACTCGCTGTCACCACTGCCGGACCTATCACGTTTTACCGTGAAGCTGAATATATACAGGGACGAGCTGCCAGTATCACGGCCATGCTGCCAGACAGTCGCCATTATTTACTCCAGTGGCAGCAACACGATGGCGCGCCACTAGAGTTAGTTACAGCGCAACGTCAAATTCTGGCATTTGAACCCCAGCATCCGGGTGAGTACCGCTTCAGCTTGACGGCCACCCCCATGCCAGGGCAAACCACGTTGAAAACGCTATCGGCTGAAATCACGGTGCAGGTTACCGCTGCGGAGCCCCATCAATTTAATATCCGCTTAGATCACCAACTTAGCGAAGGAGCTAATGCCAGCTTACGATTGGAAGCACCATCAGAGCAAAAAACGCAAGCGGTGACTTGGTGTCAGGTATCAGGTCCCACTGTCAGAGTTGATTTGCGCGATCCGGCCAGACCACTATTACAACTACCCTGGGTCAGCCAAGATGAGCGGGTTCACCTTAAAGCCATCGGAACTGAATTAGCAGATGATGCATATTTGCTTATTACCAATGAGCCGGCGGCACCAGCAGATGCGTTGTTTGAAGAGCCACTTTCGCGGGTGCATCCCTATCTTGAAGCATCACCCTATGCACAGGCATTACAACGCTGTATTTATAATAATCAACTTGCCCTGCGGGACTGTTCTCTGGCGGAATTACCCCTTATCGGGCAAAGTGGTCGTAAAGCCAATATAGATGACATTATGGCGAGGGTGCTGGTATCCCATGACTGGATGGGGGATAACTTCAAACTCTTTTTACAGCAGCATGATAAGCACCGGGATTTTATTAAGCTATTACAATCTGTCACTGCTATTGTGATCAGCTATGATATCCAACCCGCATTTTACTGGGTTGCCACCGGGGCAATTTATCTCAACCCGGATGATTTATGGTTAACGCCAACGCAGCGCGATACCATTAACGAAACGCCGGATTTTCGCAATGAGTTTGGCTCAGAATTACACTTTTTAATGCCTTGGCGCTATGTCAAAGATAACCGTTATGCGAGTGGTATTTACGATCCAGAGCAGCGGATATCACGGCCAACAACCGCGCTTCAAACCGATTTATCGTCTCTGCTTTACCATGAGTTAGCCCATGCTAATGACTTTTTCCCCCGCACGTGTCATGCAAATTTAAATGAAAAAACACTCTATGATGCCTATCTAGCACGACATAAAGCCCAATTGTTCGCATCAGACAGACTTGAGCAGAGTTATCCACTATTAAGTACAGAAATGTCTGCGCTGGCAGAAGTACGTTTTCTCGGCCAATCTGCTACCGATGACCAACGGGCATTTAGTCCAGTGGATGTCAGCCAATTTTTTACTTCTGACCATGCCAATGATTTTTATGCCTATTCAACCAAGCGGGAGGATGCCGCCATGCTGTTTGAAGAGAGTATGATGAGCCATAGATTGGGAGTACAGCGGGATATTGGCATTACCAATGCGCCAACCGATGCTGCTGCGCAGAATGTTATCGTTAGTTGGGGGGAGCGAGGCCGAGTCGGTCATGAAAAGCTCAAACCTAGAGCAGCCTTGATTATTAATCACTTATTACCTGAGCTTGGTGGCAGTCATGTGATTGCAAATCTGCCAGCACCGTTAGCGATGAGGGTAGACAAAAGCTGGGCTGATAATCTGATTTTATCACCAGCAAGACTGAGTACACCTGAAGCCACGATTTTACCGCCACTGCAATTGAGCGGCGATCGTCATCAGCTCATACTTGACTAAGGCAGGTTTTAGCAAGTTAACAGTAAACTCGCTGTAAACAATACAGGCGCCTAAGGGCGCCTGTATTGTTTATAGTCTCAACATTTCTTTGACAAATGGAATAGTCAATTTGCGCTGATGCACCATAGATGCTTTATCGAGTTTATCCAGTACATCAAACAAGGTGCGCAAGTCTCTGGCCATACGATTGAGTAAGAAACGGCCAACATCTTCTGGTAATTGCAACCCGCGCATTGCTGAGCGGCGCTGCAACGCGGCTAATTTCTCTTCATCGGCCATGGGATGCAATTGGTAAATCAACCCCCATTGCATTCGTGAAGCTAAATCTGGCAACAGAAACCCGGCCTCTGTTGGAGAGGAACTAGCACTGACCACTAATGCAGTATGCTTATGTTCAGCCATGCGGTTATACAGGTCGAAAATGGCCTCTTCCCACACAGGATGACCCGCAATGGCATCCACATCATCAATGCAGACTAAATCCATTTGCTCCAACCCCTCTAACAATGCAGGGGAGATACTGGCATGGATCCCTAAGGGAATATAAAAACTCCGCCGCTCCAAATCATTGGCATGGGCGCAAGCAGCATGTAATAAATGGGTACGACCCGATTTAGCCTGTCCCCAGAGGTAAAGGGCTTGTTTCCCTTCTCCGGCAGCACTGGCCTGTAATTTCTGGATAAGTTGGTCATTACCCGCTGCCGGGTAATAACTTTTAAACGTTTCATCATCTGGCAGATGAACTGGCAGGGATAATTGCAGCGGTGAGTTTTGGGTCACTCAGGTATTTCTCAATATCTAAAACCAAGATAATTGGGCGTCAGTGTATCACGGACGCCCGGACAGGTAAAAACCTGCAGCCAACAGTCGTCGGCTCTACTGGCGGAAAATTAACGCCACATGTACTCCAGTGGCTGATTCACATCCTCAGCAGACTGCTGCCAAGCGGGTAAAGCCGGTGAGAAATCATTCACTGGGGATAAGCGCGGATCTAAATTCAGTTGTCGCTTCAGGTCTGCCTTATTACCAAACAATTCAAGCGAGAAAGTCACCTTATCACCATGGATTTGTGCAATCACAGCTGATTTTGCGACGCTGAGCTGTTTAACATACTGCTCTAATGCCACTAATTGCGCTTGGCTATCAATTCCGGTGAAGGTCAAACTGACAGCTTCATCTGTGCCCGTGTCGGCGACAGCATACTGGCTGACAAAATATTGCGTTAAGCTAGATACCATACTATGTACCGCATCAGCTTCTGTGGGAGCAGTGAAATGACTTTCAAACAATGGCTGCCATAAACTGCCTTCATGCTTCATGGGATACAAATCTAACTGGTAACTAAATTGACCATCATCCGTCCGGGACATTGTAGCTAACACAAAATAGTCAACTTTATAGCGGTGCGAGGCAACAGATACAGCTTCAGGGAAATTTCCCCGAACATCAGCTTCCCCGACCAACATCAAATCATCAAGATCCATCACAGGAAAAATCATCGGCATACCTTTAGCTCTGGCATCCAATCTAAAATCCTGCCGCAACCCCGAACCCGCGCCATCACTAAGTAAATGCCGCTGGCCATCATCGCCTTCAGTGGATAGCCAAATCAATACCAATGGCCGCTGTCTTCCCCAAACCGGGATTTCAGCCTGACGTAATAACCGTGTGATACGACGCTGATCAAATTGGCCTTTAACGTAGAGCTGCCCAGCTTTTTCATCATAACCATACTGGGTCAGGTAAGCATCAGTCTGCTTTAGCGCTGAAATGATCGCGGGGTTACTCAATACAGCAGGATTACCCGTATTTTTCACAATAACATCAGAAAACGCCTGATCTAATGCGGCATTTCGCTCTGATGCTCCCCGACTGGATACAGCAACACGGGCCTGATCCAAATGGGAAACTTCAACAGCAAAGGCCGAAGGGGAAATCAGCGCCCAGATCACGCACAGCAAGAGTGAATTTCTAAAAAAATTACGCATCTTCAGGAAAACTAAAAGGTCGGAATTGTTGAGTCTACCACACTTGCCCACTATAGCGAGTCAGTGAGTACTCCATTCATAATGCAAAGTATTTTTTGTGATTTAAAACACACAAAAACTGTAAAAATAGAAATAAAATAAAAAGGTTTGGCCCTAATAAAAGAGAATAATAATGCAAAAATTACTGATCCCGCTCCAAGGCGCCCAAATGCTATTTGTTGCATTTGGGGCACTGGTGCTAATGCCACTGATAACAGGGCTGGATACCGGTGTCGCACTGTTTACCGCCGGTGCAGGTACACTCTTGTTTCAACTCATCACTAAACGACAAGTACCTATCTTCTTAGCTTCATCCTTTGCCTTTATTGCGCCGATTTTGTATGGCGTACAAACTTGGGGCATTCCCGCAACAATGGGCGGCTTGATTGCAGCAGGTTGTATGTATTTGATTCTAGCCAGCCTAGTGAAAATCCGGGGGACGGCTTTTATCCATCGCTTACTGCCACCGGTCGTCGTCGGTCCCGTCATTATCATTATCGGCTTAGGATTAGCACCGACTGCCGTCAATATGGCCTTGGGTAAAACCGGTGATGGCTCCGCGATTCTAGTGGATTACCACACAGCGATTGTGATTTCACTGGCCTCACTGTTCACGACTATCGCCGTTGCCATCTGGGCAAAAGGACTATTAAAACTGATGCCAATTCTGGCCGGGATTATTGTCGGGTATGGCTTGAGTCTAGCTTACGGCATTATCGACTTTGATAAAGTGACACAGGCCCCTTGGCTTGCTATTCCTAATTTTGTTGCACCAGAATTTCACTGGCAAGCCATCATGTTTATGATCCCGGTTGCTATCGCACCAGCGGTGGAACATATCGGTGATATTTTGGCTATTTCCAATGTCACCGGGAAAGATTATTTCAAAAAACCCGGCTTACACCGCACATTAGCCGGTGATGGTGTGGCAACCATTATGGCTGCGGCCGTTGGAGGGCCACCAAATACGACTTATTCCGAAGTCACCGGCGCAGTCAGCCTGACACGCAACTTTAACCCCACCATCATGACATGGACCGCTATCACCGCTATCACGCTGGCATTTGTCGGTAAACTAGGTGCACTGATGCAAACTATTCCGGTTCCTGTCATGGGAGGCATTATGTGCTTGTTGTTCGGTTCTATTGCCGCAGTAGGATTAAACAGCCTGATCCGCAATCAAGTCGACTTGGGTGAACCGCGTAACTTATGCATTGTTGGTGTCACTCTGGTATTTGGTATCGGCGGCATGGCCTTCGGTATTGGTTCATTCAGCCTACAAGGCATTAGCCTGTGCGGCATTGTGGCTATTACACTCAACTTAATCCTACCGCCGACGCCAGCACATTTAAAAGCAACTGCTACAGCAGAGCCTATAGAATAACGGGTATTCCCCTAACAAAAAGCCCCCAACACTGGGGGCTTTTCTCATTATTGTCACCAAGCTAAGTGCAGCTTATGCCTGCTCTTCTGCTTCATCTTTTTTATATTTCGCAGCTACCGCTTTGATCATCGGCTGCAGTTCGCCCTGCTGGTACATTTCCGTCAGAATATCACAGCCACCAATTAACTCACCTTCAACCCACAGCTGTGGGAAGGTTGGCCAATTGGCAAATTTTGGTAATTCAGCACGAATATCGGGATGTTGCAGAATATCCACATAAGCAAACTGCTCACCCATGTTAATCATGATCTGGGCAACTTGGGACGAAAAACCACAGCTAGGCAGTTTTGGAGAGCCCTTCATATACAGAATGATGGGGTTTTCTGAAATTTGTTGCTTAATTTTTTCGACAGTTTCCATTTTCAATCCTACAAAGGCACAAATAATTTTGTGATCTCAATTGTACTTCAGACCTTATGATAACGAAAACCCTCTGTTTGTAAGGGTATGTCTTTTACGATTTTTTCGATAACCATCATCGGTTTGAAGCGATAAAGAATGATTCACTTCACAAAATTTATCAGTACAATGATCCGCGTGAGCAAGTCTGTTTAAAGACAATGACATCCATGGAGAGAAGCAAAATGGCTTTCGAATTACCCGCTTTACCATATGCAATGAACGCACTGGAACCTCATATTTCCCAAGAGACACTGGAATACCATTACGGCAAGCATCACAACACTTACGTCGTAAAATTGAATGGTTTAATCCAGGGTACTGAGTTCGAAGGTAAATCACTGGAAGATATCGTCAAGTCATCAGCAGGTGGTATTTTTAACAATGCTGCCCAGGTTTGGAACCACACTTTTTATTGGCACTGCTTAGCACCTAATGCCGGTGGCGAACCAACTGGCGCTATTGCTGAAGCAATTAACAGCAGTTTTGGTTCTTTTGCCACCTTTAAAGAAAAATTCAATGATGCTGCAGTCAATAATTTCGGCAGTTCTTGGACTTGGCTGGTGAAAAAAACTGATGGCACGCTGGATATTGTTAATACCAGTAACGCAGCAACACCGCTGACAGACAGCACTGTCACCCCTCTGCTGACAGTTGATCTGTGGGAACACGCTTACTACATCGACTACCGTAATCTGCGTCCAGACTATCTGGCTAATTTCTGGCAATTAGTCAACTGGGAATTTGTAAACCAGAACTTTGCTGCATAACAATGCTACAAAGACAGCTAAAGGGAGCCTAGTTGCTCCCTTTTGTTTTATCACTCTTTACCCATAGCAATTCTCACCTAATGAGCGTCTTTTCCCACCCAATCAAATTCCCCCTCAAGCGAGCTTACTCTCACTTTCGTTATACCTCATTGGATAAATAAAGCTGACTAAACACAAGTGCAATTATTGCTTTTGCAACTATTTGTCATTGTTTTTACTGATTTTTTTTGCAAATACGCGCGTCTTAGCGCTATGCTTAATTTCAGGTGGTCAAACTTTAATCTGACTATCACAACCAAATGACCGGTGTTTCAGGGAGGTAACATGAGCATATTTGAACATTACCAACAGCGTTATGAACAGAAGCTCGATGAAGAATACACACTGCAGGAATTTTTAGACATTTGTAAACAGGATCGCAGTGCCTATGTCTCAGCAGCCGAGCGCTTATTGATGGCCATTGGTGAGCCCGAGGTCATAGACACGTCCAAAGATCCTGTGCTCAGCCGTATTTTCTCCAATCGTTTGATTTCCCGCTATCCGGCATTTGCTGATTTCTATGGTATGGAAGATGCCATTGAACAGATCGTTTCTTATCTGAAACACTCAGCTCAAGGACTGGAAGAATCTAAACAAATTCTTTATTTGTTAGGACCCGTGGGTGGTGGTAAATCTTCATTGGCAGAAAAACTAAAAGCATTAATGCAAAAAGTGCCAGTTTATATTCTCAGTGCAGATGGTGTCCGTAGCCCAGTAAATGATCATCCATTTTGTCTCTTTGATGTTGAAGAGGACGGCAAGTTACTAGAAAACGAGTACCAGATCCCTAACCGGTACCTGAAAACGATTATGTCGCCTTGGGCAGTCAAACGTCTGCATGAATTCGGTGGTGATATCAGTCGATTTAAAGTCGTTAAAGTCTATCCTTCCGTGTTAGATCAGCTAGCGATTGCCAAGACTGAACCCGGTGATGATAACAACCAAGATATTTCCTCTTTGGTGGGTAAAGTGGACATTCGTCAGCTTGAACATTATGCCCAAGACGATGCTGATGCCTACGCATACTCAGGTGCACTGTGTCGTGCCAATCAGGGACTGATGGAATTTGTGGAAATGTTCAAAGCGCCAATCAAGGTGCTACACCCATTACTGACAGCAACTCAGGAGGGGAACTATAACGGCACAGAAGGACTGTCGGCCCTGCCCTATAACGGTATTATTCTGGCACACTCCAATGAATCCGAATGGTCTAGCTTCCGTAACAATAAAAACAATGAGGCCTTTCTCGATCGGGTATATATCGTCAAAGTCCCTTATTGCTTAAGGATTTCAGAAGAGCTGCAAATCTACCAAAAACTGCTGCAAAGCTCTGAGCTCTCTATGGCTCCCTGTGCACCCGGCACCTTAGAGACTTTGGCACAGTTCAGTGTCTTGTCCCGTATCAAAATACCAGAAAACTCCTCTATCTATTCCAAAATGCGAGTTTATGATGGCGAAAGCTTGAAAGATACCGATCCCAAAGCCAAGTCATATCAAGAATATCGTGACTACGCTGGTGTAGATGAAGGCATGCAAGGCCTCTCAACCCGTTTTGCGTTCAAGATCCTGTCTCGCGTGTTTAACTTTGATTACTCTGAAATCGCCGCTAACCCAGTTCATCTTTTCTATGTACTGGAGCGTCAAATTGAACAGGAACAGTTCCCGAGCGAGACTGCTGAGCGGTATCTGGAATTCCTCAAAGGCTATCTTATTCCTAAGTATGTGGAATTTATCGGTAAAGAAATTCAGACAGCATATCTCGAATCTTATTCAGAGTACGGTCAAAATATTTTTGACCGTTATGTCACCTATGCCGATTTCTGGATTCAAGATCAGGAGTACCGGGATCCTGAAACTGGCCAGTTGTTTGATCGGGCGGCCCTCAATGCTGAACTGGAGAAAATTGAAAAGCCCGCAGGTATCAGCAATCCAAAAGATTTCCGTAATGAAATCGTCAACTTCGTTCTGCGGGCTAGGGCTAATAATGAAGGTCAAAACCCCCTGTGGACCAGTTATGAGAAGCTGCGTACTGTCATTGAGAAAAAGATGTTCTCTAACACAGAAGATCTACTGCCGGTAATTTCTTTCAATGCCAAAACCTCAACGGATGATCAACGTAAGCATGATGATTTTATCAACCGCATGATGGAAAAAGGCTACACCAAGAAGCAGGTACGTTTGCTGTCAGAATGGTATCTGAGAGTGCGTAAATCCTCGTAATACCCGAGAACTCAGGGGGCCTGCGCCCCCTGTCAACCCTGTGGGAGGTGCGTATGGCTAATTTTATCGACCGACGGTTGAATGCAAAAGGTAAAAGCACAGTCAATCGTCAGCGTTTTTTAAATCGTTATAAAAAACAGATCAAAAAAGCCGTCAGCGATGCGGTAACTCACCGCAGTGTGACGGATGTGGATAAGGGCGAACAAATTTCAATTCCTACCCGGGATATCAGTGAACCAATGTTCCATCAAGGTAAAGGGGGAGTCAGAGAACGTATTCACCCTGGAAATGATCAATTTACAAAAGGCGATCAAATTGAAAGGCCACCTTCTGGTGGCGGACAAGGCAGTGGTCAGGGCGACGCATCCGATTCCGGAGAAGGCCAGGATGATTTTGTATTTCAGATCTCTAAAGATGAATATCTGGAGTTGCTGTTTGAAGATCTCGAGTTACCTAATCTACAGAAAAACCGCTTAAACAAACTGGTTGAATACCAGATTTATCGGGCTGGTTTCACCAACGATGGTGTCCCGACCAATATCAATATTGTTCGCTCGCTACGCTCATCTCAAGCTCGTCGTATTGCGATGACAGCAGGGAAAAAGAAAAATCTGCACCAATTACAGCATCAATTAAATGAGCTGGAAGATACTCCCGGCGCTAATGCGGAACAAATTCTGTTACTCAAGCAAGAAATCGAAGAACTGAAGCATAAAATTGCCAAGGTCCCTTTTATCGACACCTTTGACTTGAGATTTAATAATTTCGCTAAGCGCGAAGTGCCTTCATCTCAAGCAGTGATGTTCTGTTTGATGGACGTATCAGGATCGATGGATCAGGCTACCAAAGATATGGCAAAGCGTTTTTATATTTTGCTGTATCTGTTCCTAACCCGCACCTATAAAAATTTGGAAGTTGTGTATATTCGCCATCATACCCAAGCCAAAGAAGTTGATGAACATGAATTTTTCTACTCTCAGGAAACTGGGGGCACCATAGTGTCTAGTGCACTGAAACTGATGCATGAAATTCAACAAAAGCGCTATCCGGCAGATGAATGGAATATCTACGCCGCCCAAGCATCAGACGGTGATAACTGGGCAGATGATTCTCCCAACTGCCGCAACTTGCTGGCCAAGCAAATTTTGCCCATGGTGCGCTATTTCAGTTACATCGAAATAACCAATCGAGCCCACCAGACCCTGTGGCGGGAATATGAGTCTCTGCAACAGCAGTTTGACAATATCGCAGTCCAACATATCCGTCAGGCTGAGGATATTTACCCGGTTTTCCGGGAACTGTTTAAAAAGCAGGCGGTGTAGATGGAAGGGGGATGTATGGGGAACACAAACCAGCAAGCACTGAGCGATGGTCCAGATTGGACTTTCGAGCTCCTAGAACAATACCAAACTGAAATTAAACGGGTTGCGGATCATTACTGCTTGGATAGTTATCCCAACCAAATTGAAGTCATCACAGCCGAGCAAATGATGGATGCTTATGCCGGAATAGGTATGCCTATTGGTTATACCCATTGGTCATTCGGCAAACGTTTTATCGAAACAGAACAAAGTTACAAGCGCGGCCAAATGGGGTTAGCCTATGAGATTGTAATTAACTCCGATCCCTGTATTGCCTATTTGATGGAAGAAAATACCATCACTATGCAGGCACTGGTGATGGCACATGCCTGTTATGGGCATAATAGCTTTTTCAAAAACAACTATTTGTTTAAAACCTGGACCGATGCCAGTTCCATAATCGACTATCTGGTATTTGCCAAAAACTACATTGCCGAATGTGAAGAATTACATGGTGCACAGCAAGTTGAAGATATTCTCGATTCCTGTCATGCCCTGATGAATTATGGCGTTGACCGCTATAAACGGCCAATGGAGATATCATTCAAGGAGGAGCAGTTAAGGCAGAAAGAACGGGAGAAATATCTGCAAAGCCAAGTGAATGATTTATGGCGGACAATTCCTCGAGCGCAAGAAGAGGTGCGCAGTAAAAAGAAGAAACGTTTCCCGGAAGAACCTCAGGAAAATATTCTCTATTTTATTGAAAAACATGCTCCGTTACTGGAGCCTTGGCAACGAGAAATCGTCAGAATTGTTCGCAAAATGGGACAGTATTTCTATCCGCAAAAGCAAACTCAGGTGATGAACGAAGGCTGGGCCACTTTCTGGCACTACACCATACTCAATCACCTGTATGATGAAGGGAAAGTCACAGACAGATTTATGTTAGAATTTTTGCAAAATCACACCAGTGTGGTCGCACAGCCAGCATACAATAGTCCATATTATGGAGGGATAAACCCCTATGCACTGGGCTTTAACATGTTTGTCGATATTCGTCGCATCTGTGAAAACCCGACAGAAGAGGATAAGGCTTGGTTCCCAGACATTGCGGGGAGCGACTGGTTAGAAACTTTGCATTTTGCGATGCAAAACTTCAAGGATGAAAGCTTTATTAGCCAATACCTGTCCCCTACGGTCATCCGTCAGTTCAAGCTATTTGGTATTTTAGATGATGAGCAAAAAAACTACTTGGAAGTCAGTGCTATTCATGATGACCAAGGCTACAAGGCCATCAGACAAATGCTATCTCAGCAATATAATCTGTCTAATCTAGAACCCAATATTCAGGTGCACAATGTTGAGGTTAGCGGCGATCGTTCCATGACTCTCAGATACGTGCCAACCAACAGTATCCCACTTGCTGATAGCCATAGTGAAGTACTCAAGCACTTACACCGGCTATGGGGATTTGATATTTATCTAGAGCAGGTCAATGATGATGGTAGTGCAGTCAGGTTAGCATCCTGTCCGGAGCGACCTGGTGATAGTCAAAAAATGTCAGCATAAATTAAAACACCGCCTAATAGGCGGTGTTTTTTTATGTAATAACAATCTATTTGTCTTGTGCTATATCAGCCGGCATGGCATCTCGCAGCAACATCCACATTTTCCCAGAGTCAATGCCATAGTTACGCATCAGTAATGGTACCTCCGCATAATCCCCAGATTGAGCCAGTGCTTCTAAACGACAATAAAATGCTTTAGCTAATGCCCGGGCATCTTCACTGCTGAAATAATAACGCCCAACCCGGCTATAAAGGCCTTTAAAACCATTAAGAATTAATACATAAAGCGGATTGCCGGATGAAAACGCCAACTTATGATGCAACTTATAATCAAACTCAGCATACGCCTCAGCAGTATCAGGCATGCCATGGATATGAGACAGGGTTGTCAGTACTACGTCAGGGCTATGGCGTAACGCCCCGCGGAAATAAATAGTACTGATATTAGTACGAGCAGAAAGCAATTGGTCTACCAGCTCTGGAAAACCATCCGGATTAAGATCCGCGATAGTTTCCAAAATATTCAGACCGGATGTTTCCCAGAAATTATTAACCCGTGTTGGTTTACCATGCTGAATGGTCAGCCAGCCATCACGAGCCAAACGCTGCAACACTTCACGTAAGGTGGTTCTGGTTACACCAATCAGTTCGGATAACTCACGCTCTGCAGGCAAGATCGATCCCGGCGGAAATTTATTTTCCCAAATGGATCGTACAATGTATTTCTCTGCAAAACTTGCAGGTCCTTTGGCGTTGATAATCATCAGCCGTTTATCCAATAGTCATACTATTTATATATGGATACAGATCATACCAGATGAACAAAAAATGAAAACCATTGCGGTAAATTCGGGATGAAGATCAAAAGTTAAAAGGGTTTTTTGGTCAAAAATAATCCAAACACATATATTAAATCTTTGTTTTTGCCGGATAGCTCCGCTTTTTGAAATTAAGCAATTGCTAAGTCATTACAATCAACCTGGTTTGGGCTAAACTTGTGCCCGCGCAAGAAACGTGCAACAAACCTGTAAACGTTATTCAATATTCTTATAAGTTAGAGAGGGTGCCATGCCTGTGACAATGAGTCAGGCGTTTATTGGAAACTTCTTGGGTAACTCTCCCAAGTGGTACAAAATCGCAATTCTGTCATTTTTAATCCTTAACCCGATTCTCTTCTACCTCAACCCATTTGTTGCTGGTTGGGTATTGGTGGTCGAGTTTATTTTCACCCTGGCTATGGCGCTGAAATGCTATCCACTGCAACCCGGTGGCCTACTGGCTATCGAAGCTGTCATCATTGGAATGACTAGCCCAAGTCAGGTGCTACATGAAATTGAAGCCAACTTAGAAGTGTTACTGCTGCTGGTCTTTATGGTCGCCGGTATCTACTTTATGAAACAGCTGTTGCTGTTTGGCTTTACCAAAATGATCACCAAGGTGCGCTCTAAAATGGCAGTGTCGCTGCTATTTTGCTGTGCCTCAGCCTTTCTGTCAGCCTTCTTGGATGCATTAACCGTTATCGCAGTGATCATCGCTGTCGCGGTTGGTTTTTATGCTATCTACCATAAAGTCGCATCAGGAAAAGAGTTTGGCGCCGATCATGATCATACCTCTGAAGGCCAAAATCAGCTGAATAATGATGAGCTGGAAGCATTTCGTGGTTTCCTGCGTAATCTGCTGATGCATGCTGGTGTGGGTACTGCTCTGGGTGGTGTTTGCACCATGGTGGGCGAACCACAAAACCTGATTATTGCCGCACAAGCAAATTGGCAATTTGCTGAGTTTGCGATCCGGATGTCACCGGTTACTGTTCCTGTCTTTATCGCCGGTATTTCTACCTGTCTGTTAGTAGAAAAGTTCAAGATATTTGGCTATGGCGCGCAACTGCCTGACAGCGTACGTCAGATTCTGTGTGACTATGCTGATCACGAAGATGCTCGCCGTACTAATCGCGATAAGATGAAATTGATCATCCAAGCCATTGTCGGCATCTGGCTGATTATTGGCCTAGCTTTCCACCTCGCGTCTGTGGGCCTAATCGGTCTGACCGTTATCATCCTGTGTACTGCATTTAACGGCATTACCGATGAACATGCTCTGGGTAAAGCTTTTGAAGAGGCCTTGCCATTTACAGCGCTGCTGGCGGTATTTTTTGCCGTTGTTGCCGTGATTATTGATCAGCGTCTGTTTGCCCCAGTGATCCATTGGGCACTGGCATTTGAAGGCAATATGCAGTTAGTGATCTTCTTTATCGCCAATGGCCTATTGTCCATGGTATCCGATAACGTGTTTGTGGGAACCGTGTATATCAATGAAGTAAAAGCGGCGCTGTTAGATGGTCAAATCACCCGAGATCAATTCGATCTGTTGGCTGTTGCTATCAATACCGGGACTAACCTGCCATCCGTAGCGACACCAAACGGCCAAGCTGCGTTCCTGTTCCTGCTGACGTCGGCACTGGCACCGCTTATTCGCCTGTCATACGGCCGCATGGTTTGGATGGCACTGCCATACACTATCGTATTGTCTGTTGCTGGTCTGCTGGCCATTGAAACTGGTTTCTTGGCAGATATGACCCAACATTTCTATAACTCAGGTTTATTACTGCACCATTCCATCAGTGAAGTGATGGGTGTAACAGGTCACTGATACACCTGTTGACTGCATGAAGTGAGTTAAGTAAAGTCAAAAAACGCCCTGATTTAGGGCGTTTTTTATTACAAATTTCATGATAAAACTGTTTCAGGAGTCCTCAGTGGCAGCATTGATCCAATTTGCCCAATCCCGCCTTGCCTGGCTAATCCTTGGCGCCAGTGCGCTGCTTTTGGAAGCTTGCGCATTATTTTTCCAATACGGTATGCACCTGCACCCCTGTGTTTTGTGCGTTTATCAGCGGGTGGCAGTAATGGGGATTTTGTTTGCTGCTATTATCGGCCTGATCAGTCCTAGAGGGATACTGCGTTTCCCTGCGGCCTTACTTTGGCTAGTGAGTGCGGCCTGGGGGGAAAAACTGGCAACCAGCCTACATGATATGCAAGCCAATCCATCGCCTTTTTCTACCTGTTCTTTTTTACCGGATTTTCCTAGTTTTGCTCCGCTACACACCTGGTTTCCCGATATGTTTATGCCAACAGGGTTGTGCGGTGATGATGTTTGGGGAATGTTAGGATTATCTATGGCGCAATGGATGCAAGTCGCGTTTGCGTTATATCTATTCGCTTGGTTTGTGATGATTGTGCCATTATGCCGTCGCTGACCATAACGAAAAATGCCCCGCGTGCGGGGCTTTTTACACTGTTCCGTCGCGGATACTAATCCATATCTTTGAGCGGCCACAATACAATGTGGTCTTCAATATCTTTTACTTGCGTCTCACACACTACCTTCCCGCAAACACTCATCCCGTTGTTACGCATCGCCACTTTAGAGCCGGCGATCAGAGGGTGCCAACTCGGCAACTCGCGGCCAAGATGCAACCTGCGATAAGCACAGGAATCAGGCAACCAATCCAACTCAGCAATATTGTCGACGGTGATCTCCGTGCACTGTGGTACATGTTTAAATCTGTCACTATAGTGCTTGCACTGGCCTGTCTGGCAATCCAGTAGCAAACAGGCAGCATTGGTGTAATAAAGCTCATCGGTTTCATCATCGATCAGTTTATTCAAACAGCACTTACCACACCCATCACACAGCATTTCCCACTCTTCAGTGGACATTTCTGCCAATGTTTTCTGCTTCCAAAAGGACATAACTTACGACTTAACTTCAATCAGGAAAAGAGGGAGCGTATTCTACACTAAAAAGTTATTATTTTTTGAGCTGCCTAAACTTTAACTTCAGTCTTTCAGATAAATAACTGACAGAAAGCGCAAAATAATGATCATTTTGCCAAGCATACAAGGCGCGATAATTATCATAAACAAGGTAATGCCGCCCCGTTGCGCCATCTGGACGTAACAGTGAAATCTGCATATCTTGCCGTTTAGGCAAGTTGCCGCCATCAAACCTGCGCACGCCTAAGTTCTGCCAGTAGGCAAAGCTAGCACTATGCGCCATACCGTACTCAGCTTTAAATAAAGCGGGTAATTTCACTTGTCGTCCCCAGGTCTGCTCAGCTTG
Source organism: Shewanella sp. NFH-SH190041 (assembly GCF_024363255.1). Lineage (NCBI taxonomy): Bacteria > Pseudomonadati > Pseudomonadota > Gammaproteobacteria > Alteromonadales > Shewanellaceae > Shewanella > Shewanella sp. NFH-SH190041. The sequence continues at coordinate 2,619,181 of NZ_AP026070.1, forward strand.
CCAACCTTGCTGTTGCAAAAAATAGGCTAACGACGCCAACATATCTGCAACCGAATGACGGATATCAAGCACGCCATCCCCGTTACCATCCTGCCCAAATTGCTGCAGCCGTGATGGAGAAAAACCTATCGGGGCAATCACACCTTGCCGCTCAGTTACCCAAGTCTGTGTTGGAAAATGTTTAACTAAGTCCAGAGCCGCGATCAACTCAGACATGGGCAATTGCTGGGCGAACACTTTCGAAGCCACCACCGAGAGCATGGGGTAAGCATCCTGGCTTAACGCATAATTAGACAAGGCCCCCCATAACGCGACTAAAAATCGAGGCTGCACCCCATATTGCTGCTGTAGCCGCTGTAATAACGCCCCATGTTGCACCAGTAATTGTGCACCATACTCAATTTGTTCAGATGTAAAACGGGCGGGTAGATAGTGCTCTAAGGTGATATGGCCAAACGCTAAAGGCTCATCGGTAACGGTTTTTGCTGGCCGAAAATCATAAAAACGCTTTATGGTTGAAAACTGGCTATCGAGCCATTGTGACGGGTAGGTATACTTCTGACCCAGCTGCTGCTTGGTCTGTTGCAGAAACAGCTGGAATGAGGGGCTGTTATTCTCGGGTTCAGCATATACCGCAACAGAAACAAACAGCCCTAACCATAGTATGAATATCCATTTCATTTCGACCATCCCAGTCTATCCGTCAGTTATCTAATCCCTGTCCCTGACGATAAGATTTCAGTAGATTTTCCGGTGGAGGGGGTAATTGCAAATAATAGCCTTTATCTGCTAACTCAGCTCGAACTTTCTCGATATCGGCAATACCTAATTTATCACGCTGATTAATCGGGAAAACCATCACCAGTTTTGGCGTACCAAACATAGCTAATAACGGCTCCGGTACCTGGGAAAAGTCATCTCTTTTACTAACGAAAAGATAAGTCTCCGCTTTACGGCTGCTTTTATAGACGGCACACAGCATAAATGTCCTAATTCGGGTTTTCAAATCTTGCCAGTACAGGGGGCACACTATAACATGAGCACTATAAAAGTTAACTCAACTCAGGGGCATAGACTGAGTTTTTTGGGAGAATTTTACGGGGATGGCCAAACCTTGCATAGAGTTGAAGGGCGCATCTTTTACGCTTTCCGTTTTACATCTCAAACACAGTAATTTGGAGCTGATAGCGACTGAATTAGCCCAAAAAATCGCTCAAGCACCACAGTTTTTTCTTGGCGCGCCATTGGTTGTCAATCTCTCGGCAATCCATGACGACCAATTTGATATAGCTGCGCTTAAACGACTAATGTCGGCACATAACCTCGTCATGGTGGGAGTCTCTGGCGCGAGTAAAATTCTGTCAGCCAAGGTGAAAGCGCTTGGGCTGGCAAACATCAAAGCCGGAAAAGATATCAAAGCACCACTAATTTCCCGTGGCAGCAAAATCATCAAGCGAAATATTCGCTCTGGACAGCAGATTTATGCGCCGAACAGTGATGTAATAGTGTTCGGTAACGTCGGTAACGGCGCAGAAGTCATCGCCGATGGCAGTATTCACGTCTATGGTGCCCTGCGGGGAAAAGCTATGGCGGGTGCCAGCGGTGATAAACGCAGTGTTATTATTGCTCAGGTACTGGAAGCTGAACTCGTCTCTATCGCCGGGCAGTATTGGTTGAATGAAAACCTCAATGAACATGATTTTGCAACCAGCGGATGTATTCGACTCAATGGTGAGTCGCTGATCGTTGAATCTCTGCCCAGAACAATAACCAGCTGGCAGACAAAAGGATAGAAAAACATGGCACAGATTATTGTTGTCACCTCAGGTAAAGGCGGTGTGGGCAAAACCACGTCCAGTGCTGCAATTGCCACAGGACTGGCATTAAAAGGTCACAAGACCGTGGTCATCGACTTTGATATCGGCTTACGAAATCTTGATCTTATTATGGGGTGTGAACGTCGGGTAGTGTATGATTTCGTCAATGTAATCAATGGCGAAGCAAATCTAAACCAAGCATTGATCAAAGATAAGCGCTGTGAAAATCTATTTATCCTGCCAGCATCGCAAACCCGGGATAAAGAAGCCCTGACCAAAGATGGTGTGGGAACAGTGCTACATAAACTCGATGAGATGGGCTTTAAGTACATTATCTGTGACTCACCAGCTGGGATTGAAAATGGTGCTATGATGGCACTTTACTATGCAGATACCGCGATAGTTACCACTAACCCGGAAGTCAGCTCTGTACGTGACTCAGACCGTATATTAGGCATCTTGCAGAGTAAATCACGCCGGGCTGAGCAGAATCTTGAGCCAATTAAAGAATTGCTCTTACTGACACGTTACTGCCCTAAACGGGTCAGTTCAGGCGAAATGCTTAGCGTCGATGACGTCGAAGAGATCTTGGCAATTCCACTGCTGGGTGTGATCCCTGAGTCACAATCAGTACTTAAAGCATCTAATGCCGGTGTCCCGGTCATTTTGGATAGTGAAAGTGATGCCGGACATGCTTATCAGGATACTGTCGAAAGATTGTTGGGCGAGGAACTCCCCATCAGATTTCTCACGGAAGAAAAGAAAGGCTTTTTAAGAAGGATATTTGGCAACTAATTATGTCTTTACTCGACTATTTCAAAAGTAACACCAAGCCCTGTACTGCGGCCACAGCGAAGGAGCGGTTGCAGATCATTGTTGCTCACCAACGTTGTGAACGTGGAGCACCGGATTATTTTCCGCAAATGAAACAGGATATTATCGAAGTGATCCGCAGATATGTACACATTACCGAAGATCAGGTGACAGTACAGTTGGAACAGAACGATGATAACCTGTCGGTGATTGAGCTCAATGTTACGCTGCCGGGCACACTATAACCCGCAATGAGTGGTTTAGCGATGTTCCTGCCCTGTCGTTACAGGGCGGGAACATTGGCGCTATCTGCTATTTACAATGTCAGATCCAGTGTCAACAACGGCGCTTTTGCTAATTCGCCTCGCCAGCCACTGAGCAATAACGGCAGCTTTTTGCTGCGGCCATCCATATGCCATTGCATAAAATCATGGATATTCCGCTTAGAAGCAAAAATTTCTGTCGGAATATTTTGCTGCTCGCAAATTAAGGCTAACTGATTTTTAACCGCTTTAAAGGCCGCCTTATAGCCTGGCTTTAGTGCTAACACATCCACAGGCTCTGGCAAATTGTCTAAATCAGCACTTTGCATCACTTTAATCAAGTCCCGGCCATTGATGCGTTTCTCCTGTTCGGTCAGATCATTCATCTTTAGCAAGTCACTTAACTGCCTAGGCTGCTTTTTGGCCAAGCCGATCAGCGCGTGATCCTTCACCACAAAGCCCAAAGCAAGATCCCGTGCCAAGGCTTTTTCTAGCCGCCATTTAGCCAACACTTTGAGATAAGCCAGCTGATGTGAGGTTAATTGAAAGGCATTTTTGACTTTCAAATAGGCATGTTCTAAATCAGGTTGCTGCAAACGACCGGCGGTCATCCGAGTGCCCTCTTCCCACACCCAATCGAGCCGCTGTTGCTGCTCAGCCTGTTGCTTCAGCATAGGATATAGCTGATACAAGTAATACACGTCATTGGCAGCATACTGCAATTGAGCATCAGACAATGGGCGCTTTAGCCAATCAGTTCGGGACTCACCTTTATCTAAAGAAATTCCCAGCAGTTGCTCAACCAGCTTGGCATAGCCCAAGCCATGACCTAACCCACATACAGAAGCAGCCAACTGACTATCAAACAACGGTTGGGGCTGGCAATGACCATAATGGGCAAATACTTCTAAATCTTCACTACAGGAGTGCACCAACTTGATGATCTGCGGATTAGCCAATAATGCCCAAAAGCGGGAAAGATCCTGCACCGCTAAAGGATCGATCAGCGCCAGAGTCTGACCATCATAAGCTTGGATTAAACCCAGCCGTGCATAATAGGTGCGGGTGCGGACAAATTCAGTATCCAGTACCAGTAATTCAGCCTGTTGGTATTTGGCCACCAGCGCATCCAACGCAGACTGAGTATCAATATATTCAAACGCTAACAAATCTGTCTCCACTATTTCACTGCCACAAAAAAGCCGGCTCAGTCGCCGGCTTTATCGGTATTACGCTTTTCTGGCTTCATCTCGAAGCTGGCGGCGCAAAATCTTACCGACATTGGTCTTTGGCAATTCATCGCGGAATTCTACCAGCTTCGGCACTTTATAGCCCGTCAAATGATGACGGCAATGCTTAACCAATACTTCTTTGGTTAAAGACTTGTCTTTAGCAACGACAAACACCTTCACCAACTCTCCACTGACCTCATGGGGAACACCAACAGCAGCCACTTCAACCACTTTCGGGTGCAGTGCAACCACTTCTTCCACTTCATTAGGGAAAACATTGAAGCCAGATACCAAAATCATGTCTTTTTTACGATCAACGATAAAGAAGAACCCTTTTTCATCCATATAACCGATATCACCGGTTGAGAGCCAGCCATCGCTATCCAGCACCTTGACAGTCTCTTCTGGACGCTGCCAGTATCCCTGCATCACTTGCGGGCCTTTTACAAATAGCTCACCGGTTTCTCCCTGAGGTAGCACATTGCCTTCTTCATCACGAACCTGAATATCAGTCGATGGCGCAGGGAAACCAATAGAGCCATTGTAACCGTCCAAATTGTATGGACAGCAAGTGACCAGTGGTGAGGCTTCAGTTAAGCCATAACCTTCTAACAAACGGGTCTGAGTCAGGCTCTGCCATTTATCGGCAACGGCGCGCTGTACCGACATACCACCGCCAATAGACAATTTCAGACGTGAAAAGTCCAAGGTGGCAAAATCTGGATTATTTACCAGCGCATTAAACAGGGTGTTTACCCCGGTCAGCGCAGTAAATGGATATTTACGTAACTCACTGATAAAACCAGGTACATCACGAGGATTAGTGATCAACAGGTTTTTAGCGCCTTTGTGCAAAAACAGCAGGCAATTTACCGTCAGGGCAAAAACGTGGTACAGCGGCAGGGCCGTCACTACAAATTCCTTACCATTTTGCAGTGCTGGAGAATAAGCGCCATCAGCCTGCAACACGTTGGCCACCAGGTTACCGTGACTTAGCATGGCGCCTTTAGATACTCCAGTTGTACCACCTGTGTACTGTAAAAAGGCCAGATCAGATGAATCTAATTCAGGTTTTACATATTGCATACGGCGGCCTTTAGACAGCGCCTGACGCATAGATAACGCATGGGGTAGATGATACTTAGGCACCAGCTTTTTAATGTACTTCACCACAAAGTTCACCAATGTGCGCTTTGGCGTGCTAAGCAAATCACCCATACCTGTGATAATCACGCTCTCTACCGGGGTCTCATCCACCACCTCTTCCAGCGTGCGGGCAAAGTTAGACACCACCACAATGGCTTTGGCTCCAGCATCATTAAGCTGATGTTTCAATTCCCGCGGGGTATACAGTGGGTTCACATTAACCACCACCATACCCGCACGTAAAATGCCGAATAGTGCGATGGGATACTGCAGCAGGTTCGGCATCATAATAGCGACCCGATCACCCTTTTGCAGCTTGAGCTCATTTTGCAGGTAAGCGGCGAAAGCACGGCTACGCTCTTCCAGTTTACGGTAAGTCAGCGTCGCACCCATATTGATAAACGCGGGCTGGTCAGCATATTTGGCCACGGCACATTCAAAAAAGTCCACCAATGATGAAAACTGGTTAACATCAATATTGGCCGCCACACCGGCTGGTAAATGATTAATCCAGGGCTGATCCACAAATCTCTCCTACATTGCCTCAAGCAGTGTTACGGCAAAAACGCCACGGCACTATCTGAGATAATGCCGCCACTCTTTTAGTTTTAATTACTTCTGATTAGTTACTTTTGATTTTTATTAACGGTAAACGACCGCCGATGTTCATACGATCGTTTTAATTTCTAAATATCATCACATAAAAATAACAACTTGCCTAGTTTGGCCCCGAAACCGTCATTCTGCAGTCATATGGTGTGACTGCAAAAAAGCGCCAATTTCACCGGCAACGTCTGACGCATGTTCCATATGCAAATGATGATTTCCAGGTAGCTGTGTCAGTATCAGTGCTGCAAACCACTGCCCGGCAAGCTGGCGAATGTCATCTAACGGCATCAACCCTTGCTGGGCAACGATCAGTAATGCCGGCACACTCACTTTATCCATCAAGGCATTGACCTGAGACAGACAAAAACGCACCGGAGAGTCCAATTTTAAACGCGGGTCGGTGCGCCAGCAGACTCCCTGCTCATGGGGTTGAACATTACGCGCAATCAAGAGTTCACACCAATGTCGCTCCAACCCGGTTAACTGATGCCGCGCTCTGACTAAAGGTCTAATATCGGCATAATGCGCCAAAGCACGCTCAGGACGATTATGCTGCGTTAAACTGCGCTGAAGCCGCTGAGCAATATTGCTCTCAGCCTCCACCAAAGGACCTGCTGCTTCAATCATCATCAGCGCAGGAACCTGTTCGGGATAAACTGCACTATAGACAGAAGCCACCATCGCCCCCATTGAATGGCCTAGCAAGGCAGCAGGTTTCAAGCCCTGCTCATCCAGCACGGACAACAAGGCATGCAAATCCAGCAAATAGTCCACCCAGTGTAACGGCGTTTTGCCGGGGCGATGCTGAGAATACCCGTGCCCTGGCCATTCAACCGCAATCACCTGATAACCGCTGAGCTCAGCTGCCAGTGGCTGAAAGCTCAAAGCATTATCCAGCCAACCATGCAGTGCTAAGATCACTGGCTGGTTCGGCTGACCAAAACGCAAGGCTGATAAACGGATATGAGGCAGCTGGAAAAATAACTGTTCCGGTGTTGCATGCTGACCATTATCGGCAGCGTTTGGCATCCGGGACCGGGTCTGTAGCACTAGGCTCTCCTTCCCTGGTGGGGCCGGGTTGCGACCGGCGGGCAAGACTGACACAGTTTATCCTGTAATTCTTTGCGCTGTGACGCTTTTTTTATAAATAGCGGCCATTGACAAACAGGTCGGACTTCTGCTGCCAATCAGCAATCATGCCTGCCGTAAAACCATTTTGCTCCATCCCTGAGAGCGAACCGGCAGGCAATGCACTGACAACAGAAGCCCAATATCTCTATTCCCGACCGGGCAGCTTTTTCCATGCCACAGTGTCACGCAGATAGACGGGTTGTAGATCATCTACGGTTGTGCAAGCCCCTGCGGCGCGAGCAGTAATGGCCAGCGGTAACATAAAGCGGGCATCCGGTAACCGAGCAGCATCATCTAACTGCAAACCGCCGGCCAACGACAGCAATTCAGGGTAAGCGGCAAATCCAGTACCACAAGCCACAATGGGCTGACTGGCATCCAACGCTAATGCCACAGTTTGCGGCGCCGATACCGCTTCGCTGCCGATTAACTGGGCTTGACCATCGTGGGCAATAAACTGGCCCCAGTACACTTCGCCCATACGAGCATCAATGGCGGCTAACACCTGAGTCGCCCCACGACTGATGGCACTTTGTGCCATCGCGGCTAAAGTGGAAATCCCCACCACAGGCTTATCCGCACCCAGCGCTAATCCTTGAGTCATACTGGTGCAAATTCGGATCCCGGTAAAACTGCCCGGTCCGCGGCCATAAGCAATGGCATCTAAGTCCGTCAGCCGGATACCTGCCTGCTGCAGCAGACTATCCACCATGGGCAGTAAACGCTGGCTATGCTCCCGAGGAACCTCATCAAAAGCAGAATAGATATGGCCCTGATGTGTCAGGGCGGCTGAACAGGCTTCAGTACAGGTGTCCAGCGCCAGAATTGTTGGCATGGGTATCACTCTCGTCAAAATAATCTGTTGGCAACGTCTATCGCTGCCATTAATGGCGCAAGATCATAACATCTGTACCGCGAAAACACAGCGTTAAGGCGGCGTCAAATGCGATTTCGCTGTCTTGCTGGCGACACTTTAACCCACTGATAACCACAAGCCCTCACTGTGTGATCTGGCTCATGCCAACATAGGGCATTGCCCCCTACACTGCGCGCTCATTTCAGGGAGCCTTCATGTCACAGTATTCTATCTCCGCACTTAAACGTGTCTTTATTCAAGGCATAGGAGCCACACTGCTCAGCATTGCGCTGGGGTATGGTTTTAAAATTTATCTTGCCCAGTGGGTTGCCAGAGATAGCCTGGCGCTGTACCACACAGTGGTGGATGTGATTACCCTCGCGCTGATTGTGATGACGGGGTTTCGCAGCGCCATGGTGGTCAGCTATGCCAGAACCCGTAACGACAGGGATATTATCAATCTGTTCCGCTTCTGCCTGATTGCTGTCGTACTGCTGACGTGGGGGCTGGTACTGCCCTATATTAAACACCGGTTGCATATGAATGTGGCTTACTGGCAACTGGTGGGCATTATTCTTTCCATGGGGCTGAAGATTTACTTTACCAATCAACTGGCCATGTATCGCATGTATGGGATCAGCAACCGTATCACTTGGCTTGATCCGGCACTGCAAATTCTGCTGTTTGCTTTGGGGTATGGCGTCTTGGGTATGTCGCCGCTATCGGCACTGTTTCACAGCTTGATTATCGGTAATTTTCTTATCGCCGTGATGATGTTTATCAGTCGGCGGCGACAGATCCGCACCCATCCGCTACAAGGGGTCATGCTATCGGCAGATCTGAAACAGTTTATGCAGCGCAGTATGACGGCGTCATTGGAAACTGGAGCCAGCATGCTGATGATTTACCTAATGGTACTACTAACAGTACGCTATTTTTCCCTGGAGGAGTTGGGTAATTTTCAGGTTGTCGTCAGACCGGTAATTACTTATATGACCTTACTATTTGTCTTTCCCATCTACCGTTTTGTGCTGCCTGAGCTGGCGGAATATGTCCGCCAACAAAATTATGCGGCTATTGCGGCAATCAAACGTCTGTTGTATCGCTTTGCCTTTGCGGTCAGTGCCGTATTTTTCCTGTTGATGTTATTCTGGGGACGGCAGCTAGTGCACTGGCTATATCCTGCTGAATACCACGGCGCAGCCATTGTCCTGATCCACTTTGCCGCCTTTTTTGTTCTGATGATACTCAACGCCTTTCAGCTGGCCTTTATCAAAGCCCATAACGGCTTTATGCCCAGTCTGCTGATCCGTATCAGTGGACTTGTCTCCCTCTTAGCAGCGTTTTACTTACTACGACAATATTCAGGCAATGTGGTCAGTGTGATTTTGGCGCTAGGGTGTGGGTATGGCGTGATGTTTATTCTAAGTGGCTATTATGAGCGCAGATTATTGGCCAGGACACCAGCAGCACAACACCACTAAGTAGTCTTAGGAATTGTCAGAGGCAGACTATGTACCTAAGTTATCGATATTACCTAAGGTAACAACATCACCATCGCAAAGACTTAAGGTTTTAAGTCAGAAAGTGCAAGTTCCGGAGCAAGGCAGAGGCGATTACGCCCAGTCTGCTTGGCCCGGTATAGCGCCTTGTCGGCAGCAGTAATCAAAGCACTTATCTGTGACTGCACATTCATATCCGTACGTTCAGTGCGACTTTGTCGTTCAGGATAACAGCTGGCCTGCCCAATACTGACGGTCACATAAGGGCTACCGGACTGATTTTGCCCATGGCGAATCGCCAACCCGACAATAGCCTGACGCAAACGATGAGCAACTCTTGCGCCCCCATCGCTGTCAGTTGCGGGCAGGATCAAAGCAAATTCTTCCCCACCATAACGCGCCACCAAATCGCCCCTTCGGCCGATACTCTCAACCATGGCAGCGGCCAATTTGATCAAACAATCATCCCCGGCACGATGGCCATAAAGGTCATTGAAACGTTTAAAACTATCAACATCGACCATCAACAACGTCAAGGGTTGCCCTGTACGTTGCAATTGCTGCCAGTCAGCATAGAGTTGCCGGTCAAAACAGCGTCGGTTAGCAATGCCGGTCAAACCATCAAGAAAACTGAGTCGCTCTAGCTCCCGAGATTGAGTTTCCAACTCCCGGTTCAAGGCGGCAATAAAATGCAACAGCCGCCCCAACACTCGGGCATGAGAGCTAACATATTTGTCCACAGTGCCATCGGGCAACACCGGCAACTGCGTCGGCATGCTTGGCTGTTTGGCGCTCTGACATGTCGTCAGCGGCCCTTCCCTAAAGCCCACTGCCACCAAACTCATGTTCAACAAGGGTTGATCACGACAGATTTCGGTCACGGTATAAAAGCCATTGGTCGGAGCAATTCGCTGGAAACTTAAAGTTTCGGGCTTTACTTCATCAAGCAAAACAAAGCGGCGACAGCCACAACTAAACAACAAAATGCTCTGGGCGCCAAAATCACTCAATACCTGATTCAAACTTTCCAGCTGACACTGCAATAGTTGGGGGTAAACAAAGCCCATGGCAAACTCACTTCCCAACGGCATGCGGCTAAGAAACTGTAAACTGCCATCTGCACCAGCCGCAACCGGTACTCGCGCTACCAGCCCGGCGCGATCTGACTGACGGCGCTGGCGCAACATCATATCCGCTTCAGTATCGCTTGGCCGTTTCTCACCAGATACTCGGCCAGATAGCGGCGCACACTCCGTAGTGGGATGAACCGCCTGAGCAGCCGAGGATTCCACTTTATTTATGCTTAGCCCATTGCCAGAGCCACTGGTTGAAGCAGCCACAGCGCAATCAATGGGAGTATCAGTCGAAGGCTGCCCAGCAACATCTGAGCTGATATCAGCGCTCGCAGCGATGGTCTCAGCCATCCAGTCAGGCTCATTATCCCTTGGATGAGGCCAGATATCGGCAGGCAAAGGTGACAAAGCAACAGACCGCCCGGTCAATTGCCCAGCGTGGGCCAACAACGGAAAACCCAGCGCATTGGAGAAAAACGCGTCATCCCCTTCAATCCCTAACAGCTGCCGATACACCTGTTGTGCAGGTTGATGATTAATCTCCTGCACCGTCCCACCAGAAGATGCTGTCACCCGCAATGGGGTATGGGTCATAGTGCGCCATCCCAGCATACTGTCGGTAAAGATGGAGAGCGCCTCACCACAAAAAGCCAACGCCAGTACTGCCTGTTCATCGGGAAGAATTAACCGTTGACTCACATCAGCTTCAGACTCATCACTTTGTGCAACGATAAAATCAGCCGGATAAGCACCAAATACAGCGGTATGGCTAAGGCCATAATCTCCTGCGCCGCCACCAAACAAACAATAATCAGCGCCCTGCTGAGTCAATGCCGATAATAGCGCCGATAAATCCGCGGCAATGGGATTACCCAGCAGCATCACACCTTTGACCGGGCCATGACGGCCAGATACAACAGGTTTTTTTTCAGATTGCGACACATCTGAGTTAGCCGCATTATCATTGACCTTTGCAAGTTGTTCAGCCAAGCGCAGCCCCGTATCGGTTTCTGAGCCCGGCGCACAAGGCAGTAATAATGGCAGTACGGTTGCAGTGGGAAAAAATAATGCCGTTATCACGGTGCGACCGACATGGGTTTCACCCTGTAAAATCTCACCGGTGGACGTCGCACCAGCAACACAAGCCCGAGGCATACAGGCAGCAGCATCGCGGCATAAATCCGTCATCCATTCAGGTTGAGATGAGGCGGTAAAGATTAGCAGTAACGTTGTCCCCGCACAGGCATACTGACGCTGACAATCTGGCGACTGTAAAAATATCGCCAAAGCACCCTGCTCGGTAATATCGGCAGACAAGGTCACAATTGTGTCAATAGTGGAAGATATGGAGGTTAGCTCTGTCATTACATCCCGCCCGGTTCCGTCTTACTTCATGGTATTCACCCGGCAGTCCATGCCAAACAGGCCCATTGAAAAAACAACCTAAATGATTTTGAGCGGCGCTTGCCACCCGCTTTAATGTACCGCGGCTCACTACCCTATCAGGGTTATCCCTTTATTTTTTCGCCAGCATAACACCTTCATTCTCTGTTGTAGAGCCTCAAACGGGTTAGAAAAGATACGCTCATCAGTAAAAGAAAACTCACAATAAGATTAACCAACCTGCAGCAATAAGAAATACAGAGAGTTAACTTAGAAATGACAATATGGCGGGTAAAAAAACGTCATAAAAAATGCAGCCGTTTCCGGCTGCGAAATAAAGCAGGGCTTACCTAAGGAGAAATAAGCAAAGATGAGAGTAAAAAAATTCACCTTGGGGTATACACTGAGCCGATTGCGCTCCGAGCATCCCCACTAAGGCTAATGGGCTTCTTTCGGGCCCAAAAAGGCGGATAATCCCTTAAAACCACCTTTTAAGATCAAAACATTGTCAAAGCCTGCGTGACGCAGCGCTGTGCCAACGGCCGTAGCTCGGGCACCGGACTTACACACCAAAACCACAAGTTTATCCCGCGGCAACTTGGCCAGATTATCAGGCTCAAACACCTGATCTGCTGCAATGCTTAATGCACCCGGCAATGTTAATCCATACACGGACATCTCTGCCTCAGTACGAATATCCAACGCCACCATCGCTTTACCGGCTTTCGCCGCCGATATAAATGCCCCCGGACTCATCAGGCCAAGCGCCTGACCTGCTGATGGGCCTTTCACCCCGGCAAACAATTGCTGGTAACTTTGCGCCAGTTCCCGGTCATACGCTTGCGCCGCAGTACTGACCAGACCCGCACATAATAGCATCACCAAACCAAGCCCTTTGCTGGACTTTTCCATAGTGGGTATCACTCCTTTGTTTCCTGTTTTGAACGGCTTAATTAAATAACGATGCTTTCATCCAGCTCAATAGACAGACGTCACAATTTCAGCCGGGATAAATTATCAAAGCGATGTGAAAATACCGATGAAAAATAAACATGCCTATGCACCTCGGTCAGTTTGGGCGTAATATAGAATCATAAATCGCTTCTTGTGGAGGGTTTTATGATGAACATGTCAGAAATGAGTTTTATAGATTGGCAACGTCAATTTTATTCAGAAAATGCCTGTCTTGATTACCTGAAAATGCAGCGATGGCCGGATGGATTTATCTGCCCTAAATGTGGTCATCGTCAAGCCTATCAAATCCATACCCGTGAGCTTTATGAATGCTGTCAGTGCCATAAGCAAACATCCGTGACATCTGACACGCTGTTTCACGGCACGCATATCCCGCTGTCTAAATGGTTTACGGCCATTTATTTTATAGGGTCAGACAAAGGCGGAATATCAGCATTACGGCTCAAAAAGCTCATTGAAGTTAACTGGCGAACGGCAAGGTTGATACTGAAAAAATTGCGTATCGCAATGGGGCACAGAGACAGACTGTATTGGTTATCTGGCAACATAGAATTGGATGATTGCTTGGTTGGCGGCAAACAAAAAGGTAAACGTGGTCGAGGCGCGGCAGGGAAAACACCGATAATTGTGGCCGTTGAAACCCAAGGTGAACGAGCCGGCTATATTGCCATGCAGGCTGTTAACCGTATCAGCCACCAAAGTGTCGAGCAATTTGTGCAAGCGCATATTCTCCCCAATCAATATGTTCGCTCAGATGGGCTACGTGCATTGACTATCATTGATAAAACCCAGCATCACGAAGCCAGAGTGACGCCGAAAGAATTGGTTGATGAGTGGCTCCCGTGGGTACATATCGCCATTAGCAACCTGAAAACATTTATTCAGGGCACATTCCACGGAATATCCAAAAAATATGTACAGGAATACCTCAATGAGTTCATTTATCGTTTTAATCGCAGAAGAATAGAAAAACAAATTCCTATGCGGCTGTTAAATATAGCTATTTTTCATTCACCTATGAACTCATGCTGAGCAAAGTGCATAGGCATGAAAATAAAAGAAAAATAAATTAGATTTCCCACTGATTTTTAGCCTTTTTTAGCGCTAAAAAACTACCATACACTCTTTCTCAGCATATCTTGCTGGTATTTTTGTCGGGATGAAAAAACGGCTTAGATTCGCGAAATGGCCATTAAATAAATACCCTTGAATAAAAAGCCATTTTTCAGCAAATTTTTATATTTTTAGCGCTATCATGCTTAGAAAACACCGCGCCAAGTTCATTTTTTAAGCACCACCTCCATTTATGGTGGTTTTTATCTTCAGGCGATAAGTTATCGACAACGCCCTAAACAGAGGAAATGGGATCCGGCGCACAGCGCTTCAAGCCACCCCCATATTATAAGATCCTAATTTTTAGGACAATTTGGAGCGTTACCATGAAGTATTCTCTGCTGGCCTGCGCCACATTCATGTCGCTGTGCTGCTCCCCAGCGGCCTTTGCCTGGGACTGGCGCGTTGAAACCGGCGTACATGATTTTATTGTTAATCAAGCCGACTCCCATACTCCGGGCATTAATGCCACTTTCAGCTTTATTCACCCCTTGGGCTCCAAGAGCAAATTGATGGGAGATATCGCCCTCTATTATGATCATGACAAAGATAAGCTGGACCCGGATCATATTCCCATCTGGTTCAGCTCTTCCTATCTACTGAGTCAAGAATGGCTAAGGCTAAGCCCCTATACCAGTTTTGGTGGCCAGCTGATGTTATCGGGACGGCGCAACACCGTCAGTGGGATCGAAAAACAGTTTAAGGTCTTTCCCGGAATGGCCGTTTCCTATGATGACGGTCGGATCATGGCCAATGTTGATCTGTCCTTTGGCTATTACTTAATGGAATTAGATGATGATGTGCCCAAAACAGCAGGTTATCATCGCGGGGAATTTAGCCATGACGCAGGAGCTTTCAGTGCCGGGATCGCCACGCATCTGCAATTAAGCCAATCTCTCGCCTTTATCGGCTCCGCCCGTAATTGGCATGATGGCAATGACTGGCTGGAGTACCGCTACAGTGGTGGTTTTACTCTGCATCACTCCGCCTGGCAACCGGGCACATTACTGCAACTTGAAGCCGTATATCACCAATATAATCTAGCGCCTTATAACCGCGGCGATGTACCTATTTTGCCCTGGAATCGGGATTTGAAACTGCAGTTGGGATTTAGCTTTGCCCTGTAACTTTTCAGAGTTTTCGTAAAAAGCGCAATGCCCGCTCCAAATCCCGAGTGCGATGCATCGGAGGCAGGGATGCCACAAAATCCTTACCATAGGGACGATTAACAATCCGGTTATCACACAGGATCAGCACGCCGCGATCTTTCTCATCGCGGATCAAGCGCCCCGCGCCTTGTTTAAGCGCAATAATGGCCTGAGGCAGAGATATTTCAGCAAAAGCATCGCCACCACGGCGAGTGACGGCGTCAGCTCGCGCTTTATACAAGGGGTCATCCGGAGAGCCAAACGGCAATTTATCGATAATCACACAACTGAGCAGGCGGCCACGGACATCAACCCCCTCCCAGAAACTGCCGGTTCCCAACAATACCGCATTGCCTAACTGACGAAATTTTTGCAGCAAACTTTGTTTTCCACCCTGCCCTTGCACCAGCACTGGCTGCAGCAATCGCGCCCGCAGCCCCTGAGCCACCAGCTCCAGCATACGATGGCTGGTAAACAGAATAAAAGTACGGCCATCAGCCGCTTCCACCACCTTGATACAAAGTTCAATCAGCTGCCGCACCGCCATTGGGGTATTAGCAACATTCCCCAGATGGCGTGGTACACAGAACATGGCTTGGCGGCGATAATCAAATGGACTGTCCAAAACCACTGTTTTCGCGGTTTCAATACCCATTGCCCGGGTAAAATGCTCCAGGGAGCGATTAACTTGCAAGGTGGCGGATGTAAAAATCCAGCGACACTGAGGGTCAAACAACTCACGGCACTGTTTTGCCACATCAATTGGCGCAATCCGTAGCCTTGCCTGGGCACCAT
Source organism: Shewanella sp. NFH-SH190041 (assembly GCF_024363255.1). Lineage (NCBI taxonomy): Bacteria > Pseudomonadati > Pseudomonadota > Gammaproteobacteria > Alteromonadales > Shewanellaceae > Shewanella > Shewanella sp. NFH-SH190041. The sequence continues at coordinate 2,635,037 of NZ_AP026070.1, forward strand.
TGAGATCCACCCCATAAGCTGCCTGTTGCTGCTCACAGGCAAAAAAACGTCGAAAGTCATCGGTCTGAGTCTGTAAACGCTGGGCAAGATGATCTAATTCATCATGGCGGCCAAGATGGGCTTGCATCACTTGATACAGGGCATCAAGTTCGGTAATCAGTCCCCAACTTAACAAGTTCATCTGTCGGTCAGCCAATACCGTACGCCAGTCACTGACCTGACGTTCAACCAACGCCAAATACCATTCCTGTAGTGCCTGCTGTGAGCGCAATGCCAATTGCCCCAGCTGCCCGGTATCTTTCATGTCACTGCGATAGAGCCCATGGATCCGTCCCAGCAGATTGGCCAGACTATGGCCTGAGCATTGACTGCCAAAATAACTGACGGCAATATCTGGCAGCAGATGAGCCTCATCAAAAATCACCACATCGGTATGGGGCAACACCTCAGCAAAACCGGTATCTTTCATCACCCGATCAGCAAACAGCAGATGGTGGTTTACTACAATCAGCCGCGCTTCCATCGCCCTTAGCCGGGCTTTGCGGCTATAACAGGCGGCATAATAATCACAGCGCTGACCAATACAGGTTTCTCGGGTACTGCGCACCAAATCCAGCGCAGCAGAAGTTTCTGACACAGAAGTCACACTGTCCAGATCGCCATCTTTGCTCATCCCGGCCCATTGATTGAGCCTGAGCATATCATCCATCACCCCAGCATCACGGCTACTTATCTGTTCCAGCTGTTTTGCCAACCGCCACTGGCAAAGATAATTATTGCGCCCTTTGAGCAGCGCTAAACGCGGGTGCAGATCCAACATTGAGAGCAGCAGGGGTAAATCTTTATAAAACAATTGCTCCTGCAAATTTTTACTGCCGGTACTGACGATGACTGACTGGCCTGATAGTAGCGCGGGGATCAAATAGGCAAAGGTTTTCCCCACGCCAGTGCCTGCTTCCAGCACCAGGTTATCCTCGCCAGCCAAGCATTGTGCCACTGCCGCGGCCATCTCAGACTGAGGCGCTCTGGGTTTATAGCCTTGAATATGACGTGACAGCACGCCGCCAGTTGCAAAAACATCCGCAACCCGGCGCTCTAGTGATGAAAGTGAACCAACAAGATTCTGTGACAAACTGTTATCCCGGCAAGCGGCAGCAAAAGGAGCGGCATTATAGCAATCCCAATGCCCCAACACATCTGCTAGGGTTTGCTGACCTTTCAAGTTTTTTTGCAGCGATTTGCGGGGACTTTATACCAGGCAGAGGTTGGATAGGTAGTTGCGTTACCTGATAAACCGATAACGCAGTAGAAAGAAGCCTCAAACACTGCCTGACGGGGCTGGCTAAAAGCGTTTTAATCGCAAAAGGTCAACAGACCCTAGTATGCGCCCTATGGGTGTCAAATATCACCAACTGCCAGTCATAACGGCCAACATCATTGGCTGTTTTTATATACTGCTCATTTTATGCTTGCCTGATGTACTAAAATCCATTAGCGTAAAAAAGGTGAACAAAAAACAATCTATTTGTTCACTCAGCACATCAACGCTGAGCACAATAAACGCAAAGCTTAAATTTGAAATAATGCACATCAAAAGCAACGGATCAAAAGTAACTGAAGGACAGCCATCATGACAACAGCATTCAACCATCATCATCACCATTTTTGCTAGCCTTCGGTCGCTGGCCGCCGGAGGTTATCTCTTCCGGCGGTGAATCAGATTTCAGTATTTAACCCCCGGAAATTTCTGGGGGTTTTTTATTGCCCCCTATCTGCCAGCACAGTTTGAATTTTTCATGATTGCAGCATCACCCCAACACATGCCGCAGCATTGCCATCAACAGACAGGGACAGAGCATGACAACAGCACAGCAGAGCAATGGCCAAAGTAAGCCACCACTCACCACCAGACTTAACCAGCAATCGGGCACAGATAATGACTCCCCACGGCTGCGAATCGCTATCCAGAAATCAGGCCGCCTGGCGCGGGATTCCCAACTGCTTTTACGGCGCTGCGGAGTGAAGTTCAATGTGAATGAACAGCGACTGATCGCCCATGCTGATAATATGCCTCTGGATCTCCTGCGGGTGCGGGATGACGATATCCCGGGGCTGGTCATGGACGGCGTGGTTGATCTGGGAATTATTGGGGAAAACGTGCTGGAGGAAGAGCAAATTGAGCGCCAGCGGCTGGGCAAATCGGCACAATTTACCAAATTAAAACAACTGGATTTTGGTGATTGCCGCCTGTCATTGGCAGTCCCTGATGAATTTAGCTACCGGGATTGTACCAGTCTGGAACAGTGCCGCATTGCCACCTCCTATCCCAATCTGCTGCGGCGTTATCTTGAGCAGCAGGGCGTCAACTACCGGGATTGCACATTAAAAGGCTCGGTCGAAGTGGCTCCTCGAGCTGGTTTAGCCGATGCCATTTGTGATCTGGTCTCTACCGGCGCAACGCTGGAAGCCAATGGGCTCTATGAGGCTGAAGTCATTTTTCAATCCAAAGCCTGCATGGTGCAATCATGCCAAAGCAGTGACAACCGCAGCCAACCCCTTATCGATAAACTGCTCTCCCGTATCGATGGTGTGCTGCGTGCCAGAGAAAGTAAATACATACTACTGCACGCCCCGGCGGGCAAACTCGATGAGATAGTTGCACTACTGCCCGGAGCAGAAAACCCCACTATTCTGCCCCTAAGCGGCAGTAGCGACACCTTCGCCGTCCATGCTGTCAGCAGTGAAGATCTGTTTTGGGACACGATGGAAGCCCTAAAAGCTTTGGGTGCCAGCTCCATACTGGTAATGCCAATTGAAAAGATGATGGGGTAACACAAATGCAGATATATGATTGGCAACAACTCACCACCACGCAGCAGCATACCCTATTATGTCGCCCGGTGGCCAAGCAAACCTCATTAACAACCCAAGTCAGTGCCATTATCCGCCAAGTAGCCGAGCAAGGAGATGCCGCACTACTGGCGTTAACCGAGCGGTATGATGGTATCCGCCCCGAATCTCTCCAGGTATCAGCCCAGACGATTGCCCAAGCGCAGCAGGCCTTACCCCAGCAATTAATCGCTGCCATTGACCAAGCCGCCGCGCAAATTCGCCGGTTCCATGCGGCGCAGCAGGCGCAGGATATCACCCTGGAAACCCTCCCGGGTGTGCGCTGCGAACTGCGCCATGAGCCACTCGCGCGAGTTGGGTTGTATATTCCCGGCGGCAGTGCGCCGCTTATCTCAACAGTACTGATGCTGGGGATCCCCGCGCAACTGGCAGGCTGCTACCAACGAATGTTAATGACCCCGCCGCCGGTACCCCCTGCCATTCTCTATGCGGCATCCCAATGTGGCATCGAGCAGATTTACGCTTGTGGTGGTGCCCAAGCTATTGCGGCGATGGCATTGGGGACAGAAAGCGTACCTCAAGTCGATAAAATTTTCGGCCCGGGTAATGCTTGGGTAACGGAAGCGAAACGTCAGTTAAGTCAGTCATCACAAACCTGCCTCAGTATTGATATGCCAGCAGGCCCTTCGGAAGTGTTAGTGATCGCTGATGCCACCGCCAAAGCCGACTTTGTTGCCGCCGATTTACTTTCCCAGGCCGAGCATGGGGCCGATTCTCAGGTGCTATTGATCACCGACAGCCACACTTTGGCGCAGAACGTGGCCAGTGAGGTGAATATGCAACTTGCCGCCCTGCCTCGGCGAGATATTACCGCGAAGGCATTGGCTCAGAGCCGTATCATTTTCGTTCAGGATATGACGCAAGCCACTGACCTTGCTAATCAGTATGCTCCAGAGCACTTAATCATTCAGACCCAGACACCCAGAGCGTTACTGCCACAACTGCGCGGGGCGGGTTCGATTTTTCTTGGCCCTTATACTCCGGAATCGGTAGGCGACTATGCCAGTGGTACCAACCATGTACTGCCGACCTATGGCTATGCTCGCAGCGTCTCCAGCTTGTCACTGGCGGATTTCAGCCGCCGCTATACGGTGCAAGAGCTCAGTTACCAAGGGCTAAGCACATTGGCCGATACCGTGATGACCCTGGCCGCAGCAGAGCAACTTGATGCGCACCGCAATGCGGTTGCTATCCGCTTGAAGGGAGAGACCTTATGATGCCCCAAAAGCCGACTCCGCAGGCACTAACGCCCAAGCGTTCAACACGCCGGGAAATAACTGACTCCACAGAGAAATTAACCCAAGACGTACGCCAAACAGTATCGCCAGATACTGACCTGGCAGCGACAGCAAAACAGGCCGCTACCTTAGCTGATACCCTGCTTCGCCCGGCGCTGCGTGGGCTTACGCCCTATCAAAGCGCCCGGCGTTGTGGTGGTCAAGGGCATATCTGGCTCAATGCCAATGAGTCGCCATTTAATAACAGCGAACTGGTCGGAGCCAACCGCTACCCTGAATGTCAGCCACCTGAGTTAACATACGCGTATAGCCGTTATGTGGGCGTCGATGAAGAGTATATTGTTATCACCCGGGGAGCAGATGAAGCCATCGAACTGCTGATCCGCACCTTCTGCACGCCGGGGCAAGACAACATAGGGCAGTTTTCCCCCACCTATGGTATGTATGGCATCAGTGCAGGCTGTGCTGGCGTCGCCGTCAGTGAACTCAGCTGGCCCTTACCTGCGCCAGAGTCTAAGCAGGAGCGGGGGCCAGAAGCACAACTCCCCACTCCCAAAGATAAGCTGGTGTTTTTGTGCAATCCGAATAATCCCACCGGAAAGCGCTATTCCCGCCAACAGATTTGCGCCCTATTACAACATTATCCGGATCGATTGATCGTGGTCGATGAGGCGTATATTGAATTTTGCGCCGAGGATTCCATGGTCTCGCTACTGGGGCGTTATGCCAACTTAGTGGTACTGCGCACCTTATCTAAAGCCTTTGCCTTAGCCGGGATCCGCTGCGGTTTTTTACTGGCCAATCCAGCGATTTGTCAGCAGATACTGCGCATTATTGCCCCTTATCCTATCGCCCTGCCGGTGGCACAAATGGCCACCCGTGCGCTCTCCCCGGCGGGTATAGCCACAATGCAATATCAGGTCAGTTGCCTTAATGCCAACCGCAGCCGCCTACTGACGGTGATGCAACAACTGGGGGCACAGCTAGAGAACAACACGGCGGGCAACTTTGTATTAGCCGATTTCAGTGCCACCCCGACGCGACTGGACAAGGTCAAACAAGCGCTCACCCAAGCCGGTATTGTTGGTCGCAGTTACCAACATCCACAGCTTCGTTATGCTATTCGCCTAAGCGTGGGGGATACAGCGCAGATCAGTAGCGTTATCGCGGCCTTAATGCCCCTGCTGCCTTTGCAGGAGCAAAGCGTAACAGTACATCCGGCAACGGACAGCCCTCAGGCTGACTATTAAAGCTCAAAGTCACCGACTACAAAGTGGCGGTACAGCAGCAATGCAACAACCGCACAGCGACAGAGAACCGACAGGGAAAGCACTATGCAGCAGAAAATCTTATTTATTGACCGTGACGGCACCTTGGTTCAGGAGCCGCCAAGTGACAAACAACTGGACAAGCTGGAAAAGCTTAAACTGGAACCTGGCGTGATCCCCGCATTACTGGCTCTACAACAAGCCGGATTTACTTTGGTCATGGTCAGCAATCAAGACGGACTGGGGACAGAGACGTTCCCTAGCGCGGATTTTATTGCACCACATCAGATGATGATGGAAATTTTCACATCCCAAGGTATCCGCTTTAGCGATGTACTGATCTGCCCCCACACAGAAGCAGACAACTGCAGCTGTCGCAAACCGAAATTGGGACTGGTACAGCCCTACCTTACCGATGGCAAAGTGGACTTTCGTCATTCTTGGGTGATTGGCGATCGGGAAACCGATATGCAATTAGCCCGCGCCATGGGCATTAGGGGACTGCGCTATCTCCCTGCAGATGCTCAATCGTCAATTATTGACGGAAGAATAGATAGTAGTAGCGCTAAAACAAACCTAACTGAGACAAACTGTTCTGAAATAAACAGTACTGAAACAGACAGCATCATAGACACTAGCACAGGACTAGACTGGCCGGGGATCTGCCGATTGCTGCTGGGCAATAATCGCCGTGCCACGGTAAAACGTACCACCCGAGAGACAGATATACGGGTGACGGTGGAGCTCGACCGTCCCGGTCACAACCGTATTCAGAGCGGAATTGGCTTTTTCGACCATATGCTGGAGCAGATCGCTACCCACGCCAATATCTCTCTTAATATTGATGTCAGCGGCGATCTGCATATTGATGATCACCACAGCATCGAAGACACAGCACTCGCACTGGGGCAAGCTTTGCGACAAGCATTAGGGAATAAAACCGGAATTGGCCGCTTCGGCTTCAGCCTGCCGATGGATGAAGCGCGAGGAGAATGCCTGCTGGATCTATCTGGCCGACCATGGTGCCAAGTTAATGCCAAGTTCAGTCGGGATAAAGTGGGTGGTCTGTCCACGGAAATGGTGCCACATTTTTTCCGCTCTTTAGCCGATGGCCTCGGGGCTACGCTACAGCTCAGCTGTGACGGTGATAATGAGCACCATAAGATAGAGGCACTGTTCAAAGCCCTAGGCCGGGCACTGCGACCGGCACTAGCCCGAAGCGGCGCTGGCCTGCCATCCAGTAAGGGGGTACTGTGATGGTCGCCCAAACCGTTATTATTGATACCGGCTGCGCCAACCTAAATTCGGTTTATGCTGCCTTTACCCGTTTGGGTGTTGAGGTTTGCATCAGTCAGTGTCCCCAGCATATTACCGCAGCTAAGCGAGTGATCCTTCCCGGTGTTGGCAGCGCCGACCCGGCTATGGCGTCATTGCAAGCCAAAGGGCTGCTGCCGGTACTGGCATCCCTCACCCAACCCGTGTTGGGGATCTGCTTAGGTATGCAATTGCTGACCCGCAGCTCCAGCGAAACCCAAACGTCACAAAACACGGCATTATCCAATGGCACAGCATTAATGGGTAATGTCGCCAAATCAGTAGGGCATGCCCCAAACGCCATATTCCCACATGATGTGACTGCGCCAAAATGCACCCCCATGCTGGGGCACATTCCGACTAAGGTGATCGCCCTCAACAGCGCCGGACAACCTTTGCCCCATATGGGCTGGAATACGCTTACCCCATCAGCGCATCCATTGTTTGCCGGTATTACGGCGTCAGATTACTTCTATTTTGTTCACAGTTACTGTGTGCCAATCGGCCCTCATACCTTAGCCGAGAGTCACTATGGCATGGCATTCAGTGCCGCCATCGGTCGGGATAACTGGCTAGGCGTGCAGTTTCATCCGGAAAAAAGTGCTGCGGCAGGCGCCAAGGTACTGCGCAACTTTATGGAGATAAGTGCATGATCATACCTGCAATAGACTTACTCGATGGCCAAATCGTCCGCCTGTATCAGGGAAATTATGCCCGCCAAACCGCATTTGAGCTCCCCCTTAAGCAGCAGTTGCAAGGCTATATTGACCAAGGGGCTCAATGGTTGCACCTGGTGGATTTATCCGGGGCCCGACAACCCGACCAGGCCCAAACCGCTCTGCTACGGGAATTACTCTGTGATCTAAGCGCCAAGGTGCAAGTTGGCGGCGGGATCCGCACTGAAGCTCAGCTGGAAGCCATGCTGGAAGCTGGCGCGGACCGGGTCGTTATCGGTTCAATGGCCGTCACTGCACCCGATACCGTGCAGCAATGGCTGCATAAATATGGCAGCAGTGCCATCTGCCTGGCATTGGATATTCAAATTGATCACCAGGGACAAAAAATTCCGGCGATCCACGGCTGGCAACAGGCTGCAGACACCACATTAGAAAAGTTGATTGACCGCTATCTCACAGCAGGGCTTGAGCATGTATTGGTGACAGATATCAGCCGCGATGGCACCCTCAGTGGTGCCAATACCGCGTTATACCGTGAACTGGCGGCGCGCTATGGACAAATTCACTGGCAAGCCTCCGGTGGCATCGCCACCCTAGAGGATATCAATGACATCAAGCAAAGTGGCGCAGCCGGCGTCATTGTTGGCCGCGCGCTGCTACAAGGCAATTTCAACGTCAAGGAGGCCGTCACATGCTGGCCAAACGTATAGTGCCCTGTCTGGATGTTCGGGATGGCAAAGTGGTTAAAGGAGTACAATTTCGCAATCACAAAGTCATGGGTGATATCCTGCCGTTGGCGCAGCGCTATGCCCAAGAAGGTGCTGATGAGCTGGTCTTTTATGATATCAGTGCCAGTGCCCGGGGACGTTTAACCGACACCAGTTGGATCCAGCGGATTGCTGAGCAAATCGATATTCCATTTTGTGTTGCCGGAGGGATACGCACGGTGGCGCAAGCTCGCGCCATGCTAGCTGCTGGCGCAGATAAAATCTCGATTAATTCCCCAGCGCTATCAGAGCCAGAACTCATCACACGACTACAGGACGAATTTGGCCGCCAATGTATTGTGGTGGGAATTGACTCCCAATTTGATCCTGACACTGGCAGTTACCGGGTAAAGCAGTTTACCGGTGAGCAGTCGGCAACCCGCACCACCAATTGGTATACACAAGATTGGGTGGAACAGGTACAACAACTGGGCTGCGGCGAAATCGTGCTCAATGTGATGGATCAGGATGGAATGCGACAAGGCTATGATATTGACCAACTCAGCCAAATCCGTCAGCTATGTGATGTGCCGCTGATCGCCTCTGGAGGCGCGGGCTGTGCGGCTGACTTTTGCCGCGTATTTCGTGAAGCCAAAGTGGATGCGGCGCTTGCCGCCAGTATTTTTCATCAAGGCACCCTCGCTATTGCTGAATTAAAGCAATTTCTGCTGCAAGAGGGGATCTGCGTGCGACCTGTGACTGATACTAGCCTAGACACAGCTACCCACTGACCGGGCTGAGACCATCAGCATATCCGTAGGAGACATTGATTATATGGTTAAAACAACGCATACCGCTGACACAAACCTCGCTTCAGCAGAGTATCACCCCCTCTATCAGTTGCCGGTAAATTGTGCCGAGAATTTAGCTGAACACGCCGATTTTAACAAAACAGGCGGCCTGTTACCGGCAGTGATCCAAGATACCCTGAGCGGCACCGTATTGATGTTAGGGTATATGAATCACGCCGCACTAGAGCAAACCATCAACAGTGGCTGGGTGACTTTTTTCAGTCGCAGTAAGCAAAGGTTATGGCAAAAAGGAGAGGGCTCAGGTAACAAGCTACGCTGCCTCTCTATCGCGTTAGATTGCGACAACGATGCTCTGCTGCTACAAGCGCTGCCATTAGGACCAACTTGCCACACTGGTGCCCAGAGCTGTTGGCATGATAATGCGGCTGCGCCATTTAGTGAGCAATTAACGCGTTTGATCCGTCAGCGTCATCTTCAACTTCAGCGCACAGGCTCTGATGCCAGTCAATTTGACCCGTCAACTGAGGCCACTAAACCCAGTTATACCGAGTCACTGTTTCAGGCTGGCAGCAAACGTATCGCACAAAAGGTGGGGGAAGAAGGGGTAGAAACCGCGTTAGCCGCCGCAGTGGGCGATAAAGCCGAATTAGTTAATGAAGCGGCCGATCTGCTCTACCACCTGCAAGTACTGTTAGAAGATCAAGCTCTGAGCTTAAGCGACGTACAAAAAGTACTGCTGTGTCGGCACAGCAACATTAGATAAAATGATTTCCCTATCCAATGCAATTTGTAAAGAGCGCCATTAGATGGGGAATGACACTTTAATTAATGATATGCCATACTTATTTTAATAATAATATTTTGGATAACCTTATATACGCAGAATGCTAATTTACTTAATTCTTATGCGGGGTAGAAATATACTGAAATAACAACTCTTCCTTTAGCTAAGGCTTAGCGTTAACTTAAATTCTCTTCGATACAAAATATTAATTTATTCTCCTATTAACTGAATAATTATTCCCGTATTCAAAATCTGAAAAAGTAAATTCCTTTCCAAATGTAAACGATTAACTGATGTTAAATATTCTTACATAAAATAATGAACGGCAATGCCATCACGTCTCCACAGCCCTTTACCACTCTAAAGGCTCAAAACCACCTCACAATAAAACGCCAAAATAAAAACAAAAATAACAACTAATCATCATGGGAATTATCATCATAAATCTTACGAATTTTTAAATTCACACCTATCAAATCAACTAAAAGTTAATTATTCAAAAATGATAGCACAAAGAACTAAATCCACTATTTTCATACGCTTATCGTGCGAAATCCAAGGTAACCCCTATCGGTTATGAGCCCGTCGACTACTAATATTAAACCATTCTTTCTTTAACATTACTTGTAAAACATAATGTTTTACAAGCAGTAAAACACTGCTACTTTGGTTCTCGAACAGTATCGATGTTATATGGTACTGACATTTGTTAACTAGCATCACTGTCGTGAGCCTAAGATTATTCTCTCTCTCAACCCTAGACTATGTCTTCAGTGATTATGTGTATTGATTAGCTTAAGGATTTAAGAAATGAACACATATGAAAAAAATTGGGATGCAAATAGTAAAATTTCAAATGATGCCGCTGGCTGGGCTAAATACAGAAAAGATATGTTAAGTGCTTTTCCTGCTTATTATAATGAGTCATCAGATCCATTAGTATCTGCAATTAATAAAGCAGTAAAAGCAGTTGATCATCTCCGCCCTGAAGCTGAAGGTCCTGCATATTTGGGGAAAAATCCAGAACTAACTATTGATTTTGATCACGTTAAGCATATTAGTATGCCTGAAAAAATGGGCTCAACTGATAAAGTGATACAAGAAACTGTTGCACTATTTGAAGGGTTGCCTAACTGGGGGCATCCATTAACTATGTGTAACGTCATCCCACAAGCTAACACAGTGTCAATTGTTGCTGCTGTTTTATCAGAGATATTTGCACCTAATATTCTAGAAGGTGAATATTCATGGAACGTTCACCGCGCTGAATTAGAAAGTGCTGGGATGTTAGGTAATTTATTTGGTTGGAATCCTGAAAATACAGGTTGTCTCTATACCTATGGCGGCTCAGGTTGCTGGACTTATCATGTAAAATACGCTCTAAGTAGAGTACTACGAGATTCTCGTCAAAAAGGCGTTCGTACAGATGCCAAAGTTATCTGTTCACATCAGGCACACTATACCATGTTAAATAGTACTGACTGGATGGGACTTGGTATGGATAACATAATTAAAGTCCGAACAGATACTCATACAAATGCAATGGACTTAGTTCATTTAGAAGAAATCTTAAAAGATTGTCATGAAAAAGACATTCCTGTGGCATCTGTTGTTTGTACTATGGGAACAACAGATGCTAACGCATTTGATCCTGTTGAAGGGGTACGTAAGTTACTCGACAAATACCCAAATAACGGTGAAAAATATGGTAAAGCTTTACTATATTGCGATGCTGTTGTTGGCTGGGCTTGGGCAGCATTTAAAGAGTATGACTTTACAACTAACCCACTACAATTCTCAAAAGAAATTATTCCATCACTTATCGCCAATGAAAAAGCATTATCAGGTATCCAATTTGCTGATGCCGTTGGGGTTGATTTCCACAAAGTAGGTTGGTCTCCATACGCAAGCAGTTGTTTTGTTTATAAAAACAGCGAAGAGTTTGAAAATCTGCTGAAACGTCCAGGTTCTGCATATTTACAACCTCGCTCTCCCTATAATCCTCTCGACTATACATTAGAAGTCTCCCGAGCTGCGACAGGTTCCCTGGCCGGGTGGGCGACTATGAAATATTTTGGCTATGAAGGATTCCAAGCCATTATGGGTGGGATTTTAGAAGACCAAAACTTCCTACGTAATGTATTGGCATCTCATACTGAAACTGTATGTGTTAACGCAGAAGATCATGGATTAGTCACTCTATTTAGAGCTTACCCTGATGGTATTATTGCAGAAGAGCAATATCGTAAAGAGCTAACAGATCCATCATATAAAGATCAACTTATTCAAAATAATATGTTGACAAAAGCGATAGGAGATAAACTGTACCACTGGTTCCGTGAAGGTAAACAGGTTAATGGACAGTATACACCTTATATTAGTTTTAGTACTGGATTCAGGGTCACTGAATATAATGAAGCAGATACTGATCCAGATGCATATATTTTTGCATTAAAAATATTCCCAATGAATGTTCATATTACTCCTGAAATTATGCGGCATGCTATTGACTGTGTTCTATTAGCAAGGGATGAAGTTTTATCTGAAAAATAACTTCATCATATAATGAAAACACCGGTATTTATACCGGTGTTTTTACCATCCATAATTAAATATTTATGGAGTAAACTATGTCTGATAAAGTTTCAACTGCAAATAAAGCTAAATTAACTGTTGCAACGTTAGCAATTATGAACATTACAACAGTCGTAAGCTTACGGGGATTTTCAGCAGAAGCAGAATATGGCATTACTGCAGTATTTTACTATATCTTTGCAGCTATAGCCTTTCTTATTCCAGTTGCGTTATGTGCAGCCGAATTAGCAACAGGATGGCCTCAAAAAGGAGGGGTGTTTAATTGGGTTAGTAAAGCTTTTGGACATCGTCTGGGATTTTTAGCCATTTATTTGCAATGGTTATCAACTACTATATGGTTTCCAACAGTATTAATTTTCGCGGGTGTTTCATTAGCTTTCATTGGTCCCAATCAAACGTTTGATCAGGCATTGGCTTCTAATCGATTTTATAGTGGCCTTGTAGTTCTTGTTGTATATTGGTTTGCGACATATATTAGCCTAAAAGGATTAAAAACTGCGGCAAAAATAAGTTCACTTGCCGGGTTGGTAGGGACTATTATTCCTGGTGTTATCTTAGTTGTGCTAGCATCAATTTATATATTGGCTGGTAATCCTGTCCATTTTGATCTTTCAATGAAAGATTTTTTCCCAGATTTCACAAATTTCGATAATTTAGTTTTAGCTGCTAGCATATTTTTATTCTTTGCTGGCATGGAGATTAATGCTGTTCACGTTACAGAAGTAGATAACCCTTCAAAAAATTATCCTCTTGCAATTATTAGCGCAACGATTTTCACAGTTGTAATATTTATTTTGGGAACATTGTCAATAGCAACAATTATACCAAAACATGATATCAACTTAGTACAGAGTTTATTAGTTGCTTATGACAAATTATTTGCCCATTTTGGTCTAGGTTGGTTAGGTAATGTTACTGCAGCGGCAATAACACTTGGTGTTTTAGGGCAAATTATTTCTATCATTTCCGGCCCTTCTTCCGGGATATTACAAGTAGGTAGAGAAGGTTATTTACCCTTAGGATTACAAAAAGTAAACAAAAATGGTGTTCAAAAAAATATTTTAATGTGTCAAGGCGCGATTGTTACTGCCCTTGTTATTATTATGACTGTGCTTCCATCAGTTCAAGCGGCTTATCAAATGATAAGTCAATTAGCAGTCGTTCTTTATCTTGGTATGTATATCTTATTATTTTTATCTGTTATTTATCTTCGTTATAAAGAACCTCATACTCCTAGGCCCTATAAGCTACCTGGAGGTATGGTAGGTATGTGGATTATTGCTGGTATAGGTTTAATAGGATCAACCTTGGCATTTGTTTTAAGTTTTATTCCACCATCACAGATTTCTGTTGGCTCTCCTGCCACATATGTAGGGATACTTATTATTGGTGCCTTATTCTTTACATTAATTCCATTTATTATATATTTCTATAGAAAACCTGAGTGGTTAACTGATAAAGAAGATTATTAATAATAAGATGCCTAATTCTAGAAGAGTTAGGCATTTTTTGTGAGAAAAATATGAATATTTCCTCAACAAAAAATGCAAAAATAAGTATTGTGACTTTTTCCCTTATGAATATCACAACCGTTTTAAGCACAAGGGGATTAGCACCAGAAGCGGAATATGGTCTAACATCAATATTCTATTATCTATTTGCTGCAATTTTCTTTCTAATTCCTGTCGCATTAGTCGCTGCAGAATTGGCTACAGGTTGGCCTCAAAGAGGAGGGGTATTTACTTGGATAAAGGCTGCTTTTGGTGAAAAATTTGGATTCTTAGCTATCTATTTACAATGGATAGCAACAACTATTTGCTTTCCAACAATGCTAATATTTATTGCAGTCTCTTTTGCCTTTATAGAACCTGACTATACAAAATGGTTAGCAACAAATAAATATTATACTTTAATTGTAGTATTAGCTGTTTATTGGTTTTCTACATATACTACATCAAAAGGGATCAAATCTGCGGCTAAAATTAGTGCGATATCAGGTTTTATTGGCACTATCATTCCTTTATTTCTTCTAATTACATTGGGTATAGCTTATGTGATATTCAGTCACAACATAAATTTTGTAGTTTCTGAAAATGTCTTACTCCCTGATTTTACAAAGTTTCATAGTTTAGTTCTAGCTGCTAGCGTATTTCTATTCTATTCCGGAATGGAAATTAATGCTGTTCACGTTCAAGAATTAAATAATCCATCTAAAAGCTATCCATTTGCAATTTCAATTGCTTCTATCATAACCGTGATTTTATTAGTGTTAGGAACACTGGCTATTAGTGCGGTAATTCCAAAAGCAAACCTTAATCTCGTTGAAAGCTTATTTGCTACTTATGATACTATTTTTCGTTATTTCCATATTCCATGGATGAGTCATATCATCACCTCATGTATTGCTATTGGAGTTTTTGGACAAGTAACTGTTATCGTCGCTGGCCCTTCTACAGGACTCTTTGCTGTTGGCCAACAGGGGTATTTACCAACGTTACTACAGAAATTTAATAAACATAATGTGCAAATGCCGATTTTATATATACAAGGTATTATTGTTACCGTTTTATCTTTATTACTAATTATATTACCTTCAGTACAATCAACTTTTCAGATATTAGGTCAATTGGCAGCAATATTATATTTATCCATGTATATGCTTATGTTTTTATCTGTTATTTATCTTAGATATAAAGAACCAGAAACACCTAGACCATATAAAATCCCTGGTGGAAAATTTGGAATATGGGTTATAGCTGGAGTAGGTTTTATTGCCAGTTTATTAGCCTTCATTCTAAGCTTTATTCCACCATCACAAATTAATACCGGAAATAGCATTAATTACATTTTCATATTGTTCATATCTACTTTATTATTTATTTCAATTCCATTTGTCATTTTAAAATATAAGAAAAAGAGCTGGTTGAATAATTAGGAACTATTCTGAAACAAGGATGTTTATTTAATTTAGTTATATCAACGTTATCGCTAACATACTCCAACCTTCTGTAATGTGATAAAAATCACACTCGTTAAATAGGTTAAGTCAATAAATCAATTGACTCGCTAAGAAAAAATCAATACCGTAATGTCGAAACAGTACAAAGGTACAGCCATACAATCCGCCAAAAAATGTCAAGCATAGCTTGCTTTTGTGGATGTTAGCTTCTCAATGACAACAACACTCAATACTGATGATTACGCAATGATAAAAACACCTTATTACTATCTGCAGCCACAATGGCGTAGGTAGATTCTCTCCCATCGCCGTTGTGGCCTAAACCGTCCGGTTCAGGGCTTTTCGGCATGTCAATGACACCCTTGCTCTTAACCATCTTTCGCTTTCTATTGGGTTACAAGGGATCTGAAATGCAAAATAATCGATTTTTCGGCAGCTTACTGATTATCTCCGGTACTACCATCGGGGCTGGTATGCTGGCGCTGCCATTGGCCTCAGCAGGCCTTGGTTTTCCACTGGCGGCTCTGCTCATGGTGATTATCTGGGCGCTAATGAGTTATACCGCATTGTTAATGTTGGAACTGCATCAACATGCTCCAGCTGACGCCACACTGCATACCTTAGCCAAACAACATCTGGGCCGGAGCGGACAACTGATCGCCGGCTGCGCCATGTTATTTCTGTTCTACGCCCTGTGCGCGGCCTATATTGCCGGGGGGGCAGAGCAATTATCCGCTAAATTCACCTTTTTCAGCGATACTGGCATACCCCATTGGTTCAGCGCCCTGCTATTAACCGCCATTGTCGCGGGCCTTATCACGCTGGGAACCCGTTCCGTAGATATGATTAACCGGGGGCTGTTCAGTCTGAAAATAATCGCGTTGATCATGATGTTGGCGCTCCTCATGCCTAAAGTCACCCTGCCAAATCTTATCCAAGCACCCGCAGAACAAGGGTTAATTTGGGCCGCCTTACCTGTAGTATTTACCTCTTTTGGCTTTCACGGCTCCATTCCATCAGTGGTGAAATATGTGGGTCTAGATATCCGGGCATTAAAAAAAGTGCTGTTACTTGGTTCTGCCCTGCCGCTAGTTATTTACTGCCTCTGGCTCGGTGCCAGTCAGGGGACATTAGGACAAGCCACCTTGCTGGCTCATCCTGGTCTTAATGGGTTGATCACTGATCTTAGCCAACAAGTACACACCTCTTTTATGGGGAGTATTATCAGTGGCTTTGCCGACTTAGCACTCGCCACATCCTTTCTGGGCGTGGCGCTGGGATTATTTGACTTTATTGCCGATATGAGCAAAAAAAGCCGCCCAATGACTGCACTGCTAACCTTTGTGCCACCACTAGCCTTTGCGCTGTTTTACCCCAATGGCTTTATTACCGCCTTAGGCTACGCCGCCATCGCCTTAGTGGTATTAGCCATATTTTTACCGGTTGCCATGGTATGGCATCAGCGACGCTGCCAGACTGACACTCACGGTCAATATCGCGTATGGGGGGGAAAGCCGGCGCTAACCTGTGCTGTCTTGCTGGGCGTGATTATCATAGCGGCGCAGCTGAGTTAGTCATGATAAGGGAATTATCGGCGGGTAAATAAGCCCGTCAGTTAAACATAAAAAAGCGGGGCAAAGAGTATGCTTTGCCCCGCTCAATTGATAAACATGTTAGCTATTAACCAGATGGGATAACGCCATAGCATTGTCGCTATCACTTGTCAGGTTATGCCATGCGATGATGTTTCTGCCGATACATGGCTTCATCCGCTCGGCGCAACAAACTGTCCAGTCCGCTGAAACTATCTGGGGTAAAGGATGCCTCGCCAATACTGCATGCTAATTGCCAACGGTGACCGGCTGTTGCATTAAAGTTCGTCATCAGGTCTTGCAAACGCGCAATAACCCGCTGGGCAGCAGGCGCGCCGGTTTCATGGGTTAATAACACCACAAATTCGTCCCCGGCTAAACGCGCCACTAAATCAGACTCTCGCACCGCGCGGCTAAGCAGACCAGCAAAGCTCACTAACGCCTCATCCCCAGCGCTATGGCCAAAATTGTCATTGATGATTTTAAAACGGTCCAGATCCAGATAAAGCAAGGTGGCCGACCGACCAGCCCGACGGCATAAGGGCAAGAGGTGCTCAGTTAAATTGGTAAACCCCAATCGGTTATAGAGCCCGGTTAAACTATCAACGGTCGCTAGATGAATACTGGTGATTTCCGATTCAATCAATCGGCCAAAATCAGTCAGATAGCGTTGCTGTTGGCAGGAGAGTTTTCTGGGTCTATGGTCGATCAGGCACAGAGTACCTAAATTAAACCCATCGAATGATTGCAACGGATAGCCGGCATAAAAACGCACAAAAGGGCTACCTGTCACCAAAGGGTTATCGCAAAAACGGGGATCTTTCTTCGCATCAGGCACTACCATGACCTCTCGGCCAGCTATGGCATGGCCACAAAAAGAAATATCTCGGGGTGTCTGCTGACAGTCCGGCAATCCCGTATTGGATTTAAACCACTGTCGATCTTCATCCACTAGGCTCACCAAACAGATGGGTACATTAAAAAAATGCCGCGCCAAACGGGTGATACGGTCAAAACGCTCATCGCCAAAAGTATCCAGTAATCGGGTACTGCGTAAGCGGGCCAGACGCAGAGAATCTTCAATTAATGCCGGGGCGGGCTGCATAGTATTTCACTGATAATAAAGCAAACAGGTCAACAGAATACCACCAGCACCTTGACTCAAGTGATGGGTGTATCGCAAAGATACATTTTGATAAGGCTATCTTTGCACTGTTAAGTAACAGCACAGATAACACCTATGTTCAACATAGCAGAGTGTCTTGTTGCACTTACGATTTGAAGGGCAAACTGCCCACACGCCGCCATCACATATGGTATTTACAAAGTCGCGCTTACCATTTACGCCAATATATAATCCGAACGAATATGTCAGCCTAATTCAGATCAGAAAAATGTTAGCTAAAGATAACGAGTGAGTAGATAGAAAGGGTTAGCAGCTATCCTCTGCAATATATTATTCAGCAATGGCTAATGAAAATACCACAATAATTGTTGGCAATAATATTAATATATAAATCTCATTATAAGACGCAGAGATTTGACATAGATAATTTGCAGTTATATTTTAATGAAAAACAAATATGTCAAGTGGATTCAAGGCGAAAACTCGGTATCTTTAATAAAAACTTACCATCGCGAAATGATATCAATTTGGTATTCATCATTTTTTATATTTTATTTCATTCATCACCAAATCAGAGGTAAACATCGCACAGCAAGCAGATTTCAGCGTTTAACACTGCAATCAATGAAAATCCTGACCAATAACACCAATCAATCGCAAACAAAATATAAAACAAAATCCCGCCAAAATAGCCTAACATTGATAAGGAAATCAATAAAAAAACTATCAAGATGATAATATTTAAATAATAAGATCTTGATCATTTTTTCTAAATAAAAACCCCTTCATATTATTCCTGACCAGATTAAAAGATTACCGGTTGTGTGCGGCTTACCATTCAATTTTCTAGCTGAAAAACAATCTGATTTTATCTGAAAACCGGCAATTTAAATCATCACATTAAAAACATATTAAAAAGGGAATAAATCTATATGACCAGCGGTATCATTAAAAATTCAAGAAACACGGAGCAGGCACCGTTAAATGCAGCCTTCACCCAAACTGTCGCTTTCTCTCACTACAACAATATTTCGGCCCAGTTACCTGTTGATGCAACCAGCGGCAAATTAGTTGAAGGTGGCGTAAAGGTGCAAGCGGCTCAGTGTCTGGCCAATATCCAAGCGATTGTAGAAAGCATCGGTCACGGCCTGCACGATGTGGTACGGGTAAACGTTTATCTGCAAAATATCACTGATTTAGAAGCCGTTAACGAAGTTTATGCCAGCTTCTTTGCCAGCTATCAGCCTACCCGCACCGTTCTGGCGGTTGCTGCCCTACCACTGACTGGCGCGTTGGTACAAATGGATGCCGTTATCACCAATGGTGAAGGTTCAGGTACTCAGGCACCATGCGATCTGGTGAAAATTGTACGTAATGCCGCCGCAGTGCCTGCGAGCACACTGGCTAGCCACAGCGTTGCCTTCTCGCACTACAACCATATCTCAGCCCAGCTGCCGATTGATGCCAGAACCGGCAATATCGTCACCGGTGGCGCAAAAGAGCAAGCGACTCAGTGTCTGAAAAACATCAAAGCCATTATGGAAGGCATTGATGTGCCATTTGATGACATCGTTAAAATCAATATTCATCTGCGCGATCTGGCTGATCTGGATGCAGTTAACCAAGCCTATACCACTTTCTTCCCTGACAGCGGTATTGCAAGAACAGTTGGCTATATGCCGGCCCGTGCTGTCGTCGTGGCAAGTGGTCTGCCTATGGATGCACTGGTACAAATCGATGCGACCGTTTCCCACGGTGATGGCACACCACCACAAGCTGTTGAAGATCGCCACGGTATCGTGATCAAGCCAAACAACACTGAGCTGGCACCTCGCAGCCCAGTGTCAACTCAGACTGTTGCCTTCTCTCACTACAACAATATCTCTGCCCAACTGCCAATCGATCTGCAGACAGGTAATATCGTTGCAGGCGGTGTACATGAGCAGGCCAGACAGTGCTTAAGCCATATCAAAGCCATTGTTGAAAGCATCAACCATGTGATGGACGATATCGTTAAAATCAATATTCAGGTCAGCAATGTAGCCGATCTGGATGCCATCAATGATGTATATGCCACATTCTTCAGCGGTGATCTGCCAGCCAGAACCGTTATCGGTGTCGCAGCAATGCCCCATGGCGCACTGGTACAGATGGATGCCATCGTTTCTAACGGCGAAGGTACGCCTCCTGCGGTGAGATAATCCGGCTTTAGCCCGGCCGGTAGGTTATACCGGTAAGCAAAAGGCGGAAGCACTCGCTTCCGCCTTTTTTATATTCACGCTAAACCTAATTGGGATCAGCGTTTATTTTACTCAGCGAAATTAATCCACCTTAAGGGTTCCCAAGTACAACCACTCGTTATTACTGCGTTTGTTGGTGGGGAAATAACCATAGTTACCGTCCCGACGAAGCATAAAGAGCTCATCATCTCCGGTGTAGCGATTCTGATACAAGTACAGACTTCCCTGCTTTTTGTCACCCGCCTCACCGTCTTTCCAACGATTCAGGGCAATACTTTCCCAATCACTGTTACTGGTACCGGCTGTAGGCAATGCCGCCCGATAATCTCCGGCCAGACGGAACAGCTCAACTTTACCGGTATTGGCATTGTTATAGCGATAAATATCACCTGTGTTACCGGCCTGCCCGGGTGTCCTCATTCCCAGATACTCCCAGTAACGGTTAGAGCGAGCATTCGTTGGGTAATACCAATACCAAGACGTTTTTAGGCGAAAGAACTCAATTTTCTTGCTGTAAGGATTGGCATAAACATATAAATCACCAACCTGTCCCCGCTTAGAACCTGACCATGTTTTCACCGACAATTTGGCGACTTGATCATTACAGTCGTCACAGTCGCCACCTTTATTTGTGGCCAAAATATCGGCACGATTATTGGTACGGATAATATTATCGACTAGCTCACCACCGGGGAAATCCGCAACGACAACCCCCAAGTTACCGCCCAATTTGCCTTTGGCTATCCACTGGCTGGTTAGCTGATTCGTGCCAGCATAATAGACATAACAATACTGCCACCAGCAATGCCAACGGGGAAAGTCCGCCATATGGTTACGATTCCAAGTCAATACACCTGTCCACATTTGCCAGGCATTATTGCTGGTACCAGATTTACCACTGGCAACAAAAAAAGGCGCAGCACCACCATTGCCAGACAGATAATTCAGTGAAATGCGACCACTACTCACGGTGCGAAAATGTGCTTTAACGCTTTCCCACTTGCTATACAAGGCTCTGGGATTAGCAACCCGATACTTATCCTGAATATGCAGCGCCCCACGCTCAATGCCGATATGGTTGCCAAACACATTAAAATCGCGAATAAAAACAAACTTGCCACGCACATCCCCCAAAGTTGGGTTATTACCGGAAGGCACGGTATTATTGTGTCGATATTGATTCAGTACCGCATTGAAACGGCGGAAAAAATCATGCTGATATTCTGCTGCGCCACCTTCATTCTGCATGCGGATCAGTACCGTTTCAGTCGGGTAGGCATCAAGGAAGTTCGATACTGTTTGCAGGAAGTCCTCAAAGGTCTGATATTGAGGCACAAAGCCATGGTAAGCCTGTAATTTTCCGTTGCGGTACTTAAACCTGACGTCTAAATAACGAACCCCCATATCCAATTGATCAGCAACGCTCAAAGACTGGGTCTGGGCATACGTGCCACCATAGCGGGATAGGGAATTATGGGTACCGGGAATGGAGATATTGGCCAAGCGAACATTATCGCTAAGCGCCGACATCCAATCCTGATTGCGGTAACCTGCGGTGGAATCATGGTTATATGGCACCTTGTAACCGGGAGTCATGTCGCCATCCAAAGCAGCCATTGCCGGCAACGTCACTGCGCCGGTCAGGGAAACGATAGTACCATATAATAAATTCAGAACTTTTTTCTTTAAAATCATATTACTATTCTATCTCTCTGGTTGGTTTGACTTACGACGCTGCCTGGGTTGGCAGTATGTCCGGCGCCCCGATACCGGTAGAAACACCCGATTACAGCACATAAACCGTTCACATATTGATAACACAGCCAATTCAACCAACTCAACAGTCAAAATCAGTCAGTTAGATATAGTAAAAACAAAAATCTCCACAGAAAGTGCAGAGTTATGAAAGAAAACAGGGAATTGCGACCAGACCGGCTGAGGCTAACTTATGATCCGGCGCTTACTAGAACAAATCTGCATATTACTATCACAGATAGAACTTGACCTTATCAATCGACTTAAATCCTGCAGCTTTAAACCGCAAAATAACACCAGACAAGACGCCAGAGAACATAGCGTAAAACACGACTTGCCAACATTAACTTGCCCGCACTTATAGGCATGTGACAGCAACATTGACGCTGCTGTCACATGCTAAAACGTAACATTCACCGTTAACTGACCAGCAAACGGTTAAAACGCTGCAACAGGTTCAATGCTGTGGTATGACGGTATTGCGCCGTTGAGCGTTGATCATCAATCGGCCGGACCACCTGCCCATAGGCGTGCAGCAACTCCTGGCATAATCCCGTTTCTGGATGACTCAACTGCGAAACAGGCTGCCCAATAACCAATGCCTCGAGCGCCCTATCCCGCACCACAGTGGGTGCCACAGCACCAAACGCCACGCGCCAGTCAGTTACAATCCCCGCTTCAATTCGAGCCAGCCCGGCAAATGCAACTTTGGTCAAGGCATTGGCCGCCCGCGTACCCACCTTATGGTAATGGCACAAAGGCAACTCAGATGGTTGCGGCAGTTCGATATGAGTCAGCATTTCCCCTTGTGTCAGCGCCGTCTTGCCGGGGGAAAGAATAAACTCACTGATGGGCAGCGTGCGCTGCTCGCCAAGTTTTGCCAGCACCACACGGGCATCAAGCAGGTATAACGGCGGCAAGGTATCCGCAGCAGGCGAGGCATTACAAATATTCCCTGCCAAGGTGGCGCGATTACGTAGCGCTGGCGCAGCAATGCCACTTAAACTCTGCTTTAGCAAATTGGGCACCAGTGGACTGCGCAGCGCCTCAGCCATAGTCACCGCTGCCCCAATACGGACAAGGTTACCATCAGCCGACATAGCGGGTGAGATCTGCTTTAATTCCGCGACACGATCAGTAAACACCACATGGTGGTGAAACTCGGCAGGCACATTGGGACGCACCCGGCAACGCACCATCAGATCTGTGCCGCCGGCAAACAATATATGCTCACCGCTGGCCAAAGTATCAAGCGCCTGTGCCAGCGTGGTAGGATAGGATACAGCTACCATAATCCTGCTCCTTTTTCAGCGGCAATACGGGCAGCATCCACAATCATGCCGTAACCCGTACATCGACACAGGTTGCCAGAAATCGCCGTGCGGATCTCCGTCTCACTTGGGTGCGGATTTTCCACCAGCAAAGCATAAAGGGCCAATACCATTCCCGGCGTGCAGAAACCACACTGTACCCCTTTGGCTTTCAGCAGCGACTCAATCACCAACATACCTTTAGGATCTTTTTTCAGCCCTTCTAAGGTCATTAGCTTAGCCCCGGCCACCTGACTGATGGGGATCAAGCAGGCATTCACCAACTGATCGTTCATCAAAATGGAACAGGCCCCGCACTCGCCCTCATTGCAACCATCTTTGGCCGACACGGCACCTAACTGATGGCGCAGGGTATAGAGTAGTGATTGCATCGGCTCCGCTTTGACAGTCACCGACTCACCATTAAGCACAAATTTAATGTCCATATTTGCCTCCCCCATTGTGACTGACAGTTTCACCCTCACTGTGATACATGGCCGCAGAAATGCGCTCCGGCGTCACGGGCAAGGCGTTAAAGTGCAAACCACAGGCAGCTTCCACGGCAGACACAAAGGCCGGCGCGCCACCATTATGGGTCAATTCCCCGCCCCCTTTGGCCCCCTGTGGCCCATAGGGATATGGGTTTTCAACCAACTCAGAATGGATATAGGGCACATCCAGTGCCGTGGGGATCACATAGTCCGCCATACTCTGCTGCGCGAAAGTGCCATCGGCAGTCAACTCCAGTTTTTCCATGGCGCCAAAGCCCAAAGCCTGCACGGTACCGCCATCAATCTGGCCGCGGAAAATTTGGGCATCAATGGCATGACCCACATCAAAGGCACTCCATACCCCGGTGATACGGGCTTCGCAACTGGCGGTATCAAGGGAGACTTCCACCACATTGATGCCATAACTGGTGCTCTGATAAGCATTGCCCTGATAACAAGTTTGATCCCAGACATGGTATGAAGGCTTTTTGTAAACCTCTTCGACTTCCTGATGCTCCCGGGCGTGCCAGCGATCTTTCAGTTTTAACGCTGCCCGCTCCAGGATATACCCAACAATCACAATCGAGCGACTGGCCACAGTCGGCCCTGAGTCCGGAACCCAGTCAGTATCCGGCACGGCGATATGGACATTATCAATATCGGTTTTCAAGGTGGAGGCCACAATCTCACGAAACGTCAAAGACAACCCCTGACCAATATCGGTATTGGACACACAAATCGTGACCTGATCGTCACTGTCCTTGACCAGCTTAGCTCGCGCTTTTACCAAGGTATCTTCCAGATCTCCGGCAAAGCCGCAGCCATGCTGGAAAAAGGCCAACCCGATCCCCCGGCGTTTACCGTCAACTTCCCCTTCCTTGGCAAACTGAGCAGCCTTGGCATGGTAATCGGAAGCCTGTAACACCCGCGCGAGCATATTCTCTAGTACTAACTCACCGAAAATCGGCGCGCCGGTCAGGCTGACGGAGTCAGATTTCAACAGATGGGCCTGCTTGAAGGTCAGAGGATCTCGCCCCAACTGTTTTGCCACATGGCTCATATGGGTCTCAATGCAGAAGCAGGTCTGGGGCGAGCCAAAACCACGAAAAGCCCCTGTAGGCACAGTATTGGTCGCCCAGGCTTTGCCGCTGATGCGCACATTAGGAATGTCATAGACATTGGTGCCCGTGGTAATAGCGCGTTGCAACACAATGCCGGACAGGCTGAAATACGCCCCGGAATTTAAATCAAATTCGATATCCATGGCGATAATACGGCCATCGGCATCCACCCCGGTACGATAGCGAAACTCCACCGGATGGCGCTTAGAGCTGGCACAAATATCTTCCCGGCGCTCCAGCAATACCCTCACTGGTTGCTGCAGTTTTTCCACCGCCACGGCCAAGGGGCCGGCCAAAATGGACGGGTAATCCTCCTTACCGCCAAAACCACCGCCAGTAGGGCACTGGATCACCCGTACATTGTCATGTCCCAGCACGGTTCGGGCACAATGGTGCACATACCAAGGGCATTGCATTGAGCCCTCAATCACCACCTTGCCATCTTTGACATATCCCACGCAGCCTTGGGTCTCAATATACAGATGTTCCTGATATCCAGTGGTCAGGGTTTCTTCAATCACGTGATGGGCACGCTGCAACGCGGTATCCACATCTCCTTTGGTGACCACATGGTCATCATAAAGATTGGGTACACCATCGGCTTGGGGAGCAAAGGCATTGAAACTGATGGCGCCATCAAGGGCGGCTTTGGACTGGCTAAGTGTAAAGGCGGGGGTTAACGGGTGGTAATCAACGCTGATTTGGCTGAGCAACTGCTCAAGTAACACAGGATCTGGCCCCACCAGCAGCAAAATCACCTGGCCGATATAGCGCACCTCAGTATCGGCGAAGGCCGGCCAGTCACTGGTGACGATGGGCACCTGATTCTCCCCCGGCACATCGGCGGCAGAAAATACATGATAACCCTCTGGTAGCGGGGGAAGATGGACTGCCGTTATCTTGCCCCGGGCGCAGGATGAGCGATAAAAGCGCCCTTCAAGCAGACCGGGATACTGGCGGTCGGCAACATACTTCGCTTCCCCTGTGGCTTCCGGCCACTTGAATCGAGCATTAAGCCTTTCCATACGTACGTCTCCATACGAACTCTGTCTCTGGCATACCTGTTATGCCGCTTGCTGCCGGGGCAGCCGGGCGATACAGGCGGTAAAAACAGTGTGCAAAGCAGCACTGCATCAGATCAGCAAAGGGCAGAAACCTGCGTCCCTGCCCTGTCCGGTCAACCGGACTGCGCTTAGCTTGCATCGCCACTGACATAGCAGTGATATAACAAACTAATCTCAGCTGACCCTAGGGGATAACCCCATAGCCCGGACGACATCCCTGCCGACCGAGCCGCATCCTACTAGAGGGCGTCCATCGCTTTCCATACCCGCTGTGCCACTTTGGCCGCTTCGGCATAAATTGGCGCAATATCAAATGGGAAGGCGCGATCTTCATACACAAAGCGACCTTCAACCACCACACTGTTAACCAGGCCGGAGTTCATACCAAAGGCCATATGACCCGGCAGATTTTCCGCCACCAGCGGTGTTGGACTGGTGTAGTCAAGGATGGTCAGATCGGCCTTATATCCGGCTTCCAGTCGGCCAAATTGTGCGCCGAAGTTACGGGCCAGCACTTCATTGCCGTTATGCAACTGGGCAACAAAACTGTCCGGCCATAATGGGCCACCAGCATCACGGTGTTTAAAGAAGGCAAATTTAAGCTCTTCAAACATATCCGCGCCGATACCATCAGTGCCGAGTACCACATTTTTGAACCGGGTCAGCTGCTGGTTGTAGCCGACATTGTTGTTCATATTGGAGCGGGCATTGTGGGCCAGGAAACCATCACGGGTATTGAGGATCTCCACATCACTGTCAGACAGGAACAGACCATGAGCTAACAGGGTTTTTTCATTGATAAGCCCAAAGCTGTCCAGCCGCGCAACAATATCCTGACCATAGTGATGGTGGCTGAAGGCCACATCATACTTATCCTCAGCCACATGGATATGCACGCCGCGTCCCGTGGCTTTGACCGCCTCAGCCATCATCGACAGCCCTTCGTTAGTGACTGTAAATGGCGCGTGGGCACCGATATGCGCTTCCACCAAATAAGGCTCTTCCCCTTTGACTTTGGCCGCATCAATCAGCTTGGCGAACTCGATGTTCTCCTCAACCCCCAGCGCCATCTCCTTGTTGCCGCCGTTTCGGTCGGTAACTTCGTAACAGGTCATGCCCCGCAGCCCCGTCTCGATAAAGCCTTTTCTCAGGGTATTAAGCGAGCCCTTGATAAAGCTGGGAGATGCGTGGTGGTCAATCACAGCGCTGCAACCACTGCGAATGGCTTCCAACGAACAGATAAGGCCGGAGTAATAGGTCGCCTCTTCATCCAGCGCGCGGTCCATCCGCCACCAGAGGTTTTTCAATATGGAGATAAAGTCCGGGCTGGGGGCGATATTGGCAATCACCCCACGGGACAGGCCAGAGTAGAAGTGATTATGGGAACAAACGATCCCCGGCATTACCAATTTACCTGCCATATCCTTAACCTGAGCCTGAGGGTATTTCTGCGCCAAATTGGTGCCGACTTCCTTAATCAAGCTGCCGTCAATCAGGATATCTACCCCAGCTTTTACCATGGCCGGTGCGAATTGCACCGCGGTTGCGTTTTTCAGTAACAACATGCTGCAATTCCCCCGTTAGAGTTCCACTTTACCCAACAGATACTTATGGTTGGTGTAGACATAGCTGATGATCCGCCCTTGATCCGCCATGGTTTCTGGCAGTTCAATCTCGCCGTCATCGGCAATCATGGTGGTGAACACCTCACCTTGATGGCGCACTTGCACCTTGTGGCCGTCGACAAAGAAGCCAGGATTAGTGCTGGTGGCAAAGTCCTCTGCCAAGTTAAAGATGGTGAACTTGTCCTTGTAAGGCTTGGCATCCCATGGGCAGAACTGAGCACAGTTACCACATTCGTTACAGT
Organism: Shewanella sp. NFH-SH190041; assembly: GCF_024363255.1. Classification (NCBI taxonomy): domain Bacteria; kingdom Pseudomonadati; phylum Pseudomonadota; class Gammaproteobacteria; order Alteromonadales; family Shewanellaceae; genus Shewanella; species Shewanella sp. NFH-SH190041. Next base: position 2,662,867 of record NZ_AP026070.1, read on the forward strand.
AGGCATCCAGGTGCAGCGTTTGGTACTGATCGTGGAAGCCGGGAACGGGTAAAGAGATATTGGCGCGGTTCGGGCACACATCGACACACTTGCTGCAGACGTAGTTACATTGCAGACAACGTTTGACTTCCTGCTCAACGAACTCGCCGGTATTCGCTGCCTGACGCTGCTCAGCGGCAATCATGCGCACATCAATGTCGCCCTTACGGCCATAGACTTCTGCCGCTTTCACCTCACAACGCCTGTCTCCTACAAACTCAGCGATATCCGCTTCGGTAACGGCTTCACGGGCCAAAATGGCAGATGCTGCTTTGTGGCCACCATTGATGGCTGACACAATGGAAGACGGTCCGGTCTTGGCATCCCCCATCAGGAACACATTCTCAACACCCGTTTCACCAGTCTCAGCATTTACCTGTGGCCAGCCGTCTTCGCCCATCGGGATCCCCATGGCGCTCAGTACATCACGGTTGGTCTGCTCACCCACAGCCGTGACCATGGCATCAATCTTCAGCTCAAAGGTGGTATCGGTCGCCACTGGGCGGCGGCGACCTTTTTCATCTGGCTCACCCAAGGTCATTTCCCGGGCCACCAAGGTGCCATCGGCGTGGAAGGCTTCTGGATTTGTGAGGAAGCGGAACTGAACGCCATCTTTCAAGGCTTCATCGTACTCTTCTTTATAAGCTGGCATTTCAGCTACAGTGCGGCGATACAGCACAGTCACCTGCTCAACCCCAGGCACTTTCAACGCAGCGCGGGCACTGTCCATCGCCGTGTTACCGGCACCAATCACAGCCACATGTTTACCCAAAGAGCCGGGCTCAAACCCGCCGTCATTAAAGCGACGCAGGAACTCCAGTGATTTATGGATATTGCTGTTATCACCACTGATGGCAATCGGGTTGCCCTTATCAGCGCCGATACCCAAGCAAACATAGCCATAACCACTTTGTTTCAGCACCTCGATATTCAGATCAGCCTTGCAGCCATACTCAATATTCACCCCATGGGCGGTGACAAAGTCGATATCATGCTGAATGGTTTCAGCCGGAATACGGAAGCGAGGAATAATATTGTTTACCACGCCGCCAGCGCTTTGCTCTTTTTCAAAAATGGTCACAGGGTGGCCGGCGCGTGCAAGGAAGTAAGCGGCAGATAAGCCTGCAGGACCAGCACCTAATACGGCAACCGGCTGCTTATCCCCTTTGATGGTGGGCTGATGCCATTTCGCCTTATAGCCATCCCAGCCTTTTTCCAGCGCCACTTTCTTCATTTCACGAATGTTCAGCGCGCCTTCATAATCGCGGCGGGTACAGTTGTACTGACACTGGTGATCACAAATATGGCCGGTAATGGCAGGCAGCGCATTGCGGGCGTAGATGACCTCCAATGCTTCAGTGTATTTCTGCTCGCCCATCAAGCGCATATATTCAGGAATATCCTGGCTGATAGGGCAAGCCGCCACACAGGGCGCGACATAACAGTCGGTCAAGGGCACAGGTTGATTGACGGAGATCTCTTCTGGGCCACGCCAAGCTTTCTGGGTGTATTCCGCCACTAATGACTTGGCCGCCAGCGCTTCAAGCTTCACCAGATCAACCTGCTCCATACCCCACTGAGTGCTGTCATCCAGCACTTGGGCACACTGGCTCATGCGCAGGTAGCCACCGGGCTTAAGCAGATCAGTCGCCATGGTGATAGGACGAATACCGGTTTCAAAGATTTCCTGAATATTGAACTTAGAAGCACCACCAGAATAAGAGATTGGCAACTGGCCATTAAATTCCCGGCTCAGCTCCAGCGCCACATTGATAGACAGCGGGAACAGCGCGCGGCCAGACATGTACATCTCTTTATCTGGCAGGCGACCTTTGCCGTTTAATGTTCCCAGAGTATTGGTCAGCTTAACGCCAAACCCGACGCCCAATTGTTTCCCCAGATCCCGCAGGCGATGCAGCATGGCTTTGGCATCATTGATCTGCAGGTCATGGCTGAAAGACTCTTCACTGAGCTGCACATAATCAAACCCGGCACTGTCGAGGATTTCCCGCACCCGCTTAAAGCCCAGCAGTGTTGGATTCAACTTCACAAAGGTATTAATGCGCCGCTCTTCAATCATATAACGGCAGATGGCTTCAATTTCATTCGGCGGGCAACCGTGCATGGTTGACAGGGTTACACCGCGGGCAATTCTAGGGCAAATACTGTCCATCACCCGGTGCAATACATTTTTTGCCTGACCGGGGAACAGCTCGTTAATCATGGGGTTAGAATCGATAAAGGCTTTTGCCTGACCGATATAAGCGCTGAACTTGGCATGCTTGCTCGCATCGAGCATATTGTCGATATATTGCTGCATTGGGTCGGTTAAAATCCCGGCCAAATCATAACCAACACTCATATTGAAGATAAAACGGCGGGGTTTGACATCACCCTTGGCAGCATTGCCCTCTTCAGGGAAAATCTGCTCCAGCAGGTGCAGGGCAACCCAGGCTTTCAGATACTCATCATAGGCTTTCACCAAGGTAAATTCAGTCGACCACTCAGTGTTGAAGCATTCATCTTCCGCATCAATACAAGGCTTGGCGATTTCCAGAGTGTCGAGCTTCTGAACGGTTTTCAGCTCCATAAAGCGGCCACCGGCCAACCAGGAGGTGATGATATTCTGAGCCAGCTGGGTGTGTGGACCGGCTGCCGGGCCGATGGCGGTCTCGCAACGCTCATCCCACACTGACATGCCTTTGTTGTTGTCTTTACGGTAAAACTGTTTCGATGGGATCCCAAAAATAGACCGGCTTTCCTTAAACTCGCTAAACATACGGTTAAGCAACTCGCCGAATGGGACAGGACGCATGATGTCTCCCATGGTAAATCTCCTTTTACTGTATTTTGTTTTTATCTTCACAGTCAGAACAATTCATCTTGCAAATTCATAGTGCAATGAGATGGCCTTGCGGCCAGTAATAACCCTGAGATAAAAACCAAACAGCAACTCCCGCGCCAAGGATTAAGAGATTTAGATTATTAATGTTTTTTCGTGAGCCATATCAAGTTAATGAAAAAACCTGTGTACTAGCGCTTTAGATTATTCCTCCATTATATTGTCCCAAAATAAGACTAAATGAGTTTAATTCTTACTCCCAAATAGAAAACTATCAATTTAATATTGCACTATCACAACGATAGAAAAATGACTTATCAATTTAATTTTGTGACCCTCTCATCGCAGAATCTAAAAATCAAAATTGCGTATATCAAATAATAATGATGCATGAATGATAATCAGCAAATGATGCAGTTATCACAAATACTCTTAGGTATTACTCAGCTCTGCACTCCTATCATCCCGGTACAAATAATCCTGGTACATAATAAAATATCGTGGCTATGTTAATTGTTTTTATAAAGAAACAATTCGAAGAAAAACCGTGCCAGTTCCCCCTTTAATCGCGTAAGCCCTTTTCCATGGCTGTAGACTCATGCTGTAATCCAGATAATTGCTGCTGCACTGCGCTAAGTGCCTCCCAAGCGCATTCTGGCTGCCGCAACAGATATTGCCTTAACAGACGATAAGCGGCCGGGGTATCAACATCAAAATACAGTCCATCATCATTCAGTTGCAGCCAATGGGTCCGCAATGGTGCCAATAAAGGTTTAATGCGATGACCTGGAGCGGCGTTGATTACCGCTTGGCAGGCCATCGGGCTTAGCAGTACCGGATGACCGGCAACATGCGCCGTGGCATTGTCTGTTGTATTGCCTGTTGTATAAGGCATATCTCCGTTGTCAGAGATGGGGTGTACTCCGGCGATATTATTACGCAGCAGCGTATCAGACGGGCGCCCAGGGTTAGCAGTCAGCTGCGAACGGCCGGGAAACACCACCTCTGCGCCCTGTTTTATTGCCAGCATGGCCGCATTAAGCTGTCGGTAGATACGTTGCCCCACCAATGGCATATCGCCATGGGCTATCAAACACGCGCCCATAGGTTGGCTATGTTGTTGAGCAAGCAAGCTTAAATATGTCAGTCCAGCCTGCACCGACCCTGTCATCCCCTGCTGATATTGTGGATGGTACACCAGCGCCAACCGGGCAATGTTGCCATAACGACGGGCCAGTATTTGATGGCCGCGGCCAGTCACCAGCACCACCCGGGGGCAAGCCGATAATGCCTGCGCCAAGGCGACATCCAATAAGGTATATACAGGGCCAGCGCTGGCCATATGATTATCCGGCCAGGGAAACGGCAACATCATTTTCCACTGGCCCATTCGGCTAGATAAACCGGCGGCAGGGATCACACAATCGGGAAGTCGGCATGATTTATTCATAAATCTCTTTATATTCTCGTTATATTCGATAATTAAATCAGCATAAGGGGTTAAGGATGTTCCCCAGAATATTACTGCCAGGATACAAAGCCTGTCATGGAGATAATGACAAAAGCGCGAACAGTACCCCAAAGCCCAGTATGGTTATTTCTCTGATTGGTGCCGGTGGCAAAACGTCAACCTTATTTTGGCTCGCCAACCAATATCGTCAGCGGCAATTATCCGTACTGGTGACAACCACGACTAAAATGTATTTACCGTCATCACAACAGGCGGATTATATTATTTCTCTGTCCACATCACAGAATATTCCCCTCCCGCGGCGCAGTTCACAAATCGAATATTTAACTGGCCAACATCAGCTACACATTGCTCGGTCAGGTATCAGCTTTGCATATCAATCACTGATACCTGAACAGTGCAATACCAATAACAGCTTGGCGCAGGATGTTACGCCACTAAAAGTACAAGGGGTCGCGCCACAAGATATTGATGCGCTGGCTGCGATGGGACTCTTTGATGTGATTTTGGTGGAAGCTGATGGCGCTAAACATAGATGGGTTAAATGTCCTGACAGCCATGAACCCGCCCTGCCCCGGCACAGTGATATTGTCATTGCTGTCACCGGCGCTGAGGCTTTAGGCAAACCTGTCAGTGACAGACATATTCATCGTCTGGCGCGATTTAGCCGCATTACCGGTTGCAAGGCTGGCGAGAGACTGACACTGATGCATCTTGCTCGGCTTATTCGCCACCCCGACGGCATGTTTAAACAGGTGCCTACGGGCTGTCGTTGCATCTGGCTGCTAAATAAAGCCTGTCAGTGCAACTTATGGCAAGGCGAAGGATGCAGTGACAAAGCGCTGGCTCCCGCCCGGCTGCGGCAATTATTAAATAGCCACCGGCAACTGGATGCCATTTGGCTGGCAGATATGGATATACCCGCGCTGTATCAGGTGATCACCCCCTAATTTGCAGCAGGTTAAGGACTTACTATGAGCATTTTCGAACACGCGGCCCGTTTGGAGCAGGACAACCAGGCCTTTGCCCTCGCCAGCATTATCGAAACCCGAGGCTCTGCGCCGCGACATCAAGGCAAGATGATCGTCAAAGCCGATGGCAATATTATCGGTACGGTCGGTGGCGGTATGATTGAGCGCTACATTATTGATCAAGCAATAGAAGCTATTAAAGCAGGCGAATCCCGCACAGTAACCGGGCGAATGGCGCGCACAGGTCACAATGCCATGGATATGGATTGCGGTGGTGCCATGACGGTCTTTATTGAGGTGATAGGCAATAAACCGGCTCTGGTGCTGGTTGGTGCTGGTCATGTTAACCGGGCACTCGCGCAGGCCGCCCATGTATTGGGGTTTGCGATTACGGTTGCAGACTGTTATAGCGAAAGCTTAAAAGAGCAGCACTTTCCCAACGGCACACAGCGCATTCTCGGTGCCACCATGGAGCAGGCTATTGAGCAACTTACCATTACCCCTGAGAGCTTTGTGGTGATCGCCACCAACCATCAGGATCAAGACGCTATCAGTAAACTGGTAGATTGCGACTGCCGTTATATCGGGTTGATGGCCAGCCGCCGCAAAGTACAGGTGCTATTTTCCCATTTGCGCACCTTGGGTGTCAGTGAGCAGCGCATCAGCCAAATTCATTCCCCGGTGGGCTTTAATATCGGGGCCGAAACCCCAGAAGAGATCGCCATCAGTATTCTGGCCGAAATTCTTACGGTAAAACATCAAGCCAGCGGCGCCCAACTCAAGCAAGAAGTCGCCGGTATAGGGCATAAACGGGTGCTGATCCGGGGCGCAGGTGATATGGCCAGTGGTGTGGCAGTACGCCTGCACCGCGCCGGATTTGAAGTGATTATGACGGATATCCCACTGCCAACTCATATCCGCCGCACCGTGGCGTTTGCCCAGTGTCTTTATGATGGTGAAATGACGCTAGAAGGCATTACTGCCCGGCGCGCCGACAGCCTTGACTGTATCAATGATATTCTCAAACAAGGCGCCATCCCGGTTCTGGCCGATCCTGACTGTGAATTACTGCCTCAGTTAGCACCTCGCTATCTGGTGGATGCCATTTTAGCCAAGCGTAATCTGGGAACCCATATGGCCATGGCGCCTTTCACTATCGGCCTTGGCCCGGGCTTTAACGCCGGTAAAGATTGCCATTGTGTGGTGGAAACTAACCGTGGTCACCAGCTTGGTCGGTTAGTGTATCAGGGCGAAAGCAGCGCTAATACCGGTATACCCGGCGATATCTGCGGCTATACCCATGAGCGGGTGATGCGCGCGCCTCACGCAGGCACCTTCCACACAGTTGTAGCGCTGGGAGACATAGTCAATGAAGGGGATGTGGTGGCCTATATTGACGAAACGCCGGTAACCGCGCCCCTCAGTGGCATGGTGCGCGGGTTACTTAATAGTGAGTTACCTGTCGGCACCGGCTTTAAGATTGGTGATATTGACCCCAGAGGCGAGCTAGCCGACTGCACGACAGTATCAGACAAAGCCCGCGCCATTGGCGGCAGTGTGTTAGAAGCCATACTCAATTTTAATTTATCAAAAATATAGAAAAACAAGATTTTAAGTTACTGTAAATAAACTAAATAACCGCACCGATTTATATATACTTTCTAGAACAAATAAAATCGGTGCTCTACTAAAAAAAACAATTTAAATATAACCAATTCTTTTAGTTATCATATTGACAAAAATGTAAGACCTTGAGACCAATCATTATTAACGATTAAAACATGAATTTATTGCTATTTATCTTCTAACCGTTAATTTTATAAAGTTAAATAATAGAGTGTTGAAATATATACGTTTTTAAGAAACTTAAAACACGCCAAGTCTTATGCTTGCATTTGCTCCCCAAAAACATTACCGTGTCAATAATATTACAAATAATATACATTCCACGTCTCGTTAGAGGTAACTCATCATAATTTTTCCGATAAATAGGTCGGATGTAATGTAAAAATATATATTTATTACAACAATATGTACTAACAGCAGGATTAATTTAAAGAAATGGAGTAATGACCTATGATGAAGGCTAAAATTTTTATTTCTATGTCTCTGTTAGCCATTAGTACCTCGTCTTATGCGGTTGTTCACAAAAATATCACCTTCAAGCGGGAATGTGTATATCCTGAAATCAAATTTCCTGTTGCGGATGTCAAAGATAATATGAGCTTCTTCCGTCAAAATATGGGGCGGTGGCAAATCACAGAGTTAGCAGGTAATTATGTTATTATGGGTAGTGGTTATAACTATCAGATAAAAAAAGGCCGGGCGGGCTATACTTTTTGTGTTAGTGATGGCGTTATTACTCAACAATCTCAAATGAATGATATGTATAACAATCCACAATACTTCAAAAATTTACTATTAGAATACAATCCACTTACCGTTATTACCTCTGATGGGAATTGGTTAAGGCAGTTTACTTTACCTCAACTGGATAATAATAATAATAAAAACACCTTTGTCATTAACAGAAAATCCACATACCCGGTCAGAATAAATTTTTTATTTAATGATAAAGAACCATATATAGAAGTACCTAAAAATACCTCTTTATATTTTTATTTCAATGGTAATAATTGGTTACCTAGTCCCAAATGGAGTGCGCACAGACAACATCAATTAAATGAAATAAAAAATAACGTTCAAATATTCACTAATAACATCAATAAATATGGGGTTTATCAAGCTGCTACATCAGATGGAAACTGGGTAAATAATTTGACGCTTCCAGAGTCAGGCATCAACAATGGTCGAGTATTCATGTTTAATCGTAGAGCGACTTGGGCGACAACGATTAAATTTGATGGTAGGACTATAACACCCGGAAAAGATACTACAACTTATATAATAAGACTTAATGATAAATGGGCCATTTTAGGCGAAAAAGAAGTGATTAAGGCAAGATTATTTCAACATGGTTCTTATAAAGGTCAACAACTACCATTAACAGGAAATATCACTGATTTAGGAAGTTTCAATAAGCAAATGTCTGCAATTAAAGTTGAAGATGGCTGGCGAGCCATTATTTATTCAGGGCGTAATTATACAGGAGAGTCAAGAACGATTAGCGCACAGCATTTATCTTGGATAGGTAGTAATTGGAATGATCGAGTTCAATCAGTAAGGTTTGAGAAACGTAGCCACATTTGGTAAATATGTCTTATCTCTGTAAATAGTCATGACGCCTATTTTCAGAGCATTAGCTATTGATTTTTAATCATGTTTAACTATACATGTTTTAATTGAATAAGTTGACTGTTATATCCTATACGTAACAATGAACAGAACATAACAGTCAACAAATTATTAAGGTTATCTGGTTAAACATACAGCGCTAATATTAACTAATATCTTTTTGGAGAGATATCTCTATGAGGCAATTGAAAAAAATATTTCTTTTTAGCGTATCTATATTCTCTATAGGTATAAGCAATGCTAATGCTAAAGTTTATGACGATATTACCTTTCACTATGGTAATTGTCCCCAAGGGAGAGTTCTATTTCCAACAAAAGATGTTCCAGATAATATGAGTTATTTTAGAGGTCATATGGGGAAATGGCAGATTACTAAAATTTCTGATGGTAATGTGATTATGGGAAGGCGCTATGGCCATCAAGTAAAAAAAGGCTCAGCTAATAGCTCTTTTTGCATCACAGTCGAAGAACAGGGGATAAAATATAATCGGATCACTTACGAAAGACAGTGTTTGCCAGGCTCCAAACCTATTCCTTTGATCGATGTACCTGCTAATATGGATTTTTTCCGTAGCAATATGGGCAAGTGGCAAATAACCCAAATCGCTGATCGACATGTGATTATGGGGGCAGGCTATGGATTTGCCGTGAAATCCGGTACCGCTGGTTATTTTTACTGTGCCAATGATGGGATTATCAGAGATCAGGCAGATATGACCAGAATAGTTAATAGCCCTGATTTTTTCAAACAGTTAATTAACAAATACACCTCACTAGTTGTTATTACTTCTAATGGTAACTGGGAACCTAAATTTACCTTACCGGCCCCAGTTAAAGAAGGGCATAAATTTTCACTGGAACGAAATTCTGATGAAAATGTTCAAATCGAGTTTAAAAACATAGACTATGATTATTCCGGTAATATTGTTACAGATATACCTAAAGGGCTAAGATTACCATTTAGGTATAGTGGGGGAAACTGGTATTTTGTTCCGCTTTATTTTGCCACAACCCAGCTTAAATTACAGCTAGTGGAAAAACCTGATAAGCTTAATGCAATATTAAACCAATATAGAGCGATTTATGTACGTACTGATTTTATTAGAACACTCCCCAAATTAATCTTAAATAATGATGCACCTGATGGTTCTTCCATTGAATTCAGACGAGAAAATAAGGACAGTGCTACTGTGATTACCTACTCAGGTATCACAATTACCCCTGATAATAAAACCACGACGCGTTTTGTTAAACAAAATGGTACTTGGTATAGCGATCGACCGTCTGCAAAGATTGTTGATAATAATACTCTTATCAGACAAATGGGCAACGACCCCAGTATTCTTGCTGGCTTCCTTAAAGATTACCGTAGAGTCATAGTCAAAACTTGGAATGGTAATTGGACCAGAAGTCTGAAGCTACCCAACGCGGCAGATACAGGTGAAGGTCACTTATTCGAGTTGGATCGAAAATCAGGCTGGGGACTTTTACTCCAATTTCCAGGACATACAGTTGAACCACGTTTTGGTAGTAAAACCAAGTTCGCAGCTGTAAACAATAAATGGATAATGCAAGGGCAAAAGCTAATTAATTCCAGAGCTGAGATCCCCACTATTTCCACTGCAGACGGTATTAAAAATTTGCTGGATCAGTACGGAAATATCAGCATCCAAATGAGCGATGGTATTTACACCAGAAATGTCTATCTTCCAGATGATGCACGAAATGGTGAGTTTGTCAGTGTGAAACGCGATTCAAGCTGGGCTGTTACTGTGCGTTATTCAGGACAGCAAACTGTAATCGGACGCGGTGATGAAAAGCTATTCTATTTCTCAGGAAATAAATGGCATCTGATTGATATCAATTAATCTTCTTTGCTGTATATCTAAGCCTGACCTTTTCAATTGATAGTGGATAGGGTCAGGCTTAAGTTCTTATCAAAATAAACATTGCCTAAGATATTGTGATAGTATCAATGAGCTATTTCTTAAGATCTTATACAAAATAAAACAGCGTTATTAAATAATTATTCATTACCGAATAGACATACTAAGTCTTATAACCTTATTTAATCCATTAGCGTCCGCTAAGCCATTGCTTACTTTTTTATTACAGTCGCTTAGACTTATAGCAATACATGCTTATTTTAGGCAAGGAATACTAATGGCTGTAATTAATCAACTCCATTATGTCAAGTATCCATCTTTAATCTCATTCACAATCTCATAGCAAAAATATCCAAACGTCAACATCCAGCATTTAAATGGGAAATATAGCTCACTATGTCAAATATTAATCACTGCCACAACATTCGCTAATAACACACCGTAATTTTACGACTGTTATCAATATCAATACAGGGGGTTAAATCGTCATGTAATAAATCTGGCATAGGATAATCTTTAGGCAATTTCAGTTGAGTATGATACGGCACAGGTAACGTCAAATAACAAGACGCTTGACCACAACAACAGTGAGTAGGAGTACACCCTCGGTAAATTAGCTCACCGGTAACTAGGTTAAAATCGACATAATTATCATTATAACCACACTCTTGATGCTACTGAGTTACCCCAATCATGGGACAATCTTTACCATTGAAACGAAATCGCTCTATCTGGGAAAATGATCCAATCACTAAAGCTCCTCTGTGTCGGACGCGTATTCAACCCCGAAGTGCACCACTCGCTTCATTAAGCTGCTTTTCGTAATTCATCGAATACTACAGCAGGCTGTTTGAAACCAAGGCACTTTCTCGGACGTGAGTTAAGTGCTCGTTCGATGTCAGCAATTTGCTTATCCGTTACCGTGCGTAAATCAGTTCCCTTGCGGATATACTGCCGCAACAGACCATTGAAATTCTCATTCAACCCACGTTCCCATGATGAGTATGGGTTGGCGAAATAGATATCTACCTTCAGTGCTTGTGCAACCTTTTGATGGTCACAGAACTCGCTGCCATTGTCCGCTGTGATAGTGTGAACGTGACTGCGATACCGCCAAAGCATGCCTATCATGGCTCGGCTCACATCGGCTGCGCTTTTGGCGGGCACTTTACGGATTAGATACAGTTTGCTTTTGCGTTCAACCAAACTGACTATAGCGCCAGTGCCTTGTTTTCCCAACACCGTATCGGCTTCCCAATCACCTAATCGTGCTTTTTCGTCGACAACTGCCGGCCGGTGTTCAATACCTATGCGATTTGGAATGATAACCCGTTTCGCACGACAGCCTTTGCGGTATTTACGATGACCGCGTCTCAGCGCTTTATAGAGCTTTCCGCCACGCTGCTTGTCCTGCTGAACAAAGCCATAAATCCATGCATGACTGACAGGGTAACCGATAAGTTGACCTACGCCCGCGATTTGTTCTGGACTCCACTTTTGCTTCAGTCCGAACTCAACGAAAGTGACGGTCGTTACAGACACTCGATTTTTGGCAGCCTGGCAGCGGCGCTTAACTGTCTTGGCCTGTGCAACTTCAGGCAAATAATGATTGTCACGAATACGGTTACGACGAACCTCTCTACTCACCGTGCTGTGGCTCACTTTTAAGCGTTTGCCGATTGCTCGATAGCTGAAGCCCTCGCGTAGGTAGGCTTCGATCTGGTATCGTTGCCCTTCGATCAACTGCTTGTAACTCATGGTAATGACTTCTATTTGTTTGGCGACGATAGAGTACCACCTACAGGCAGTTGATCTCTTCTTACCGTTTAACCATGAGTGGTGCACTTATTATCTGAATTCAAGGATAACCAATGCACCGCGAACAATATTTATATCTTGAAACCAATCTCGACCACCATCACCGCTATCCATGATATGAAATGCTGATGACTGCCATAATTGCCATTGATGATGACGATATTGATAAATATGAATCTCCCGGTTGCCGTCAATATTTACCACCACAACCTGCTCAACATGACCATCACGATTTAAATCGCCCAATGCTTTTGTGATAATAGTCCCCCGAGCTTGTTTTGGCACAGTATTCAACGCTTGTGTGGGAATGCTTTCCTGTATATGAGTCTTTTCTAGCTGGCCCGCTACCGCTGATACAGGCCTTATCCACATTAACTAAATAAATATCCCAGTAACCTTTCTGCGCCACAATTTAAATTTGATCACAATTATTTCTCCATAAGAAGGAGTTCAGTAAAAATATTAAGCACTTTTAGATTGCTTTTCTATGCTCAAATAACAGGTAATTAAGTTATTATTATCAAGTTACATAAATACAACATAACTTAAGCATGTTCACTATTTATTCCTATATTTTATTAGTAATAATTTAGATTAATGTTTTATTCTGCGATACCAATTCTTAGCTGGAATATTATTCCAATCTAAAGAGTATTGTTTTCCGTTAAATCGTAGCACTGTCTGATAAGAGGTCGCTTTACCTTTATAAAAGTTGCCATTTTTAACCACCTCCTCTTGCCCATGGGTTAACAGTTTCAAATCGTATAACCCATGTGATACTGAGGGTAACACCTGTAATATTGCTTTAGCATTTTCGCTAATCGCACGCTCACTTCCACCACAAGCAACACCTTCACTCATAGACCAATAAGACATAGGCAATTTTTGAATTAAGGGCTGCAACTCACTCTGAACTATCTTATCGCTAAACAAAGTCAGATAAATATTCTGTCCAGCATCACCGCAATTATGGCTATTTGCAATGTCAAGTCGTACTCCAAATGCGCGATGTCCCGGCGCAATGATATAAGGTGCCGTATCTAACCAGATACTGTCATCTTCAATATCAACTGTGGCATCCTGTAAAATAAACTCCTTGTACTTGGCTACGATCCGCCAATTGTGAGTATCAATCAACATCACCATCCAGTGGTGATCATGCTCATCCTCATACAAGGGTGTATCTTCCGTATCAGCAAAAATGGCTGAAGCCAACAATATTCCGGGGCGATCCGGTAATACTTTACAAGCTGAAGCCTCTATCTGACCGACAGATGTTGTTAACTCTGCACGTCCCCCAGATGTTAATGTAGCCAAGGCCACATCACTACAATTTTGCTGCGCATATAGATAAGGAGATAGTAATAAGCCTACAAGCAATAGCCCTTGGCTATAAACAACCTTTTTATAATTCATAGCCTCTTCCAGTACCGAAGCACATTGCAACGGCAATATTTTAATTTTCAAACCAATTAATGTGATAAAAGTAATAAATAACTGTTACTCATTATTCTCATTAATGTGGTGCTCCATAACGAAGGTCGAATAAACAATAGGCGACGTAATATTGCTGGAAATAAAATATCCCAACACCTAAATATTATATTTTTAATTAGCATTCAACACAATATAGCTCATAAGCAAATCCACCTAAGTAAACTTGCATTTATACAATAAAAATATGCTATTTCTGGATATTCATTACATAACCATTAGCGCCAAATAAACCATATTCTTGAGCGACTTGAAAAGTTATCGTCCGTCCGGCCGATTATTTTTATCCCGCGCATTAACAAGATAACGGCATGATTTATGTAATATCTGCTGCAGCCTGACTCACGCTGGCGTCAGAAACAGAGACAGGGATCGTCATATGGAGTTTTCATTTACCCAAGAACAAATGTTAATCCGCGACATGGCCAGTACATTTCTGGCAGATATCAGCCCAATCAGCGCTGTGCGGGATGCCATGGCCAGTGAAAGCGGTATGCAGGCAGAGATTTGGCCGCAAATTTGCCAACAAATGGGCTGGCAGGCACTGGTGATCCCTGAATGTTACGGCGGCCTGGCACTGGGTTGGGTAGAGCTTGCCAGTGTGCTGGAGCAAATGGGTAAAACCCTGCTCTGTGCGCCGTTTTTTTCTACGGCAGTCCTCGCCACTAATGCGCTGCTACACTGCGCATCAGAGTCAGCCAAACAGCGCTATCTGCCGGCAATTGCGGCCGGGGAACTCACTGCAACACTGGGCTGGCTCAGCGCAGATGCACCGACTAACCGGCAATGGGATAACCATGTGGTGCAAGCGATCGCCACCCCAACCACTGATGGCTATAGCCTAAGCGGGAATTGGCAACAGGTGATTGATGGCGACAGCGCACAACTGCTGATACTGGCTGCTCGCGATCCCCAACACAAACTGCTCCTGTTTGCCTTACCGGGCGATACTCCGGGGTTGTCCCGCCGGTTTATCCCTGCTCTGGAACAGACCCGCCGCTCTGCCAACATTCACTGTGAGCAACTCCAGCTCACTCCTGATACCTTAATCTCTGTCGTCGACCAGCAAGCACTGCTAACGGGGTTTGATCGGGTTCTGGCACTGGCCGCCATTGCCCTTGCGGCGGAGCAGACCGGCGGCGCGCGGCAGATCATGCAAATGGCGGTGGATTACAGTCAAACCAGGCAACAATTTGGCCAGCCAATTGCTGCTTTTCAGGCCTTAAAGCACCGCGCCGCCGATATGATGTTAGAAGTCGAATCGGCAACCTCGGCGCTATATTATGCGGCCTGCTGCGCAGACGATGCCCTGCTGCAACCTGATAATGCGACACTGCACACCCAACTGACACAGGCCTCGGCGCTGGCTCAGGCCCAGTGCAGCCCTACCTTTTTCCATTGCGCTGCCGAGGCGCTGCAATTTCATGGCGGCGTTGGATTTACATGGGAATATGATGTTCACCTGTACTTTAAACGTGCCAAAGCCAGTCAATTATTGTTGGGAGATGCGCCGCTGCATTTGGAGCGTATAGCGCAGCAGCTACTTGATGACTCACCGGCACCCCCTTGCGCAGCGATGGCAAGCTCTGATACGTCACTGACAGCCACACCGCATACAGCACTAGATCCCGCCTCATCTGCCCTGCAAGACCACAGCGCAAGGAGTCAAAAATGAAGCTGCGTTTTACCCCAGAAGACGAAGCTTTTCGGCATGACATTGCCTGCTGGTTGGCCCGTAAATTATGTGGGCCATTTGCCCAACTGAAATACCGCGGAGGCCCGGGCGATGAGCACAGTTTTGTTGCTGAGCGCAAAGTCTGGGAGCAGCATATGGCGCGGGATAACTGGCTCTGTGTCGGCTGGCCGAAAGCCTGGGGGGGACGTGAACTGTCTATCAGTCAGCAGGTTATTTTCCATGAGGAATATGCTAAAGCCGGCGGGCCTGGGTTACTTGGTCATATTGGCGCTGGGCTGGCGGGGCCGACGCTTATCGCATTTGGCTCTGACAGCC
Organism: Shewanella sp. NFH-SH190041; assembly: GCF_024363255.1. NCBI lineage: Bacteria > Pseudomonadati > Pseudomonadota > Gammaproteobacteria > Alteromonadales > Shewanellaceae > Shewanella > Shewanella sp. NFH-SH190041. The sequence continues at coordinate 2,678,654 of NZ_AP026070.1, forward strand.
AGAAACAGCGCTTTTTGCCTGGCATTTTAACTGGCGAACAATATTGGTGTCAGGGCTACTCTGAGCCAGGGGCTGGCTCAGATTTGGCTAATGTCCGCACCAAAGCAGAGCTGGACAACAAAAGTGGTCAATGGCGCATCAATGGTCAGAAAATCTGGACGTCCTTAGCCCATGAAGCCGACTGGTGTTTTATGCTGGTCCGTACAGAGCCGGGCAGCCGCGGGCACAAAGGGCTGTCCTTTTTACTGGTGCCGATGAAACAAGCGGGAGTCACCATCAGGCCTATCCAACAAATCACCGCCACCAGCGAATTTAATGAAGTTTTTTTTGATGACGCAGTGACTGACAGCAATAACCTTGTTGGTCAACCCGGCCAAGGTTGGCACATTGCCATGGTGCTGTTGGGGTTTGAACGCGGCGTCTCCACGCTGGGGCAACAGATGCAGTTTGCCAACGAACTCAAGGATATTATCGCCATTGCCAAAAGCAATGGTGCCGCCCAGGATGCCAGCATCCGCCAGCGTATCGCAAAAGCGTGGTCAGGCCTGACTATAATGCGTCATCATGCCCTGCGGCATGCTCAGCGGACCACAAGATGGTAGCCTGCCGCCAGAGGCGATGATCTACAAATTGCACTGGGCGAACTGGCAATGGATGTGTTGGGGCCAGAGGCGATGGCGCTGGCTGCTGCCCCCTATGAGCTAACTCGATTACAGTCACTGTTTCTGTTTTCCCGCAGCGACACCATTTATGGCGGCAGCAATGAAATTCAGCGCAATATTATTGCTGAGCGCGCATTAGGCATGCCCAAGGCGCCAAAACCGGGATAATCATAAGTAGCGAATGGCAGCATTGTTTTACCAAAGTAAGTGCCCACTGCAGGCGACAAGCAGCATGGTAAGGCGCAGAGCCCGCCACTAAAGCCCAATATGCCCACCGCGTAGCTGTTATCACTGCTGTGCTTTGGGTATCATAGCCAACTAAATTTGCTTATTCCCTGAGTCATGGAACATTTTACTATTCCGCCGATCAGCGTCCCTGATGGGCAAGAGCAGGTACTGCTGCACGCCTGCTGCGCCCCCTGCTCCACCGCCATTATTGAAGCTTGTGTGCACTCGGGTATCCGCCCGACCGTCTATTTTTATAACCCTAATATTTACCCCGAAACAGAGTACCTGCTGCGTAAAAACGAATGCGTTCGTTTCTGCGAGGCTATGGGGCTGGATTATATTGACGGCGACTATGACACCAAAGCGTGGAAAAAACATACTGCGGGTTATGAACAAGAGCCAGAACGCGGTAAACGTTGCCAACTGTGTTTTGATCTGCGCCTAGCCAGCAGTGCTAAAACTGCAGCGGAACATGGCTTTAGTCTGTTTGCCACCACACTGAGTAGCTCCCGTTGGAAAGATTTAGCACAGATCACCCGGGCAGGTGAGCAGGCGGCGGATAGCTACCCGGGCGTCAGCTACTGGCTACAGGACTGGCGTAAAAAAGGGCTGGCGGCCCGCAAGGATTTTCTGGTACGTCAATCTGACTTTTATCAGCAGGAATATTGTGGCTGCTTCTACAGCCTCCGCGACAGTAATCTTTGGCGGCAAAAAAATAATAAGCCACTGATCCAACGTTGAACATCTAGCGTTCTGGCGCGAACACTAAGGAGCCCAATGTAAACGTTATAGGCTGCTAATACAAATATTAAAGGCTTGGGCATAATTAGGTTAGATTATGCCCTATTTAGCAATATTTTCTGTTAATTTTTAACCATTAGCAGCTGAATTTATTATGGCGAAATTAGCTAAAACTACTTTTTTATCAATCAAATAATTAATATCAGAGAGGACTGTCACGCAATGATATAAACAGGTAGGCGGAGATCACAAATTGATACGAAATTGGTGGAGAAACAAACAGAAACACATAAGATACATGCCGATTAAGGAGGGATCTTATGTCAACGAAAATTGTCTCAAATACGCCTAAATTTGTGATATTTGACCTACAGAAGTTAACCGAAACCCAGCATCTGATTTTCGGCGCAGACTATGTGCTTATCAGGCCACATACACCTGGATGTACTCTGCATCTAACTAACTCCAGCTTTAAGCTCAGCAGCGGACAAATCGTGCTGCTGGCACCATTCAACCCATTCCGCCTGTCACTGGATAAAAAGCACCTGAGCCAAGGAAACGAGATCGACTGCGATGTACTGCATTTCCGTCTCAATGGTTTCGGGTTGACCTTTGTGAACAGCCAGCAGTTTGGTAACGTTCGCGCCATGCTCGACGAAGCCAAATTTGCTCTGCTGTATGAAGCAGAACACACCCAAGAAATCGGCAATATTCTGAGTACCATGGAGAACTCATTTGATTTTTGCCAAATTATTAACTTTTTAAATGTGCTGGATAATTTATCGCAGATAAGCCAAAAAACCTGTCTGTTAGAAAGCGTGCAAGAAATCAGTTGTACCAAAAAAGCGGAAGACAAATTAAAAACCAGCATCCAGTTTATCCAGAATCATTTAACCGAGCCGCTCACTGTTGCTTTGGTTGCCAGCCAAATCTATATGGCTGAAAGCACTTTTTCCCGTTTCTTCAATGCCAATATGGGGATCACGTTTTGGCAATATGTGATTGAGCAACGGGTCCGCAAAGCGACTCACTTATTGGTGGAGACGGATAACAGCATCTCTTATATCAGCGCCGAGGTAGGATTTTCATCAATATCCTGCTTTAACACCAAATTTAAAGAGCTGCTCAATGTAACCCCAAAGCAATACCGCAAAAATCATATCAATATGCGTGTTGATGTTACCCACACCAGTTAAGTGATGACCTCCGGATGACCGTGATCCGGAGTCGTTTTATGTCACTTACCCATATCGCCCACCCTTAAACGCAATTACGCAGCAAATTTACTGTGGAATATGCTCCTTAAATAATCGCCTTAATTCGTCAAGCGATTGCGCATATTTAGTGCCCCGCATAAGGTAAACCTTGTTATTTATCAGACTCTATACAAGATGATGCGTGAGCGGATAAGTGTGGTGCGGCGCAGTCCGACCCGGTTCTGGTTCATGTTTTAAGGCCGGACTGCCCCGAAGTTGAGAGCAAAACCCGCGCTCAAATGCGCTCAAATGCCAACATGCGTTTTTCCACCAGCGACATCATCAGCGTCAGCATCAGGTTCAGCCCCAAATACAGTAAACCGGCGCAGAAAAATACCAATAAGGTGTCATAGGTTTGCGCATTAACCCGCTGCGCCCACCCCATGATATCCATAATGGTGATAGTCGATGCTAAGGCAGATCCCTTAAGTAGTAGCACCACTTCATTGGAATAGGCCGGTAAGGCCCGTTTCAGGGCATACGGCAGCAACACTTTCAAGGTCTGCCAATGGTTCATCCCTAGCGCGGCACAAGCGCCCCACTGCCCCTTGCCGATACTCTGCAACGCGCCATAAAACAGCAATGTGGTGTACGCGGCGCAATTTAGCGACAGCGCTAATACCGCGCAAAAAAACGGATCCGAGAACAACAGCCATAAACTGCTGTCTTTGAGCCACTGGAACTGACCGGGGCCATAATAGATAAGAAAAATCTGCACCAGCAATGGCGTGCCAGTAAACAGCGTCAGGTAAGTTTTCACACTGTAGTACACCGCCCGGTTTTCCAGCGTCAGCGCTACTGTGTTAATCACTGCCAGCGCAGAGCCGATAATCAGGGCGATAAAGGTCAGCACCAGCGTCAGCAGCAAACCGTTACTCAGGGTACTTATGGTGGTTAGTAGTCCATCTAACATATCAGGCTTCTCCCCGTTCATGGCGGGTCACATACCAGTTCATCCGCTTCAGGCCGTACTGGCTAATCAAGGTGATCAGCAAATAAATCAACGCCGCACAGGAAAACCAGGTAAAAGGCTCCCAAGTGGAAGAGGCGATAATCTGGGTCTGTTTCATCAGGTCATTGACCCCAATCAGTGACACCAGCGCCGTATCTTTTAGCAATACCAGCCACTGGTTTCCCATAGCCGGTAAGGCATGACGCCATACCTGAGGCAGTAACAGACGAAAGAAAATTCCCAGTCGCCCCATCCCCAGCGCAAGTCCTGCCTCCCACTGTCCTTTGGGGATGGCCAGCAGGGCACCGCGCAAAATCTGCGACACATACACAGCAAAAATGCTGCTTAGGGCCAGCACGCCACAGAAAAAGGCACTGATCTCCACAAACTGCCCGGTTAGCAGAAACAACACATGGCTGGAGCCGAAATACACCAGCAGCACAATCAACAACTCCGGTAAGCCGCGCATGATGAGGATATATCCCCGGGTCAGCATACTTATCCAACGTACCGGGGTTGATTCCAGTAGCGCCAGCACAATGGCCATCACCAAGCCCACCAGCGCCGAGGTGACGGCCAACCCGATGGTCAGGGTCGAGGCCGACAGTAATAGCAGTAGAAAATCAGTCACATTCCCCTCCCCGCTATCCGTTTAACGAAACCAGCGCTGGTAAATACTATCGTAGGTGCCGTCTGCAACGACCTGCTCCAGCGCCTGGTTCAGATCATCCCGTAACTGCGGATTATGCAAATTTACGGCAATGCCATAGCCACGACCAAAGTAGGACACATCCTTCACCACCTCACCCACCGCGCCGTAAGCGGCAGCTTTGGTCAGCCAGGCATTGATCACCGCCGTGTCACCAAATACCGCATCCACCCGGCCGTTCTGTAAATCAATAAAAGCATGCTGCACACTGGTATAAGAAGCTGTCTGCTGGCGGGGGAATTTATCGTGGATGTATTTTTGGTGGGTGGAGCCGTTCTGAATGCCCACCTTCAGTCTGGCCAATTGGCTAATATCGCTAAAACGACCCTTTTTCGCCACAAAGACTGCGGCATTGTCATAATATGGCCGGGTAAATAGCACCTGTTTTTCCCGCTCTGCGGTAATGTCCATGCCGGAGATAACCGCATCAAACCGCCGGAACTTTAAGCTGGTGATCAAGCTGTCAAATGACTGGATATGGAAACTGCATTGCCGTTTAAGTACCTGACATAACGCATTGGCCAGATCCACATCAAACCCTATCACCTCATTTTTTTCATTGGTAAATTCAAACGGTGGGTAAGTAGCCTCCATGGCAAAGCGGATTTCTTTCGCCTGAGCGCTGACACAGTACAGCAGTGCTCCCAGGATGATAATCATGCATCCCCGATTCATAACCGGCTCCTTCATATTGCTTTTTTATTGGAATAAATAGTTCGATAAATCAGCAGTTTTCGGCTGAGATAAAATAGAAACGTCACCCTGTTCAACCACCCTACCGGCTTCAAGAAAGACCACGGTGTCGGCCACTTTACGGGCCAAAGCCACCTCATGGGTTACGATGATCTGGGTGATCCCTGTTGCACTGAGTTCCCTGACAATTTCGGCAAACTGCGCCGTCATTTGCGGATCTAACGCCGCAGTCGGCTCGTCATACAGCATCACTTTGGGGGACATCATCAGCGCCCGGGCAATTGCCACCCGTTGCTGCTGACCACCGGATAACTGCACCGGATAACGGTGCTCTAAATCATGCAGCCGCAAGCGCAGGATCAGTTCCATGGCTTTTTGCTCTGCCTGCTGCCGGTCCACCTTCAGCACCTTGCAAGGCGCCTCGATCAGATTCTCCAATACGGTAAAATGCGGCCATAAGTGATATTGCTGAAACACCATACCAACATCGGTACGCAGGCGGCGCACCGCATCGGCAGCGGGTTTTTGACTGAAATTAAACTGGTGTTCTCCCACTGTGTATTCCCCGTCTGCGGGCATTTCCATCAGATTAAACACCCGCAGCAGAGAACTTTTTCCAGCGCCACTGGCACCGAGCAGGGCGATCACTGCGCCGGCAGGTGCGCAGAAATCAATATCAAACAGGGACTGTGATATGCCGTAAAAACAATTGATTCCCTTCAGGTTAATCTCACTCATAACCGGCACTCTTCTCCATCAGTTTAGGAACGTCCTTAACACTATCAGGCTACCTTGATATCAACCGTTTTTTTATTCAGGTGTTTTCTCACGGCGCCCACCGCCATTTCACAGGTGCCGCCCACGATAATCAAAATACCGCCAATCACCTGCATGGCAGACAAAGGCTCGTGGAAAATCACTATGCCGATAATAGAGGCCACCACACACTCCCAGTAGGAAATGGTGGCAAATTCCACCGCCAGCAAATTCTTGGTGGCAATGGTGCATAAAGACAGGGCGCCAAAACCACATACAACACCAATACCTATCCACCATGCCCAATCACTGGCAGTCATTTGCGCAACAGTGGGCTTACTGAACATAAACATGATGCAAATGGCAATAAGGGCAAAAAAGAAGTTCCAGAATGAACGCACATCACCCGGCACATCCTGACGAAAACGGCCCAGAAACAGGAAAAGACCAAAACCCACACCGGACGCCAGCGCCAGCATATCCCCGGCAAAAGTGGCTTTATTAAAAGTAATACCGAAGGAAATACCACCGTCATTGAACTTAATCAATCCCACAATCAACAGCATACCCACAAAGACAATACCGATGGAAAACATGGTGATAGGCTTAAATGGCTCTTTTAAGAAAATAATAGCCAACAGAGTCGAAATAATGGGGCCCACATAGATAAAGAACACGGCATTGGCAATAGTGGTCATTTGGGTCGCTGCTATATAGGCTGAGAGGCAGGCTCCCATAAATAAACCACTGAACACCATAGCCGGGGACAGACGGTATTTCCTCAGATCTCGGATACGGCCAAGGCCCAACAAAATGAAAAAGAACAGCAAAGCACCACAAAACATACGGGAAAATGCAATTACATCTCCCTGAGCATTAATATGGCGGGCAAAAAAACCCACAAATCCCATCAGTGTTGCCGCGCCAAACGCAGCTAAAAATCCAATTGTTTTTGTCTTGTCCATCTCTACATCCTCAGCGAATACCAATTCCATTAATCACTTGTTTGAGTATCAAGCCAATGATTTAAGAGAAATGTTTATTATCGAAAGTAATAGAATTGGCATAATCTACAGAAAAAGATGCTAACCTGAGTCAGGTTAGCATCCGATCAAGGCTATGCTCCCAGAGTCGCGACCATCACAGCCTTGATGGTATGCATGCGGTTTTCTGCTTCGTCAAACACGATAGAGTGATGAGATTCAAACACTTCATCAGTAACTTCCAGACCCTTCATGCCGTAAGCTTCTTCAATTTCCTTACCCATGGTGGTGTTTTCGTCGTGGAATGCTGGCAGACAGTGCAGGAATTTCACCTGTGGGTTACCGGTTGCCTTGATAACATCCATGTTCACCTGATATGGCGTCATCACACGTACACGCTCAGCCCAAGCTTCTTTTGGCTCACCCATGGAGACCCATACATCGGTATAGATGAAATCAACCCCTTCAACACCAGACTTCACATCTTCAGTCAGGATGATCTTGGCACCGGTTGTTTCAGCGATATCCAGACACTGACGAACTAACTCTTCGTTAGGCCAGAAAGCCTTAGGTGCAACCAGACGGATTTCCATACCCATTTTCGCAGCGCCAACCATCAAAGAGTTACCCATATTGAAGCGGGCATCACCCATGTAAGCAAACTTCATCTTGTTTAATGGGACGCCTGGTAGGTGCTCCATCATGGTCATAAAGTCAGCCAGGATTTGAGTTGGGTGGAATTCATCAGTCAGACCGTTCCATACTGGTACGCCGGCATACTGACCCAGCTCTTCAACGATTTCCTGACCAAAACCACGGTATTCAATCCCATCATACATGCGGCCCAGTACGCGCGCTGTGTCTTTCATGGATTCTTTGTGACCAATTTGAGAGCCGCTGGGGCCGAGGTAAGTCACTAAAGCGCCTTGGTCAAATGCTGCAACTTCAAAAGCACAACGGGTACGGGTAGATGTTTTTTCAAAAATCAGCGCAATGTTCTTACCCACCAGTTTCTTCTGCTCAACACCGGCATATTTGGCCTTTTTCAGATCAATGGACAGATTCAGTAGGAAATTGATCTCAGCAGGGGTGAAGTCCAGTAGCTTGAGGAAGTTTCGATTTTTCAGATTGAAAGCCATGATATAAATCCTTTTTATATTAAGTAATTAACTAAGTAAGAAAAATGGGAAAGACAATTACATTTTCAGCTTATAAATGCTCTGAGTCTGAGACTTATCCATAATTAGGGTGCCACACTCCCCTTTTAAGATATCGGCGCCATCGGTCAGACAACCGATACCCACCTGCCCTTTAGTGGCATTAACGAATTCACAGGCAGCGGTGATTTTAGGGCCCATGGAACCCGCATCGAACTCCATTTCAGCCAGTGTTTCTGGGTGAGTAATGCGCAGCGCTTCTTGCTGCTCAGTGCCCCAGTTCAGGTATACAGCGTCAGCATCAGTCAGAATCAACAGGGCATCAGCGTTAATTTGCTTGGCCAGGAATGCTGCGGACAAATCTTTGTCGATAACCGCTTCAACACCGATCAGTTTCTCATCCTGACGCGTCACCGGAATACCACCGCCACCGGAACAGATCACCAGGTTGCCCTGATCAATCAGCTGACGAATGCTATCAGATTCAACAATGTTCAATGGCTTAGGTGACGGCACCACGCGACGGATGTATTTACCGTCATTCTTGAACTCCCAACCTTTGTCCAGCGCCAGCTGGTCTGCTTCGGCTTTGTCATACACAGGGCCGATATACTTGGTTGGCATCAAAAACGCAGGGTCTTTGCTGTCTACTTCCACCTGGGTCAGCATGGTCACAACAGGTGTGCCTGGCAGAATATTTTGTAACTCCTGCTGCAGCATGTAACCGATCATGCCCTGGGTTTCAGCCACGAGGATATCCAGTGGATAGGGCTTCACTTCTTTGAATGCTGAATTCTGCAGGGCCAGCAGACCAACCTGAGGGCCATTACCGTGCACCAATACTACGTTCCAATCCTGAGTCATTTTGGCGATAGCTTTGGCCGCACAGCAAACGTTAATACGCTGAACATCGGCTTCCAGAGGCTCACCGCGACACAGTAGTGCGTTACCGCCCAGTGCCACGACTACAGTAGGTTTAGTCATGATTTTTTCCTTAAAAATTAACTGAGTTAGATTCCATCTCGTTCGATTGGGCAGCTCATACAGCGGGCGCCGCCACGGCCGCGGCCTAATTGCTCACCGGCAAAGCTCAGTACTTCAATGCCTGCTTCGGTGTATTTCTCATTGGTTAAGGTGTTGCATTCGTAGCCGATAACCACACCTGGGCGGATAGTCAGTACGTTGTTAGCATCATTCCACTGCTCACGTTCCTGGCCGTAGATGTCACCGCCGGTGGTGATGATCTTGATGTCACTCAGTGACAGGGCAGACATAATGGCTTCGCGGTAATTACGCTCTTCTTTCACCTGCAGGCCGTCGCCAACGCCCGGAGTCAGCGTCCAGGCACGGGTGTTTTCATTAATAACCGCAGGGTAAACAGAGAACACATCCACATTCAGCTGGGTCAGTACCGTATCTAAGTGCATACAAGCGCGGTCTTTTGGCAGCTCCAGTACCACAACTTTTTCTGCCTGGCCGGTTCTGAACAAAGCACGGCTCAGCGCTTCAATACCTTCTGGCGATGTCCGCTCAGACAGACCGATTAATACCGCACCGCGACCGATAACTAACACGTCACCGCCTTCAATGGTGGAATTATCGTAATTAACGCTTTCATTACCGAGGTAATAATTAAACTCTTGGCTAGCAAATAATGGATGCCAACGGTAAATCGCTTTTAAATTGTTTGATTCACGACGACGAACCGCTTTTGCCATTGGGTTAATTGATACGCCGTTATATATCCAGCATGATGTATCGCGGGTAAATAAGTGATTAGGTAAAGGCTTTAAAATAAAGTGTTCCCAATCGTAAGAATCAAATAAAGGCTTGAAATACTGATCTGGAATTTCTTTAAATGCCAAGCCACCAATTAAATATTTTGCAATCACATCCTGAGGTAATTCATTTAGCCAGGATTTAATGCTTGATGCCAAACTAGCACCGAGGCGGAAGTCACTCAGCTGTTGGTTGAACAACCACTCACGCGCTTCAGGAATTGCCAGGGTATCGCCCAGCAACTGGTTCAGATACAGCACGTTAACGCCTTGCTGCTCGAGGATGCCAGCAAATTGCTGATGTTCTTCAGCCGCCTTGGTAACAGACAGCACATCATCAAATAATAACTCGTGGCAATTTGATGGTGTCAGGCGTTCAAACGCTAGACTGTCATAGTGTAATAACACACTTCTTAATTGGCCGACTTCCGAACCCACATAATGTTTAACCATGATCTATTCTCTTTCTTATATGATAAATTGAATATTTACAGGATTAACTCGTTGAGAATTAAGTTTTCACTGCTGACTCGTTCTACAACCTTTGACTCTATTTTGCCCAATATGGGGTTGGTTAATATCGAATTTACGCTTTCAACCTACGAATTTCTGCCAACAAATATTAAGTTTGAACTAGGTATTTTTAATAAAAAAGGCCTCTTGGAAAGAGGCCTTTAATATTATATCTCAAGGGTGTTAATGAACGCTTAGATTAATATTCCCAGTGTTCAACATTGTGAGTGCCGGCGAATTGATTGCTGAAGTAATCTTCACAAGTACCTTCACGGTGTACGTCAGCTGTTGCACAGTGCAGACCACCACCGAAGGCATAAGCGCCACGCAGATCCACAGGGATAACTTCAAAGCCCAGTCTGTCGAACTGTTCCATTTGCCCAGTTTCTGAAGCTTCAACACACACTGTTTTGTGGTCAAGGATCAGGGTGTTCATGGACAACCAAGTGCTTGAGTAGCACAGTGCTGGTGGCTCATCCCAAGCTGGATTAACAGCTTCAACGATTTGCCAATCGTTCTTCTCGAAGATTTCACGCTGACCTTCGAACAGAGGACGATGTGGGTTCAACAGCATCAAACCTGGACGCAGAGGACAGAAAGTAGCGTCGATGTGGATTGGATGGTTGTCTTTGAAGCTTAAGGTATGAACGCGGAAACCTTGTGGCTCATACTTACGCTTGATCCAGCGGATACCAGCCAGGTTAGTGGTCAGACCGTGCTGAACAAAGATATCTTTACCCAGACGCATTACGTCAGCAGCATCGAACAGGATATCAGTTTCTTTGGTTGAGTACTCTTTACGGCAAGAACGAGCCATAGTCTCTTCGTCAGACAGATACTCGTAAGCTGCTACATAGTCCATACGGAAGCTGTCATCAGACAGACGTGGGCGTGGAGCTTGTTCGATCATACACTCAGGGTCAGATTCGAAGTATTCACGCAGCAGGTCAACATACGCCAGATATTCGAAGTAGCGGCTACGGAAGCTCATAGGCGCCATCAGAATGCTCTTGCCCATAGTCAGTAAACAGTCACGAGGAGGCATTACACCGAAACCAGAGCTGATGGTGAAATCAGGAGTGGTGATACGTTGGTGCCAATCAACACCGCCTGGACGGTCAACGATAATGCCACGCTTTCTCAAAGTATCTGCAAAACCATTCAACAGCTCGTTGGCTTCATCGATACTTTCCTGAGTACGACGACCAGCTTTACCACCACGCATTGGAGAGTCAGCTGGGATTTTTTCATTACTGGCAGGACAGGCTTCTGGAATATGCTGGTTATCAGCAATACCAACGATAACGTGCTTCAGTGGATCGAAGTCGTTATAAGATTCAACTTTCAGCCCTGGGCGAACAAAAGGAACACCGGATTCTTTGCGTTGCAATGGCAAGGATGCATTAGGATATAAATCGTTAGATACACTCATTTAAAGCTCTCCAAACACGAAACATCATGACAAATTAATTGAGAGATATTTTTTATTATTTATTCCAGCTAAGAAATAAACATATTAATACAAGATAAAATATCTATTTATGTTGGACCAAATAATATTAAAATATGACAATATAAAATTGAAATGGTTTTATCGCTCCCTTTCAATGTCGACTATATTCCTCCCATTACCCTCAGGTTAATATCGAATTCTTGCCAGAAACTGTCGAAAACCTGCCAACGACATAAGTAACTGTTATTTAAAGAAAACACACCAAAAAATATGAACAAATCTCAGTTTTACTGCGCATTTTCGCTCAAATAAATTCTGACTTCACTTTTAAATTAGGGTTTTCTGCAGTGAATTTTCGAAAAACTGCCAGTAGCAAAACCATTATTTTTTATTAGTCATTAATTTTTAGACTAACAATATTCACTCGGCATTTAAATACCGAAAAACTTATTTATTAATAGCATTGATTTTGGCCTAAACTTAATCACTTATTGCATAGTTAAATAATATGCATATTTATAATTACCGGCAGATATTGGCTTGAATTCGCGGATTAAGCAAAGCGTAAATACCCTATTGCTCAGCGCACCCGACCCCACAACTACCCGCCAGACACCCAACATTGACCAGCATGGGTATGCTGTACTCTCAGCGCCCGCGTTTGAGCCGTCGAGTACAACCTAATATGCGTAATTATGCAGTTTCAGTGGGATATTCTCAGCGCAACAAGGTTTAAACCGCCCACAATGACACCGGAAAGCGGCCTGTAATCTAACTAGCTCACTCGTAAGTATTGGGAGCAGGTGACAAGCGTGATACTCACCCCCGTAACCACTTAGAGCATAAGAATTCTGGACAGACAAGGTTATTGGGCAACAGGGACAAACGGACAACTAGTGCGCCTAGCGATTAACTGCACGCTATTTTCCGCTTGTCATTTAACTGCTAATAGCCAAGCCTTTCGGGTCTGTTGACCTTTCAAGTTTGTTTTTACCCCGGTTTGTGGATGCTTCATACAAAACAGAGGCTTTGATAGATAGTTGCGCTACCTGATAAGCCGATAACGCCGTAGAAAGGAGACTTAAACGCTGCCAGACGGGTTCGGCTAAAAGCGTTTTACGCTTTGTTTAGCGGTTCTTGCTTAGATAACCAGGCGGCAAACCACTCGCTGCGATTTAAACGCTTTTATCTCGAACAAAATTTAATCACGAAAACAGACCCTGCTTCTGAGCAAAATTGCTGTTGTGTATGCTTGGATAACAATTTGCATAACAGCTTGGATTAAAGCTGACATAAACACTGGATTCATAGCTTATATTACAGCTTAAATAAGAGCTTAAATTAGCCCGTTAGTCGTTCTTTGGGTAACTGCCTGACCGAGTCATACTCAGCGACATCAGCTAAGCAGTTACCCATATGATTATTCTGCGCTGTCCTCTGGCTCAGTGGTAATATTTAAACGGCCACTGAGGGTCTTATGCACCGGACACAGATCTGCAATTTCCAACAGCCGCTGACGCTGTGCATCTGTTAAGTTACCAATCAGGCGGACTTTGCGGGCCAGAACTTCCACCCGGGAATCGGCTTGATCACAATCGCGGCAATCTTCGCCATGCTGGCGACTATGTTGTAGCGTCACAGTCACATCCTGCAAATCTAGCCCCTTACGATTAGCATACATTCGTAACGTCATAGAGGTGCAGGCCCCTAAGGATGCCAACAGCATCTCGTAAGGATCCGGCCCCAATTCATCCCCGCCAACTTTGCGCGGTTCATCGGCCAGCCACTGCTGATCATCCGTGACAATAGTGCGAGCAAACTTATGGTTATATTCATAAACGGCCACCTGCCCGGCGGCGGGTTTCACCAGGGGCGTGGTCGATTCAGCCATTTGTTTGAGCGGTAAATAACGGCTGGCCCAGGCAGCAATAACGCTCGCAACATAAATAGCATCATCTTTATTGGTCAAAAGATGGTTGGCATTATCCAGTGAGACAAAACTCTTGGGATGTTTAGCCCGCTGATAAATCTTTTCCGCTTGAGCAATCGACACTAAATTATCCACCGGAGAGTGCATCACCAACAGTGCCGCTTTGAGCTGCTCAATATCCCGGTTTTCCTGGCGGATATCATCCAAAAATTGCTTTTTAATGGTAAATGGCCGCCCCGCCAGAGACACATGCGCTTCCCCCTGTTGCTCAATTTCAGCCACATCGGCGGCAAACTGCTTACTGACATGGTCCGGATCTGCCGGGGCGCCTATGGTAACCACCGCCGTCACTTCAGGGATTTGTCCCGCAGCAGACAATACTGCCCGTCCCCCGAGGCTGTGCCCCACCAGTAGGGAGGGAGCCTGATATTCCTTACGCAGATAATCAGCCGCAGCGACTAAATCCGCCACATTGGAAGAAAAATTACTATTGGCAAAGTCCCCATCACTACTACCAAGCCCGGTAAAATCAAACCTTAGAACTGCAAAGCCTTTTTCCACCAAAGCCTTAGAAATGCGACTGGCTGCCACTGAACTTTTCCCACAGGTAAAACAATGGGCAAATAAGGCAACCCCCTGAGGTGGGGATGATGGCTGCTCCAGCAAACCTGACAGCATAAGTTCACCACTGGGAAATGAAACCTGCATGGAAAAACGCCTCCTGACGGATGGTATGACTGAAAGAAATCAGACCGTTGAGGATTACGCTATCTCACAATGCCAAGTGCTATTGCACCGCGAAACCATTAACAGTCCAGAATTGTCCAGCATGTTCCATCCTGAGCGGTACAACAAGCCATTATCTGCCCCTTATCTGTTAGCGATTGAAATAGCAAAAGAAATAGTTTCTAGGGCGTGTTGACCTTTCGAGTTTGTTTTTGCAGCGATTTGAGGCTTCTTTATACAAGGCAGAGGCTTTGATAGGTAGTTGCGCTACCTGATAAGCCGATAACGCAGTAGAAAGGAGCCTCAAACGCTGCCCGCAGGGTTCGGCTAAAAGCGTTTTACTCTTTGTTGAGCGGTTCTTGCTTAGAATAACTAGGCGACAAACCTCTCGCCGCGATTAAAACGCTTTTATCTCGAACAAAATTTAATCACGAACCGTCAACACGCCCTAGGGTCTGTTGACCTTTCATGCTTGTTTTTGCAGCGATTTGAAGGGGATTTATTCAAACCAGAGGCGTTGAGGTGACGTTGCGCTACCTGATAAGCCGATAATGCAGTAGCAAGACGCCTCAAACGCTGCCAGCTCAAAACGCCATGCTAAAACAAATACATTAACCTTCAGTGAGATTGCAGGCATAAAAAAGACAGCTCAGATGAGCTGCCTTTTCGTTAAATCCATTCAGGTATCGCGCGTGGCATACTGTTTATTACAGTTTCAGCCCATTACAACTGCTGTAAATAACGCTTACCCATATTGTCAGCGGTTAAGATGGCGTTATACACCTCAGTCACAGTCACACCGCCTAAGGTATTGTGAATGGTTTCACCTTCTTTACAGGCCGCTTCTGCCACTTTCATAATTTCAGCAGCATCAAACCGAGCTAAACCAATCTGTTCTAAATTGATTGGCAGCCCAACAGAGAGGCAGAAATCAATCACATCTTCAATTTCTTCAATCGGACTGTCTTCCAGGATTAATTGCACCAAAGTACCAAAGGCAACAATTTCGCCATGCATGGTTTTTTCACACGCTTCCAGCACAGTAAATCCGTTATAGATAGAGTGCGCAGCCGCCAGGCCACCATTTTCAGCCCCGACACCACTTAAATAAGTCGCCGCTTCCAGTACTTTTTCAAAGGCAGGCGTTACAACGCCCTGCTCTGCTGCCAATTTAGCTTTAAACCCGTAGTCTTTCAGGGTTTCATAACAAAGTTTGGACAGGGCAAAACCAGCCTGAGACACTGCGCCGCCAACGAGGTTAAGCGATTTAGAATTCAGACAGGTACGGGCTTCAAAATAAGTACCCAGTGCATCCCCCATACCAGCAACCAAGAAGCGTACAGGTGCTTTGGCAACCAAAGCAGAATCCACCAATACCAGATCCGGGTTTTTAGGGTAAAACAGGTATTCACTGAACGAACCATCATCATTGTACATAACTGATAATGCAGTACATGGCGCATCAGTTGCCGCAATGGTTGGCACAATAATGACTGGAATATTCGCAAAATACGCAACCGCTTTTACGGTATCAAAGGTCCGGCCACCGCCTACGCCTACAATGGCATCACAGCCGCTTTGCTCTAGCAGCTCTTGCAGACGGCGCACTTCTGACATGGTGCACTGGCCATTAAACTCTTCAAATCTGAGCTTATTTTGATCGCCCTGCATCCCCTGCAGTAATTTGTCCCGGGTCATATTCATTACAAACCCATCGGCAACCACGAAAAATTTTTGCCCCAGCGCCGCAGCATGAACATCCAGAGATAAAATGGCATCTACACCTTGAACATAGCGGGATGGCGCTCTCATTACTGTTAACATAATACGTTCCATATTCAGCTAATTTAATTGTCAATTAACTTACCTATATTTATCAGCTATCAATATGAAAGCGATCACAGAAATGGATTGTTGTTTGAATACTCACTAATTTAGTTTTAAGTTTATATATTTATTACTTATTCTTAATGAAAATAACTTAGCGACAAACTAAAATATGATGTTACTCACACTAAAATAATCGTGATTTATATTCATTTTATGATTATTTTCTCAGTTATGAAATTATTTATAATTTTATTTACCTCTTTGCTGTAATAGGAACTGTGACTTCTCTTTGTCATCAACCGGTGTCACTAATAGACTTGGCATCAATGACACCGGCGAATCAATCATAATTAGTGTTTATAAGTGTTACGTAGCCAACCCAAACCACCGAGGAGCAATATACTCCACAGACCTAAAGAGCCGCCGCTATCTTTAGATTTAGTCTGAGTATCTGACACAGCTTTCGGTAAATTGTAATTTAAATCAATAATGACGGGGTCATGGTCTGTCGATGAATAAGCATTCTCCGATTTATGTAACTGATTACCGTATTTATGCCCATATTCAAATTGATTTGATTCTGTCGAGTTGATATGCCAATCACTAACATTCACAACTTTTTTTATTAAACTCTCATTACCCAATGCATGGTCTAGACTACCTAGCGCATTAGCATAACTATAAGAAAATACCTTTTCATCCGGATGTAATGCTTTTACCTGAGGTAATTCACTTAAGTTGTGATATCCATAGCCCTTAGTTATGACGCTACCAGCGCTGGCTAGAGGCTTACCGTCAATAGTAGTATATGATGCAGTCTTCAATACCCGGTTATGTCCGTCTGCAATATAATCTGTCAATATCCAGATAGGATCTTCTTTCGCATAAGAGTTCATATCACCAATTAATAATACATCCCCTTTAATCGGCTCTAATGCTTCTGCAATTGTTTGAACCGCAGAAATTCTAAATTCAGCACAATGTCCCTGTAAATCCGCCGGGAGATTTTCTTTGCGTCCTTCAAAATTTTTCCAATCTTCAAAACAATCAGACCCCTTTGATTTGAGGTGATTCACGACAACCGTTAGAGGATGACCACCATTTTTCAAGGTAAAAGTTTGCCCCAAGCTCCACCGTTGATATGCGCCTTTGCTTGCAGGGTAGGCTTCCTGTTCATTGGTTTTCAGATTTAATCTCGTTTCAGTATTCGCAGGGACATGCTGTTCCGGTGTCTTAATCACTAATGCTGTTGAAGCTAACTCCACCATTGCAGGGCGATACAATAAACCAACGGTGATCGCATCTCGCCCAAAGAATCGGCTATCAACCATATCTTTATCTGCTATACGAACAAATTTATAAGCCTGTTGTGGATCTTTAAACTGAGCATTAATGGCATTAGTCAGATTATTAATCGCACTATCATCAGCAAAACCATTATTTTCCAACTCCATTAGACCAATAATATCAGCATCAATCTCAGTAATGGCATTTACAATTTTAGTTTGTTGTAATTTGAAATCATTAATCTCTTTTGCCCCTCGGTTTGTCCCTAAAGGATTTTTGGCGCCAGAATCAATTTCATTGAAATAATTTAAAACATTGAAACTCGCAATACGCAGATCTGAACTATCCTGTCGAGAAGGCGCAGTGACTCTATCTATGTTATGGACAATATCGGCTTTACTGATGGTATTAATAGGGATTAGACGGTATACACCATGATCATAAGATATAACCCCTTCCAAATTATTGAGATTATCACCTAAACGAAGATAGCCATCATCAGCATTAAAATCTGGGAAGTAAGGAATTTTACTGTGTTTTGATTTAGGTTCAGAGTCAACAACCAACCTATTCTCCTGATTAGTTTTAGCCAAGGCCATCGCTTCAGGCGTTAATGGATGATGTAATTGGGTTGGCTGCATCAATAAAGAGTGATGAGATAAAGTTAAATTAGGTCGAAAATCATCAAAATTAAAGCTGAAATTGCGGCTAAGTACCATATCGCTCTGAGGAATAAGCTTGACTTTCATTCCCTCATAACGCTCCATCGCTGCTGGTAAGGATTCATTATCTTCAATCATTAAATCTGTTGCTGGCGTGACACCATAATGCCCTAGTACATGATAATGCGCTGAGTTTGGGCTCATATCGATTTGGGTCATCCCGTAGTGTTCTTTCACTTTGCCAGACACGCAGAGTAAATCGCCTTCTTTAATACCAGCTAAGGACTTTTTACCTGTATAAACAAACAGGCCATCAGATGTATCACTCTGGCCATCACCTTCTTGTTCTTGGATAAAAAATCCTTTCCCTAATGAAGATAATTTAGCAGTAACAACCCCTTTGATTTGAATATCAGCTGCTGACTCATACTGTCCCTTCAATACAAAAGGACTGGAATAGCCACTCCCCTGTACTTGATAAATAGGAATCGCATCGCATTCTTCTAAAGCGTAAGCAGATAAAGATGTAGCCAATACGCCTAAACCGGTCAACATCAAATTTACATACTTCGTTCGTCTTATCATTCTCATACCATCCATATTATTAATTGTAGGCGAACGAATAATTACAGCAGATACATTTAGTTACATAGGGTCAAATCACAACTTTGAATAATTATAAATTTTTTATAATTGCCATTAGTATCATTAAATACATTAGCAGCTAAAAAAGTTATCTCTTATTTACAAATCTATTTAATTTTAATGGATGAAATAATTGAAAAATTGCATTATTTAATATTGATATCGACGAAATATTGTTTAATTCTTTATAAAAACATTTCATTATCCCGTAGTTTTAATATCAAGATGTAAATAAATTCGCTCTTATTGATGCCGTTGACTACGGAGTTTTGTCTAATCTGGTAACGAGCAAGGCGCCATCAAAAATAATGATAAAAGCATCATAAAAGTCAATTACAGCAAAGAAAACAAGGAATCTGCCACAGAGTTAGCGCCTATGCATCTTGTTAGAACACACGCCAGTTTCAACAACTGAACTGCGTAATATACTAACACAACAGCCAAACCATACTACCTCTATACCACGCCATTATAGAGGACTACAGAAATCTGTATTTACGCCAATAACGACTCCTAGACCAATCAAAAGTAAGAGGCTGATTACCGCAATCATTAAGTGAATAACCTCATTGATAATAAGAAATGTAAAAAAACTTACAGAACAGATATTTGTAACGTGATAACGTCTCGTTTTCCATTCATTGAAACAGGAAATAATTAACCTATTTAGTTAGGGCAACTGAAACGCTACCCCCCCCCAGAATCCTAAATAGCTATTCCTAAATGTAGGTCACTTACCTTAATGTCTATGAGTCCAGACTGTTTTGTATGGTTAAGTCTAAAGCTTGATGGTACTGTGTCGTAAGACGACATGGCTGCAACTTCAGCAATCATGTGGAGTCTTGCAATGTGTAGTACAATTAGGAACACTTATTTAGGTGATAGCATATCCCAAATCAATGTAAGAAACTGCCAGAAAGAAGTAACCAAGCTTTTCAGGTAAACCACCTTTCAAGGGCACACTATTCAAATGTTAGACTTCAGGAACTACGTAGCTTTAAATGAATCAAGATCAATTATATTCTCTCGTGCAACTAATTAGTGCGAAGTGTATTACTCCAGCTGAATACATTGCGTGGAGCGAAAGTAAAATATTAACTTCAGATAACCCAGAAGAATGGATTGTGGACCTTTGCTTAATACGACGTTATAACGAAGCGGCAAAAAGAGTGCGAACCCAGCTGTTGGAAATATCTGATATTGATTTAAGGATATTTGACTTCTGTAGTGCTCAGGTATGTTTTGACTTTATTCAATTTCAATTAGGACTTATAAGCTGGGATCTTTTCTTAGAAAAAGCCATAGCCTTAAGCAGTGTTCATCCATGTGGTTGGCCTAGTAATGATTTTAAAAAACTCCTTGATGCATTTCTTGAAAATGAGAAGCATGAGAGTATCGAAAAAGCCCAGTCAGAGTACTTTGAGGGCGCATTTGAAGAAGATTTACAACCCGTAAGATTTTATATCAGTCATTTAAATAGGCATATATGATGACCTCACTAACTACGAGGCCAAGGTCTACTTTTATTTGATTATGTATATGTCTTCGATAGCTCACCTTCCACAGTAAGGCATGATTGCTAATGGTTGGCGGTCTTGCGACATATCTCCGATATGTGAGCTTGGCTATGCGCTTTAATGAGATCCCAATTGACGTCTTACTCTTCTTAGCAGCCAAAAGACCTCTAAAATCTATGTCCCGTACAGGTTTTGAGTAAAACAAACCGTTTAACGCATTAATATCATTATCGCTATTGTGTTTTTATAATTTATCACACAAAAAAACCAATCAGTTATGCTGAGCGCATTGCCGCTGAACAAGCTTCTTGTATATCTAAATCCTGTTATTGGCTCATTACTGCCCACACCATATATGCCAATTTATTGACCAGTTCCCCGTCACTTTGCAAAGATGGATGCGCGCTTAAGTTGCTGTAATATCAGGCTAAAAAATAATCGTTCTTATCACACCAAGCCAATATGCTGCGAGCACCATGTATCACGACAAATAACTTATCAACGCCAAATTGAGCCTATGTGCCTACAACGAATAAATGGGTGAAGCATTAGCTGGCGTCAAAGCATTAAATAAAATCATCAGACTTGGTATGACTATTCGCCAGCTAATCTCGTAAAGCGGCTGAAAACCCCGGAACATTTGCATTTAAGCAAATGATTTGATTAACAGCCCCCCCCCAAGGCTGCCAATGCTCGCGAGCCTTATCCGCTGGAAATGATGTTGCGTATTCACTGCATACCGCAGTGATATACCCTAAGCGATGAGACCACGGAAGATGCCCTCCAGGAAATCGCCTCTATCCGCCAGTTTGCTCACCTATCCCGGGATAAGGCCATTCCGAACCGCACTACCATAATGAATTTCAAGCACTTGTTGGAACAACATGAGCTCGCACCCAAAATCTTCAGAACCATTAATCAATGGCTTGCAGAGAGTGGTGTACTGATGACTCAGGGGACATTGGTTAACGCCACTATCATTCAAGCCCCCTGTTCAATCAAAAACAAAGACAATACTCGCCATAAAGAAATGCATCAAACCAAGAAAGGTAACCAGTGGTATTTCGGCATGAAAGCGCACATAGGTATGGACGCCAAAAGCAGTCTAACCCACAGCCTAGTGACGACGGTGGCCAACGAGCACGACCTCAACCAAGTAGGACATTTATTACACGGAGAGGAGGAATTTATCTCGGCAGACGCGGGTTTCAGGGGCTAAAAACGTGAAGAACTGATCCATGTCCGCGCAAAATAGGTTATCGCCAAGTGCCCAAGTAAGGTGAATACACTGAAAAAACAAATTGGCTATCCATTATAAGTACCTAAAAGCCAGTATCAGAGCCAAGGTTGAACATCCATTTCGGAGCATCAAATGTCAGTTCGGCTTTGTCAAAGCTAGATACAATGGACTGGCTAAAAACGACAGTCAATTGGCGATGTTATTCACACTGACCAACTTGGTGCGGAACGACCAAATGATACGGGCACAGATAAGATCCTGGGAATTAGCCAGAAAAAGGGCCTAAATCAGCAGAATAAAGCCGATTTTTGGATGGAAATTGAAAAATTGAGTAACAGTATGTCGAAAAATTACTGTTGGGCATCAACTCTGAAAGTGGGGGCGACTTATATAGCGGCTTGCTTGTTCTATAAAAAATTGACCATCTTATTAATTCGATGTGATCTTATTCAAAAGCTTTAAGATACATAAAATTACATCGTTGTATGCATTTATATTGGCATGCTAGCTTGCTCATTTTTTACACGACATTGATATGAAGGGACTTAACGAATGAGGCAAGCTTTAACTAGATTTGGTATTACACACATCTGGCACTTTACTGATAGTGAAAACATACAGAATATCATCGCTCAGGGAGGGCTGCTTTCTTGGGTTTCTCTGAATCAACGGGGTATGCAAGTTAGGCCTGGAGGAAATGATTGGAGTCATGATGCAGATGAAATAGCGGGTGTTGATACATACGTACATCTTGCTTTTAATAAGGAGCACCCGATGCTGTATCGTGCTATAGAAGAAGGAAGAATCACTGAACCTAAATGGTTGAAAATCTGCGCTTCAATTCTAGACGATCCCGAAGTTATGTATACTGCTGATGTTTCAAATAAGGCTGGAGTGGAGTTACTGACAAATGAGCAAGCGAAAAACACTCTTGATTTAGAGATCTTGTTTACACGCACGGATTGGAGAGCCCCAGAGATTCAACACCGGCTAAGGAATGCTAGAAAAAGTGAGATTCTTGTTCCCAACTTCATTCCTATTAACAGAATTCTAAAGGTAATTTGATGGCTAAACGCCCAGTTTTTTCCCCACTAGCAAAGCGTGAACATCTGGTTCAGGAAACTCTAGTAGATTTTCCTTGGTCTCCCGGTTTTGCAGCGTCTCAGAAGAAAAAAAATGTAATGGCACTTCATGAGGCGGCAGGGGCATCGGGGCTGTTTCCATTACTTGAGGTTTCATCAAAATCTGAGTTCGAGATGGGGCGTCGCCTGAGTGCATTCAGTTTAATGGTTCCAACTGAACTTGGTGATATATCTGTAGAAAGTGCATTTCAAGGTAGTAAGATCTTTGAAGATGATGGGCCGTTTACTGATATCTATATGATGGATTCTCTATCTGCAAAAAGAGATGAAAGATTAAAAAAATCAGGCAACTTGATCGGTTTCGAGTTCTTTGGAGTTAAATGGCCTTTGGAGCCAAAAACTGCTTTTTATGATTGGCTGTACTTGACTTCACTAAGGCCTCACAAGGAATACTTGAAAGAAAAACTCTCTGTTTTTAATGGATTTACAGATATAGAATTTAACCCTGAACGATCAATCAACTGTCAAGCTCGTACTTGTGCGTTGCTTATCTCTCTGATTAAACTTGATTTATTTGAGCAGGCATTGAGATCTCAGGAAGACTTTATTGGTATTGTAAGTGCTGACTCTTTTAAGCAATCACATTCGGATGACTTAAAACAGGGAAACCTTATTTAATTTTGAAATACATCTCAAAGAATAAACATAACAACCAATCCTTTGAAGCGATATCGCTAACCAAAGCCGCCTTCGAAGAAGGCGGCTTATTTACAACTTATCAGCGCTGCTGATTAATGCGCCAACTTACCAGCCTCGTTATCAACAATCGGTAACTCGACAAAAGGCGCGACCTTCACCGGGCTGCGGCGGGCCATTTCTTCATACAGTTCCCATTTACTGCGCGCCACCTGTTGCGCATGGGCAGTAATTTCCGCAGCAACGACTGGCTGGCTACGTTGCAGAATTTGGTAACGGGCCTCATTACTGCGGTACTGAGCCAGTGGCACAGTGGGGCGCAGGGTATCGAGGGAGAAAGGATTTTCCCCGGCGTCACGCAAATCAGGATTGTAACGGAACAGCGGCCAGTGGCCGGATTTCACCGCCAGTTGCTGCTGCTTTAAGCCATCTTCCATATTGATGCCATGGGCAATACAGTGGCTGTAGGCAATCACAATGGATGGTCCCCGGTATGCTTCGGCCTCACGCATCGCCAGTAGCACCTGCTGTGGATCAGCACCCAAAGCCACCCGCGCCACATAGACGTTGTTATAGGCAATGGCCTGCATCGCCAGGTCTTTTTTGGTGGAACGCTTACCGGCAGTGGCAAACTTGGCAACCGCCCCCAGAGGGGTCGATTTTGACATCTGACCGCCGGTATTGGAGTACACCTCGGTATCCATCACCAACACATTGACATCCGCGCCGCTGGCCAATACATGATCCAGCCCGCTGGAGCCAATATCGTATGCCCAGCCATCACCGCCCACAATCCAGATTGAGCGGCGAATTAGCTGATCGGCCACCGAAATCAGGTTAAGGGCGGCCTCATTACCTATCTCGGCCAATTTGGCTTTCAGGGTATCAACCCGGCGGATCTGCGCCTGAATTTCAGTCTCAGTTAACTGTTCAGCATGCAGCAGTTGATCCACCAGCGCAGGCTCCAATCGATCAGCCAATGTTTTCAACAGTTGCTCAGCCATTTCATGCTGTTTTACTGCGGCTAGGCGGAAGCCAAAACCAAACTCGGCATTATCCTCAAACAAGGAGTTCGCCCAGGCTGGCCCCCTGCCCTCAGCATTTTTTGCCCACGGCGTAGTCGGTAAGTTACCACCATAGATGGATGAACAACCGGTGGCATTGGCGATCATCAGGCGATCACCAAACAGCTGAGACATCAATTTCAAATAAGGCGTTTCACCACAGCCGGCGCAAGCCCCGGAGAATTCAAACAGGGGTTGCAGGAACTGAGCGCCGCGCACATGGGAGAAGTCCACCCGCGCCCGCTCGTTATATGGCAAGGTTTCAAAGAAGGCCAGATTCGCTTTTTCCCGAGCCAGATGCGGTGTTTTCAACTCCATATTGATGGCCTTGCGGTGCGGCGCATCCGGAGTATCCCCCACAATGTCCCCATTCTGTACAACCATAGGGCAGGCATCCACACACAAACTGCAACCTGTGCAATCTTCCGGATACAGTTGCAGGGTATAGCGGGTATCAGGGAAGCCACGGGCAGTAATCCCGGCAGACTTAAAGCCATCAGGCGCATCAGCCAATTTCGAGACGTCGTAGAACTTGGCGCGAATCGCCGCATGAGGGCAAACCATCACACAGTTACCACACTGGATACAGTCATCATTGGCCCAAATGGGCAGTTTCTGGGCAATATTGCGCTTTTCGTACTGAGTGGTGCCACTGGGGTAAGTGCCATCCACCGGCAGCATGGATACCGGGATCAAATCCCCTTTACCGGCCATCATTTGCGCAGTGACTTGTTTAACAAAATCCGGCGCATGCTCGGCCACTACAGGTTTGGCTTCCTGCTGCTGGCACACATCACCTAATTGAATTTCATACAGGTGCGCCAAGGTATGATCGACTGCCGCAAAGTTTTTCTGCACGATTTCTGGCCCTTTACGGGCATAGGTTTTCTCAATGGCATGTTTAATTTTGGCAATGGCTAAATCCTTATCCATTACCCCGGACAAGGCAAAGAAGCAGGTCTGCATAATGGTATTAATGCGACTGCCCATGCCGGTTTCCCGCGCCACTTTATAGGCATCAATGGCATAGAGCTTCATATGGCGATTCACCATAATCTGCTGCATAGCGGCAGGTAAGCGCTGCCAGATCTCATCCTGAGGGGCTGAGGAATTAAGCAGGAATACCGCGCCATCGGCAGCCTTATCCAACATATCCACCGCGCCCACAAACGTCGACTGGTGACAGGCTATAAAATTGGCAGACTGCAACAGGTAAGGGCTGTTAATCGGTTGGCGGCCAAAGCGCAGGTGGGATTCTGTGCGGGAGCCGGACTTTTTCGAGTCATACACAAAATAACCCTGAGCAAAATACTGCGGATCATCACCGATGATCTTAATGGTATTTTTATTCGCCCCGACAGTGCCATCGGCGCCCAGACCATAGAACATGGCCCGCACCACCTTATGGGACTCAATATCAAAGTCCGGGTCATAGGCCAGATGTGACTGGCTGACATCATCAATAATACCAAGGGTAAAGTGGTGTCTTGGCGTATCAGCGGCGGCATTATCAAATACCGCTTTGGCCATGGCCGGGGTAAATTCTTTAGAAGATAAACCATAACGCCCGGCAATCAGACGTGGCATTGGCAAGTTCAGTTTCTGGGCTAACTCGGGCTGTTTGTCCATCAAGGCCGTCAATACATCTTGGTACAGAGGATCTGCCCCCGCCCCCGGCTCTTTGGTGCGATCCAGCACTGTAATCGTACGCACGGTACTTGGCAGAGCCGCCAGCAGATGAGTGGCTGATAATGGTCGATACAAACGTACCTGTAACACACCGGTTTTACCGCCATGCTGATTCAGCCAACTGACAGTCTCTTTTACGGTTTCCACCCCAGAGCCCATGGCAATAGCCACATGCTCGGCATCGTCACAGCCAAAATACTCAATCAGTTTATACTGCCGGCCAGTCAAGCTTGCCAGCTTGTCCATCTGCGCCTGCACAATATCCGGCACGGCGGCATAGAAAGGATTAACGGTTTCCCGCCCCTGGAAATACACATCCGGGTTCTGGGCTGTCCCCCGGATAAAGGGGGTATCTGGGCTTAAACCACGTTCACGGTGTTGACGTACCAGCTCGTCACTGATCATTTCCCGCACGCAAGCATCAGGGATCAAGGCGATTTTATTCACTTCGTGTGAGGTACGGAAACCATCAAAGAAGTGCATAAAGGGTATGCGGGATTCCAGCGTGGCAGCATGGGCTACCATCGCCATATCATGGGCTTCTTGCACCCCGGATGATGCCAGCAGCGCAAAACCTGTGCCTCTGGCCGCCATCACGTCTTGATGATCACCGAAAATCGACAATCCCTGTGCCGCCAACGAGCGGGCAGCCACATGAAACACCGCCGAGGTCAGTTCACCGGCAATCTTATACATATTGGGCAACATCAACATCAAGCCCTGGGAGGCGGTAAACGTGGTGGTCAAGGCGCCACTTTGCAGCGCTCCATGAACCGTACCGGCCGCGCCGCCTTCACTTTGCATCTCAGCAATTAACGGCACATTGCCCCAGATATTGCGCTTGTCTTCTGCCGCCCACTGATCGGCAAATTCTGCCATGGTGGATGAAGGGGTGATGGGGTAGATGGCGCAGACTTCGCTGACCCGGTAAGCAATATGGGCCGCCGCTTCGTTGCCGTCACAGGTGTGCATGTGCACTTTGGTGTTATTTTCCATATCCATATTACTCCTGATGAGCCGGCTCATCGGCCGCCAGCGACTTAACTACGTCGTTATTTTCCAGCGAAATCATCTCCAGCGCATGGCAAGGACATTGAGACGCGCAAGCTTCACAACCGGTGCATTTTTCATAATCCACCCGGTAACCTTTACCCGGACCAAGGCGGGTAATCGCACCTTGAGGGCAAGCGCCATAACAGCCATTACACTCAAAACAGTTGCCGCAGGAATAACAGCGCTGGGCTTCATACTGCGCCTGCTGAGCCGTCAGGCCACCGACCACTTCATCAAATGTCCGCGCCCGGCGCTCCACTGGAATGGCTGGTTGCGCACTTTGATCCGCATCGGTTTTGTACCACAGGTGCAATTTATCGTATTGGATCAGCGGCTTTTTGCTGATCTTGGTAAATTTGCGCCCTTTCAGGAAGGCATCAATGTGGGCCGCAGCTTTCTTACCATGGCCCACGGCAATGGTCACAGTACGGTCACTGGGCACCATATCGCCACCCGCGAACAGACCGCGGTAGCCCGTCATCATCTGCTCACTGACGATAACAGTGCCGTCAGCTTTATGTTCAACACCCGGAATACCGCGGGTCAGCTTGGTATCAATATTCTGCCCCAGTGCCAAAATTAATGAATCGGCTTCCAGCGTTTCAGTCTGCCCGGTGGGCTGTGGCCGGCCATTGTCATCAATCGCCATTTTTTCTAAGGTGAAGCTAGTACCATCAATGCTTTGGATGGTGCGCAACCAATGGAACGTCACCCCCTCCTCCATGGCTTCTACACACTCAAAATCATGGGCAGGCATATGGTCACGGTCACGGCGATAGATCACCATCACCTCACTGCCAAAGCGCCGTGCGGTGCGGGCAGCATCCATTGCGGTATTACCACCGCCATACACGGCAACTCGCTTGCCCAGTGCCGGGGCCGTCCCCAGCTCGACATCGCGTAAATAAGTCACGGCATCACAGACTTTTTCCGGGTTATCGTTAGGAATATCGACCCCACGGCCAACATGGGCGCCAATGGCAAGGAATACCGCATCAAAGCGGCCTTTGACTTTCTCTGCCAGCAAATCATCAACTTTGTGGTTCAGCACAATCTTGATGCCCATATTCTCAATACGCTGAATTTCTTTATCGAGAATTTCCCGCGGCAAACGATATGCCGGAATACCAAAGTGCATCATCCCGCCGGCCATGGGCGCCGCTTCGCGAATTTCCACCTCATGGCCTTTAAGTTTTAGATGATAGGCGGTGGCTAACCCGGAAGGGCCTGCGCCAACAATCAGTACCCGCTTACCACTTGGCTCGGCATTGAAGCGAACTTGCCAGTTTTGCGCCAGGGCTTCATCCCCTAAGAATCGCTCTACCGCATGGATACTGACCGACTCATCCACATTGGCACGGTTACAGGCAGATTCACAAGGGTGGTAACAGACCCGACCATGGATGGCGGGCATAGGGTTATTTTTAATCAGCGCCTGAAAAGCCGGTTCAAATTCACCGGACTGGGCGAGGGAAAGCCATTCCTGAATATTACTGCCAGTAGGGCAAGCATGGTTACAGGGAGGCAGGGAATTACAGTATACGGGAACTTTGCTGCGCACCGGGCCTGAGCCTTTTTTGGCTTTGAGATCGGGTGGCAAGGTCATATCAGCAAAAGGTGTTGTCATTTTGATTTTCCTGTCCGTTGACAGGCCGGGACAGGGCCTTGACCCTGGGTCCCCGGCCGGGATGGGGCGGCATCCGCTGACGCCCCGGGCACAGCTACATCAGCAATAAACGGCTGGCTGATGTTTCAACACACAGCACAGCAGTTACTGCACATTCACCACACAGGTACCGGCCTGGCCGCCAAGGACATCCAGTCCCTGCTCCAGTGCGCCGATGTAGGCTTGGCCGCCGAATTTCGCAAAGTCAATCACAGCCTCAACTTTGGGTCCCATAGAACCGGCTGGGAAGTTGTACTGACTCAGCTCTGCTGGTGTAGTCTGATGAATGGCACGCTGCTTTTCTGTGCCCCAGTCCAGATAAACGGCATCTGCATCGGTGAGGATCAACAGCTTGTCAGCTTGTAATTGTTTAGCCAGCAAGGCGGCTGATAAATCCTTATCAATCACCCCTTCTACCCCCTGATATCCCATCTGGGTATGACAGACAGGGATCCCACCGCCACCACAGCAGATAACAATGTGGCCAGCTTCCAGCAGGGTATCGATAGAAGTTTTATCCAGAATATTCATCGGGCGTGGTGATGGCACCACCCGGCGCAGGTACTCGCCGTCGGGCTTCATGGTCCAGTTATGGGCCTCGGCCAGAATGGTTGCTTCTTCACGGTCATAAACAGGGCCAACAAACTTGGTGGGGTCCTGCATTGATGGATCATGGGGATCGACCTCAATACGGGTCAACAGACTGCTGACCTGGGTCTCGGGCATCAGATTTTGCAGTTCCTGGGCCAGCATGTAACCAATCATGCCTTCACTTTCAGCGCCCAGTACATCTAACGGATAAGGAGATACCTGTTTGTAGGCCAGATTCTGCAGTGCCAGCAAGCCAACCTGAGGGCCGTTTCCATGCACAATGGCAACTCGGTATTCTTTGGCAATTTCCGCAATGGCTTTAGCGGCAATTTTGATATTGGCCAGCTGATTAGCAAACGTCAGTGCGTCCCCACGACGCAGTAGCGCGTTGCCACCTAGGGCGATTACAGCAGTCGGTTTCATACTCACTCCATGTTACTTCAAATCCTTGCAGTAGCTGTCCGGCCGATACCGGGCCACAGTGTAGGATGTATTGTTATTAAAATGCGTTCATTCTTTTGCTTGCCCTAATTCCCGATAACATGCCGGCGTCTGAAGACGGGCTCAGGGCTTGACCAACCGTTAGCTCAAAGCAGGCTGTGCCGGTGCTTTAAATGGCTGGCGGTAAATAAAGCGGCCATAACCCGCTTCGCCGGTAAATTGTCCCTGCTCAGCCACTATCCGGCCCCGGCAAAT
The DNA here is from genome assembly GCF_024363255.1 of Shewanella sp. NFH-SH190041. Classification (NCBI taxonomy): domain Bacteria; kingdom Pseudomonadati; phylum Pseudomonadota; class Gammaproteobacteria; order Alteromonadales; family Shewanellaceae; genus Shewanella; species Shewanella sp. NFH-SH190041. Next base: position 2,708,909 of record NZ_AP026070.1, read on the forward strand.
GGTCATCACTGGCCAGCCGGTTACCGGGATATTTTCAAACGGGGAATAATCGGTATTGTCATTCAGTTCACTGTGGTGCACAGCGCGCTCACAACTGGGGTCAAACAGCACCAAGTCAGCATCGGCTCCAACCGCTAAGCAGCCCTTTTGTGGGTACAGGCCAAATAACTTCGCTGGCAGGGTACTGGTGAGCTCCACAAAGCGGCTGGCACTGATACGGCCTTTGGCCACCCCTTCGGAAAACATCAGTGGCATGCGGGTTTCCACCCCGGGCAAGCCATTGGGGCAGGCTTTAAAATCATCCCGCCCGGCCTGTTTCTGCTCACCATAGGTAAAAGCACAGTGATCGGTGGCTAGGGTATCGATACTGCCATCCATCAGCCCCTGCCATAATTTGCCCTGCTCTGCTCTGGGCCGCAGTGGCGGGCTTAGGGTGTATTTCAGCGCATCTTCCTGCTCATAACAGCTGTCATCTAATAGCAGGTACTGGGGACAAGTTTCAGCCCATACAGGCTGACCGGCGCGGCGGGCTAAGCGGATATAATCCAGCCCTAACCCATTGGATAAGTGCACAATGTATAAGGGTGCATTGCCGGCCAGTTTGGCCAGATTGATCATGCGGGCAATGGCTTCAGCTTCACATTCCAGTGGCCGACTGACACCAAGATAACGGGGCGTGATTTTACCTTCTGCCTCCAAGGTGTGGCGGATATTCACAATCGCCGCATCATTTTCCGGATGCACTGTGGTCAGAGCCCCCACTTCCGCTAGGCGGGAAACAGCTTTAAATACCGCGTCATCATCGAGCTTGTAGCCATAGGTGAGATACAACTTAAACGAGCTGATCCCCTCTTCGCGAACCATGGCTTGCATCTCAGCCAAAATGTCATCATTAATATGCTGTACCACGCCGTGGAAACTGTAATCAATCACCGCCCGGTCCCGGGCATGGGCTTTATATACCCCTAGCTGGTGATGCAAATTGCAGCCTCGGGGGCCAAACCCCATATGATCAACCACACAGGTGGTGCCACCACAGGCAGCACTGCGGGTGCCGGTAAAAAAGTCATCCACACTCTGGGCGATGCCCACATTAATATTGAAATGGGTATGGACATCAATGCCACCTGGCATCACCAGTAATCCGGCGGCATCAACCACTTGTGCAGTAGGCCAGTCACTGGCACTGATGGCTGGGGCAATTTGCTCAATGCGGCCCTCCCGGATCAGGATATCGCTCAGATACTGGCTTTTATCATCCACCAGCGTGCCATTTTTAATAATCATATCCATAACTTGTATCCATGATGCCCGCAGGCTCATCAACTTGGGGTAGGTATTGCCTGAACGTTCAACTCCATTAAACGGTCAGGTAATGCCTACAGTCTGGGGAGACTGTCTGCCGACTGGCAGTTGGGGTATCTGGCAGGAAAAATATCCCGGGGGAGAGATGCATGAACAACTCCGAGGCTAATGCCAATACGGGCGGTCTAGATCTGAGCCGGTGACTGATAAACCGGTTACTGCGCTGCCTGTCCGTGTCAGCGGGAAGAGTTGAAACTCCCCCGGGATAAAACTTTCCCTTGCGGGTGGCGCAGGGGTTAACTGCACTGGATAACCTCAACGCGGGGGTGTGTGCCGCTATTGTCCGTAAATGATGTGGTTATCCGGAATATTCCCCGGGGCAGTGGCTTACCCCAGGAAAAGTCTGCTCTCAAGAGTGATGAGCGGATAAGAACAGACTCAGCCACTGCCCTGGGCCGGGGAATAAATTTGGGTTACTTCTCCAGTTTTTGCAGGTAAACCTGTGGGATAACTGCGTACATAGCGGCACAGGTCACCAGATGATCTTTCCACGTCTTCTCATTAGGCGCGTGGGCTTCAGGCTCTTTACCTGGGCCAAAACCAATCACAGGGATACCGTAGCGGCCCATAATGGAAACGCCATTGGTTGAGAAGGTCCACTTGTCCACGGTTGGCTTCTTGTCGAACAGTAATTCGTAAGAGGCTTCCAGTGTCTTGGTGGCAACGTGCTCAGAGTCAATCTTCCAGGTTGGGAAGTAACATTCAGTGGGGTAAACCAGTCCGGTGTAAGCTGGACGGCTGTATTCATACATGGAGACCACAGCGCCGGTTTCCTGCACTGCTGGCAGGGCGCGGATTTCTTCCAGGGCCCCTTCCCATGTTTCGCCCCAAGTCAAACGGCGGTCGATAGAGATGGCGCAGCTGTCGGCAACTGCGCAGCGGCTTGGCGAGGTGAAGAAAATTTCTGACACAGTCAAAGTGCCTTTGCCGAGGAACTCATCATCACCCAAGTTGTGAGACAGTTCTTCCAGTTGGCCCAGTACGCGACCCATTTTGAAAATGGCGTTATCACCGCGCTCAGGGGCTGAGCCGTGGCAGCTAACACCGGCCATATCAACACGGATTTCCATGCGGCCACGCTGGCCACGATAGATTTGACAATCAGTTGGCTCAGTAGAAACTACAAACTCAGGGCGGATTTTGCTTTCTTCAATAATGTACTGCCAGCACAGACCGTCACAGTCTTCTTCTTGCACAGTACCGGTCACCAGCAGGGTAAACTCGCCTTCCAGGCCCAGGTCTTTGATGATTTTGCCGGCATACACCATAGATGCCATGCCGCCTTCCTGATCAGATGCGCCGCGGCCACCAATCACTTCATCATCTTCCATGCCTTCATAGGGATCGAAGGTCCAGTTATCCATGTTACCCACGCCCACGGTATCAATGTGAGCATCCATCGCAATCAGGTGCGGGCCATGGCCAATCCAACCCAGTACGTTACCCATAGGGTCGATTTCAACTTTGTCAAAACCGACTTTTTCCATCTCTTCCTTGATACGCAATACCACTTTTTCTTCGTCACAGCTTTCGCTGGGGATGGCGATCATATCGCGCAGGAACTTTGTCATATCTGCTTTGTATTCCTGGGCTTTTGCCAACACATCAGTAAATGGAACCTTCATGATATTTCTCCTTCACCGCCCGGAGGTCACCGCAGGCGGTGTGATACAGGGTGCTAAGGTTACGGGGCTTGGGGATGACATTGGCCGCCGTAACAGATTTTTATGCGTTAAGGTGTTACTTAAATTCGGTCAGCTCTTTTACGCTGTGGTGGGGTGTTTGCCTTCCCAGACCACTTCACGGTAATGCTTGACGTCTGTATCCCCTTCAGTGCTGATCACCAGCACGACTGAGTCTTTATCCAGTTTGAGTTGCTGCATCAATGCCGCTTTTTCAGGGTGGAAATGCACGGCAGCCAGCAATCCTGTGCCCACAGCACCTGACTCACCGGAAATCACCCGAGGATCTGTGCCTAATGGATTACCCAGCACCCGCATACCCAGCGCAGCGACGCTGTCTTGGCAAGAAATAAACTGGGTGGTGCAATCACGCAGCAGCGGCCAACCGATAGGGTTTGGTTCACCGCAGGCCAGCCCCACCATGATGGTGGCCATATCGCCGTCGACATTGACCATCTCGCCCTTGGCATCGATACCAGAGCGATAAATACAGTCAGCCAGTTCTGGCTCAACAATGGCGGTATGAATATTGTCGGCCCCATACAGGTCAACAAAGTAGCCCAGCATGCCGCCCGCCATGGCCCCCACACCGGCTTGCAGGAAGATATGAGTCGGCTTGTCGATGCCAAGCTGTTTCATCTGCTCAACCGCTTCCACACCCATGGTGGCGTAACCTTGCATAATCCAGGTGGGGATCTGTTCATAGCCTTCCCAAGCAGTGTCCTGCACCACTTTCCAGCCGTTTTCTTCTGCGTTTTTAATCGCCAGACGTACCGCATCGTCATAGTTCAGATCAGTGACGATACATTCAGCGCCCAGCGCACGGATATTCTCTACCCGTTCAGCCGCGGCGCCCTTAGGCATATACACCACAGCGTTTTGCCCCAGCTGGTGGGCCGCCCAGGCCACCCCGCGGCCGTGGTTGCCGTCCGTAGCGGTGGCGAAAGTCATTTTTTCTTTGATGTCATTTTTCAATGTGTCGAAGTTGAAGCTGTTGATATCCAGCCCATATTCTTCACACAACAAGCGAGCGATGGCGTATGCGCCGCCCAACATCTTGAAGGCATTGAGGTCGAAGCGGAAAGATTCATCCTTGACCAGGATTTTACCTATGCCGATTTCTGCTGCTAGGCAGTCCAGTGACTGCAGCGGAGTAGGTTGATAACCGGCAATTTTGGAATGAAACGCATGGGCTTTATGGGCCTCTGCAACTGTAAAGAGTGAAGATGGCTGACCGTTATAGTGGCGGTTATCGGCTATCTCCATTTTAAGAGAGAATGTAGACACGGCAGACCTCGTTGATTCGAAGAGGGTAAGGGAGGGGGATGAAGGGAGCATTCCCCCTCGCCTTGTGGCCCCGCGCCAGCGGGGCATTTTTTGTCAAACCTATTGCATATTGGCTACCCCAGAGACGGAATAGCCGGGTTGGGTTATTTCACCCGCTTGGCGCCTTCATCCAGCAGTTGCTGCAGGACTTCACCTGGGTTTTGATACTTACGGTTCAGGATCATCGCGGCAATGATGTATGGCTTCCAGCTGGCTTCTTTGTAAGTGGCGATGCGGTATTTCTCAAATACTGAGTCTTCCACTTCCCCTTCCTTACAAGACACGCCGGTGATATCGGCTGGCAGGCAGTGCATATACAGCGCTTCGCCGCCTTTGGTCAGCTTCATCATCTCTTCAGTACAGTGCCAATCTTTGTGGTTTGCGTTTTGTGCCAGGCAAGCTTGCTCCAACGCTTTCAGCCCTTCGTGGTCATTGGCGCGCAGCAGCTCAGTACGCTTGCCCATAACCTGATAAGGTGCCCAAGACTTTGGATAAACAATGTCTGCATCTTTAAAGGCTTCAGCCATGCTGGCTACTTGAGTGAAGCTACCGCCAGAGGCCTCGGCATTCGCTTTTGCGGTTTCAACCACTTCAGGGATCAGGTCATACCCTTCAGGGTGAGCCAGGGTGACATCCATACCAAAGCGGGTCATCAGACCGATAATGCCCTGAGGCACAGACAGTGGCTTACCATAGCTAGGGGAATAAGCCCAAGTCATCGCAATCTTTTTACCTTTGAGGTTTTCCAAGCCACCGAAGTGCTCTTCCAACCAAGCCAGATCAGCCATAGACTGAGTTGGGTGATCGATATCACATTGCAGGTTGATCAGTGCTGGGCGGTGTGGCAGTACGCCTTCTTTTACGCCTTCATCCAGCGCTTCACCCACTTCACGCATGTAAGCGTTACCCGCACCTAGGTACATATCGTCACGGATACCGATAGCATCGGCGCAGAAGGAGATCATGTTAGCGGTTTCACGCACGGTTTCACCGTGGGCGATTTGCGATTTGCCTTCGTCCAGATCCTGTTGTGCCAGACCTAACATGTTGATAGCAGAAGCATAAGAGAAACGGGTACGGGTAGAATTGTCACGGAACAGGGAGATACCCAGACCATTATTGAATACGTTGGTGGCGATATTTTCATTGCGCATGGACTTGAGGGCAGCGGCGGTTTTCAGTACCCGCTCCAACTCTTCCGGTGTCTGTTCCCAGGTCAACAGAAAGTCTTTATCATGCAACTTTGATTCTAATGCATTGATTTCCTCGATAAGTGTATTGATGCTTTTCATTGGTCGTCCCTAATTCGTCAAGGTGTATAATTTTTCCGGGGATTGGCGGGATTTACCGCCATCTGACCTAGATAATCCACAAACCGTGCCAACCCGAAAAAATGGCCGTAAATGACATGAATTCAGGTAATTAAAGTTAATTAGCCTGCAATATGGCGATAAATTGCGAGCAGGATCACTGTTAGCTTTTTGGTGCTTGGCGGCCAAAGTGATAGTCCTAGCGTGGGAATTATCATTCTGATAACCCGCTTATTCAGAATTGATAGCCATGATTGCTATCTGATAGTCAGCGAGAAATAAACTGACTGGACAGTAGAAAATACCGTTGAATTGAAAAATGAAAAAAGCGCCCTTAAGGCGCTTTTATTAGTAGCAATATGCTGGTTTATTCAGGCTGAGGCAGCCTTTATTCTGTCTGCCACTGTCAGTAAAACCGATTAACCGTACGGTTAAAGCTGATACTTTTTAATTTTACGGTACAGGGTAGCAATACCAATACCCAACTCCTGCGCCACAAGATTACGATTTTTCAGCCGCCCCAGACATTCTTCAATTTTCAACCGCTCCATTTCTTCCAGGCTCATATTACCGGTATCCAGAACTGACGGCGTCTCAGCTTTAGTTTGCACCTCCACCTTAGTGAAATAAGGCGGGAGTAAATCTTCATCAATCATGTCCCCTTCTGGCACGATATTGACCAGATACTCAATCAGGTTGGACAGTTCTCGAATATTTCCCGGCCAATGGTAGGCTTTTAATCTGGACATCACTGTCTCTGTCATGCCGGGATACGGCACGCCAATACGCCGTGTATGCAGCTCTAAAAAATGCTGAATAAATAATTCCACATCCCCATGACGGTCTTTTAGTGCCGGAAGGTGAATTGGAATAACATTCAGGCGATAATACAAATCTTCGCGAAATTCATTACTAGCGATAAGTTCGGGGAAGTTTTTATTGGTGGCGGAAATAACCCGAATATCCACATAGGTACTTTTATTGGAGCCAATGGACATTACCCGACGCTCTTCAAGCACGCGCAGTAATTTTGCTTGCAGCTTAAGCGGCATATCCCCGATTTCATCCAAAAACAGCGTGCCTTTATTCGCTGCTTGGATCAGACCCTTATTCCCCTTCGCTGAGGCGCCGGTAAATGCACCCTTTTCATAACCAAACAGCTCACTTTCCAGCAATTGCTCCGGAATAGCGGCGCAGTTAATGGCAATAAAAGGATGCTCAGCTCTGTCACTGAGATCATGAATGGCATGGGCAATCACATCTTTACCCGTACCACTCTCGCCACTTATCAACACACTGGAAGGACTTTTTGAAATGCGTGACAACAGCACCTTCAATTGGCGCATTTTCTCTGATTCACCAATGACCTTATCCACCCGGCTTTGCAGATGACCACTGATGGTTGTGGTGCTTTTATTTTGATGAAAGGCCATTAAAAATAGCTGGTTATTATTAGCCTCATGGAACTGCCCTACCAGCAGTTTTTCCTCTTTGCCAAAGGCAATAATATGCTGCTGATACCCTTTTAAGTTGTTATCCAAATATATTGGGCGGATATCAACTTGGCTATGCTCCAATTCATCTTCGGTAATTTCCAGATGTTTCAGCGCCGGTTTATTACCAAATTTCACCCGGTTTTGTTTATCCAGCACCAATACGCCCTGATCCATATTTTCAATCAGATTGACCAGAACCGTATCCACCGGGGATTTTGCGTGGCGACTGTCGGCAATTTTGGCTACGAAGATTTGTGAGATATGGCGAATATAATCAGAAAAGAGTGCGACATTTTCTTTGATTCGAGTACGAGAGGCTTCATCAAACGCCACTATGCTGATCACACCGATACAGCGCTCAGCCACCATAATGGGCACACCGAGAAAGGCGGTTTCCTGACAATCCGATTTATTGGGGCAATCAGCACAGACGGGGTCCTGCGCCGCTGAATCAACCACTTTTTCCTGATGGGTTTCCAGAATATGCTGAAAAATTCCTGAGCCCGTATGGGGCTTTTCCCCTAAACAGCGGCTGTAACGCCCGGTGCCTGCGACCCGGACCAGATTTTCATCGACAACTTCGGCATCTAACTTGAGCACAGATGCCAACATTTGGGTGAACTTTAAAATCGTAGGTTGGAGCTTCATTAGCTCAGAACTATCAGAACAACTCAACATAGGTAACCAGTTCTCCGACTGTCTTCTTCCTTAAGCGTCCTACGGAGTTGATACCATAGGCAAATAATTCCCTACAATATTCAGATGCATCACTGTTACCTTCCTGGAAACAGGCAAAACCGGGAACGATGCCATCCATCCAATTCCGTTCAGACAAATCCCATTCATATTGCATGGCTTTAGTTGGTTAAAGGTTGATACAGGTCTAGTTCTGCGCGATTGTTTATTTTTATACCAATTTTTGTGAAATCGATACGTCCCTGCCACGCTATGCCACAAAAATAAAGCTCAGAAATAAGGTTGGGCAATAACGCCTGTTCGCGGACACAAATAATCTGCTATGGCAGAAATACCTATATCGCCTACTTGGCGGGGATTAAACCTTAGTGAGAAATCATCTCGATGGGCAATATTAAAAACAGTGAAAGGACGACATCAATCCAGCGATCATCACCACACTCGAAGCTAATGAGGGCAACATCACCACCTGTTAGCAATTAACCCCACAAATTTAGCGAGATCAGTCAATTGATTTAAACAGTTGTCGTAAGAGAAATACTGGCGCAATCACCATATAGATAATAAAGACAGGAATTAAGCCATCCCGCTAAGGTCGAATAATGGGGCCGAATAATGGCCGCATTGAAATAATGATGAATTCTTTAACTAGAGCGGGTAGCGCGAGGACTGAAAACAAAAAAGCCCGCTTTAATAAGCGGGCTTTTCCGTAAAATATGGCGGAGGAGCAGGGATTTGAACCCTGGATGGGCTATTAACCCATGCCGGTTTTCAAGACCGGTGCATTCAACCACTCTGCCACCCCTCCGGAACGAGGCGAATAATATTCTTCACTCTACCGATTGTAAAGCAAAAACTCTGCTTAAACATATCATTTGATCACATAAGCACCTAATGGCGTTAAAAACAAGCAATCTCATTCTATGCCCTACTTCTAAAAAATTTTTATATGTATCCCAGATAAAATAAATCCGTCTGTAACAAGTATCACAGTTTCACTTTTAAGTTACATAGGTAACAACTTGTGTAATATCTCACGTTATCTCTTGTTTATATCGCTTTATATTCTAAACACCATAGCTGCCGCCTAGATCTTCCAGCTTGACTGTATACCCAACAAATACTGTTCTGGGACCAAGTCATCATGCGGCATCACCAAGAGAGATAACATAATGAATAAGCTTGATGAAACCTATCGCCGTCTACGCTGGCAGATCATTATCACCACCTTTCTCACTTACACAGTGATGTACATATCTCGCAAAGCCTATGCAGCCGCAGCACCACTGTTAATGGAAGATTTAGGGATGACCGCAGTGCAATTCGGCACCGCATCTTCTATCTATTATATTCTCTATGGCCTATCAAAATTTAGCTCTGGATTGCTGGCCGATAGGATCAACCCAAGACTATTTCTTGTACCGGTACTATTTTTAATTGCAGTGATCAACGTTGGCATTGGTATGGCTGACAGTGTCAATATGCTGCTAGGACTATATTGTTTAACTGCAATAGCTCAGGGCTGTGGCTTCCCCCCTATTGCAAAGGCTATCAGTGAATGGTATTCCAAATCCGAACGGGGGGGCTGGTATTCCCTATGGAACACATCTCACAATGTCGGGGGCGCACTGGCTCCTTTGATCGCATCAGCAGTTATCGCGACCACTCACAACTGGCGTTACGCATTTTATGTACCAGCCGCCATTACGGCTATTCAAGCTCTGATTGCTGCCGTATATATGCGAGGTAAGCCTGAAAAATATGGCCTACCAAATGTCGGTGAATGGAAAAAAGACAAGCAACAACTGGATATCAACAAACGTTCGGCCTCAGGGTTAACGCTATGGCAAATGTTTCGCAGTTATATCTTAAATAATCCGATTATCTGGTTAGCTATCAGCGGTGATCTCTGTATTTATATTATCCGAACTGTAACCAACGACTGGGTTAGTGTGTATTTTTTCAAAGAGCTACACTGGGATCTAATACAGTCTAACTCTCTCGTTGCTTGGTTTGAGGCCGGGGGGATTATCGGTGGGCTGACTTCTGGCATTATTTCAGACAAACTATTCAATGCCGACCGTTGGAAAACCATTTTTATTTATTGCTTTGTCCTAATTGCGGGTATGGCTGGCGTGGCTATGACTGTACACATTAGCTATCTCTTAGTTGCATTGTGCTTCTTTATTATTGGAGCTGGGATCTATGCGCCACAAATGCTGTTCGCACTCGGGATTATTGAAGCATCTCATGCTGATGGTGCAGGTGCAGCAACTGGGCTGAAAGGTGGGATAACCTATCTTGGGGCTGCACTGGCAGGCGCCCCTATAGCACTAGTACAAAAAGCCTACTCTTGGAGTGGTGTATTTACTTTACTAGGTTCCATCGCCATTATTCTGCTACTGCTAACGATGTTAATTATCAAAGTAGACAGCAGAAAACGTAAGATTTAGATAGCAAAACGCCCACAGCATCTGCTGTGGGCGTTTCTCAAATATGGCGGAGGAGCAGGGATTTGAACCCTGGATGGGCTATTAACCCATGCCGGTTTTCAAGACCGGTGCATTCAACCACTCTGCCACCCCTCCGAACGAGACGCATAATAGTGTTAGCGACTGAAAGTGTAAAGCAAAATTTTAAAGCCATTGTTTTATTTGCTGCTTTTGTCTACACCATGATTAACATAACGACAAAACGCTGTATTTATCAGCACGGCAACTCTGATAAAGGCACTGATACAGACGTTTATATAAGCGCAAATACTGGTGGATATTATTTCCTAGCCAGCTCTTAAGATAAAAAATATCTAAGATTCAGCACAACTATCATTCACCGGAGCTTCTTATATCGTTTGTCTCGGTCTTAAACAGCATAAAGAAGAGGAACATGATGGCGCGCTGAAAACAATGAAATGCTATTGGACTAGCATGGTATAAAAGAAAATCATCGCCTCAAGTTAAAGTCGTATCCATCTGAATGACCTATTACCTAGTGCCTAGTGCCTAGTGCCTAGTGCCTAGTGCCGTTAAATCAGTTTTATGGCAACTGACATACTGTCCTAGCAAAGCGACAAGTGAACTAACGTAATAAAAGAAGGATTTAAGTGCAAAAACAAAGATGGTTAAGGGGCAAACCAATGCGTGACACCAGCAAATATGTGATACCCGCAAACTTGCTAATAATTATGCAGGTGATAGACAAACAAAAAAGCCCGCTTTAATAAGCGGGCTTTTCCGTAAAATATGGCGGAGGAGCAGGGATTTGAACCCTGGATGGGCTATTAACCCATGCCGGTTTTCAAGACCGGTGCATTCGACCACTCTGCCACCCCTCCGAACGCGGCGAATATTACTGAGGGTGACGAAGTTTGTAAAGCCTATTTTGTTCTCCAAAGGCACAAGTGAACAATTAAGCGGCACATATACTGATTTATGAGCTAAAAATCGATTTAAGATTACTATTTGTTCAGGCAGTCACTTGTAACCAACAATGATTAAGTCCCCCTATGCTGCATTATGGTAATATCAATTAACTTTTCGAGCGCTATCGATTCGAATCACTTATAAAACGACACCAAGCCATGATCCCATCCCGCATTCCTGTGTCTCAATTGGCACCGCGTTTTACCCTTTCTCAAGCGATCCCCCACAGTGCACCGATAACCAGTTTACTGCTCGGTCAACAGCGACTGCTCAGTGCGATTCGCATGGCAGCAAAACTGCCGCAGCAACGCCTGTATATTGCTGACTTTCCCGGCATCAACCGTTCACTGCTGTTGCAAGCGCTCGTCGCCGAGCAACAGGTGCAACACTGGCAATATCTTTCAGGCCAACTCACTCGTCAGCAACTGATTGGCCAACGGGATAAGCTGGGGCAATGGCAAAATGGTGCGCTAGCCAAACCTCAATGGCTATTTATTTGTGCTGAATCATTAATGCGACGCGAAAATCTGTGGGAATTATTACTGCATTGTCTGGAACAGGGTGCCATTGAGCTGTCTGATGGCAGTCGTATTCCGATACAAGCCAAACTGGTGCTGATCGGCGGGGCAGAAATCTATGCGGGATTAAAATATCAGGAAGGCAGATTCAATCAGTTCTTCCCTCTGTTGGGTGAATTAGCCCAGGAAGTTGATATCAATCAGCATCCCGTAGAAGACTACTGCAATTTTCTGGTGGCATTGGCCAATGCGCAGCAATTAACCTTAAACAAAGATGCCATTGCCCCACTGTTGGCCTTTAGCGCTAAATTAACTGAACACCAACAGCGCCTGTCGTTAATGACAGATGAGCTGGTACAAGTGTTAGCCCAGGCAGCTAGCTTCTGTGAACAGCAGAGCCTTAGCGCAGAGCAGATTGAGCAAGCTTTAGCTGCAAAAATTTTTCGCCATAACACCTCTGAGCAGTTTTCTGCCCAGAGTTTTGATGATGCCTTTATTAACCTGCCAACCGAAGGGGAAGCCATCGGGCAGATCAATGGCCTGACTGTCATTGATTCCGTTGACTTTAGCTATGGTGAGCCCGCACGTATCACGGCATCAGTGCATTATGGTGATGGTGAGGTGGCCGACATTGAACGTAAATCTGAATTAGGCGGGAATATTCACGCCAAAGGCATGATGATTTTGTCCGCCTGCCTCTACCGAATTTTTGGTCGAGATGCCCCACTCCACCTCAGTGCCAATATTGTGTTCGAACAGTCCTATCAAGAAATTGATGGCGACAGTGCTTCACTGGCTGAATACTGCTGCTTAATGTCAGCTATCGCAGAAAAACCTATTTTACAATCATTTGCCGTAACCGGTGCATTGGATCAGCAAGGTAATGTACAGGCCATTGGTGGGGTAAATGAAAAAATCGAAGGTTTCTTTAATCTGTGCCAGCGCCGTGGCTTGACCGGCAGCCAAGGGGTATTGTTACCCAGAGCGAACCTGTTACAGTTGAACCTGCCTAAACGGATTATTGATGCCGTAGCGGATGGTAAGTTCCACCTATTCCAAATCTCCCATATGGATGAAGCCGTTGAGCTCTTAATGCAATTACCAGCAGGTAAGGCAGATGCTGAAAATGACTTCCCCCCAGAGACATTATATGGTCTGGTGCAACAGCGGCTGGATAAGTTAGCTGGTAATGATGACGAGATGCCATTGAGCTTTTGGCAGCGGATTGGTGCAAAACTTGGATTTTTAAGCTGGTAGGAGTTGTTTAGCGTACACCTGTTCGCTAACCTGTCGTCACGAATCTCAGGAGTACGTAAAACAATGACTAAAGCAAACAGTTTCAGCAAAGAAGAGCTTATCGCTTGCGGCCACGGAGAATTGCTTGGTAAGAACTCTCCCCGCCTGCCTATCGACAATATGTTGATGATCGATCGCGTCGTCACGATTAACGATGACGGTGGCACTTTTGGCAAGGGCGAAATTGTTGCGGAACTGGATATCAATCCGGATTTATGGTTTTTTGGCTGTCATTTTGCTGATGACCCTGTGATGCCGGGCTGTCTGGGACTGGATGCCATGTGGCAACTGGTTGGTTTCTATTTGGCATGGGAAGGCGCAGAAGGTAAAGGCCGTGCACTGGGCGTAGGTGAAGTTAAATTTACCGGTCAAGTACTGCCAGGGGCAAAGAAAGTCACTTATCGCCTCAATATCAAGCGTACCATTCATCGCAAGCTGATCATGGGTATTGCTGATGCAACATTAGAAGTGGATGGCCGTGAAATTTACAGTGCCACCGATTTGAAAGTCGGCGTGTTTGCAGACACTTCAACATTCTAATGTGCGCTAAACTAAAATTGCCCTCAATATTGAGGGCAATAAGTTACTGCAAACCATGAAAGTTACTTATTAAACAACCCGTTAAGTCGGCCTTCTACCCCTTCTCGCCAACCACCAAGCCATTGCGACTTGGAATCTAGACTAGAATATGGACAATTTTCTTTGGAACGTCCGCCGACGCCCGCCTGAAACCCTTTCGAAAAAGCCCTGTCCAACTTATCTCGTTTTTGTCTTTTCATGTAAGCATCCTCTGTTCTACACAAAAGGAAAACCGTGAAACCACGGCCTCAAGACTAGAAATAGAACGTTTCAGTCATAAGATCAATGGCCAAAAAGATGTATTTTTCAGTCAAAAATTTAACTCGTTGAGAGGACAATAAAAAGCCAGTCAGGCTGTGACTGGCTTAATTAGTATTTTTTGTCCTAAGCCTTAGCTTACGCTAGCTCACGCTTAACAGCTCTACGGCGTAACATTGCCAATGGTGTCAGTAATAAAAGCCCCCATCCCCACGCGCCCCCTTGACGCTCATAAGGTGGCTCAGGCTCCACATAATCACATACCGCTTGGTTACTCTGTTTCAGCAGCACCGCTGTTGGCACAAAGCCAGTTAGCGGCTGACCATCGGCATTCAAGACAAACATCGGCCGGCCATTGTCGCCAATCACCATGTTATTACTGCCATCTAACTCAAACAGCGGATAGTTCACCAAAGCTGTACCGGCAATATACATACCGTCATCTGTGATGCTCTTGGCTTCAATCAGCTTGATCACCCGCTCATACTCATAGGTTTTACCACTGCCATCTACCGCGCTGATGCGTTGTCGCTGCCACTGATTTTCGCCGTGAGGCACCAAGCCTTTTGACTCACAAGTCAGCACAGTATTGAGATCGATAAACGCCTCTGTGCCAGAATGGCTGCCGGTATCATACAAAAATGCCGCCCGCTCGCGACTATTGAATTGATCATGGCTGATTTCAACCGAGCCAACGACCAGCCCCTGATTGTTAATATCACTTGGGCTACTGCTCAAATCTGAGGTGTAATCATAAAAATCATTCGGCGTAATGGCGACCTCACCACTTTTAGTATCAAAGACAAAGAATTTAGTGGGGAAATAACCACTGATATTGGTGCGATAACTGCCCACCAACAAACCATTATCGTTGATGTCATTTGCCATTGAACTGTATTCCGTCTGACTACCAAATGGCACGGCATGGAAGCCATAGTCTGATGCGGGATCGGCAGGATCCGTTAACTGCCAATAGGCCGCGTGTAAGTCGGTGCGGTCTTCAATATGGCTGTGGCCAGCAACACTGCCTTCACTGTTGATGCCAAACCCTTGAGCTAAATAGGTTGTGGTACTGTCTTCTGGCGGCACTAGCCCTAAGGGTAATGTTTTTGCCTCAAGTGGTTGAGCATTATTGGTGTTCCACACCATCGCCCTAACCTGATAGCCATCTTCACCATTAAACTGCTTAATCTGCACGCACAATGGCAAGGGGAGCGTTTGTCCCTCGGCAAAGCAGCTATTTATCGCAGCCTCACCATTAGTATTCATCGCGGTCGTGCCGTAACCGGCAACTAACCCCGCAGCGTTAATAGCCGCAGCTACTGAGCGCCCACCAAGATTAACGGGGATCGGGGCTTTTGCTGTATCTTTAGGCTGATAAATATAGGTGGTGAACGGTGGTGGCAGCTCCACTTCTCCCGTTGGCAGGGTAACAATGCCACGCTGCTCAAAATCCCGGTAATAACCGGTTTTCTGCTCAGGCTTTTCCTCTGTGCCGCCAGTGTATTCCATGCTCTTTTGTGCGCTGGAGACTTCACCCACTTTAATGCCCGCAGCATTGATGCCATATACCACAGCTTGAATACTGTTTGCCGGGGTTGCATCCGGGGCAACTGAGCCCCCCAGTGAATCAAATTCAACCCCATTTCCCCCTGCAGGCTCTGCATTTAATTTACTGGTAAAGTTATTGGCAACTAAAGGCGTGCTGATTGAAGGTGCAACAGCAAGTTCAGGGGCAATACCACCTGTGACATCCACCACAGGATCAGTATCCTCCCGAGGGGGTAACGCAGGACGACCTTGGGACAGGCCAATCATCTGACCGGTAGCATTGACGCCCATACCGTAAGCCCGTTGCGTACCTTTCAGGGTGCCTTTAACCTCAGCGTCTTCTAAATTGATAATTTCGTAGGCCTGCTCCTGAATCGTCGCATTGGCCGGCAGGGTACCGAGCGCACCCAATACACTGATAGAAACCAGTGACAGGGTCTTGTCCAGTGTTAACTTCATTCAGATTGTTCCTGTTTATTTTTATGATGACCAATTCCATTAGTGCTATATCTGATATTGCCGCAGCATAATTCATCGGCAATGTACTGTGGCAGGGTGACCCCCAAGCCACAGTAACCGATGAGTGTTGAACACATCATCGGCTGCAGCAGACTGCCCTCTGTAGGGATAAGGCAGTCTGACCGCGGTTAACGCTCAATTACTGATTGGAATTGGCATTACTTCATTGATTCCAGTTCTTCCCAACGCTCGAAGTACTGTTCCAGCAGTTGTTCCTTTTCGGCCAGCTCACTCAAGCGACTGTTAACCTGATCGCTAGGTTGACTGTAAAAATCCGGTTCACTGACAGCTTGTTGCAAAGATTCAATTTCCGTTTCCAGCGTTTCCATTAACTGGGGTAATGAATCTAATTCACGCTGTAATTTATAAGACAGCTTTTTAGCTTGCTTAACAACTACTTCTGGCTTTTTCTCTACCTGTGCTTTCACTTCGACCGCTTTTTCGGCTTCAGGTTCCTCACGGTAAAAACGTGCGCCCTGATCGACAGCATCCTGATAGCCCCCAAGGAATTCACTCCAGTGACCATTGCCGGCATACCACCAACTGCTGGTCGCGGTGTTGTCAATAAATGCCCGGTCATGGCTAACGATAATCAGGGTGCCCTGATACTCAGCCAACATGGACTCTAGCAATTCCAGTGTCTCAATATCAAGATCATTGGTCGGTTCGTCGAGGATGATCAAATTTGCTGGGCGCAATAGCAGTCTGGCCAGCAGCAAACGGTTCT
Source organism: Shewanella sp. NFH-SH190041 (assembly GCF_024363255.1). Classification (NCBI taxonomy): domain Bacteria; kingdom Pseudomonadati; phylum Pseudomonadota; class Gammaproteobacteria; order Alteromonadales; family Shewanellaceae; genus Shewanella; species Shewanella sp. NFH-SH190041. The sequence goes on from NZ_AP026070.1 coordinate 2,725,654, forward strand.
TTTCCCCACCGGATAATGCCTTCACTGGTGTACGGGCTCGGGCAGGAGAAAACAGGAAATCCTGCAGATAACTGAGGATATGCCGGTCTTTACCGTTAACCGTGACCGTCTGCTTGCCTTCACCGACGTTTTCTTCCACGGTTTGCTCTGGATCCAACGCTTCGCGATATTGGTCAAAATACGCGACCTGCAACTTGGTACCGCAACGGACATTACCTGACTGAGGCTGAATTTTATCCAACAGCAGCTTAATCAGGGTCGATTTACCACACCCGTTCGGGCCGATAATGGCAATCCGATCACCGCGCATCACCGCCGTGTTGAAGTTTTTCACCAGATTTAAGTCTGGCAAGTTGTAATTTAAGTCGGTTACCTCGAACACCAGCTTACCGCTGCGTTCAGATTCAGACACCGCCATATTGACATTACCCTGCCGGTTGATGCGCTCTTTACGCTCCATCCGCAGGGCTTTTAATGCCCTCACCCGACCTTCGTTACGGGTACGACGCGCCTTGATACCCTGACGGATCCAAGCTTCTTCTTCTGCCAGTTTCTTATCAAAGCTGGCATTGTGTTCTTCTTGAACCCGCAACCATTCCGCTTTACCGTCAAGGTAAGCCTGATAATTGCCAGGCCAAGAAGTCACGACTCCTCGGTCAAGATCGACAATTCGAGTTGCCATCCGGCTAATAAAGCCCCGGTCGTGACTGATAAAGACAATGGCGCCTTTATAAGCCAGCAAATATTGCTCCAGCCATTCAATGGTGTCGATATCCAGGTGGTTAGTTGGCTCATCCAACAACAGAAGATCTGGCTCGCTCACTAGCGCCCGGGCTAATGCAACTTTACGTTGCCAGCCACCGGACAGCTCAGACAGCGGCGTGGCCGGATCCAGCCCTAACCGTTTACAGTGACCATTAATCCGGGTATCGAGCAGCCAACCATCAAGATGATCCAATTCATTTTGCAGTCGCTCCATCTGCTTAAGCATCCGCTCCATCTCAGCAGGCTCTGCTTGGCCGATAGTAGCGGAGAGCTGATGGTAACGCTCCAGGGTTTCCCCCACCTGCTGCAAACCACCGGCAATATAGGCATACACGGTACCGGTTTCCTGCTTAGGCGGATCTTGCTGCAAACGACTGACCTTCACGTCAGTGGCAATATTAAACTCACCATCATCCAGCAACACATCGCCAGACAACACTTTTAATAGGCTAGATTTACCCGCGCCATTACGGCCAACAATACAAACCCGCTCACCGGGCTCAATGGTAAAATCAGCATTTTGCAACAAAGGGATATAGCCATAGGCCAGTGATCCTTTGTTAATTCGAACCAAACTCAAAGTTATCTCCCAAAAATTTCTTCACGGCCTGTTGATCAAACGGCCAATTCAGCTCTCGGCCATCGGCCTGTCTGAGTACGGGAATACGGGTGCCATAACGCACAGCCAATGTCTCATCATCACAGATATCCACCCGTGCTACGGAGAGGCCAAGCGGCAACAGCAGCTCAAACGCCAGCTCACACAAGTGGCAACCATCGGTGTGGTACAGCACCAAAGACTCAGGCATGGGTGATCAGCCAGACATTATGGATCTGAGCATTGCGCTTGTAATCCATCGGCAACAACTGAGCATCGATATTTTTTGCACTCAACCCCGCATTGGCGAGCTGTTCCATATCCATTTTGAACTTGCGCTTGTTGTTGGAGAAAATAATCTCACCACCGGGTCTGAGCAGTTTTTTCAGATCAATCAGCACTTGAGCGTGATCCCGCTGCACATCCCAAGAATCTTCCATTCGCTTGGAGTTAGAGAAGGTTGGCGGATCGATAAAGATAAGATCAAACTGTTGCTCGCAATCACGCACCCACTGCAGACAATCGGCTTGGATAAACTGATACTGGCGTCCCATCAGCTTATTGAGCATAAAGTTATCTTTAGCCCAGTTAAGATAGGTATTAGACATATCCACTGTGGTAACAGACTTAGCACCACCTTTTGCCGCATGCACAGAGGCCGAGCCGGTATAAGAAAACAGGTTCAGTACATCACGACCTTTAGATTTTTCGCCAACCAACTTACGGGTCAGACGATGATCTAAAAATAGGCCAGTATCCAGATAGTCAGTCAGGTTAACGCGGAACTGACACCCATATTCAGTGGTAATAAGCTCCAGTTTTTCTTTATCCAGCTTCTGATACTGACTGGTGCCTTTTTGCCGCTCGCGGGTTTTGAGTACAATTTTTTCTGGATCCACGCCTGCTGCCGCAGGCAGTGCCAACAGCATATCTGTCATGCGACGCTTAGTGACATTTTCAGGAATTTTAGCTGGCGCAGCATATTCCTGAACCACCACATAATCCTGATAACGGTCAACAGCAACATTGTATTCTGGAATATCAGCATCATAAATGCGGTAGCAGTCTAATCCTTCTTTCTTGGCCCACTTATCCAGCTGCTTAATATTCTTTTTCAAACGGTTAGCAAACGGCTCGGCAACCTTAGTGATATCAACACCTTCTGCTGACGGCATTTCCCGGCGGGTTGATTTTGCATGCAAGGTATAAAGATTAAAACCACATTCCAGCGCACCGTTAAACATCTTCATCTGTTTATCGGCTTTAAGCTTAATGGCTGACATCAGCTCAATATCGGAACACAGCATGGCCACTTTCCAGCCGCCAAATTCTCGCTTCAGTTTGTCACCCAACTGGTAATACAACTGCAGCAACTCAGACATATTGCCCAGTCGCTCACCATAAGGAGGGTTAGTCACCAGATAGCCAGTGTCGGCTGCCGGAGTCACATTCAGCGCATTGCTTACTTTAAAATCAATCAGATGCGCGACACCAGCCAATTGGGCATTGCGCTTAGCCAGTGCAACCACCCGGGAGTCAATGTCTGACGCATAAAAGTGGATATCGCACTGCTGCAACCCGCGATTAGCACGGACATCTGCCTCTGTTTTGATTTCCAGCCACATCTCTTCTTTATGACGGCGCCAGTGCTCAAAACCAAATTTACGCCGCTTTAATGCTGGCGCCACATCGGCTGCAATCAATGCCGCTTCGATCACCACGGTACCACTGCCGCAGAAAGGGTCCATCAAGGTCTGCATTGACTGCGCCCAGCCACTGCGGACCAACATGTTAGCCGCTAAGTTTTCTTTCAACGGCGCTTCACCGGTACGATCACGGTAGCCACGCTGATGTAAGGCAGGACCGGAAAAGTTCAACCCGATAGTGATCTGATTATTGCGGTAATGGGCATCAATGCGGATATCAGCATCAGTGCGGCTGACGTCAGGACGACGATCAAAATCATCACGGAAACGGTCAACTACCGCATCCTTAATTTTTAATGCCCCGAACTGAGAGTTATTGATAAAGCCGCCAGTACCATGAAAATCAATGGCAAAACTGCAACGGTAATCAAAATGGCTGGGCCAATCGATACAGTAGGCCGCATCATACAATTGCTGGGCAGACTCACAGGCACCTTTATAGATAATCAGTACCACCCGGCTGGCCAAACGGCTCCACAGGGTAATACGGTAGGCCTGCTCCAGTGTGGCAGAGAAATACACCCCGGCTACACTCTCTTTAATTTCGCTGGCGCCCAGAGCGGCCAGTTCACCCGCCAGGGCATATTCAAAGCCCTTCGGGGCTGCGGCAAAAAATGAAAACATGTATCAATCGTTACGCTAGCTTATAAAATTGGCAGCCATTATACCCTTTGGCCGCCACAAAAGATAAACAGATCTGCGCCCCACTGATATTCAGCTAAATGGGCAAATATCACTCACCCGTTAATGCCGTAATCGTAAGGTACGAATACAGATTTACCTTGCGAAAGGTATCTAGCGAAGCGTACCTGTCGCAGAACAGCTATCGCGCCTCCTCCCACACTTTCCCCTCAGCCAGCCATGCCCGGTGTAACTTGTGACTGAATCGCTTAAAAGCTACATGATGCTACAACCCGAAAATCAATGTGCCGTAATCAGGTACTACCCCATATGGACTGGCCGGTAATGATGAAAAAGTAAGCAAACTGGCATATTGCTAGACGCCTTTTTTCTTTAACCATTTTAAAAGTAGGGATTAAGCCACAGGATCGGCTAGCCATTATGAGCGCTATGTGACAATAGGGATAAATTGAGATAGAAAAGAGAACAAAATCTAAAAATTGGATGGTGACAATATCACGATTTCAGAATATAACATTTTGAGGCAGGAAATTACTCTTAGAATATGGTGCAGACAAGCGCAAAGAGATAGAGAAGGTAAAGAAAATAAAGTAAGAAATAAGACTAGATAAACTAACAATCGTCGACATTTGATAAGAAATCGTGTCGAATTGCATTTATCAGTTTGACTTCATAATAAAGGAGGTTGTTGCTAATACTGGATTTGAACCAATAACCTTCGACGCTTTATAAGAAATAGGAGCCAGACAGGCTACCTTGTTGCATTATACTGCTGTCAAATTGTAGTTATCAGTTTAACTTCATAATAAAGGAAGTTGTTGCTGAAACTGGATTTGAACCAACAACCTTCGACGCTTTATAAGAAATAAGAGCCCGACAGGCTACCTTGTTGCATTATACTGCTGTCAAATTGTAGTTATCAGTTTAACTTCATAATAAAGGAAGTGGTTGCGGGAGCTGGATTTGAACCAACGACCTTCGGGTTATGAGCCCGACGAGCTACCATGCTGCTCCATCCCGCGTCCGATTTGTTTTTATCAGTTTAACTTCATAATAAAGGAAGTGGTTGCGGGAGCTGGATTTGAACCAACGACCTTCGGGTTATGAGCCCGACGAGCTACCATGCTGCTCCATCCCGCGTCCGAATTGTATTTATCAGTTTGACTTCGTAATAAAGGAAGTGGTTGCGGGAGCTGGATTTGAACCAACGACCTTCGGGTTATGAGCCCGACGAGCTACCATGCTGCTCCATCCCGCGTCCGATTTGTTTTTATCAGTTTGACTTCATAATAAAGGAAGTGGTTGCGGGAGCTGGATTTGAACCAACGACCTTCGGGTTATGAGCCCGACGAGCTACCATGCTGCTCCATCCCGCGTCCGATTTGTTTTTATCAGTTTGACTTCATAATAAAGGAAGTGGTTGCGGGAGCTGGATTTGAACCAACGACCTTCGGGTTATGAGCCCGACGAGCTACCATGCTGCTCCATCCCGCGTCCGATTTGTTTTTATCAGTTTGACTTCATAATAAAGGAAGTGGTTGCGGGAGCTGGATTTGAACCAACGACCTTCGGGTTATGAGCCCGACGAGCTACCATGCTGCTCCATCCCGCGTCCGATTTGTTTTTATCAGTTTGACTTCATAATAAAGGAAGTGGTTGCGGGAGCTGGATTTGAACCAACGACCTTCGGGTTATGAGCCCGACGAGCTACCATGCTGCTCCATCCCGCGTCCGATTTTCGTCTGTAACACTGTGTGTCCGTCGAAAGCGGGGCGAACTATATCGATGGCAATCATACTTGGCAAGTGATATTTCAAAATAGTGATTTAATTGCTGCAATATCCAACAAATGTGTCTAATTTTCAGCAAATTGACTGAGTTGTTAATACTGAAATCATAAATTCTTAGTAAAAAGCAGCAATACCCTCGCGCTATACTTAATCAGATATTTTGTTCACAAAACAATCTCCATACAGCCTCAATACATTTAAATGCTATATACAGCACAGTTTACCAACATGAGATTATCTGACCGGATTTTTACGTGACACCCGTCACCGGGATCAGGCAAAATTAGCTTCTTTTGGCTGTTTTCCGGTGTACTCATGATTTTCCCTTTCCGCTCTAAACGTACCCTCAGTGCCCTACTCTTTTCTCTGACACTGTCAGCTGCGCTGCCAGTAATGGCTGCCCAATCAGGCAAAGATATGTCGATCTGGTTTGATGTTGGCGGCCCCGTTGGCGGACCTTATGCCCGAGTCGTGCAGACGGGAGCCCAGCAAGCGGCAGAAGATTTGGGGGTGGATTTGCGAGTCATGTACTCAGATTGGCAGCCACAGAAAATGATTGAAAACTTCAAACAAGCATTGGCCGCTGATCCATCTGGCATTGTGGTTATGGGTCATCCGGGAGATGCCGCTTATCAACCACTGATTGATGAAGCATTGAATAAAGGCATTCAGGTAACTTCTGTCGATACCGCCTTGCCACAAACACTAGCAGCTGATCAGGCTCGCGGCTTTGGTTATGTTGGCGTCAGCAATGCAGACCGTGGCATTGCACTGGCAACTCAGGCATTGCGCCGCAGCCACCTTAAAGCTGGTGACAAAGCGTTAGTTTGGGGGATTAAAGATATTGCCGAGCGCAGTGATTCGACTCGCGGCTTAATTTCTACCCTGAAAAAAGCCGGGATCAAGGTGGATTTTCTGCAAATTTCACCAGAAACCGATAAAGATCCAAGCCTAGGTACCAGTGCCATTACGGCGTATCTAGCCCGCACCCCTGATGTAAAGATGATCTTGGTCGATCACGGCGCGTTAACCGCCCAGATGGGTAACTTTTTACGTAATGCCGGCGTGCGCCCAGGTGAGATTTATGTTGCAGGCTTCAGCCTGTCACCGGCCACAGCGGACGCAATCAAAACCGGTTATGTTCAGCTGGTTGCAGACAGCCAACCTTACTTGATGGGATATCTCTCCGTGGTGCAGTTGGTTCTGAGCAAACGTTATGGTTTCTCCGGGCTGGATATTAATACTGGTGCCGGATTTGTCAGTAAAGAGAATATCAATCTGATCGCTCCACTGGCTGCTAAAGGGATCCGTTAATGACCCAAGCAGTTCTGAACATTCAAGGCCTAAACAAATGGTTTGGGCCTGTTCATGCCCTGCGTGACATCAACTTCAGCCTGAAAAGTGGTGAAGTTTGTGCCCTGCTGGGGGATAACGGTGCTGGCAAGTCGACCTTGATTAAACTTATCGCTGGGGCTGAAAGCCTAGATGAAGGGGATATGTATATTGATGGTCATCGGGTGGATATCCGGCGTTACGGGGTCAATCAAGCCAGAAAGTTGGGCATTGAAACCGTGTATCAGTCCGGCTCTTTGGGCGAGCAACAGCCACTATGGCGCAACTTATTTCTTGGTCGCCACCTGACTACCCGGCTGGGGTTTATTGATCATAAAGCGGAGTGGGCTCAGGCAGAAGCGTTATTACGTAAACTGGCGTTTCATGGTGTAGGTGCCAATATCGATGCCTGTGTTAGTCAACTGTCTGGCGGTGAACGCCAAGGTCTGGCGATCGGCCGGGCGATGCTATTTGATGCCAAAGTCGTGATCTTAGATGAGCCTACCACAGCGCTCTCTTTGGGTGAGGTAGAAAAAGTGCTGTGCTTTATTGAAACCCTCAAAGCTCAGGGGCGCGCCTGTTTGCTAATCACCCACAATATGAATGATGCGTTTCGGGTGGCGGACCGCTTTGTGATGATGGACCGCGGTCATATTGTGGCCCAATATCAAAAATCTGACATGACCGAAACCGAACTGCAACGCGCCCTGCTCAATGCAATCGGCCGCGGCGCTGCCTGATCTAACCATTGGCTTGTATCCATGACCCGTTTTTTCCGTGATCATAAAATTCCGACCCTGACAGGGGTAATATTACTGCTGCTCTGGGGGCTATTTGTGCTTACCAGTCCACAGACATTTCTGCATCCGCGTATCTATACCTCGCTGATGTCGACCATTCCATTTACTGCCATGCTGGCATTTGCCATGACGCTGCTGGTCATCGCCCGGGAAATTGATATGAGTTTTCCCGCTGTGGTCGCACTGGGGGGCTATGCCTTTGCCGCTGTCTTTAGTGCAACCCAATCACCATTATTAGCGCTTCTGGCGGCGTTACTGGCCGGCTCCCTATGTGGACTACTCAATGGTGTATTAGTCGTTTGTTTTAATATTCCTTCAATTATTGCCACCATAGGCACACAGTTTTTCCTTGGCGGCCTGACAACTGTCATTGCTGACGGTATTGCTCTGAGTATTCCCCAAGTACGAGAAACCTGGCTACATACTCTGCTGGTCGGACGCATTGATGGCTGGATCCCGGCACAAATGCTCTGGGCGCTAGCTATGCTGGCACTGCTATGGTGGCTGCTGGCACGCCATGTACTGGGCGATAATATTAATTTTATCGGCGATAACCCCGCAGCGGCCCGCATGATGGGGGTCAATGTTGGCGCCAACCGTATCTGGCTATTTATCCTCATGGGGCTGATTGCGGCCTTTGTCGGGGTCTTTGTCAGCCTAGAGATGAGCAGTTGGTGGCCGAACCAAGGCCAAGGTTATATGCTGCTGGTCTTTGCATCCGTATTTATCGGCGGCACCTCTGTGCTGGGGGGGAAAGGCACATTACTGGGCACCCTGTTTGGGGCCTGTATTATCGGTATTTTGGAAGCCGGTATTATTTCCGCCGGACTGGCCGGGTTTTGGACTCGGTTAATCTACGGCATCATTATTCTGCTAGCGCTGATTGTCCATAGCCTGCTGCTAAAACAGCATAAGGGCACCTGGCGGACACTGTTTAATTTAGGTTAAGACTTATGCACCACGCTCCCAATATCACCATCATAGGTGCCGGTTCTATTATGTTTACCCGGCAAATTATCTCTGCATTGTTGGCCTATCCGGCCATGAATGGCATGCAGATCACCCTCATGGATATTAATCCAGCTATGCTGGGCCGCTGCCAGACCTTGATAGAAAAAATGGTGCAACAATCCGGCATGCAGGTGCAGGTTCACGCTACCACTGATAGGCAAGCGGCGCTACGGGGTGCCAACTTTGTCATTAGCACCATTCAGGTGGGTGGGCTGAAACCGTGGCAACTGGATATGGACATTCCAGCAAAATACGGCGTGATCCAAGAAGTGGGTGATACCATGGGGCCGGGCGGTATTTTCCGCGCGCTGCGTCATATTCCCCCTATGCTGGCGATTTTACGGGATATGGAAACCCTCTGCCCGGATGCCCTGTTTATCAACTATGCCAATCCACTGGCCCCACTGACCTGGGCGGCTAAGGATTTTAGCGATATCAAATCCATTGGGTTGTGCTATGGCGTTCGTTACACCGTTGCCCAGTTATGCGGCTATCTTGGCGTTGGCCCTTGGGTCGATCACCCCTATACCCCCGAGCTATGGCAGGCACTGATGTACCATGATGTGCCGGCCGATGTGGATTATGAATTTGCCGGCATTAACCATATGACTTGGATCACCAAGCTCAGTGCGGGCGGAACGGATTTACTGCCCCGGTTACAAGCGATGGCTAAAGATGACAAGGTTTATGCTGCCGATGGTGTGCGCTGTGAAGTGCTGAAATTCTTCGGCCATTGGTGCACAGAAAACCACTGGCATTGCAGTGATTATCTGCCTTATTTCCGTAAAAATGAGGCGATGATCAATGCCTTTTTACCACAGCGTTGGAACCTGCTGGCACTGGAAGAACAGGTGCGCGCTGCTGGGGAAGCCGAAATTACTGCTCAGCTAGCGGGTGAGCAGGATTTTGTGATCCGAGAGAATATGCTCAATGCCCCTAAGCTTATCCATGCCATGGTCAGCAATGAGCGCACCCGCATCAATGGCAACCAAGCCAATGCCCAGCCAACCGGACTACTGATTGATAATCTGCCGCAAAACTGTGTAGTGGAAGTGCCTATTTGGGTCGACGGTAATGGGCTGCACCCTCAAGCGATGGGCACACTGCCGACACAATGTGCCAGTCTGATCAAAACCAATACCGCAGTGCAAGAGCTCATTGTGCAGGCAGCGCTGACAAATGATCTGGACGCTGCCCGTTATGCCCTGTCTCTGGATCCGGTAACGGCCACCAATTGTACCCTAAGCCAAATTCAAGCCATGTTTGATGAGCTGTATCAGGCGCAGAAAATCTGGCTGCCACAATTTGCTGACTAAGCTAGTTTGCCCTATGCCGAGATCCTTATTTCGGCATGGGGATAATTTTCAACATAACTTCGATCGTTCTTTCATCAGTAGAACGTTGCCATTCCTGAAATATACCTAATGCTAAATCAGCGTTATCTTTACCAAGCGTTTTAGAGAATTTTTCAATAAACAATTGCGCCAAATTAGCGCTGCAACCAGCTAGAAGAAGTTGTGTATATAAATAGTCCCACGCTCCGCCTTGTGAGCAGTAACTTCTAATTAATTGTTCGATATTCACACGCACCACCAACACAAAAAATTTTAGGCTGGAGACTAATTGCACACCTACTACATGTAAATACCTTATTTCGGCATGGGGCCTACAACTGTGGCCGGGTCTAGCCGCATCTGAAACCAATTAATCCGCCAGTCTAGATGAGGCCCGGTTGAGCGGCCACTGGAGCCAACATTCGCCACAATTTGACCTTGCTTGACCTTGTCCCCCACCTTCGCCCGTAATTGGCTTAAATGTAGGAAGCTGGAGCTGACACCATAACCATGATCAATAATCATGGTGCCGCCAGAATAGAACATATCCGCAACGGCTAAGGTCACCACGCCATCGGCCGGAGCATTAACGCCAGTGCCCCGCGGCGCAGCAATATCTATCCCATAATGTGGTCGTCCAGGCTCGCCGTTATAAACCCGCTGACTACCATAAACACCGCTAATGCGGCCAGTCACAGGCCAAATAAATGTCTGGGCGAAACCATCACCATTAGACACTTCATTACGCGCGGCGCGCACTTGTGCGGCATCTTGTTTAGCCCGGGTAATACTTGCCTTCGAAGGCTGCATGATCTGCTTAGCAATACCAGTGACATGCTGAATACGGTAGTGCTGCGGCGTAATGGCCAATTCCAGCTGCTGCTGGCGGCCATCAGGATAGTGAATACTGAGTGTTTGTTTTGCTGCCGCTTCTCGCTCAAAGCCAAATGCCAATAAGCCGCTAGGACTGACCTTAAGTGGTTGCCCATTAAGCTGCACCTCACTGCCGGGGGTAACACTGGCACGAATAAGCGCCCCTTGACGTAACGTGCCATGCAGTACAATGGTATCTCCGCGCTTAGCTGCAACGGCCTGCAGTTCATCATCCGCCGCCATTATCTGTGCAGGGAAAATCGGGGCGATATGCTTAGATGAAGCGTCAACAGTGCCTTGGCCTAGGGATAAGTCAGCTAACGATGAAGAGGAGGATATCAGCTCTGGTAGTGCTTGCGTTAAAAAGGGCACCGATATGGGCTGAGCATTCACTGTCGCAGATAAAGCCATACTGAGCCACAGTGCTACAGTCAGACTGTGGCTAGCAGCTCGGTAATTTCCCGCCTTCACCACGTCTTTTTGTCTTGCGGCTACACTATCTTGCCAACTCATGATTTCTCCCTGAAAAAAGCTATGACTAGACTCTGTTGACTTTCCACGATTATATTTTGTGCAAGATAAAAGCGTTTTAATCGCAAAGTGAGGATTTCTACCCAGTCATGCTAAGCAAAACCTATCAACAAAGTGTAAAACGCTGTTAACCGAACCCCACTAACAGCGTTTGAGATTACTTTTTACTGCATTTTGCATTATTGGCTTATCTGCTAGTGCGACTCAATATCAAGCTGCTGCCTTGTATATCAAACGCTCAAACTGTTGTCTAAACAGGCCTGAAGGTCAACCGCCGCTAAAAAGGTAACAGCCTGACAGTCAATGATTATGCCTTTGGTGCAGTTGCTTGATTGCCCGGTTCACAAACAATGGCGCCCTTACCTACTCCTTCATAAGCAATGACGCGAAATTCACTCTCTGGTATTTCAGCTTGCAATTCACGGGCAATAAATTGCGCCAATAATTCGACCGTGGTGTCGTGAGGAATTAACTCACAACGTGCCTTAGGCATGGCTAACTGAAAATGTCCCTGCGGCGCAGTATAAGCAAAACCATAATGGCTATTATCATCTACCTGAGCTTGCGGAGATAAAGCCAATGTTGCTACCGAGGCTAAATCCTCTTCGCCACCTAAGTAAATATCCTGCCAACGCTCTGCCCAACGCTGCTCCAGAGCTGGTTCTGCCTGGCCATCACGGAAAATACTGATAGGGCTGCGATGGCCGTGAGCAATGCGCTGACAATTACCGTCATGTTTTTTCAACCCGTGGCTGTAGTGGTAATAAGCCCCTTCCAGTAACTGATGGCGCAGGATCAGGCTGATATGGGCAACATTCTGTGGCAGCACATGTTGCAGAGCCTGAATCAGGAAGCGGTTAACACTTTCAAAATCAATGATATCAGTTTCAATCCGGGCAAAAGCTTGCTCTGGGCAAGCCAAATGGATAGGCCCCATCGCACTGGCAAAATCCAACATCACCTGTTCCCCCTGTTGTAACCAGCGCACAGCATCATTGGCAACAGGAACTAATAATCTGTGATCACAGACATTATCAATGGTCTGTTTGATACTGCGTTTTACCTTGGCAAAATCCAGCACCATATTCTGCTCATCGAGCCCACCATCGAGTACTACATCCACTATCCAGCTTTCCCCGACCATGCCGCGCACCGGGCACAGGTAAGAAAAGTCGATAACAGTCAGATCATTGACGAATAATTGCATTTTTACTCCAGTGCAGAGAAACAGTCTGCAGTTTGCTATTTCACTCCGGCTAACCCGGCGAAAGTCATTAAGTTGCGGCTATTCTAATGGATACTTGCGGCGGCTGCGAGAGAAGATCATGCCTCAACAAACCTTAAGCTGTAAGCTCAGTCTTTCACGTTTCAGTTATCGGGATAACAATAGGTAGCGTAGTTAACACTAACCACGCTTTAATATTATTCAGGCATTAATTCAAAAACCGCATATTGTATATATATCAAACAATCCACTTACAATAATCATTTTTACAAGCCTAATAACACACTAGGTATTGCTAACAATGTGTAAAAATGCTTGTTAAGCATCCATTTATAGGTAGGTAAATTTATAATTTTCAACGTAAAAATATATTTTTGTGACATTAATCATGTTTTAATTTACCTCTGCTTAAGATAATAAATATAACTCTTTGTTATAAAAGCAATCAAAGTCGTCATTTTGATTACATCCAATCTGACACTTAAAAAATACAAAGAGCAATGTTCACCAAATAATCAAAAACATTTTGTGTGTTAATTTAAAACTAATGTCTTCTAGTTCAATTTTCCTACTTATTGTTTGCGATTCCATTATTTCTACCAAGCAATATCCATCACATTAAATTTTGCTTGTTTTATAAGGTTATTTATGCGTTTCAGACATTTGTCCATCAGCAAAAAACTGGCGATAATATTTTCGATATGTGGCATAGCGTTAGTCTTTCTTGGCCTCTCCTCTCTTTTCTTATTTAATAGAATGAATGACACGCTACAGGAAATTACAACTAAAAATATTCCTATAACGGATACTATCAGTCAGATCCGTTATGATATTACTGATTTCAGGCGTTATCAGTTAGGATATTTATTATCTGAAAATGATGACAAACTAAAAAATGAATACACAGAATCTCTTCAAATAGACAGAGAGAGATTAAATTCAAGACTCGAAAGTTACAAATCTCTGGTAGTAGACCAAAATGAACTACAAGTTATCAACAGGATAGCTCAAGGTTGGCAGCAATATGCCCACACACATGATAATATAATGTTGTTATTAGCGAATGGAGAAACAAATCAAGCTAAAAATATTCTCTTAAATGATAGCTATGAAAAATTCAGAGATATTTTGCTCGATGTTGAAAGTCTGGTAAAAATTTCCCGTAAATTTAATGCACAAAACCGTGACCTTGCAGAAAATAGTTATTTTTCAGCTAAAGTAAGCATCATAGTAATTACTATTTTAGATATATTGTTCCTCATCGTATTTTCTACATTATTAACACGTCAAATCTGTCATCCGCTAAAGATGCTGGTTGAACAAGCAATGGCCATTGCAAAAGGTAATCTGGGGCGAGGAGTGCTATGCGAATGGATAGAACAAGACCGTATCAATCATGATGAAACAGGCCAATTAGCTGTCGCTATTCGGGACATGAAAGATAGCCTCAATGCGTTAGTTACAGATATTACCACTTCAGTGGGCCAGTTAAGTACTGCGGCTAAAGACATGAGTACTATCTCAGAGCAATCAGCCGATGGAATGTCTCAACAGTTGAATGAAATCAATCAAGTTGCAACAGCAATGAATCAAATGCAATCAACATTGCAAGAAGTTGCCAGTAATACCACGGCAGCTGCCGAAGCTGCAAACCATGCTTTATCCGCATCAAAAGAGGGAACTGACATTGTCCAAAATACTGTGCTGAGTATTGATGGCGTTGCGAAACAATTAACCTCAGCATCTGACGTGGTACAACAATTAGAGCAAGACAGTAAAAATATCAGTATCGTACTGGATGTTATCCGAGGAATTGCAGAGCAAACCAATCTGTTAGCCTTAAATGCCGCTATTGAAGCTGCGCGGGCGGGTGAACAAGGACGGGGATTTGCTGTTGTCGCAGATGAAGTGCGAACATTAGCTCAACGCACCCAAAAATCGACTGAAGAAATTAGCCATACCATTGAAATGCTACAAAACCGCACTGCGCAAGCGGATCAAGCCATGCAATTAAGTCAAGAGCAAATGAAAAGCTCACTAACGTTAGCTGAAGATGCCGGAAAAAGTATTCTCAGCATTAATCATGCCGTGAATATTATTACCGATATGAATAATCAAATTGCTAGCGCGACAGAAGAGCAAAACGTTGTCGCCAATGAGCTCAACCGAAACATCACTATTATTCAATCTTATGCAGATGATAATACACAGGGAACCCAGAAAACAGCATCGACTTGCCAAGACTTAAATAGATTGGCAACTGATTTAATCGGTTCAATTAGAAGTTTTGATTTGATTTAAATAAAACGTTATAACCGCATATTAATCAAGGCGGTTAAACCGCCTTGATCGCCCCTAATATGTCCTGATATAAAATGCAGCATTAACAAAATGGATAGTACTATCTACTTCAACTAAACACTATCTGAGCTAGTCAAAACTCTTGCTATTAAGTGTGTGATTCATAGAGATCGTTTCAATCTTCTCAGCTCCAATTCAAGCCTGTAGTTTTGTTCTTGAAGGGGTTCTTTTGCTGGTTCATAAAGCTCCTGAACCTCTTCAGAATAAGGCGTTTGCTCAGCCATTTCGAAGTATCGCTCCATGGGTGTTTTCCCATGGTGTGCGCTATGAGGCCTCTCCCAGTTGTAGTAATGCTGCCACTCAGCAAGCAGGTTATCTAAATCGTCTGATGCTAACTCTACCGTTGCATAAAACTCAGCTTTATCCGTTTTCTGCGAGCGCTCTACTTTGCCATTTAGGTGAGGTGAAGCAGGTTTATTTGGTCTGAATTTGATTCCATGGATCTTCAATTTCTCTTGGACTTTAAAGGCAAAGAACTCGCGGCCACGATCTGTTTGAATACGCTGAATTGGAAATGGCATTTCATCAATAACGCAATCAATGAAATCCAGTGTGTTAGCAGCAGTTCTGCGGCTATACAGCCTTAAAACCCTATAGCGGGTGCAATCGTCAATCGAGGTGTATTGATAGAGATTCGGCCCTATCTTGCAGGTATCCATTTGTATTCTATCGCCAGGAACTGGGCGAACATACCTGATGTAATCTGGTTTCTTACGATAGGTAACAACAGGCTTTACCTCATTCCGCGTCAAAATCTTATGAATAGTTGCAATTCCAAGAGAGAGCCCATGTAGGCGGCCAAGTTCACTTTGAATACGCCTAGCTCCAAGGTTTCGAGAGCATCGCAAAGATAAAATTAACTGCTCTTCTGTCTCACCAACCTTGGTTGAAGGTGAACTCTTAGGACGTCTGCTTTGACTGACCAGACCATCTACACTGTCTTTCTGATAACGCTGCCACCATTTTCTTAAGGTAGGTCTGGATATGCCACAACGACGACAGACCAAGCCCGCATCACGGGTCTCTTCGTATAGCTTAATCCACTGTAAACGCTGTTGTATTTCTCTGTTCATAGACACTCATTATATTGAAATGATGTCTATGAATCACACATATTAAGCGTAATAAAAAAATCCCGCCGAAAGGCGGGATTTTTACAGTGACATTTACTCAGTCATCTTAATATCACAATATATTATTTACCGTAAGTCACAGTTGCAACAGCAACAGGTGTCTCATGGGTATTTTGGAAGTTAGACTGATTAGCCCCCCCAAGTCCCATCACCCCTTTGGCAATATCCATCACATTGGCATTGATCTTACGATGTTGATCCACGCCCTGAATATCCTGCTGTTGTACAGAAGCAGACTTAATCTGACCGGCTTGAGCATTCACTTGTGCGCCGGTTACCTGCATAGCGCCCGCAACATTCAGATCAGCATTGCCGGCCTGAATAGCGGACGATGTAGCAACTTTATCACTGTAAGTGCGTTCATAAGCGCCGGAAACATCAGTATCTTTGAACTTTTTAGCAAAATCCATCGCCTGATCTTTCAGACTTGGCTTAGGCTCATCAGCTTTCGCTTGAGCTCCGGCCTTTTTCGCTTCAGCCGCTTCCACTGAATTCACATTGCTGCTGATCTTCGGCACAGACAATTTACCGCTAACACTGGTGCTGTCAGTCAAATCTTTTTGTGACGCAAGGGTCAAATTACCACCGATCTGGCCAGACAACTTGTCAGCTTTAACTGTACCGCCCGCAATAGCGACATCCCCTTTCGTTTGGATGGTCAGATTATCAGCCTGAATCCCTGCCAGTGTGTGGCTACGGTTATTATGCTGACCATAGTCAAACTCCACCCCACCTTGGCCTTCGCGGCTATGATCCACACCTTTAAACGGATCATCATTTAGGGTATGGCTGCTTTCTGTGTCCACAGAGCCGGCCACATTCCAGCTATTCCCCTGCTGAGTGCTTACACCAGCATGAATATCCACCCCACCATTGGCAGCATTGATATTGGCCTGCTGGGCTTGCAATTGACCGCCTTCAATACGGATAGCATCATTTCCCTGACCGGCAGCGCTTAATGCCATGTTACCTTTCGCGGTTAGCTGACCACCAGTGACCGTTGTACTGCTGTCAGTGGTATGACCTAATTCCAATCCGCCACCGATGCTGCCACCATATTCATTGGTTTTGCTGTTACGGTTTTTACCGGCATGAATATCTGCACCATAATGCTGAGATGATTCACTGTGGCTGGCAGTCGCACCATCCAACTGCAGTTTGCCACCAGCCTGCATCGCCAAATTATCAGCTTGAACATTAACACCTTGAGCACGGATATCTGCACCGGATTGAATATGGACATTACTACCGCTCAAGGAGCCTGTAACCGCTTCACTGTCATGGCTAGCAGAGTCTTTATAATGGCCGCCTAACTCACCGCCCATATCCCGGGTGTCACCCGTGGTTGTGACATCAAAGCCGACATTAGCGGTCACATCCATGCTGCTCTTAGCATGGGTACTGTTAGCCTGCTCCATTGCAACGCCTTGCTTGGCGGCAATGCTCACGCTGTCAGAGCCATTAACGGCTGTTCCTTGCAGCATGGCAGTGTTCGCCGCATCAATGCTAATCTGTTTGCCTTTCAGGCTGCCTGCAGTGGCCAGGTTATCTGTGGTATTTGCCTGTTCATAGTGCACATCAGCTTTACCATGCAGTCCAACATCCACCCCGGTTTTAGTACCAACGGCACCGCTAACGGTCACATCCACTTTATTGTGGTAGGTGTCATTATGTGCGTTAGCAGCTTCATTACGGTAAGTGTCACTGTGGATCGCAACTGTGTCTTGCGCATCATAAGCAGTGGCCTGATCCCGCACCTGCCCCTTAGCATTGATCATCACATTACCGGCATGGATCTCACTGGCTGAGACAGTGCTCTGTACACCGCCATTGCTCTCATGTTGGGTATTCACCGCGGCACCAACCTGAACCTCGGTTAAGTCCAGCTTGGTTTCTTTTGCTGTATCAATTGCGCCTTTTACATCACCGTGGATCAATTTCTCGGCGCCATCGATCAGTGGGCGGGTTGTCGCACTATAATCGGCACCCAGTGTCACTTTCACACCAACAGTCGTTTTATTACCGTCTTGACGCTGCTCATGTTGACCGGCTGTGGTTGTAACCTGCTCAGCATTAACCTGATAATCACCACCAACCTGATGGTTAACACCAGTCTGAGATAAGCTGTTTTCAGCATTAATGGTCAGATTGCCCCCGATTTGGGTACGGCTGCCTTGATCGTCAGACTTTACCATCACATCATGACTATGAGTCACGCTGCCACCGGCACTGATTTCGCCTTTATCGGCCCCACCTGTAACATCAATGCCCAACTTGACACTGTTATCTGTGGTGTCCTGATGCAGGGTATCTTTTACCGCGCCAAAACTGACGTTAGTGGCATTGATGTTGGCATCTTTGCTCGCAGTCATACTGGAGCCATTAATCGCAACTGTCTGGCCGGCATTGATGGCAACAGTTCCGCCATTCAGGCTGGCACCTTTGTGTTCAACCTGCTGACTTTCCTGATGATGATGGGTCTGTTCAATGCCAACACCCGCGGCATATTGTTTATCACTGACTTTCTCAGCATGAGCTGTGCCGTGCAGTGAAGTGGTATCATTCACCTTATCCGTGGTGTGCTGACCTGAGGTGACAGTGATATTGCCGTTAGACTCCAGTCCCAGCTGTTGTTTGGCTGAGATATCAGAGCCACTGATATGAATATTTTTTTCACCATTCAATACCAAATTGGTATCTGACACCACGTGGCTACCACTGACTTGATGTTCACTGGCGGCATCATAAGCTGAATGACCGGTGATATTGAACGCACCACCACTGCGGGTATACAGGGTATCGGATGAGGTATCGGTCGCATTATCTACACTGACCTGACCTTCACGGGCCTGTACATAACCGCCCTGTTTAGCATGTAATTGGCTGCCTTTAATATTGACACCGTGATCAGCTGACACTACCAGTTTGCCATCAGCAGCAATGTCAGTCGCCACACTGTGGGTTGCATCGTGCTGTTTTTTGTCATCAGCACCACCACCAATGCCGCCCCACGCGGTATAGTGATTTTCATTTAATTGATGATTTGTCAGTGCGCCGGTACCAATATTCACAGTACGCTCGCCACTTATATTCAGATCGCTACCTGCATGCACCTGAGCACCGGCAGTATGAATATCACGACCCGCAGTTAAATTAACGCCTTGGGCGGCATTCAAATAAGCAGCAACATAGGTTTGCTGTTTATCATTTTGCTCTAGATGGCCACTGAGCAGAGCACTGGTCTCATTTTTGCGCGTCATGGTATGGCTTTGCAGCGCCTGATTCACAGCGGCGCCCAGATGCACATCCTGTTTAGCATTAATGTTCATTTGGCCAGCACTGAGGTTTGCCGCTTCCAAATTCACATCTTTACTATCAGCAGAGATAGTCAGCCCTTGTTTAGCCTTAACCTCGGTTTGTACCTGACGGGTCTGCTCATTATGCTTGCTATCGTTATGGAACCAAGAATAAAACCAGCGATTATTCCGCTCAGATTCAGCATTTTTCAGTTGTTGCGCATCTAAAGTGACATTACCGCCACGCACAGTCACATCATCGCCCTGAATATCTGCCGCAGTAATATGGTTATCACCATAACCTACTAAGGTAATATTTTTACCCGCAAGTTTGGTTTGTTCTAAACGTTCAGTGTGAGTTGTTTTCTCATGATCAATCGCACCACGATAATTGTGGTAATTCTCAGGATCCTGCCACTGATTCTCGGTGGCAATAACCTTGCCATGAATATTCAAATCACCGCCGGCAATATTAATATCGCCACCATGAATATCTGCACCTTCAACCTGAACTTGACCTTTACCATCAACTGACAATTTATTGGCAGCGTCAATATTCCCTTTCAGGTTAATACCACTACCCATATCAGTGTTAACCAAATTAATGGTATCGGATTTCATACTGCCCAGATAATAACTGTCCAAATTCCCCACTGGATTTGGATTAGTCGCAATAATATTGCCGTTGTAGTCAACCTTATTTTGGCCTGCAATAGCTTGTATTGCTTGCCCAGCGGCAACAGGGCCACGTACATCAATACGAGGGGCAATTAAATTTAAAGCGGTATTGGTTACCAAACCTTTATTACCAACGTATAAGCCCTGTTTATTAGCCATGGTATTAAACCCAGCTAAATTGCCATCTTTCAGCATAGGGTTACCGACTACCAGTGAGTTTTTACTGGTATTGATAAAACCACAGCCATTACAGGTAATACCATTGGGGTTAGCCAATACATAATCTGCAACCATACCAAATACTTCCTGCTTACCCAGCAGCAGAGAAGGATTTCGGCTAATGACTTCATTCAAAATAATTTTAGCATTATGCCCATGCAGGTTGCTGTTAGCCCCTAAATGCCCAGCCAATTGGGAATTACCAGCCTTAAGACTGTTATTCAATACAGCACCGGGCTGATTAACATCATAATTATTATAGGTGTTATGGGATAATCCCCGCTGATTCGGGGTGACAATATTAACGACTTGGGCACCATTGCCCGCTGTGGAAATCGTTGCCTGGTGAGCACTGTCGCCCCCAGCTACAATGCCACCTGCATATACGGGATAAGAAAGGGCAAGGGATACCAGAACGGTAAGTTTGCCGGCCTCGGAAAGTTTGAACTTATTACTCATAGTCATATACTCCAAAGCTGTCAGCAGTTCATATTTATTCTGACAACTTATCGCTATAAACGTATCACATTCTATATAATGGACATCCTGTGTATAGATTCCCTATTAATGTTATATGTCAAATAATAGATGCATCATTTATTGTATGTTTAATAACGATGCGGGTGATAATGTATTTCATACCTCTTAACATATGTAACATTAATGCCATTGTGCTACAGCTTTATATTTAGGTAAAGCTAACACAAGTGAACTTGTGAGATATGTATCAAATGTATCATATGTTTTTATTGATATTTAAGAAATGAAAATATGCTGTCGAATAGTTTAATAATTAAGCACATTGCAAAATGTTTATAAAATATCGCCATTATGGATATTGTGCTCAAGAAAGATAAATAAAAAACAAATCAAATTGTATAAATAAAAGGCGGACTATTATTGTCCGCCTTTTAGTACTCAATGCAATTTACATAACGAAATACGTAACCCACGAGATAAAACTAACATCCAAAATAAATTTTAAATATTATCTGTCTCGCAATAACTCATCCAGTACGCGCTTAAAGTGCCACACTGACTTGCACCAAACATTGCCAGGTCTCTGGTAAATAACGACTAGGCCCTAATGGCAGTGCTCTGTTTAGCATAATATCGGCAGCTATCTGCCGGTAGCTATAGCTCACCCCGGCACTCAATCCTAATGCCGCTTGGTTAGCTGGATGACTACCGGGAAAGTAGACTTGGCCGATATCAATCCCGATTCTTGGGGTAAAGCCACCCAAGGCTGAATCAAAATAACGACTCAGGGTATTTTGCCAATATAAACCACTGCTCGCTGACATACTGTTAATGTGCAATCCGCGGATCGCACTGGGATCGGCTAAGTCTAACGACTCTCCGCCCCACAACGGCTGAGCACTGTACTGCCCATAAACGCTGCTGTTAAACAGATAATTAGCTTGTCCTAGTAATAACCAACGACTGAAATTAACCCCACCAGTAAATTTCCAAAAATCAGACAATCGTGCCACCGCATCCCGCCCGCTGTGATGAAACTGCCAGTCTGGCAGCCCTTTCTCCAATGCAAGATTGGCCCCCACACTGCCATAACGCATTTGACGGGTATAACTGCCACCCAATTCTAAGGTTGAATAGTTAAAGCTACTGATGGCCAATTTGTCATGATCAAAATAATTGTTGGACTGTTTTTGGCTTATCTGGAAATAACTGCGATAAATCTGGTTTTGATCGCGAAACATCACATAATCCAGTTTGGCACCGAACTCTTGGCTGTCACCACTGAGGCGCACCGAGCTATATGCCAGCTGCTGATTAATGCCATATTCTGACGCGCTATAAAAACCGCTTAGGGTAAAAAAGCCATAAGGAATACTATAAAGCAGATTATAGCTGCGGCTTAATCCCCGAGATGGTGCCCGTAACGATTGCGTAAGCGCCACATTAAGGTAATCATCGATACCCAGTAAATCATCCCAGCCTAACCCCAAGGTCAAACGTTGGATACCGGTATTAGCCTGACCATAATTGTCTATCACCGCAGAAGCATGCCAATGGGAGAGCGGATTATTTTTCAATTGAATAATACTGCCGCCAAACTGATCACCTGGCACAATTTCCATCGTCAGATGGTTAGAGCTGAGCCGATTCGCCTGATCAATCCCCTGCTCCAGTTGACGCAGGTTTAACGGTTTACCCACAGTATGGGGAAATAACAGTGCAATATGGGTAGCATCATCCCCGGTAATTTTCTCAATATGTCCTTCAACGACATTCAGTAACAACTGTCCATGAGGATCCACACCCCCAACTAATACCCTTGCGGTGATATAACCTTTCAGCAAATACAACCGGGTGATCTCATCAATCAAACGGTTAACGGCTGCGGCAGTAATACAGTGATTATCCAGTGGTGTTAATTGCTGTAAATCTGCCGGGGTTAACAGGCTAATCCCGCGAATGGCGACATCATTTAGCGCTAAGCACTGCGCCGATTTAGGTAATGGATTCGCATCCTTTTTTGGCGTCGCTATCGCGCTATCGCGTAACTCAGCCCGTTGATTTTGCTGCATCCAATGGTGAATTTGTTGCTGATTTTGCTGAAAATGATGTGATGAAGCTTGGTCAACTACCTTATCGACCTGCGCAGGGAAATCCCGGCCACAGACATTACCAGCTCCCAATAACACCAAACAGGCCAGCAGACGTAATTTATCTGACCGCATGACAGAGATTTATACTCAAAAAACGAAGCGGCTATGTTACTTGATCGCATCCTAGATTGATACAAGTTGTATCAAGGCAACTTTTACCCCATAGAGAGTAAATACTGCGTGATTAAGTACAAAGATAAGCACCGGAAAAGACTCCACAATTATCCTGTAATTAAGGTAAGATAAGATTCCGGAAAGAAAGGCTTTCTCCGTTTGGAGTCAGCAAAGGGGTGGAGTCCCCGCGCACTGTCACAGGACTGACAGTTCCGGTCACATCCTTTCGCCTGCTCCAGACCAACGTCAATAACAATGGTAAACAGGTATCCTATGAAAACCCTTATTTGTAATGCTCATCTGGTTAATGAAGGCAAAATTACCCAGGGAGATCTGCTGATTGAACATGGCCGGATCAGCCAAATTGCTGCCGGGATCACCCCGCCAACAGGCGCTAAGGTTATTGATGCCAACGGCCAGTACCTGTTACCCGGTATGATTGATGATCAGGTTCATTTCCGCGAGCCGGGTTTTCCGAATAAAGGCACCATTGCCAGTGAATCTCGCGCAGCGGTAGCGGGCGGTATCACCAGCTTTATGGAGATGCCTAACGTCAATCCCCAAACCACTAACCTGCAAGCGCTGAAAGATAAATATCAGCGCGCCTCACAATGCTCATTGGCAAACTTTAGTTTTTACCTCGGGGCGACCAATGACAATCTGGACCAAATTAAACAACTCGATCCCCACGCGGCTTGTGGGGTAAAAGTCTTTATGGGCGCCTCTACCGGTAATATGTTGGTTGATAATCGCGATACTCTGGATGGCATTTTTGCCAACGCCCCCACTGTTATTGCCACACACTGCGAAGACAGCCCAACCATTGCGATTAATGAAGCCCAAGCCAAAGCACAATATGGTGATGCCGTGCCAATGGCTTTGCATGGTGAAATCCGCTCCCGAGAGGCTTGCCTAAAATCATCCCAATTGGCCACTGAGCTGGCCATTAAGCATGGTGCCCGCCTGCATGTACTGCATCTGACCACAGCCGATGAGTTATACCTGTTTAAAAAGGGCAAAACCTTGGTAGAATTAGCGGGTGCCAATATCACCGCAGAAGTGTGTGTTCACCACCTGTTTTTCAATGATACGGATTATGCCCGGCTTGGCAGCCAGATAAAATGTAATCCCGCAGTGAAAACGCAAGCGGATCAGCTGGCATTAATTCAAGCGGTCAAAGACAATGTAATTGATATTATTGCCACCGATCATGCCCCGCACACCTGGGAAGAAAAGCAGGCGGCCAGTTACTTCAGCAATCCATCTGGTGTGCCACTGGTTCAGCACGCTTTGCTCAGTTTGTTAGATATGCACCACAGAGGTATTTTCAGCTTGGAACAAATCGTTCAGAAAACAAGCCATGCCGTTGCGGAGCGTTTCCAACTGAAAGAACGCGGTTATTTGCGCGAAGGCTATATGGCTGACTTGGTGATGGTCGATCTTAACCGTCCCTTCACAGTAGCAGATAACAATATCCGTTATCACTGTGGTTGGAGTCCATTTAAAGGCCACACCTTCCCGGCCACCATTGCTGGCACCTGGGTCAATGGTCAGCACTTGTTTGATGGTGAAAAATTTATCGATAACACCTTAGGCCAACGTCTCAGATTTAACCGTTAAACTAATATCATCATGATGCTCAATCGGTTACGGTAAAGCGCAACACTGCAGCGTGGCGCAAACCACGCTGCGATTATTTCCCCACAGTCATCGTGCTATTGGCCGCCAGCGATTACTCACCCCAAGACCAATATTCGTCTCTCAACGTCATGTACTTTTACTAAGAATCACCATCGGTAATCATCAGTTTACTTTCCAATTTCAATCATCAGACAGTAACCAAGTCACATGTCAGGAACGGCTATTAATAGCGCCAGCATATCTTTAAATGCGTTATCAATGATGAGCACCCACCTACATGCCATCAGCGCGAAGTATTTTAACTATGCGCTAACGGTCGGTTACTATCTCTGACTATTGCGATATACCGCAACATCCGGCAATAACACGGTTTGTCACTACAATGACTAATCCGTTATGCTATCAGCAATTTTTTACACTCAGCGGAGTTCTGTGTGCCTACACCATTTAAAGCCGAACCCCGGCACTGGATCCTGATCCTGGCACTGTGTGTCGCAGCTTATGCCTGTTATCTGCTAATTGCCCCTTATCTGGGGTCAATCGTACTGGGATTTATTGTGTCATTGCTGTTTTTGCCGGTACACAGCCGGATTAACCATGCCATGCCCCGTAGCCCTAATCTGGCATCATTTTTATCCTGTACCTTACTCACGGTTATTGTATTGATCCCTCTGCTGGTCGTGGCTATTGCTATTGTCGATCAAGGTATTACTTTTTTTAGCTCCAGCTATCACTGGCTGACTGATGGGGGAGCCAAAGAGCTACTCAATCACCCTTGGGTACAAACCGGGTTCCACTTTGTCAATAAGTGGCTGCCCTTTGATACGATAAAACCAGAAGAATTTATACAAAAAGCCGCAACAATGGCGACCAACATCAGCACCGAGTTAGTCGGGGCCAGCACCAAAATTCTCGGGGATATAACCGGAGTATTAGTAGACTTTTCCCTGATGCTATTTGTCCTATTTTTCTTTTTGCGCGATAACGACAAGCTTATCGATGCTCTGCGCCACGTAGTACCGCTGTCCCGCAGTCAGGAAGATCAGATTTTTACTGAAGTGGAACAAGTGGCTAAATCGGCAGTATTAGGATCATTTCTCACCGCAATTGCCCAAGGTATTGCCGGCGGGGTCGCCATGGCATTGGCCGGATTCCCCGGATTATTCTGGGGCTCAATTATGGCCTTTGCTTCCTTTATTCCTTTTGTTGGCACTGCACTTATCTGGTTACCCGCAGCCCTCTACCTCGCGCTTACCGGTGACTGGAACTGGGCAATCTTCTTGGTGGCTTGGGGAGTATTAGTGGTGGGCTCAATTGATAACTTCTTGCGGCCACTATTGATGCAGGGCGATTCGGGCATGAATACCCTAATGCTGTTTTTCTCCCTGCTGGGCGGATTGCAATTATTTGGGTTAATTGGCCTGATTTATGGTCCGATCATTTTTGCTGTGACGCTGGTACTGTTCCGCTTATATGAAGCTGAATTCAAAGATTTCCTACAACAACAGGATAATCAGTAATCACCTAGCACTCGTCACTGATATCATATCGTCATCGATGTACTGACTCAGTATCCGGGTCAGTACATCGACGCTAAACCGGCATACTGTAAATTACCTGTTCATCCTCAAATAATGGATCACTGACAATATCCCGGCGTAAAAAACGCATGCCTAACTTGGCCATTACCCGCATGGAAGGCAAGTTATCCTCTTGGGCAATCGCACACAGGCTTGTTACCTCCGGCATCGCAGCCAATCGCAGAGCAACCGCTTGCGCCGCTTCTGTTGCAAAACCTTTTCCCCAGCAGTGACGTTTAAAGCGCCATCCCATCTCCAGATTGTGATGTTCAGGAGTAGCGGTAAAAAACGCCCAAGGGCGGACTAAAATCCAGCCGTAATATTCTCCACTGGTTTTGTCTGAGACTTTCCAAATACCCCACCCCAATGCCGGGTTACGATATTGCCGCATCCGGGGGATCAATTTGGTTTCCAGCATTTGCATGCTGGTGACTTTGCCACCCGTCACATAACGCATAACTTCCGGGTCTTGATCCAACTCGAATAATACTTGTTTATGTTGTGGGTTTGCCTCAGCATCCATCAGCTCAAAACACAATCTCGCCGAAGCCGGAATATGCACTGTCGTGGGTTCAACTGCCATGTTGCCTCCTATCCTTTCTCTATTCCCCAAATCTATCTGCAGATAATGATGATATCCCTTCAGGCCTTACACTCTGATCAAGTAGGATTGTGATTAATCGCCATATTCAAGCAAGCATTATATTTAACCAATAAGTTCGATAGCTACTGCCAATAAAACACCAAGCTTATAGTTATCAAACACAAGGTAATGAGTTATGTCGCGTAACCTAACGCTGTACGCAGGGGCTGTAATGGCTATGGACTTCATCCTGCTTATTCAATTTCAGCCTTATTTGAATCATCGCTATGGCGGTTACTGGCCGAGAGATATTTCCCCCGCAAAGCCCATGACACAAATGATGGAGACACCTTGTGAACGACTCGGTTTAGACCTTTCAGTTACTTGCTATTTTGAGCATAAAAAAACCGCTGAGAACAGCGGCTTTTGTCTGATAACCGGGTTATTCCCCTTTCAGACGACGATCTAACTGTTCTTTCAAATTAGCTGGCACCTTTTTAATCAATAAGGTATCTGAGACAGGGTCATAAATCACCCGTTCCCCCAAATGTACCCCATCAAAACTGATACTCACCCCGCCACCAGTACCAGAGAATTTTTTCAACTGACGCAATGTGGTTTTATCCGCTGGAAACTCTTCATCCAGCTCATATTCACCACCCTTGGCAAAATCATAAAAGGAATCCATACCGGAATCAGCCAGTTCATCGGCCAGATCTTTTAGCTGAATATCATTGCCACTATCAAATTTATCAGCACAGAAGGTAAAGACTTTTTCCCGACATTCTTGCCGTTCTTCTTTTGTTAATTCACTGCCAGCAACAAAGTCTTCTACCGCATTCATCAGCTTTTTATTCTGCGCTTTAGGATCAACCCCTGTCACACACCCCATAAAATCAAGGAAGAAATCAGCCACTTTGCGGCCAGCCCGCCCGCGGATAAAAGAGATATATTTGTGTGAGTCAGCGTCCATCTGCCATTCGGTTAGATCGATTCTTGCTGCTAACTGCATATTAGACAGATCCAGCGAATTGACTTGCGTCAGTTCCATATCGTCTAACACTGTCATAGAGGATTTGGCATTGAGCAACGCAACAAACAGATAATCACTGGCTAATGCGGTGTAACTCGCCATCAGCAAAAAGCCACCATGACTAAAGTCATATTTTGCTAATTCATCTTGCAGCAAACGGCCCGCTTGAGCTGAAAAATCAACAAACCCCGTCGCATTACTGCGATACTGCGCTAATGCATCAGCAAATGCAGTATTCGCTTCGCCATCACCTTCTGGCACGCCAAAATAGCCAAAACCTTTCCCACTTTTACTGGTGTAAGTACTGTGTAATTCCTCCAGCATGGCTTCAACGGCGGGGCCGTTTAACAATGGCTGGGGACGCAGGCGGCAGGTCAGCTGTCCATCGCTGTTTTGGGCGATCTCGTGGATAATCGCTTGTTCGATCTGAATACTCATAAGCCCTGATAGTGATACGGTTGGAAATCCGTTATTATATGCCGCTAATCCTTTCCTATGTGAATCATTTTTTATTTATGGCTATCCAATCAAAATACACCAACGCACAAGTTGAATCCCTTATCGCCGAGCTGCTGATGGTACTGGAAAAACACCAGTCGCCAACGGATCTGAGCCTGATGGTATTGGGTAACTGTGTGTCTCATCTGCTGCAAACCAAGGTCGGTGAACAGTCCCGCGCCCAAGTTGCCCAGCAGTTTGCTAAGGCACTGGAACAATCCGTTAAGCAGTAATTGCCTGTAAACCAGTAATTTACTGGTAATAAATAAAGCAATAAACATAAGATACACAGGTTCTTCGGGAAACAGCGCAATATTATGGTAGAGCGACAGAAACAGATGAGCCGGGATAAAATTTCCCGCCTGGTGAATTGGGGTCACTGGTTTGCGTTTTTTAACGGCATACTGGCGATGATTATCGGCAGCCGTTATATCGAGAGTATTGGTTATCCCGATACTTGGTTAAGCTGGGGCTATTTGGCCATCAGCACCATAGGCCAATTCAGTTTTCTGGCCTTTATGGTGTACTTGGTATTCCTGTTTCCCATCAGTACCCTGATGCCGTATTCAA
Source organism: Shewanella sp. NFH-SH190041 (assembly GCF_024363255.1). Classification (NCBI taxonomy): domain Bacteria; kingdom Pseudomonadati; phylum Pseudomonadota; class Gammaproteobacteria; order Alteromonadales; family Shewanellaceae; genus Shewanella; species Shewanella sp. NFH-SH190041. The sequence continues at coordinate 2,754,600 of NZ_AP026070.1, forward strand.
AAATACTACGGGGTTATGGCGCCACTGTGGCAACAGTCGCGCTGTGTATCTTACTGTATGACACCATTGTCTATGATGACTATGGTATGCATTTAAGCCCGTTCGCCTTTGATTTAGCATGGGCAGATCTTAGCGCTTTATTACATGGCACATCTTACATTATCACCCCCATCGCAATTTTAGCGCTGGAGCTCACTGCCGCAAACTTTCTTTGGAAGCGGATTGAGAAAATCCAGCGGCGTAATGTTGGGCCTAAAGTCGTGGTGTTTGTTGGCCTGTGTTTTGTCGCCAGCCATGTGATCCATATTTGGGCTGATGCGAATGACGTCACCCAGATCACCCGCTTTGATGACAGTTACCCGTTGTCTTACCCCGCTACAGCTAAAACCTTTATGGAAACCCATGGGCTGGAAAGTCACCTCCGTCATCAGCCCAAAGAGGATATAGCGACCCTGCACTATCCCAAAAACCCGCTGCAGTGCCATGCCAACAGTAAACCCAATGTACTGCTCATTACCATTGATAGCTTACGTTATGACATGGTCAACCGGGATACCATGCCATTTTTGACCCGGTATGCCGGGCAGAATCAGAATTTCACTCACCATCTCAGTGGCGGGAATCACTATGCATCAGGGCTGTTTTCGCTACTGTATGGTTTGCAGGGTAATTACAAAGAAGCGGTGGATTTTAACTTCACACCACCCTTGCTGACGCAAACGTTCAAACGGGAAGGTTATCAACTAAGACTGTTTATCAGCCGCTCTGATATGGACAAAATGAAACCTGCTGCCATGGTGGCTAACTTTGTGCCTGTGGTTGCGAATGATAAACACAGTAATGCGGCAGCAGATATTCAACTTGCGCAAGCCTTTGACCAGTGGCAACAAAAGCAAACTGCCCCTTGGTTTGCTATGTTAGATTTAAAATCACCCGAAAATTATGACACGCCAGTGGGATTCCTTGGCGTCGAAACAATCAAGGCGCCGGATAACTTTATGCCGGCACAACGGGTATTATTCAACCAATATCGTCAGTCACTGAATTTTATTGATCACCTTTTGGCTCAGACGTTAAAACAGGTGCCAGATAATACTGTCATCATTATTACTGGCATTAAAGGCAAAGCATTTACCAGCAATAATGTAGAAGCGAGACAGGATCTGTCTCCTGGTAATGTCAAAGTCCCCATGATTATCCATTGGCCCCATGGTAAACCACAGCAAATCAGCTACCGTACCAGTCATTATGGCTTAGTACCTACCCTGATGAACCAAGTATTAGGCTGTAGTAATGCCGCCACCGACTACAGTGCAGGGCGATATCTGTTACAACCCAATAAGCAAAATTGGACCTATATCGGTGATAACAAGGTATTTGCTATCTATCAGCCCAAAGAGATCACTGTGATTAACCGTCATGGGCAATATTACATCTACGATCGCAAATATCAGCACCGGCTGAAGAAAAAGCTCAGTGCACCGGAATTAATCCAGGTGATGCGTGAAAGCCGCAGACTGTACAAAGAGTGACCTGCAACCAGATAGAGCTAACCGGCCGATTATAAACTAATCAAACGGTTAACTTTATCTGCTAAGAGGCTTGCACTCATCTGACGCTCTTGTTAAAGTTCGCCACATCGGAACGGCACAATAAATGAGCCGATCGGTTTGTCTCGGTATGTAGCGCAGCCCGGTAGCGCACTGTCATGGGGTGTCAGGGGTCGGAGGTTCGAATCCTCTCATACCGACCAAATTCAAATCGAAAAAGCCTGCAATATTAATGTATTGCAGGCTTTTTTGTTTGGGTCGTATTTTTGAGCGGGATGAAACTTGGGGAAAATGCTTATCTGATTAATCCTCTTGCGTGGGGAATAAACAAAGCTAGTCAGTTATCAAGACGCTCCCAATAGCTTACAAATCACCCATATACCGCCATTTCACCTTAGATATACCCTGATAAGCCCAAGTAATTAAAAGGTATACAATTAGTGGGAGGCAATCCTCTCGCTATTAACTCAAGCTCACCCCTCGCTATAACTGGATTATTCATCAACAATAAACGTAGGCCACAAAGAATTTCCAATAAATAAATTTATAAATCAATGTGATGACTTCAATGCACATTGTTCTTTATGACATAAAAAAGCGCCCATGACTGAGCGCTTGAAATATATGGCTATGCTATCAATTTAAGCTGACTATCTGCCACTTATTATTGTCAAAATAAAACAGCGTATCTAACCCTAAACTAAGCTGATGTTGTTTACCGGAATAACGCACCTTGACAGGTTTAACCGTTCGACGAGTGATATTAATCATTTCACCATTCGTTGCATTATCAGGTAGGTTGATTTCTGATAAATAAGCGCCGTCAGTTAGGCTGATATTAAGATTACCATAACGATCCAATAGCGACTTTATACTGCTACTCTGCGCGGCAAGTTGTACATCAGCATTCGAATCCAATGATCTTTGTGCCTGCAAACTCCAGTCATCGAACGCAATAAATTGCATCGTTGATCCTTTCCGGGGTCTTAAGGTCACCCCAGGGAATTTCAACCCTACCCACCAACTGGAGTAACGGATCAATATAATATTACGGATATTGCCAATGTCAGTCGCTTTGGGAATGGTGAAATTACGTGTCCAGTTACCATCAGATGTCTGCAATTTCAATGTACTGTAATCATTAATAAAACGCTTCAATAAAGCGGGCTCTCCACCTAATTTTCTCAATGTTGCATTATCCCTTACTGATTTATCACTAATTACAAACCAACTTCCCCCACGCTTAATAAAAACCGTTTTAGTTCCTTTAGGGGGTACTATTGTCGTAGATGAATAATTAAACTTTACGCTATACGTTGAGTTACGAACAAAGCTCACCATGGTTCCATCAGGTGCATCTCGTGAAAGTTCAATCACAGGAGTCCATTCTCCATCTTGAGTTTTAATTTCTACAGCACGGTGCTCTGTCAATAATTGGTTTAATACGCCACTATCTTTACCTATGCGGGATAACTCTGTTTGACTGGAAACCATTTTTGCTGGCTTCATAAGCCACTGGTAACCATCAAATTTAAATGTCACAGTCTTCCCTTTAGGAATAACAGTATCAAACCCATAGGGAAAGCTGACCGTTCGTTTACCAAATTTAATTTTAATCGCTGCATCGGCCTGACGTTCAACAACAAATTCCTGTCCAGCTGATGATTTAGGTGGCATAGTCAATTCAGCAATACTATTGCCATTCGAAGTGATCATGGTCAATGGGTTGTACTTGGACAACAGTTCTTCAAACAATGCTGGATCACGAGCAATCGCATCCATGGTTTTCTGATCACGAATAACCGTATCATGGGCACAGAAGAAATGACCCGCCGTGCCTTTTTTCACTTGGAAACCATAACCAGAGCCAGTAATAACATGTTTATTACCAATTTCAGTAATCTGCCAACGCCCCATATTGTTTTTAAAGAAATTTAGATTGGCTGGCACATCTTCAGGTGGTACAGGAAATGAGAGCGGCGGACATTCACGATTAAATGTAATTTTATCATAAGTCACTGGTGCCTGAGATTTTGGCACACAAAATATACCAAAAGCCCTACCTGGTTTTACTGTAAAATTATAACCATAACCCATAATGACATGATTATTACCAATCTGAGATATTTGCCATTTACTTAAATTGTAACGGAAGAAATCCATATTATCAGCAATATCTGAAGGTAATATTGGTACCATCTCATCAGGACACTCTCTCGAATATGCATATTTAATTTCATCATAAACAACAGCCTTGGCTGAACCTGTCGCCAATATCAATAAAGCTAAGCAAAGTTTTGGGTTAATCATTTTGTGTCAACTCCGTACAGTTTTATTTTAGCCCGATAGAACATGAGCAGCGTTGACGCAGCAGGTGATATCTGCAGCATATACCTACATTACCGAAACAAATTATTTTGCTCCAATACCATATTTTTATAGCTAATTATTTCTTATAACCGAGTAATTGATGGATAAATTATATTTAAATGATAAAAATATTATTAACACTCAAAAACAACCAATTGATATTAAATAAATTGACTTATAGACAGCCAATTTAAAACAAAAGCGCCTCGAAAATCGAGGCGCTTTTTATATCACAACTTAACGATTGATTTAGTTCAGTGTAATAATCTTCCACTTATTATTTTCAAAGTAAAATAATAGTGGCTCAACTAACCCTGTGGTAATTGTCTGTCCTGAGTAATGTACCTTTAATGATTTACGATACGTGCTACGGGTAATCTCAACCAATTCACCATTAGTCGCATTATCCGGTAAATAAATGACAGGCACATACGCATCATCAGAGATATTAATTGACAGGCTGGCATATTTATCCAACATTTGCTTCACGCCTGCGGCAGTGGCAATAGCCTGCACATCATCATTTCTGAAGATAGACTTACGCCCTTGCATATCCCATTTATCAAAAGCAATAAAGCGAGTGATACTACCGCGACGCGGATAAATGGTCACCCCTGGGAATTTTAACCCTACTCGCCAACTTGAATAACGCTTAAGGGTAATATTACGAATATCTCCAATTGAGGTTGCCTTAGGTACTTCAAACGAACGGGTCCAATTACCATCTGATGTCTGTAACGTCAGTGAGCTATAATCATTAATCATTTGACGAACTAAATTAGGCTTACTTCCCAACATCCGCAGCGTACGGTTATCACGCACTAGCTTGTCACTCAGAACAAACCATGATCCACCACTCTTGATAAAGACGGTTTTTGTTCCCCGAGGCGGCACAATGCTGGTTGAAGAATAATTTAATCTCACACTATAAGTCGAGTTACGAATGAAAGTAACCATAGTACCGTGGGGGGCGTGACGTGACAGATTAATTGTCGGCGTCCATCCACCGTCAAAAGTACGAATCTCAACTGACCTGTGTTGCTCCAATAACTTATTGAGCTCACCTTCATTTTTACCAATTTTACTCAGATCTTTTTGTGTCTTAACAATATAGCCAGGTTTCATTTCCCAGAAATTGCCATTGTAACGGAAGGTCAGCTTTTTACCTTTAGCCACGTCCGTATCAGTACCATAAGTAAAACCTATGGCTCTTCTGGCGTAATTCACCTTTATATCGGCCGCGGCCTGACGTTCAATAATAAACTCCTGACCTTTGGCAACCCCTAATGGCAGCGTCACTTTCGGAATAGTATTGCCATCAGAAGTAATCATTGTTAGTGGATTGTATCTAGATAACAGATCTTTAAATAGCTGAGGGTCACCGGCAATGCCATCCATCGTTTTTTGGTCACGAATAACTGAGCTATGGGCACAGTAGAAATAACCGGCTGTACCTTTTTTTACTTGAAAGCCATAGCCAGAACCCGTAATGACATGTTTATTACCAATCTGGGTAATCTGCCAACGGCCCATATTATTTTTGAAAAAATTCAAATTGGCCGGCACATCTTCAGGTGGTACAGGAAATGACAGTGGTGGACACTCTCTATTTAACGTAATGCGATCATATTTAACCGCAACATGTGGTTCAACAGGTTTAGGTACACAATACACACTACCTGCATGACCCCGCTTTACAGCAAAGCCATAACCAGATCCCATGATTACATGGTTATTAGCGATTCGAGTAATTTGCCAGCGCCCCATATTATTGCGGAAAAAATTCATATTATCCGCCACATCTGCAGTTGGCATTGGCATCATAGTATTCGGGCATTCCTTTGCGAACTTGATTTCATCATATACAACCGCATTGGCAGAACCAGCGGTCAACATTAGCAGTGATAAGCAAAGTCTTGTGTTTTTCATAGTCAACTCCGTGCAGTTTCTTTAAGCCCGATAGAACATGAGCAGCGTTGACGCTACAGCCCCTATGACTTGCAGCATGATTGGTACATTATATTAACAAATGCACCATTACAAGATTTTATTCTTATTTTCGCAAAGATTTAGGTATTTATTCTTAATATCCGATATAAACAACTGATTTTTTTTCAAATTAATTATTTATATTTATGAACAGTATTCACTGCTTCAAGCTAAATCTTCAGCATAAAAACTGGTATTATCAGAGTCTTTTTGCTGTTATCTCTAAATAATGATAAACATCAAAAATTCACACTAATGACATATTCAAGCTATTGTTAATAATGGAAATAAAGTTCTTCTTTCCAAATTTATTATTACCAAATATCAATAGGCCATCCAAATACCAATATGGTACGGCTGTGAAATGAAATAATCAGAAATAAGAAATTTAGCGATTAACTAGAAAAGGAGCACAGCTAAAGTCACACAGCAGAACAATACGGGAAGCTACAGCCCCGCCATGATAGGCAGGGCAGAAAGGACAATTAATCGTAAATAGTAGGAATAGCACGGCGTTTGTGCTGTGTTTGCTGATAAATCCGGATCAGTTTGGCTTCGATTTCTGCAGCCACCTCACGACCTTCAAGAAAGTCATCAATTTGCTGATAAGTCATGCCTAAGGCTTGTTCATCAGCTAGTTGTGGCTGATCTTCTTCCAAATCTGCCGTAGGGGCTTTATGCACCAAAATATCAGGCGCACCAAGGTAAGCGGCTAATTGCCGAACTTGACGCTTGTTCAAACCAAATAATGGGGCTAAATCGCAGGCGCCATCACCCCACTTGGTATAAAAACCCGTGATATTTTCTGCACTATGATCTGTGCCAACAACCAGCCCCCCGGTCAGACCGGCAATTTCATATTGCGCAATCATGCGCATTCTGGCTTTCACATTACCTTTTACAAAATCCACATTAGTGTGTTGTGCTAATGTGGCTCCAGCCTCAGCCAGAGCGGATAATGTTTGTGAATGAACCCCGTCTACACCGTCACGGACATTTACCGTCACTTGCCGAGTTGGTTGAATAAAGCGACAAGCCAACTGCGCCTCATCTTCATCCTGCTGCACATCGTAGGGTAAGCGTACAGCAATAAACTGGTAAGGATTATCAGTCAAATCAGCATTAAGTCCATCCACGGCCAGTTGACATAACCGCCCTGCCAATGAGGAATCCACTCCGCCACTGATCCCCAGCACCAAACTGTGACAGTGTGCTTGCTGCAATTTGGTTTGAATAAACGCGACTCGACGTGCTATTTCAAACTCCGGTTCAATCTCAGCCAGCACTCTCATTTCTTTCAGAATATGTCCTTTCACGGGCACAACCCCACACTCACATGCAAACGGTAATTGCGGTCATTATGTGATAAAAGTCAGATAAATATAAGTGTTTTCTCATTTGTGACGCCATAAGCGATTACACCGGTTTTTATCGCCGTGCTGACCCAAATATCATCAGACTCTGCTCTCAACCCGTCAGTTAAAATTTCGTCACTAATTCATGTTTTACTAAAGTTTGGTGCCGATATGTGAAACCGATTAACGTTCAATCAGTTAAAGTTCGCTATGCTGAGTGCCATCACTTTTCCAGGTCGTTATATCATGTGGTGGCGATTGATTTGGGTAGCGTTTGTTTACCTGTTATTAGGGGCGCACTTTTTGCGCAGTGGTAATCCCGTACTTTGCGCTGTATTTTCATTACTGCCCAACTTGCTGTTTTTCAGAAAAATGTGGATTAACAGGCTATTACAACTGATTTTATTAGGCTCTGTGTTTGCCGTTTGGGGCGTATGCAGCTACCACTATGTTCAAACCCGGGTGATGTTTGGTGCTCCCTGGGGCCGACTGGCTATCATTATGACCACAGTCAGTCTTCTCACCATCGCCGCGGCTTGGTGTATTGAAGAAATTAATCTGCGAACCATCAAGCATTGTCATCCAGACGATAATAAACTGAGCGATTAAACGCTAGCTGTATCGAGAACCCGCTGCCGAGGAGTTTTCTCGGTAGCCATTTTCAGTTACTTTATTCGAACCATACTTTCCTGATATTGCAATGTGAACTCCCTGCCTTTTCTTAATCCTGCTAACACACTTTTTCCGCCCCCTGAGCAGGCGTTAACAGATCCCAACGGCCTACTTGCTATCGGTGGCGATCTCAGTGCCCCCAGATTATTGTCTGCCTATTACAATGGTATCTTCCCCTGGTTTAATGACGATGATCCCATTTTATGGTGGTCACCCGACCCTAGAGCCGTTTTTTCACCCCAAGCAATACATATCAGTCATAGTCTGAAAAAAACACTGAAAAAACAGCCTTGGCGTTTTACCATCAACCATGCATTTACTGAGGTGATCACCGCTTGTGCCGCTCCCAGAGCCAAGCAAGCTGGAACCTGGATTACCGATACGATTCAAACGGCCTACCAAGCATTACATCAGCTAAAGCGGGCCCACTCATTGGAAGTGTGGCAGGACAATGAACTTATTGGCGGCTTATATGGTATTAATGTTGGTGGCGTTTTTTGTGGTGAGTCCATGTTTCACCGCCGCAACAATGCTTCCAAAGCAGCCATGGCTGCGTTAGGACATCATCTGCACCAATATCAATATCAGTTGATTGACGCTCAGTTGATGAATCCTTATCTGGTCTCTTTAGGGGCAAAGCCTTTATCCCGGCGAGATTTTTTACATAGATTGCATCAACTAAGGGATCTCAAGCTTGATACACAATGTTGGCAGCCACAGGAGATCAACATTGACTTGCACAAATAAATCTCTACGGGTGGGTCTTACGCCCCCCAGCCAATGCCCTTATCTCCCCCAGCAGCAAGAGCAACTTTTGGTGATCCAAGATGAACTGGATGCTGAGAGTTATGCACAACTACTGGCTCAGGGATTTCGCCGTAGCGGCGATATCGTATATCGCCCTCATTGCCGTGACTGTCAGGCCTGTATGCCGCTGCGGATCCCAATAATGAGCTTTACAGCCTCAAGTCAGCAGCGCCGCACCCTGAATAAAAATCGGTCTTTACACTGGCAAGTCACTAATCAGCAGCAAGCGCAGCATTATGCGCTGTATGAAAAATATATCTGTCAGCGCCATGCTGATGGCGATATGTATCCCCCCAGCCCGGCACAGTTTGAACAATTTCTATCCTGCTGCTGGCACCAGCCACACTTTTTGGAACTCTACCGCGATACAACCCTTATTGCGGTTGCTGTCACAGATGTACTACCGGATAGCTTATCTGCGGTATATACCTATTTTGATCCTGATGAAGAAAAGCGCTCACTGGGTACACTGATGGTGCTACTCCAGCAACAAGTGGCAAAACAGCAACATAAAGCTTATCTTTATCTAGGTTTTCAAATTGATGACAACCATAAAATGTCATATAAGCGTCGGTTTCGCCCTTATCAGATATTGACAAACTCAGGGTGGCATACTGGTACTAACATTAAGCCGGCAAAAAATTAGCATATTTAGCATCAGAGATATTGTTAAAAAATGACGGCTCAAGTAGATGTTTGCTTAGTGCTTTATCTAGCATGCTAACCGATTAGATTTAGCACAAAAAATAATCGTGATTGTATCACTGTCACAGGGGGTTTCCCTTTACAGCGCCGCCGATTTGCGGCATGATACGCCCGTTTTATATTCGAAGGCTAATGGGATTATTTATTAATGGCGAAAGAAGACAACATTGAGATGCAAGGCACCATTCTGGAAACCTTGCCTAACACAATGTTCCGTGTAGAGCTGGAAAATGGGCACGTTGTGATTGCTCACATCTCCGGCAAAATGCGTAAAAACTACATCCGTATTCTGACCGGTGACAAAGTAACCGTTCAGTTGACTCCTTACGACTTGAGCAAAGGTCGTATCGTCTTCCGCGCGCGTTAATCTTGCCTTCCAGAAAGAACCCGGTATAGAGACCGGGTTTTTTAGTTGGAATACGGAAAAAATGGCTGCCAAAGCAGCCATTTTTTATTACCGGATTAAGCTAAGGTTGATTCAGCCAAGGTCGTGATAACGATTTCACCTTTTGCGACATCTACCTTGGCGGTACCACCGGACTCAAGCTCGCCAAACAGGATTTCATCTGCCAACGGCCGCTTGATTAAATCTGTGACCACACGCGCCATCGGGCGGGCACCCATCGCTTTATCATATCCTTTCTCTGCTAGCAGGGTACGGGCTTCATCGGTCACGTCTAGCGTGACACCTTTACTGTCTAACTGGGCTTGAAGTTCAACCAAGAACTTATCCACGACCTTAGCAATCACAGTCATATCCAAGTGATTGAACCAGATAATAGAATCTAAGCGGTTGCGGAACTCAGGCGAGAATACCCGGTTAATTTCCGACATCGCATCTTCACTGTGATCCTGTTGTTGGAAACCGATGGATTTTCGCACCGTTTCCTGCACACCCGCATTGGTTGTCATAACCAAAGTGACATTGCGAAAATCCGCTTTGCGGCCGTTATTATCCGTTAAAGTGCCGTGATCCATTACCTGCAATAACAGGTTATAAACATCTGGATGAGCCTTTTCGATCTCATCTAGCAGCACTATGCAGTGTGGATGTTTAATCACCGCATCGGTCAGTAATCCGCCCTGATCGTAACCAACATATCCTGGTGGCGCACCAATCAAGCGAGAAACCGTATGACTTTCCATATATTCGGACATATCAAACCGAATAAGCTTCATCCCCATACAGGCAGCCAATTGATTAGTCACCTCAGTTTTACCAACCCCGGTTGGGCCTGCAAACAGGAAGCTACCAACTGGCTTGTGTTCAATTCCAAGGCCACTGCGCGACAGGCAAATTGCAGCGCTGAGTGCTTCAATGGCTCTATCCTGGCCAAACACCACCATCTTCAGGTTACGTTCCAGATTTTTCAGTGTGTCTTTTTCTGTTGCTGAGACACTTTTCTCTGGAATACGGGCAATACGGGCAATAATGGCTTCGATTTCATTCTGACCTATGGTCTTTTTACGACGGCTGGCCGGCTGCATGGCCATTCTGGCTCCCGCTTCATCGATAACATCAATAGCTTTATCCGGTAGCTGACGGTCATTAATGTGTTTGGCGGATAAACTGGCGGCACTGGACAGCGCAGCTAAGGTATAGCGAACACCGTGGAAATCTTCGTATTTGCTCTTTAATCCCTGCAGGATCTTGGTGGTTTCTGCCACGCTGGGCTCATTAATATCCACTTTCTGGAAACGACGAGCCAGCGCGCGGTCTTTTTCAAAAATACTTTGATATTCCTGAAAAGTGGTCGACCCCATACAACGTAGTTTACCGCTGGATAACAGTGGCTTAAGCAAATTAGATGCATCCATCACCCCACCAGACGCCGCACCAGCACCTATGATGGTATGAATTTCATCGATAAACAGGATACTGTGCTCATCCTCTGCCAGTTCCTTAAGTAAACTCTTAAACCGCTTCTCAAAATCGCCACGGTATTTAGTGCCCGCCAGTAACGAGCCCATATCAAGAGAATAAACCGTGGTCTCTGCCATCACATCAGGCACTTGTTCATTGACGATGCGATAAGCTAGTCCTTCTGCAATAGCGGTTTTACCTACCCCAGCTTCACCCACCAGCAGCGGGTTATTTTTCCGGCGCCGGCAGAGAATTTGAATTGCCCGTTCGACTTCTTCATCACGGCCAATTAGGGGATCAATATTGCCCAATACCACCTGTTCATTTAAATTGGCTGCAAACTGCGACAGCATGCTGCGCTCTTCAACCAACTCGGCAGTCTCTTCTTCCCGTTCCTGCTCAATAGGCGGATTTTCGTCTTCAGCCTTGCTGAAGCCATGGGAGATATAATTGACCACATCCAGGCGGGTAATGTCACAACGGCGCAACAGGTAAACCGCTTGGGATTCCTGCTCACTGAAAATCGCCACCAGCACATTGGCACCAGACACCTCCTGACGACCAGAAGACTGTACGTGGAACACTGCGCGCTGTAATACCCGCTGAAAACCTAACGTAGGCTGGGTTTCGCGGCCATCTTCCTGTTCAGGCAAAATGGGGGTTGTCTGGTGAATGAAACTGGCAACGTCGTCCCGCAACCGATCTAAATCGGCCCCACAGGCGACCAATGCATCCTGCGCCGCCGGGTTATCAATCAATGCCAATAACAGATGTTCTACCGTCATATACTCATGGCGGGCGTCCCTGGCCTGCTGAAAAGCCAGGTTCAAGGTGACTTCAAGATCTTTGTTCAGCATAGGCACCCCTCTTTATAATCCGCGTGTAATGAATCACGCTTTCTCCAATGAACACAGTAATGGATGTTGGTTTTCCCTTGCAAATTGATTTACCTGTATCACTTTGGTTTCTGCTATCCCAAACGGGAATACGCCACAAACAGCTTTACCCTGATGATGTATGGTCAGCATAATTTCTGTTGCCTGCTGCTCATCCATCCTGAAGAACATCTGTAAAACATCAACCACAAAATCCATCGGGGTATAGTCATCATTATTAAGTATGACTTTATACATAGGCGGCGGCATTAATTCTGCTTCAACCCGCGCTCTAACCCGTTCAATATTTCCTGTTTTACCCATGTGACAATTTTAGCCTCTTCATTGGCATCCACCAATTGATATACGGAAATTAACCAAATGTTGTATATATGTTAATTTCACCTTGACAACCGATATAGCAGCTTTCATTCTGTTGAAAGAGCGGATATTAGGGACCCGCTCTTAAGGTTTTACTATCTTACTGGGAAGTAGACAATAGAAGGAAGTGGAAGTATGGCAAGCGGAACTGTTAAATGGTTCAACAACGCCAAAGGATTCGGGTTTATCTGCCCTGATGAAGGTGGTGAGGATGTCTTTGCGCACTATTCTACAATTGAAATGGAAGGCTATCGAACTCTTAAAGCAGGCCAACCAGTGCAATTTGAAGTGGAACAAGGGCCCAAGGGCATGCATGCATCAGCAATCTCTCCGGTCAAATAACCCTTGAGTATTTTTGCAGCGGAAGATTGAAAAAGCAGGACAGTGTCCTGCTTTTTTATTATCCGGCAACCCAACCCGTCTCTCGCATTCGCAGTTATATCACGTCTATTTTTCTTGATAACAAACTAAACCTCTGCCAAATGATCAGAAGTAACTTAGGCTTAAATTGCAACAGCGATGCCAAAATCATACCAGTCACCGGTTGTACAGAAAAACCAGCATCCTGCATTGATTGTCATCAGCAATCCTTGTTTACCCTTTCTGTTACCTCGTTAATTCCCTTATTGCTCGCAAAAATAGTCAATACATCAAATAGCGGAATAACGAAGAGGTTATAGCCGCAGCAAATCCCAAAGGGTAAGTTTCTTAACTGCTGTTTGCGCCAAGAAGAGCTCTGCTGTCGCCAGCGCATCGAGTGTTGCCTGATGAGGAGGATAATCTGGCAAACCATACTGTTGCCGACAATAGGATAACTGACCATTTATCGGCCCTTCAGGCGCGCGCTGCAATTGCCAGCGATGTTCCGGCAACCAGGTATCCAGCATAGGCAGGAATACCTGAGATATGCCCAATTGCAGGCAGGCTGATTGCAAAAAACGTTGCTCAATTCCGCTATGATGAGCCAATAATATATGACCATGGGCTAAATGGAATAACCGCGATAATGCCATAGCGAGCGGCATCCCTTGTTGGCGGTGTCTATCATGAATACCGTGAATACAAGCACTTTGTTTTACAGTCCTTTTTGTATGAATCAGCATGTGTCCGGCCTTGGCTAATTCTATCTGTCCATTTTGTATTGGCTGATACCCGATACTGACAATTTCATCATATCGCGGTTTAAGTCCAGTCAACTCAAAATCGATCGCCAGCAATGGCACCTCATGATGCTCAACTTGAAGCAAAGGTAACAGGGATTGAAAATATCCTTTTAGCCAAGGTGGAAGACGGTGCTTTAAATTGCAATGAATGCGATAACGGGCGAAATATAGCGCCGCTTGATACTGATACCGCTTCACAATATTCATCTTCGCACTATCCCATTAAGAAGGATTTGGGTAAGTGGATCTAATGACCATATGATTTCAGTCCTTGACGGCCACTTCCATACAGTATCATTAACGTTAATGATGGGGACACCCTCAAAAACGGCGTAAAAATTTAAGCCTTAAACTGTCTTGAGCATAATCTATCACTCGAAATGCAGCCTTTAATTGTGTTTGTCGCAAAGAGGATAACTTGGAAGGTAGCAAATATGCCCCTGATAATGGGTCATTATTCGCCTGCGCCTGCATCTGACTGTGTTGCCTCAGTTCTGTAATAAAATCCAGCGCATCCAGTAATGACTGCATATCTGATTTCGCCATCAAGCCCTGCGCCACTAAGACTGTGCACTCTGACAATATCATTTATTATCATGCTGCCTCTGTGTTTCAAATCAATACCTTGGCTCTGAGCACCATCATGCTCCAACACCCACTGGCGGAAAAAGCCTAAAGGCGTGTGTTGCAGTAAACAGTTATGCGCCAATGCGGCCAAAAAAATATCATTAGTCCCCGCCAAACTGATTGTCTGTTTCAGTGCAGCATAAAGCCCAGCATCACCACTGATGCAACGCATATCAAAAAAAATGCTACTACTGAGCAGCGCTTCAGGAGATGGCTGCTCAATCCAGTGAGTAAAACACTGCTGCCAAGCTGGCAGCGATAAACAATGCTGGGCGGATTGCGCCATGATATTCCCCGGACAATAGGGATAACCACACAAAGCCAAACCATCGCACACCCACTTTCCTAAGCGGATAAAATAATCGGCCTGCTCAACATCAGGCTCCTCTGCCAATAACAAACCATTATCCTGATCAGAGCCTAATACCATCTCCCCCCTAGCCTGAGAGCCAAACGCCAACCAACAAAATACCATCGGTGGCGGCCCTAATACCTGCTGGGCTAACACTAATAGGCGTCGGGTAATGGCATCGGCCAATAAGGTTAACCACCGGCTCACCTGCGCTGCAGGTGTTTTCTGCACTAATAGTTGCTCAACCAGATGGGGAATTTGTTCAGCGCAGCGTACTAATCCGGATAACGGCTGGCGGTCAATCTTGGCCAATAAAGCTAATGGCGTATATCCCTGCAACCGCAACAGATCCGTGTCTGTCACCATCCCTACGGGAATACCATGTTCCATTACCGGTAAATGATGGAGATTGTGCTGTCCCATTAATAACAGCGCTTCATACACAGGTGCAGAGGCAGAAATAGTGTGCACTTGCTGACTCATAATATCCCGAGCAGGAATAGCCCCTAACCTATTACGGGCCAATACCCGCCGTCGCAAATCTCTGTCAGTGACGATACCACTAAGCACATGCGAAACTGTCTTTGATAGGCAGGGCGGGGACTCCTTTGCGGAATAAAGCACAACAGCGGAAATATTCTGTTGCGTCATAAATTGGCTAATCTCAGTCACGCTCTGGCTTTCGGGTTGCATCTGTAGTGGCGTGCTCATCACGTCTTTGATCGGTACAGACAAATGATCATGACTTTTTATTCCCGCCAAGACACCACTATCAGCTCGTTTTACATGATCAGTTTCTGGCTGAAAGAGAGTCCGGCAGAGCGTTGAACTATGGCACAGTTGTTCAATCACCTCACTGGGCACGATGTAAATCAATGCATCTTCCAATACGGTCAAACTGATCGTTAAGCTGGATGCAATTTTGGGGGCATATTGGGGAGCGTTGTGGCCGCCATCAACATAGACGGCCTTGGATGGCTCTGAAAAAGGTGATGCTATGCTAGGCCATGTTGGTTCTGCCTTTTTCAGGGTAGAAACCGCAATATCAACAGCATCGGAGGGCGCTTGCACAAGGCTTGCAGGATACCAATAATCACCACGCCCCAAACGATCCAATAACGTGCCACTTGAAGTACTTAATTCAATGGCTCCCGTTCTTACTAGATATAACTGCTTATCATCACGACTGACATGAAGAATATCGCCATCTGCAGCAAGATAACGGATTGTCATCTTGCTAGCACAGTATTCTTGTTGCTCCACCGTTAAGTGACAAAACGGTGCCACTTGAGCGAGAAATGCAACTATCGGCTGAAGTGACATAGCATCCATTGCTTGCATTTTGCTTCCTTTGCATTGTTATCCGAGATGAGTGACGAGCACGACTATCGCCAACATTAAATGTCATCCTTACACATACTGTTTAATATGGTATTCCGGCGCAGTGGTACTGCGCCGGAAGCTGGGCGTGATGTCTTATTATCAGCTACACAGGTTTATCTAGGGTCTGTTGATGTTTCAAGTTTGTTTTTGCAGCGATTTGAGGATTCTTTATACAAGGCAGAGGCTTTGATAGATAGTTGCGTTACCTGATAAGCCGATAACGCAGTAGAAAGGAGCCTCAAACGCTGCCCGCAGGGTTCGGCTAAAAGCGTTTTACGCTTTGTTGAGCGGTTCTTGCTTAGAATAACTAGGCAACAAACCACTCGCCGCGATTAAAACGCTTTTGTCTCGAACAAAATTTAATCACGAAACGTCAACAGACCCTAGGGTCTGTTGACCTTTCGAGTTTGTTTTTGCAGCGATTTGAGGGTGCTTTATACAAGGCAGAGGCTTTGATTGGTAGTTGCGCTACCTGATAAGCCGATAACGCAGTAGAAAGGAGCCTCAAACGCTGCCCGCAGGGTTCGGCTAAAAGCGTTTTACGCTTTGTTGAGCGGTTCTTGCTTAGAACAACTAGGCAACAAACCACTCGCCGCGATTAAAACGCTTTTATCTCGAACAAAATTTAACATGCCTATGCACCTCGGTCAGTTTGGGCGTAATATAGAACCATAAATCGCTTCTTGTGGAGGGTTTTATGATGAACATGTCAGAAATGAGCTTTATAGATTGGCAACGTCAATTTCATTCAGAAAATGCCTGTCTTGATTACCTGAAAATGCAGCGATGGCCGGATGGATTTATCTGCCCTAAATGTGGTCATCGTCAAGCCTATCAAATCCATACCCGTGAGCTTTATGAATGCTGTCAGTGCCATAAGCAAACATCCGTGACATCTGACACGCTGTTTCACGGCACGCATATCCCGCTGTCTAAATGGTTTACGGCCATTTATTTTATAGGGTCAGACAAAGGCGGAATATCAGCATTACGGCTCAAAAAGCTCATTGAAGTTAACTGGCGAACGGCAAGGTTGATACTGAAAAAATTGCGTATCGCAATGGGGCACAGAGACAGACTGTATTGGTTATCTGGCAACATAGAATTGGATGATTGCTTGGTTGGCGGCAAACAAAAAGGTAAACGTGGTCGAGGCGCGGCAGGGAAAACACCGATAATTGTGGCCGTTGAAACCCAAGGTGAACGAGCCGGCTATATTGCCATGCAGGCTGTTAACCGTATCAGCCACCAAAGTGTCGAGCAATTTGTGCAAGCGCATATTCTCCCCAATCAATATGTTCGCTCAGATGGGCTACGTGCATTGACTATCATTGATAAAACCCAGCATCACGAAGCCAGAGTGACGCCGAAAGAATTGGTTGATGAGTGGCTCCCGTGGGTACATATCGCCATTAGCAACCTGAAAACATTTATTCAGGGCACATTCCACGGAATATCCAAAAAATATGTACAGGAATACCTCAATGAGTTCATTTATCGTTTTAATCGCAGAAGAATAGAAAAACAAATTCCTATGCGGCTGTTAAATATAGCTATTTTTCATTCACCTATGAACTCATGCTGAGCAAAGTGCATAGGCATGAAATTTAATCACGAAACATCAACAGACCCTAGTGCTCATGGGCATCGCCAGCGCCTTTTGGAAAACGAATGGCTTCTACCATCGCCACTACCGGCTCAGGCACTGCAGTAGTTATACGGCTGACACTGACCGCCACGGCAAAATTAATCAACATACCTATCATGCCAATGCCTTCAGGGGAAATCCCAAACCACCAATTCTCGGCACTGTTTGCGGCAGGATTGATAAACTTGAAGTACACAATATACCCAGCAGTAAAGAGTAAACCTGTCACCATGCCGGCAATCGCCCCCTCCTTATTCATACTGCGGGAAAAAATGCCCATCACAATGGCAGGGAATAGACTAGAAGCCGCTAACCCAAAAGCAAAGGCCACCACTGCAGCCACAAACCCAGGTGGATTAATACCAAAATAGCCCGCCACAACGATGCCCACGGCCGCGGCAATACGGGCAAAGGTCAACTCCCGTCGATCTGAAATACCCGGCATCAAGTTTTTCTTCAATAGATCATGGGATACCGATGTGGAGATCACCAGCAACAACCCCGCAGAAGTAGACAATGCTGCGGCAAGTCCACCGGCAGCAACGAGGGCAATCACCCAGGCTGGCAGATTGGCAATTTCCGGGGTGGCCAACACCATAATATCCCGGTCAATATTCATTTCATTGTTACTGCCTTTGGCATAAAACATCCGACCATCGCCATTTTTATCATCCCACTTAATCAGACCCGTTTTCTCCCAATTTTTTACCCATTGGGGCGCAGACTCATAGGCTACACCTTGAGATTCTGGGCCATTGATGGTTTCCACCATATTGACCCGAGAAAAGGCCGCCAATGCCGGCACTGTGGTATACATAATGGCAATAAAGACTAGTGCCCAACCCGCGCTGGAGCGGGCATCCTTCACCTTAGGAACGGTAAAAAAACGCACGATCACATGGGGTAATCCTGCGGTACCAACCATCAGAGCAGCGGTAATGGCAAACACATCAATCGTTGATTTAGCGCCCTCGGTATATTGGGAAAAACCTAATTCGCTCGATAGCCCATCAAGCTTATCCAACAAATAGGTACCAGTATTATTTCCTGCAGCATCCACCAAGGTTGACCCAAACCCTATCTGGGGGATCACATGACCTGTCATCATCACGGAGATAAAAATCGCAGGAACCATAAAGGCAAAAATCAATACACAATACTGTGCTACTTGGGTATAGGTGATGCCTTTCATCCCGCCCAATACGGCATAGAAAAATACCACCGCCATACCGATATAAACGCCGGTATCAACATCCACCTCCAAGAAACGGGAAAACACCACGCCGACGCCACGCATCTGACCTGCTATATAGGTAAAACAGATAAAAATGGCGCAGACAACTGCCACGGTTCTTGCAGCCTGAGAGTAGTAACGCTCGCCAATAAAATCCGGCACAGTATATTTGCCGAACTTACGCAGGTAAGGGGCCATACATAAGGCCAGTAGCACATAACCACCTGTCCAGCCCATCAAATAAACTGAACCATCATAACCAACAAAAGAGACAATACCTGCCAAAGAGATAAACGAAGCCGCAGACATCCAATCCGCTGCTGTCGCCATACCATTCATTACGGGCGGCACACCGCCACCAGCCACATAAAAATCTTTAGTTGAACCCGCTCGAGACCAAATAGCTATCGCGATATAAAGCGCAAATGTCAGCCCGACAATAATATAGGTTAATGTTTGAACATCCATTTCGGCACTCCTCAGTCTTCATGTACGTTATATTTTTTATCCAATGCATTAGCTCTGGTTGCATAAATAAAAATCAGTGCAACAAATACATACATGGCCCCTTGTTGGGCAAACCAAAAACCGAGCTTAAAACCCATAAAATGAAACTGATTCAACTCATCAACAAATACTATGCCGCATAGATAAGAGACGACAAACCATACAGCTAACAGCACCAACACGAGACGCAAATTTTCCCGCCAATAGCCCTTAGCCTTATCTTTATTTTCAAAAGCCATTTTGACTCTCCCATTATTTAACTATTTCATTACCCTCCCCAACCTAACAAGTGAATTGCGTTTCGCCATCAAGACTTTGGTCTAATGCGTTATATCCACCAAGAGCATAACACAATTAAAATTATTATTTTTCATACAGTTAAAAACATAACACCTAAATATTCAGTAGGATTAGACTAAGGTCTATTATTTTTAACAATCATTTCATTATGATTTTAATATAGCGAAATATGATCTTATTAAATTGCATCTGATAGGGTTATGATTTTACATATCGAGAGATAGCTGACACAAATCTCTAATAATCTATTTATTTTTAGATTGATCGACAATATAAATAGATGAAATGTACCAAGCCACAATAAATATAAATAAAACACGATTTAACGTGTCATTAGGCAATAACGTACGGATATAATAGTATGAGCCTAGATTCATCCGTTGGCTTAATTCATGTAAAAAACTTATACAGGACAGCATATAAATCACTATGGCTCAATCTGCTATGCGATAAAGTTCTACGTGATAATCTGCTCTACGATAAATTAATAAACAAAATAGTTGTCACTGAGACTTTCACTTCTCAAGTCACAAGTCACAAGTCACAAGTCACAAGTCACAAGTCACAAGTCACGCCAAGAGAATGCCGCCGAAAGCCGACAATAATAAATCAACCGCGCGATCAATGTCTCAGTAGTACTGATTTAAGTATTTTTATTACTATTCCAGTTGCTGCCAACTCAATATAATCGAATGATATGATTAACCTATTTCACTGGCTTAATTCACTGTCTCATATGGCTAATTCATATCACTCGCTTATATCACTTGTCATATTATTCGCTCATATCACTCAATACGACCATGCAATATGACCACCAGACAAGCGCTTAACATTGGGCCAGCATTTGTGCCAATGTTGGCACGCGATATACATACCCTAGCTCATGGCAAATCCGATCGCCGCTAACCCGTTTATCCCCAATAACACTGTTATCAATTTGGAACTCTGGTGCTGGCAGTTGTAGAGACTGCGCCGCCTGGGTATAAAATGCCTGCTTGGTGGCGTGCTCAGGCGCGCAAAGATTATAAATCGCGCTCGGCTGCGGGACTTTTAGCACGGTAACGGTCGCGCCAATACAATCATTTAAATGCACTAGATTGACGTGATGCCGCGCGCCAGTCAGATTTGTCCGCCCGGCAAGAAAACGCCCCGGATGTCGGCCAGGCCCGATTAATCCGGCAAAACGTAATATCACCGCGCCCCCTTCAGGTGCCAGCAAAAGGGGATCTTTGGCCAGTAAATATTCGGCCTGTAACAATAATGATTCAGATGTTTGCTGTGGTAATACTTCGGTTTCAAGGCAATCACTACCGGGGGGATACACTCCGGTCGAGGAAATAAAAATAAGCCGCTGTAAGCGCCTGGGTAACATCATCTGTTTGAGCCGCTTAAGCCGCTCGAGATAATCTGTCTTCCCTGAACGCAACGCCGGTGGAATATTGATCACCATCGCATCGGCATCCAACAAAGGCGTTAGCGTCTCTTTCGCTGTACCGACAACCTCAGATTCGGATAAGTCCAAAGCTACGCAGTCTATCCCTTCGCGAGTCAGTTTTTGCGCCTCATCAGCATGGCGTTTACTGCCGATAACTTGATAGCCCTCATTTTGCAGCGCCCGCGCTAAAGGCAAACCAAACCAACCACACCCCACCACCGCAATCTTCTTTATCATCTATGCCTTTCCCCAAAAACAAAATCAAACAGGGTTATGAGTTACCTGTTAAATATTAGCGTTACGGTAGCATATCTAGGTTATTGTGGCGTAAAAACAGATAGAAAAAGCCCGGCAAAACCGGGCCTTGTATTATTACTGGTTAAATAATCAGGCTTATCCCTAGGTGACAACAAAATCTAGTTGCCACCCCTAGGGTCTGTTGACCTTTCAAGTTTGTTTTGCAGCGATTTGAGGATGCTTTATACAAGGCAGAGGCTTTGATAGGTAGTTGCGCTACCTGATAGGCCGATAACGCAGTAGACAGGAGCCTCAAACGCTGCCCGCAGGGTTCGGCTAAAAGCGTTTTACTCTTTGTTGAGCAGTTCTTGCTTAGAATCACTAGGCGACAAACCACTCGCCGCGATTAAAACGCTTTTATCTCGAACAAAATTTAATCATGAAACGTCAACAGACCCTAGGGTCTGTTGACCTTTCGAGTTTGTTTTTGCAGCGATTTGAGGATGCTTTATACAAGGCAGCGGCTTTGATAGGTAGTTGCGCTACCTGATAAGCCGATAACGCAGTAGAAAGGCGCCTCAAATGCTGCCCGACGGGTTCGGCTAAAAGCGTTTTACGCTTTGTTGAGCGGTTCTTGCTTAGAATAACTAGGCGGCAAACCACTCGCCGCGATTAAAACGCTTTTATCTCGAACAAAATTTAACCACGAAAGGTCAACAGACCATAGGGTCTGTTGACGTTTGCTGTTCATTTCTCACTCAGCAATACATCGGTAGCCACATAAGCATGAATGCCAGCGATACCATACTGGCATAATTCCGTTCCAACTTATCATAACGGCTTGAAATAGCACGATAATGCTTAATCCTAGCAAAGGCATTTTCCACCAAATGACGATACCTATATAAGCACCAATCCATTGTATCCTTACCAATATCTTGCCCGTAATTACGCCTAGCTATCACAGTTTTTCCTCCTTTGCGTTGAACAAAAACGCGGAAAGATTCACTGTCATATCCTTTATCGCATACAATAGTATCTATCTCCCCCAGTTGTTCTACGAGACTTTCTGCAAGAACAATGTCATTTCGCTGACCTTCTGATAAATCAAAACAAATGGGCAAACCTCCGCTATCGACAGCTAAGTGGATTTTTGTTGTATTCCCACCTCTGCTTTTACCTATTTGCTCAGAGAAATTTGTAGCAGCGCCTGTGCTGTGCTGATGTGCACGAATAATTGAGCCATCGAGGAACACCCATTCGAAGTCTGCCATTTTTGCTAACTGACTGAAAAGATGATTTAAAATACCTTTTTTAGACCAAAGGTTAAATCGTCTATATACTGAGCTCCATTCACCAAATCCCGGAGGTAAATCTCGCCAAGGGATCCCCGTTCTCATACGGAAAAGTATCCCTTCAAAGGTCATTCTATGTTCAGATTTATTGTAGATACGACCAGTACTTTTCATTATCTGTAGTAGCAGTTCCCATCTTATGTCAGTTAATATTGTTCTCGGCATGCTTTGGGGTTGTGGTTTGTTTTTGGCGAAAGAGATTATAACCCCTCTGCATGTTGCTCAAAAATCATCCTCGAAACGTCAACACGCCCTAGCAATATGCGCTAAAGCATCAGTATTAAGCCAGCTGCCAATCACGAAAATAGGCTTTTAAATGTTTCGATTTCAGCAGATAAAGTACACACCAAAATGAAGCTAACGCATCTAGGGCAAAGCCCCAATGAAACAGAAATTCAGCATGCAACAAGCGTTGCCATAACATCACGATTTCAGCCAATACCACCAGCCACAAAATTGCGTAAGACTTGGCAAATAAAGGCGCTAACCAATCTAACTTTCGTTTTCTCTCCGCCAACACCAAGGCGAAAATCAATACCGCACCCAGCCCCACAATTAAGGCCTGTATAAAATCACTCTGTTGTGGATAGAGCAAGCGTACTAAACCGGCCCGATCATTATGCTGCGTCAGGGACATCACCCACACCACCCAGCCACGTGCCAAAAATGCCAGCATCAGATACAGATAAAGCGGAGGTTTAACATGGCCATTATCGTCAAGCCAATACACATGGTTCAGGTTCAAAACGTTATCCAAGAATAATTATGTTTAGTAAAACAGATATGGCTACTTTAATGGCAAATTCAACCCGGGCAACAAAAATGAAACAGCTTTAATCCATCGATGCGCCGCAACGTTGAACAATCAGGGCTTGGCATCAACGTAGTATGACCAACAGCGATGCCAATATTGCACAGGCCCAGACTATCGCATCAAACTTTAATTACAGTTACAAAGCGTTAGCCAGTCAGCTTATCGATAGCTGACTTGTCTTGCCCTCAGATAATGGCACTTATTCTGGGCAAACTTACTCAGGCGACAGGTTAAGTAAAAATTATCCGCTCAAACTGAGCCAATTTTTATCTTGTTCAAGTCTTGCGCTGGCCGTTCTACATAAGCCCAATCGTTAGTCCCATAAATACCCATTGCCCTTAAGCAACTCACCGCTAATGGACAGGACGCCGAGGCATAAAAAAGCCGGCAACTACGCCGGCTATGATGTCTGCAGTATCACCTCTCAAGGTAATACTGCAGTACGCTCAATCAAACCACATATTACTGATCAAGCAGGGTCAACAATTGATCTTCATCCCACACCTCAATACCCAATTCCTGTGCCTTCACTAATTTCGAGCCAGCGGCTTCACCGGCCACCACACAGTGGGTATTTTTCGACACACTACCAGCCACTTTCGCGCCCAGCGCCTGCAAACCCGCTTTAGCATCATTTCGCGTCAGCCGAGTCAGCGTACCGGTCAAGACCCATGTCTGGCCTTTTAATGGCTGAGCATCCTCAGCTGGCGCGCTGATCTCCGGCCAATTAATGCCTTGCGCCAGTAATTGTTCAATTACATCAATATTGTGGGGTTGGGCAAAAAATGCATGTACATGCTGAGCAACCACAGTCCCTACATCTTCCACCTCAATCAACTGCTCAACACTGGCCTGACGCAGTCCATCTAGGGTTTTAAAATGGTTAGCCAAGTTCGCTGCGGTGGCCTCACCCACCTCGCGGATCCCCAGCGCATACAAAAAGCGGGGTAAAGTGGTTTGTTTACTGGCACTTAATGCTGACACCAGATTATTCGCCGACTTGATCCCCATACGCTCCAGCATGGTCAGGGCTGATGCGGTCAGTTTAAATAAATCCGCCGGACTTGCGACCAGCTCTTTATCAATTAACTGCTCAACGACCTTATCCCCCATACCATCAATATCCAGCGCCTTGCGGGATGCAAAATGTTTAATCGCTTCTTTACGCTGTGCCTCACAAAACAGGCCACCGGAGCAACGTGCTACCGCTTCGCCTTCTACCCGTTCAACTTCTGAACCGCACACAGGACAAGCTGATGGGAAGACAATATCAAGGGCATCGGCAGGTCGTTTTTCCTGCACAACCGCCACAATTTGTGGGATCACATCACCGGCGCGGCGGACAATTACGGTATCGTGAATTTTCACGCCAAGGCGGGCAATCTCATCGGCATTATGCAAGGTGGCGTTTGATACGGTCACCCCACCAACAAATACGGGCTTTAATCGCGCAACAGGCGTTACCGCGCCAGTTCGGCCCACCTGAAAATCCACCCCTTCAAGCAAGGTCATCTCTTCTTGCGCCGGGAATTTATAAGCAATTGCCCAACGAGGCGCTTTGGCAACAAAGCCTAGGGTCTGCTGCTGCGCAATGGCGTTAACTTTAAACACTACGCCATCAATCTCATAGGCCAGTTCACTGCGGCGCGTCAGAATATCGGCGTAATAGGCAAATACGCCGGCGAGATCATCAACCACTTTAACTTCACTACTGACGGGGAATCCCCAGGTTTTCAGTTGCATCAGCTGCTCAAAATGGCCATCCGCCATCGGCTGCTGCTCACCTTCAACCACCCCAAGGGCGTAGGCATAAAATGCCAGAGCGCGAGAAGCAGTAATTTTGCTATCTAACTGACGCAAACTTCCGGCGGCGGCATTTCGAGGGTTAACAAAGGTTTTTTCCCCTTTTTTGATCGCCCGTTCGTTCAATGCCTCAAATGCCGCTTTTGGCATAAAGACTTCACCACGGACCTCCAATAGCGCCGGATACCCTTCACCACGCAACCGCAATGGAATAGAACGGATAGTGCGCACATTGTCGGTAATCTCTTCTCCTGTGGTGCCATCACCTCGGGTGGCGGCACGCTCCAGTACACCATTACGGTACAACAGACTCACCGCCAAACCATCTAGCTTAGGTTCACAACAAAATGCGACCTGCCCGGCCCGCTCAGTAATACGACGGTTAAAACCATTGAAGTCCTCTTCACTGAAGGCGTTGTCCAAACTCAGCATGGGTTTTAGATGTGTCACCTGATTAAATTTGACCAGTGCCATACCACCAACCCGTTGGGTCGGGGAGTCCGGTAACATCAATTCAGGGTGAGCTGATTCCAATGCTTTAAGCTGTGCCATCAGCCGGTCATATTCAGCATCAGGGATCGTTGGATTATCATCTACATAGTAATGGATATTGTGCTGGTTCAGCTCCTGGGTCAGGGCCTGGATCTGCTCTTTAATCGCTTGCATATTGGATTCCGGAAATAAGCAAGGCCGCATCGCGGCCTTGGAAATGGAACTGGATAAAACGGGAAATTTATTCTGCTGCCTTGCGGATCCGGCCAAGGTACGCCTGTTTCAGTTCAGCACTCCAGGGACGTCGCTCCCCATCCAGCACTTCGGCGCCCAAATCATCAGCCAGTTGACAGGCAGAGTTCAGCATAATGGAGAAGTTCATCACCGGATCACCATAGCATGGTAAGGTCATAAACATCACCACTCCAGGGGTATTGAATTGCTCCATATTATCGGGGTCAAATACCCCGGGCTTGACCATGTTTGCCATAGAAAATAGTACCTTACCAGTACCGGCATTATCTTCATGACGATGGAAAATATGCATTTCCCCAAATTTGAAATTCAGTGTCAGTAAGCAAGGCAGTAGTTCTGCGCCCTGCAATACCTCACCTGGCTTAGCACAGACATGCAATACCAGTACATCTTTTGGCTCAGGTAACTCATCGGTTGCAGCAAGCGTATCATGGGGTTCTTCAACCGGTTCTGCTTGCATCTCGGGCTCTTGCTCTGCATATAGGCTTACGGTAGGTTCTACCACCTCATCCCGAGCCGCTGTTATCACCGGCTCTTGGCGATCAGACGCATGTTCAACAGGGGCATCAGCATCGACTTTAGGCTCAATACGGGGCTGATGGCTACCCGCTTTAACCACCTGCCTATCGGTTAGCCCGTGGTTCACATCATGATGACCACTGTTAACCTCAGATGCATGTTCAGTAGAGGCATTACGGTACAAGTCCGCCACCCCGCCGCCCTTAGCGGTTTTAGGGTGCTGCTTTCTAATGGACCAAAAACCATGAACCAGCACGGCGATAATGGCTATCGCACCCAACACAAACAATACCAGTTGCAAATTTTCCATCGGTTACCCTATTCAATTCCGGTTAGCCGGCATCGGCCATAGCCACCGCTTCCTCTAAATCTACTGCGACTATGCGTGAAACCCCCGGCTCATGCATAGTAACCCCTATCAACTGATCAGCCATTTCCATTGTGATTTTGTTGTGACTGATATAGATAAACTGCACGGTCTGCGACATCTCTTTTAACAGTCGGCAAAAACGCTCAACATTGGCATCATCCAATGGTGCATCCACCTCATCCAACATACAGAAAGGTGCTGGATTCAAACGGAAAATTGCAAATACTAATGATAAAGCGGTCAGCGCTTTTTCACCACCGGAAAGCAGCTGAATCGTACTGTTTTTCTTTCCTGGTGGCCGCGCCATAATACTGACCCCGGTTTCCAGCAGATCATCATCAGTCAATGCCAGATAGGCGCTACCGCCGCCGAACACCTTCGGGAACAGATTGCCTAAATCGGTATTAATCTGATCGAACGTCGCTTTAAAGCGGCTGCGGGTTTCCCGATCAATCTTACGAATGGCCTCTTCTAGGCTCTGCAGTGCCTTATTAAGATCTTCATCCTGACTGTCCAGGTAGCTTTTCCGCTCGCTCTGCTGTTCATACTCTTCAATAGCGGCCAGATTGATAGCGCCTAACCTGCTGATTTTACCGCGTAAAGTATCAAGATTTTTCTGCCACAGATCACTGTTTGCTCCGGCTGCTAAACC
Organism: Shewanella sp. NFH-SH190041; assembly: GCF_024363255.1. Classification (NCBI taxonomy): domain Bacteria; kingdom Pseudomonadati; phylum Pseudomonadota; class Gammaproteobacteria; order Alteromonadales; family Shewanellaceae; genus Shewanella; species Shewanella sp. NFH-SH190041. The sequence goes on from NZ_AP026070.1 coordinate 2,782,317, forward strand.
CGCAGCGACCTCGGTCAGCTTAATCCCGGCTTCAGTAAGCAGCTGCATCTGGCTGTCAGCTTGCCCCTTAATCCCTTCCCGTTGCAGTTTCAGCGTACCAATTGCTTGCACAACTGTCTCTATCTTGCCAACTTCTTGTTTTTGCTTCAATAGTGTTGATTCAAGCTCGGCCTGTAACTGGGTTTGCTCAGCCCGAAGTTGGCTTAACTGATGCTGCTGCTCTCCCTGCCGGGTCAGCAATGCGGCCAATTGTTGCTCCAGTTGAGCCAGGCCGACTGCAGCGGCGGGATCTTCGCCGGCCGGCTGACGATTAAGTTCTGATTCACTACGAGCCAATTCCGCGAGGCGCTCTTTTAACTGCGCCTGTTGCTGACGGGCCAACATGGATTGCGTGTCAATTTCAGCGAGGCGGCGGGTTAGTTCATTACTGCGTCGCAACTGCTCAGCTTGCTGGCTTTTCACCTCTTTTAGCAAGCTCACCTGCTGCTGTTGCTGCAAGTCCAACGCAGCATTATCTTCCTGACTGTGACAAAGTTGCTCATCAAGCTGGGCCGTTTTTTCCTGCTGAAGCTCAAGCTCAGTCGCTAAAACGGATAATTCATCCATTAACTGCTGTTGGCGCTGCTGATCATCTGTATTTCGCAGACAAGCTTCATCTAAGCGTTGTTGCTCCCCACTCAGATGCTGCTCGGCCTTAGCCAAGGCCAAGGTGGCATTATCCAGCTGTTGCCGGACAGAACTAAGCTGCTGTTCCTGCTCAGTTAATAGCTGCTGTAATGCAGACAATTGTGACGCTAAGCCCTGGTGTTTATCCTGCAGCGCGGCAGTCAGTTCCTGCAGTGTCTGTAATTCATGCTGCAAACTCACCACAGCTGTATCTGAGCCTTGTTTTTGCAGCACAAAACCCCGGCCAATCAGATAGCCATCGGCAGTAATAATCCGCTCGTCATCGGCCAATGATGCTTGGCGTGCTAAACCTTCCGCTTTCGTCTGCGCCAGCTGCACCCGCTCGAGCCACGGCGCCAGATTCACCGGTGCGCTGAGCATACTATGTTGGGTAGCCATACCACAGGGATAAAATCCGCTGAGGCTATCATTGGCCACCACAGGCATATTCAGTAACCCATCAAGTAACAGCTCTGTGGCCGCTTCCCACCCTGGGGTTACGGTGATCTGCTGCCACAATTTTGGGGTGTTTTCATCCCCAGCGGCCTTATCCAGCCAATGGCTGATCAGCTCTTGCCGAGAATAATTCGCTGCTAAGTCATTATCTAGTGTGGCCAGTTCAGTACTAAGCTGCTGCTTTTGCTGTCGAAGCTCGTCGGTGTGGCGCTCACATTGTTGATATTGTGCCTGAGCCGTCTGCTGATTGTTCTGGCATTGCACCAAAGCAGATTGCGCTGCATCGAGCCGCTCTGTCGATACTGCGTTGAGCGCGGCCTGCTGCAATTGAGCTAACGCCTTCTGTTGCAGTTGGCGTCGTTCAGTAAGATGCTGCTGTTGACTTTGCGCCAGTGCCTGCTGCAATTTCAGTTCAGTCATTTGCTGTTTGCTGTTCTGGCAGCGTTCATCAAGCAGCTGTTTTTCTGCTTCGAGTTGCTCTAATTTGAGTGTCAGCTCATCTTGTATTTCCGCCAATCCCTCCGCTTCTGTTGCCAGCTGTGACTGCTCTGCCTGCAGCTGTATCAAGCGTTCGCTTAACTGATTTAGCTCGCTGACTATCGAGTCTCGTTGGCTATTGAGGCGAATAAGTGCCTTTTGGGTGTTAGCATCTTTTTGCTGTTCATGGCTCAGCTGTTGCTCTAATCTGGCAATCTCGGTACCGGTCTGGTAATACACCTGCACCAGCTGCTGCTCTTGTCGCTCCAGCGCTTCTAATCTGACCTGCTGCGCAGTCTGCTGGCTACCGACTTCTTCTTTGGCCGCTTGCACTTTAGCCAGCTGCAATGACTGTTCATCCAGTTGCTGGTTCAGGGTATCGGCCTGCTGCATCAACTCCTGATAACGCATCACCAGTAATTCGGCTTGGGTTTGGCGCTCTTGCTGTTTAAATTCCCGATATCGTTTGGCTGATTTGGCCTGTTCGGATAGCTTATCAAGCTGTTTACCCAGCTCCAGGCGGATATCACCCAGGCGCTCGAGATTTTCCCGTGTATGGCGAATACGGTTTTCAGTGTCCCGCCGCCGCTCTTTGTAGCGGGAAATACCCGCGGCCTCTTCAATAAAAACCCGTAATTCGTGGGGTTTAGAATCAATTAGTCGGGAAATCGTCCCCTGTTCAATAATGGCATAACTGCGCGGTCCAAGGCCGGTACCCATAAACAGATCCGTAATATCTTTTCGGCGGCATTTTTGACCATTAAGAAAATAACTGGATTCTGCATCCCGGTTAACTTGACGTTTGACCGAGATTTCATTGTAAGCTGCATATTGACCGCTAAGACGGCCATCAAGGTTTTCAAAAACCAATTCAACCGAAGCCACAGACACAGGTCTACGGGCGGTTGAGCCATTAAAAATAACATCCGTCATGGCATCACCACGCAGATGTTTGGCACTGCTTTCACCCAATACCCAGCGTACGGCATCAATGGTATTAGATTTGCCGCAGCCGTTAGGGCCGATAATCGCGGTTAAAGGTTTTAGGAACGGAATTTTCGTTGCATCGACGAACGACTTAAATCCAGCAAGTTTTATCTGTTTCAGTCTCATGGCGCTATGGGGAGGTTCCGGATAAGCCGTTAAAGTAAAATCTGATCTATGGAGCCATAGAATTTTCGCGGGCAACTTTAACAAAGCAGGCAGCATTTTGTAACGCTTTTTATTGCCCCTGACCGGCCTAATGCTTGTGTTCCAGCCGCTTGTTGCTCACAATCAGGGCAATTTTCGGTTAACCGTCACAAAAAACATGACAAATTCCCCTTCACGCCCTAAAAGCGGCGTTAATTATTTTATGGATGGATTTGAGCTGATCCGCCGCCCTGGCCTACGAACTTTTGTACTGATCCCGCTATTGATCAATATCCTGCTCTTTGCCATTGGGTTTTACTTTGCCGTAGGTCAACTTGAACAGCTATTTGGCTGGTTAAATAGCCAATTACCTGAATACCTTAGCTGGCTAAAATTTTTGTTGTGGCCGTTGGCACTATTGGCCATTGTCGTGGTTATGGCGTTTGTCTTTTCTTCTGTTATGAACTGGTTAGCGGCCCCATTTAATGGGTTACTGGCAGAAAAGGTGGAATTGATGCTGACCGGCAAGCCTCTTAATACCGGTGGCACCATGGATACAGTAAAAGATATTCCTAGAATGCTCGGACGAGAATGGACCAAACTCAAGTACTACCTGCCCAGAGCCATTGTTTTTTTGCTGCTATTTTGGGTTCCAGTTATCGGCCAAACCGCTGCGCCGGTATTATGGTTTCTGTTTACCGCGTGGATGATGGCTGTTCAGTATTGTGATTACCCCTTCGATAACCACAAAGTGTCTTTCAATGAGATGAAATTTGCATTACGCCAAACCCGAGGGAGCAGCTTTAGTTTCGGCGCCACGGTAACGCTGTTTTCCATGATCCCGATTGTGAACTTTATTGTCATGCCAGTCGCTATCTGCGGCGCAACCGCCATGTGGGTGGATAAATATCGCGAGGCATATCGCAATACGACTATCGTGCCGGAATAAGTTATTTTGCCCATATTCATGACCAAGCATATTGGCCTCGACAAATAAGCGAGAATGTATTTGCGTGAATCGATTTGGGCGACCATGACAATTTAATATACTTCATCGCAAAAACACATTGATGCAATGGACCTGAAATTGGGATGATTGCATCAATGTGCATAGTTAAAAAGCTATAACGTCCCATATCACAGCATTGATTGCAGTCACCGTTACTAAGCTACGGTTTACTGTCACGCAATATGGATCATATGCACTCATTGGCATTGGATATGGTCGCGGTTATATGAACGGGCTCCAAACTTACGCTCGCGAACTTAAGCCGGCTGAGATTCACCCCACAGCGCTTTATCTTCCTGCATTTGATACAGGCTCTGGGCTCTTGAAATCAATAACTGTGCAAACTTCTGTTGCGTTGGATCTGATGCGGCTGATGAATTAAGGATATTTTCCGCCTTTAATTGCCAAGTCAAAGAAAAGTGTTTGATTGCTTCCCGGGCATTGCCAGCAACATCCGCGGCAACATAGTCGGTAGGCAAATCACCAGAAATAACCCAATATTGCTTTTTACGTGGCTGACTGGCCTCCATTTTCCACACAGCAATATAAGGCACCAAATAACGGCTTTGATCTGTCAGCACTTTCCCGGGGATAACCCCTTTTTCTGCCAGAAATTTATTGGCTTTTTGAAACTGCTGTTGCACCCATTGCTGCTGTATAGCTTCAGCTTGCTCCGGGGTGATATTTTGTGGAGAAGATACTGTATCTGTTTGATTCTGCTCAGCCATTTTCTGTCCTATTTATTATGATTATTTCCGTCTATGGGCACAGACAAGACAATGTAAGATGTTGTTAATTATTAAGTTACCCCAAAAAGATTACGTTAACGTAAAGTGGAAAGCAAAATTGCCACACGCTTTACAATCATTCTACATTTGACCTTTGAGTGAGCTTATCCCGAAATGCTATGTTTCCGCAAACAATATCCCGATACCGCAGGACAGGTATCCCTATTGCGGAGAGAAGCCAGTGTCAGTTTTTAGCCATGCCTCTTTTGATAATCACGAACAGGTCGTGTTCTGTCATGACCCCAAAACCAATATCAGAGCCATTATTGCCGTCCACGACACCACGTTAGGCCCCGCCGTCGGTGGTTGCCGAATGTGGCAATATGATTCAGATGAAGCTGCGCTCAATGATGTATTGCGGCTCTCCCGTGGTATGACATACAAAAATGCTTTAGCCGGACTGCAAATGGGAGGCGGTAAGTCTGTGATTTTGGCCGATCCCGCCCGGACCGACAGAGAAGCTGTTTTCAGCGCCTTTGGTCGCTTCGTGCACCAATTAAGCGGTAAATATTATTCGGCAGAAGATGTTGGCGTATCCACCTCAGATATTATGATTGCTCACCGCCAGACTCCGTATATGGCAGGACTGGAAGGCAAAAGCGGCGACCCATCTCCTTTTACCGCATTAGGCACCTATTTAGGGATCAAAGCGGCAGTCAAACACCAATTGGATAAAGATTCATTAGCTGGATTACGTATCTCAGTGCAAGGGGTCGGTCACGTCGGTTATTATCTCTGCCGCCATTTATATGAAGCTGGCGCCGAACTGGTAGTCACAGATATCAATCAAGCGGCACTACAACGGGTCAGCCATGAATTTGGCGCCCGTGTTGTCGCCCCGGATGAGATTTACCAGCAACAAACCGACATTTATGCCCCCTGCGCCTTAGGTGCCACACTCAATGATGACACTCTGCCGCAACTGAAAGCCCGTATTGTTGCTGGTTGTGCCAATAATCAGCTGGCAGAAAAACGCCATGGGCAAGCACTGAAACAAATGGGGATTCTCTATGCCCCAGATTATGTAATCAATGCCGGTGGTATCATTAATGTCTCATTTGACAACCACTACGACCGGCAGCAATCCACAGCTAAAGTTGAGCGAATTTATCAAACCTTGATGCGTATTTTTGCCGAAGCAGAGAAAGGGGATAAGACTACAGCTGAAATTGCCGACAGCATGGCCAGGGATATCATTGCCCAAGCGCAACAGTCTGAAAAAAAATAGAATTCACTACATTAAACGCAGGAAGCATGCTCTGCTCCTGCGTTATCTTAACTTGGTCTAAACAAAATATTCCTCTCGCTCAATCAGATAGTTTTTCACCATGATTTTATCTCGAGATCCCTGTGGCAAACCTGTAGATCCTTTGCTTAATTTAAACACTCCTCACCAGCAAAAAGGCCAGTCATGATTAGTTTTCAGTACCAGTTGAAGGATCACACAATCGAATTACAGGCCAGTAATTGGGCAGGATGGGAGAAGGTACTGCTCGACGGACAGCTGGTATCGCGTAAATTTAATATGGCCGCCAACAGTGAGCACAACATCCAAGTAAGCAATGCTGTGGGCTATAAATTAAAAACCATGATTGAACCGGATAGTCAGCTATTGATTTGCCGACTCTATCGCGAGGATAACAACACCAGCCAGTATGTCAGCAGCTTGAAACAAGGGGTTAACCACCAGCGTAATCAACAAAGAAAACTCTACCAAGCAATCTCTACTGGTGTCGGGGTCGTTTGCTTGGTATTGGCCGCCAATAGTTACTAAATGAAGTTACTAAATGACATTCTGTTAAAATCATATCCCCGCCTAAATGCGGGGATAAAGATACGGTATTTCTGCAGTAATGATACGAAACGAGTAAAGGCTACAGATAAAAATACCGATAACTCATAAATCAGAGATACATCAGCGACTTATATATCAACAATTACTTCTTTATCACAAAAAAACCAACAGCATTGCCTCTGGCTTGGTAGCTATAATCAAAAGACAATTCTAAAGCTAACCTTCTAAGCGATTTATTTTATTAAGTAATTTCATAAACTCGGCTCGCTCTTCTGCATTGAGTACCGAGAAAAATTTCTCATTAATTCGTTCAGCCTCACGCACCACATCTTGCTCTAACGCCTTGGCATGATCGGTTAGAAAAATTTTAAATGCCCGGCGATTGTCTGCTTCCTGAAAACGGGTGATCAACTGTTGACTCTGCATTTGATCCAACAAACGGGTCATGGTGTAACTGGCGACATCACAGCGTTTAGACAGTTCCGTTTGCGTAATCCCCTCTTCCTGCCAAAGACTAAATAGCACGGGCCAGACCTTAATATCCAGATCATAACGGCGCAGCCGCTCATTGAGTTCGTTTTGCAACGACACATTTAAATGACTGACAAGATATCCCAAGCTCTCTGACCTTTCCAAACCAACCTCCGCTGTGGCGCTATCCCGGATACTTCGCAGGAAACCCTGAATTAATAGTATCACTTCATCTTTATTTCTCTAGCCGTATCATGCGATATTTCCTAACCCCATAATCATGCAGTAAAAACCATTACCGCCTCCCCTTAGCAGGCAGACCTAAGCCAGAACAAAGTCGTTGATAAATCGGTAATAACAGGCACGATTTAATTTACCAGATAACCCCCTAGGTAAATGAAATACAATTCGGTCTTCCTGGCACACCACCGCCTTTTTCGGCACAGTAAATTCTGTCTCTAATGATGTTGTAACAGTAAATGCTTCATCATTAAAACGGTAATCCACCAGCAATAACGGCACTTCGGCAACACTAACTCGTACCCGCTCCGCTGGCGTAATTAGTTGGTACTCCCCGTCTAAGCAATAAAGTACCCCACTGAACATACGGGCAAATTTCATTGGCAATGTATCTTGCTGATACAGCCAACTGCCATCAGCCTCAATGTGAAACCAAGGCTTTTCATCACACCACTGAGGCAAGGTTGTTATGGCAAAATCACCCAAGGGATCAGCATCAAGCCCTATGGTTGATGAGTCTTTCTGCGTCGCTGACAGCAGATTAGCTAATGTACCTCCGGTCAAGTCAGTCTTGGCTTTTGCTGTGCGATCCCTTGTCATATCAATGCTCCCGACGTTCTGCAAAATTGTTGGGCTAACTAAATCCTATTGTGAGCCATGTTTAGTCAACATGGCAGAGCTCAAACCTAGAGGGCAAGACGTCATTCACTAAGTAATGTCAATATCGCTTCCAAGGGGTGTTTGGGCCGAAAACGAGATAACCGCTTAACCTGACTGCGACAGGAGTAACCTGACACCAAAATTTCTGCTCGAGGTAATGCCGCAATCTGATCAGCCCATGACATCTTGTACAGTGCTTTAGAGCGGGCTAGGTTTTCCGCCTCATGACCATAGGTGCCCGCCATACCACAGCATCCCAGCTGCGCAGTATTGAGGCTGGCGCCTAGGTGAGTAAAAATTTTCTGCCACTGCGTTCCTGTGGTGGGATTGGCACTGGACTCTGTGCAATGACTAAACCAAGTATATTGACGCCCCCTTGCAGGCCGGGCGGGGACATCCACTAACTGCTCCAGCAGCCACTCATTCACAAGCTTAATATCAAAGCACTGCGCGGATGCTGGCAGGACATGGCGATACTCATCACGATAGACCAGCACAAGAGCCGGATCGACGCCCACCATGGGGATCCCTAATTGTTGCAGTTGACAGAAAAATGCGGCGCTATCTTTTGCCTGCCTCGCAAATTTAGCCAAAAAGCCTTTAATATGCGCAGGTTTACCATTGGGCTTAAATGGTAACAGTACCGGCTTTAGCCCTAAGGTTTCGATCAGGCGAATAAAATTAGCCACCAGATTGGCATCATAAAAGCTGTTAAATGGATCCTGAACCACCAGTACATATTGCTGCCGAGCCTGAGGCGCAATTTGCTGTAAATCTGTCAGTTCATATCCAAGACAAGAATGGTTAGCTAATTGTTGTTTTAGCGTTGGCACAGATAACAGCGGGGCATCCACATAACCCAACAACCGCTTCATTCCCCAACGAACCAGCGTGCTGTCGGTCAGTAAGTTAGTGAGCCTTGGGGTAGCGGCCATTAAAGGCAGGCTTTCTTCTAACCCGGCCACCAAATAATCCTTCATCGGACGCAGATAACGCTGATAATAAGCCTGATAAAACTGCGCCCTAAATCTAGGCACATCAACTTTAACGGGGCACTGACCAGAGCAGGCTTTACAGGCTAAACATCCCTGTAAAGATGCCATCACTTCATGGGAAAAATCATACTCTTTATCAGCCCGGTAACTGTTTCTTAGCCGGGTCATCCACGACACAGGAGACGCCTGTTGCAATGCTAATGGTTCAATCTGCTGTCGGGCCAGCAACCGAAGCCATTCTCGCATCAGCCCGGCTCGACCTTTTGGTGAATGGATTCGATCTCCGGTCACCTTAAAAGAAGGGCACATAGGAGAATACTGGCTGTAATTGAAGCACAGACCGTTACCATTACAGTTCATCGCATCAGGGAAATCCTCTCTAACAGTCACAGGGATCTGGCGATCAAACCCCCCACGTTTTTGACTATCAACGTCATAACATAACTGCTGATCTCGAGGCGCCACCAATTTACCCGGATTCAGTTTATTGTGTGGATCAAACCAGGTTTTAATATCTCGCAATAAGCCATAAAGGGTCTCACCAAATACAGCAGGAGCATATTCTCCGCGTACGCCCTTACCATGCTCGCCCCACATCAAACCACCATATTTGGCTGTCAGTGCCGCTACTTCATCGGAGAGTTGTCGCAGTAATTGTTCATCAGCCGGATCGCACATATCTAACGCAGGACGTACATGTAATACGCCAGCATCCACATGCCCAAACATGCCATAACGTAACTGTTTACTGTCCAACAGTTGACGAAAGTCCATAATAAAATCGGCTAACTGCTCAGGCGGTACCGCCGTATCTTCGGCAAAGGCTAAGGGTTTACGCCGCCCTTTAGTGGCACCGAGCAACCCAACGGCTTTTTTACGCATAGCGTAAATACGGCTGATACTGACTGCATCATCGGTGATCTGATAGCCCAACACGCCACAATACTGCTGGGTAATATCGTGATTAAGACGCTGCTCAAGTGCCTGCAATCGCTGCGAAACCTCACCAACGTCACCAGCAAACTCCACCATATTCAGCCCCATAATAGGCTGGCCTGCAACGTCACTGATAAGCGGCGCTACCGAATGCCAAATAATGTCTTCTCGGGCTAAATTTAATACGGTGGAATCGATGGTTTCCACCACAGTAGCCTTGGCCTCAACTAATGCTGGAGCATGACGCAGCGCAGATTCAAATGAATCATATTTGATATTGACCATGATCCGGCTAGCTGGCAACGGCGTTAAATTCAGCTTTGCTCGGCAAATAACAGCCAATGTGCCTTCAGAGCCAGTCAAAATGCGAGATAAATCAAAGGTTGTCAGTTGACCATCCCAAACATGTTTAAGGTCATAACCGGTCAAAAATCGGTTTAATGGAGGAAACCGAGCTTCAATCTCATCTCGCTGCGCCAACGTTGCGGTGGCGATATTATGTAGTATTTGTGACTCGCTCAACGCTGAATGTTCATTATCGCCCGTTGCCACATGCGCCAGTTCAGCCTTCACAGAGGCCAATGCTTGCTTGCCTAATGGTGCAGTATTCAGCAATGTACCATCAGCCAAGACACTGCTTAGCTCAAGCACATGATCCGATGTTTTACCATAAACCAAAGACCCAGCGCCGGAAGCATCCGTGTTAATCATGCCCCCTAAGGTCGCACGATTTGAGGTAGACAAATCCGGGCTGAAAAAATAGCCATGGGGGCGGAGCGCATCATTAAGTTGATCTTTAACCACGCCCGCCTCAACGAGTGCCCAGCCCTGCTCTACATTCACCTCAATAATACGGTTCATATAACGAGACAAGTCAAGGATAATCCCATGGGTTAATGACTGCCCGTTAGTGCCGGTACCGCCCCCCCGGGCAGAAAACACCACAGACAAAAATGCCTCTTGACTAGCCAAAGACAATGCCAGCTGAATATCCTCAATATCCTTGGGGTACAACACCGCCTGCGGCAAGAACTGATAAACTGAGTTGTCTGTCGCCTGCACTAACCGAGCGGCATAGCTGGCATCAATATCACCGCGAAATGCAGCGGCTTTTAATGCATCAAGGTAGGCGAGATACTGAGGTTCCAAGGTCTGTTCATGGGTAATACGCGGTAACATAGGGTTATCAGGCTCAAGGCTAATTTATTGTAATAATGTTGAATATCATACCAGCTTTGCCTCTGGATTGATCACATGATTTCAACATAAGCCAAGCCATTTTTTGCCATAAAAAAACCGCCCTAAGGCGGTTTTCGATACGAGAAATCAGTCGCTTATTGATTTGCTTCCGCCAGATACAACCAAGTGTCAATCACGGTATCTGGGTTCAGAGAAACAGTATCAATGCCCTGCTCCACCAACCAAGCGGCAAAATCTGGGTGATCCGATGGTCCCTGACCACAGATGCCAACATAAGCCCCTTTCGCCTTGGCCGCTTTAATGGCCATGGCCAGCAAGGCCTTAACGGCATCATTGCGCTCATCAAACAGGTGGCTGATGATTCCAGAGTCACGATCCAACCCCAGTGTCAACTGAGTCAAATCATTGGAACCAATAGAGAAACCATCAAAGTGTTCAAGGAACTGATCGGCCAACAAGGCATTGGAAGGCAATTCACACATCATAATCACCCGCAGCCCATCCACACCACGCTCAAGTCCACGCTCGCGCAGCAGTTCAATCACTTGTTCCGCTTCGGACAGAGTGCGAACAAACGGGATCATAATTTCCACATTCTTCAGCCCCATCTCGTTGCGAACCCGCTTAATGGCTTCACATTCAAGCGCAAAGCAGTCACGGAAGGATTCTGAGATATAACGGCTGGCACCGCGGAAGCCCAGCATCGGGTTTTCTTCTTCCGGCTCATAGCGATCACCACCGACCAGATTAGCGTATTCGTTTGACTTGAAGTCAGACATACGCACAATCACCTTCTTCGGATGAAATGCCGCCGCAATAGATGCAATGCCTTCCACCAGCCGGGCAACATAGTATTCCACTGGGGAATCATAACCGGCGATCATCTCGATGATCTCTTCTTGCAATGCTGGTGTCTGGGTATCAAATTCCAGCAACGCTTTCGGGTGAATACCGATCATACGGTTAATGATGAATTCCAGACGCGCCAAGCCAACACCTTCGTTAGGCAGACGGGCAAAATCAAAAGCCCGGTCCGGGTTACCCACGTTCATCATAATTTTCATCGGCAGATCAGGCATGGCATCGACACGACTAGAGACCACATCAAATGCCAATTTACCTTGGTAGATATAACCGGTATCGCCTTCAGCACAAGACACTGTCACTTCCTGGCCATTTTCAATCCGCGCAGTCACATCACCACAACCTACAACAGCTGGCACTCCCAGTTCACGGGCAATAATTGCCGCGTGACAGGTACGGCCACCTCGGTTGGTAACAATGGCACTGGCCCGCTTCATGATAGGTTCCCAATCAGGATCCGTCATATCGGTGACCAGTACATCACCTGGTTGGATCTTGTCCATTTCATCGATTGACTTCAATACCTTAGCAACGCCGCTACCGATTTTGTGGCCAATCGCCCGACCTTCAGCAATCACGTCGGCACGATGCTGCAGATGATAGCGCTCAATTAACTGCACATCTTCACGGGAGCGGACAGTTTCAGGACGTGCTTGCACGATATACAAACGACCATCATTGCCATCTTTGGCCCATTCGATATCCATTGGCCGACCATAGTGCTGTTCAATGGTCATGGCCTGCTTGGCCAGCTCCATCACTTCTGCATCACTGATAGAGAAGGTGCGACGCTGCTCTGCGGCCACATCTTCAATTTTCACCTGCTTACCGTGGGAAGCATCATCCGAGTACACCATCTGGATAAGCTTGCTACCGATATTACGGCGCACAACAGCTTTGTGACCGGCAGTCAGGGTTGGTTTGTGTACATAAAACTCATCCGGGTTCACTGCACCCTGTACAACCATTTCCCCTAAACCGAAAGAAGAGGTAATAAAGACCACATCATCATTACCCGATTCAGTATCAATGGTGAACATCACCCCGGAAGCAGCTTTGTCAGAACGCACCATACGTTGAATACCGGCAGATAAGGCAACACCGCGATGATCATAGCCCTGATGCACTCGGTAAGAGATGGCACGGTCATTAAAGAGGGAAGCAAAAACATGCTTGATAGCAACGAGAACGGCATCATAGCCTTTCACGTTAAGGAAAGTTTCCTGCTGACCCGCGAAGGAAGCATCGGGCATATCCTCAGCAGTAGCAGATGAACGAACAGCGAAAGAAGCGTCGAGGGTCTCAGCGGCCAGTTGGTCGTAGGCTTCATGAATGGCCTTTTCTAATGCTGGCTGGAATGGGGTATCAATTACCCACTGTCTGATCTGTGCGCCAGCTTTGGCGAGTGCATTCACATCGTCCACATCCAGGCTGTCGAGGGTTTCATAGATCTTTTGGTTAAGCCCACTTTGTTCAAGAAATTCATTGAACGCGTGGGAAGTTGTCGCAAAGCCACCAGGTACTTGAACACCGGCATTGGAAAGATTACTGATCATCTCCCCAAGAGAAGCGTTTTTGCCACCAACGATGTTGACGTCGCCCATGCCTAATTCCTGGTACCAGAGTACATATTGCTGCACAGTTCTATCTCCGCATGTTTATTTCAGTGGCCCCTTCACACGAGGGCAGCGGCATTTTACACTCCACCAAAGTAAGCGTAAATGTATAATTTTATTTGTAATTTTATTACTACAAGAGGCACAAATGGCTCGTAAAGTGTTTTATATTTCCGACGGCACCGCCATTACAGCAGAGATTTTTGGCCATGCGGTTTTATCGCAGTTTTCACTGGACTTTGAGTCACTTACTATTCCGTTTGTCGAAAATATTGAAAAAGCTCACGCGGTAAAAAAGCAAATCGATGATTGTTTTATTACCACAGGTGAACGACCTTTGGTGTTTCATTCCATCGTCAAAGCCGATATTCGAGACATTATTTACTCCAGCGAAGGATTGGACTACGACTTTCTTAACACTTTTGTTGCACCATTAGAACAACAATTAGGAGTCAAAGCCTCACCGGTACAACACCGTACCCATGGCATGGCAAATGCCGGGTATGAATCCCGAATCAACGCCATTAACTTTGCGATGGAAAATGATGACGGTCAGACCATGAAGCATATGGATAATGCTGACATTATTCTGGTGGGGGTCTCCCGCTGCGGTAAAACCCCTTCCAGCCTGTACCTGTCAATGCAATTTGGTATCAAAGCGGCCAATTATCCCTTTACCGAAGATGATATGGATAATCTGCGCCTACCCGAAGCGCTCAAACGCAATAAACATAAACTGTTTGGCTTGACCATTGACCCTGCCCGGCTGCATGAAATTCGGCAAAGCCGCATGGAAAACAGCCGATACTCATCCATGCGTCAGTGCCGTATTGAAGTCAAAGAAGTGGAGATGCTCTACCGTAAAGAGCGCATTCCCTTTATTGATACCTCCAACCACAGTGTGGAGGAAATTGCGGCCAAAATTATTGATAAAGCGGGTCTGAAGCGACATATGTTCTAAACAGTTAGCACTAATCTGTAATATTAGGAGAGCCTGCTATAACGGCAAGCTCTCTTTCTTTTTATAGCACTGTGTGGTGGTTGATTATCAGGCGCTATTTCACCCAATGTAGTGATTCCAGCAATAGCAGGCTAACTTCAGCGTACCAGCGCTGTGAATTATATTGGTCAGGATTTTTCTCTGAAAGCCAGCAACGACCCGACGGGTCAATACTATTACGGCTACGGCACAATTTAGTAACCCAGTTGCCGATTATTCCTGCAACAGACACTGTGTTAGTAACAGGGATTGGTTATAATCCATGTCAAATCTGGCGAGCTATCGCCCTGAATGTATACCCGGTATATTGAATGACCATTAAAACAGATGAATTACGTACATCTTTACTCTGTAAAGTGATCTCCCCGGCCCAGTTGGCGGCGGAATATCCTTTGACGCAGGAGGCTGCCGATTACCTGGTGCAGCAGCGCCGGGAGGTTGAAGCTATCTTAACCGGGCAGGATCAACGCCTGCTGGCCATTGTTGGTCCCTGCTCCATCCATGACACCCAAGCCGCGCTGGATTACGCCAAACATTTAGCTGAGCTACATCAGGAGTTGAAAGACGACTTATGCATCCTGATGCGGGTTTATTTTGAAAAACCCCGTACGACTGTTGGTTGGAAAGGCCTGATTTCAGATCCCGATCTGGACGGTTCATTCAGTCCCAATAAGGGGCTGCGTCTCGCTCGCCACCTATTGCAGCAAATCTCTGAGCTAAAATTGCCTATAGCTACTGAATTTCTTGATATGGTCAATGGCCAATACATTGCGGATTTGATCACCTGGGGCGCTATCGGTGCCCGTACCACAGAGAGCCAAATTCACCGAGAAATGGCATCGGCCTTGTCTTGTCCCGTGGGATTTAAGAACGGTACTGATGGCAATATTAATATTGCGGTTGATGCCGTGCGCGCAGCTCAAGCTCCCCATATCTTTTACTCTCCAGATAAAGACGGCGCTATGGCGGTATATCGCACCCATGGCAACCCATATGGCCATATTATTCTTCGTGGCGGGAAACAACCCAATTACAGCGCGGAAGATGTAGCTCATACCCGTGATCATTTGGTCAACGTCGGTCTAACACCTCGAATTGTGATTGATTTCAGTCACGGTAACAGCCAAAAGCAACATAAACGCCAATTGGATGTCGCCGACAGTGTGATGGCACAAATGCGCAGCGGTGACACCACCATCGCCGGTATTATGGCTGAAAGTTTTATCAAAGAAGGCAACCAGAAAGTCTGCCCGGGTACTGAACTTGAGTATGGTAAAAGCATTACCGATGCTTGCCTTAATTGGGATGACTCAGAGTCCTTACTGCGGGCTCTGGCACAAGCATCTCGCGAGCGCATGACTAAACTGCAAACTGCGGCATCAGAATAAATAACTTTCCGTAAAATATGCCGCTACCATAAACTGGTGTAAAAAATAACAATAAAAAAACCGCCCTACTTGGCGGTTTTTTTATTCTCTGTCATGTTTAATCCGTTAATTTAAACCATTAACGCTATTGCTCTGCGCCGCGCTTAACTGGCAACATCGGAACGATGAGCACTGCCCATCTTAAAATAACCTATCCCGTTCTTTGTTTGATTCTGTCTATTGCCGCACATCACTTAAGCAATTGGGCCGACTGGCATACAGATAAACTTTTCTGTTACATTGACCTTACCTTCACGCGCCACAAAAAATCAATTACTAAGCCATGAAGCTGGAAAACCTACATATTATTATCGCGGATGATCATCCGCTCTTTCGTCAAGCGCTACAGTTAGCCTTAAATCAGGGATTCAACCACACCCATTGGTATGAAGCTGAAAGTACTGACGCATTGCAAATACTGCTGGGACAGAAGCAAGATTATGATCTGGTGTTACTGGATCTACAGATGCCAGGAGCCCATGGGTATTCCACGCTAATTCACCTTCGAGCCAGCTACCCTGAATTGCCTGTTGTGATGATCTCGGCCTATGAAGATGCGCAAACCATCAGTCATGCACTACACCATGGCTGTGCTGGTTTTATTCCCAAATCGGCTGATATGACCACCTTAACCCAAGCATTAGAAGCCATTCTATATGGCGATATCTGGTATCCCCCGGAGATCACATTACTTGATGTAACGGATACGCCGACAGCAGATAAATTAGCAGAGTTGACGCCACAGCAATATCGGGTGCTACAGATGTTTGCGGCAGGACTGCTGAATAAGCAAATCGCTTATGAGTTAGCCGTATCTGAGGCAACAGTGAAAGCCCATGCTACAGCAATTTTCCGTAAACTGGGGGTGCGCAGCCGCACCCAAGCCGTTATTGCCCTGCAGCAGCTAGAACTGGGTAATAATACGTCACAATAAAGGCGGTAAGTTAATCCGTCTCTTGGTGGCAAGATCCCGCTAAATGCCCAGAAAAACTATTGCACCAGTAAGATGTGACTTAAAGATAAAGACTGTGAAATTTAAGTTGGCGGGCAATGAAACTGGCAGTAAAACCTGTCCCCGGCGCATATCCCGGCATGCGAATAAGTTCAAATGGATAGCCTTTGACCTCTGCCACTCGCCGACATTGTTGCTGCTCCCGTGCAGCAATATCCCCATAACTACTGCCACTTTGATACAGCAGTATCGGTAATTGAGACAAAGAGAGATTCAATAACTCTGTCACATCATATTGTTGCCAACTACTCGAATTATCTCCCAACAGTACTGACAATAAATCACATAATGCTGGGTATTGTGCAGGCTTAAAGATAGGATCAAACCCAGATACGGCGCAGTAGCGTTGTGGGTTGCTTAGCCCCAGAACCAATGCCCCATGAGCCCCGACGCCAAATCCCCCCACGGATCGCCGATCATTTACCGGGAAATGGGTCTCAATCAGTTGTGGCAATTCATACTGCAGGTAATCAAACAAACGAAAATGCTTTGCCCATGGATTTTGGGTCGCATTGACATAACATAACTGAGGCTGCATTAGCCCAAGCTGAGCTGATAACGCCACTAACCGAGGAACACTACCAGGAGCAACGCCCACCAATGCCACCCCCAATTTTGCCGCATGCTGCTGGGCAGTGTAAGTCGCAAACAACGCCCGATCATCCTCCCCACTGTCACACAGCCAATAAAGCACAGGTACAGGATGCAGTTTTGCCTGAGGAGGCAGGTAAATACTGAAGCAAACTTCGGCGTTCAATATGACCGAGCTATGACGAAACCGTTTCTGCCAACCATCGAAACAACGCTCAGCGGTAAGCTCAGCAGTAATCATCTCACTGCCTCAAGGCTGATTTGAGTGCCCGAAAAAACAACTCGGTTGCGCCCCTGTCGCTTAGCCTGCACCAAGGCCGTATCAATTTTATTAAACCAATGTTCCCATTCAGCAGATAATTGCTGCCCAGTCAGTACCGGAGATGCGCCGACTGAAACGGTAACAGGCAAACAGCCCCCTTTGCGCGCAAAGGGTTCCAAGGCGACTAGGTCTTTTAAACGCTCTAACACCCGTTCGGCGGCATCTGGCTCACCAATAGCCAGTAAGAGCAAAAACTCCTCCCCACTCCAGCGCACCAAGAGATCTGATGAGCGCAGCGCCGCATCCACACGGTTACTGAACTCAACGAGTACATCGTCTCCGGCATCAAAACCATAAGTGTCATTAATCTGTTTAAAATCATCCAAATTAATCAAGGCCACCACATATTGCCCTTGGCGACGACTCACTGCGAGCTCAGCCAACTGCTGTTCAAACTGTCCTCGACTACATAACCCGGTTAGCTCATCACAGCGGCGCTGATGGCATCGGTTGTCACTGTCATCTCGGCGCAAGCGAAAATGAAATAAGCGCAAATAACGTCCTAATGCCAATATCGTCAGCACGGCAATAAGCAACAGAGTTAACAGCAGCACATCCTGTTGCAAAGCACTGACCTGCTCTCGAGTTGCAGCCAGCTCAGCCGCTAATGCCTGCTTTTCTTCCTGGGCAGAGACAGTAGGCAAAGTTAATGATGTTCCCCCGCTTCCCCCTAAGTTTTCAAGTCCATTTCCAGCAGTGATTAACTGAGGAGAAAGCACCTTAGCCATAAGATGAACATTGCAGCAAAAAAACAGCAAAAACACTCTCAATACAAAGTGAAAACCTTTCAACCCAGCCCCCGAAATCATCACGCAGTCAAAAAAAAGCAGGCCAAAATGCCTGCTTTTGAGTATAGACAGCCATACAGCATTACGATGTCAATAAACGGGAAATCAATGCTCGTAATGCTGCAGGCCGGATCATTTTAGCCATATAGTGATAGCCGCGATGTTGCATATCTTCGATCAGAGCCTTATTGGTGTTAGCCGTCAATAATATACCTGGGATCTGCTGACCGTAACGCGATCTAATGGCATCCATGGCATCTACTCCGTTTTTCCCCAGATCTAAGTGGTAATCCGCCAGCATAATATCCGGCGACATCCCCTTAAGCCCTAGCTGGATCATGGCCTCATCCAAATCCCGAGCACAAACCACCTGACATTGCCAACGGTTAAGTAAACTGCCCAAGCCAGCCAAAATAGCATCTTCATTATCAATACATAGCACTTTCACACCTGCTAAGGATTGAGGTGACACCAGCGCCGATTTGCTTGACTGCAACTGAGGTTGCAAGCCTAAAGGCACTTTCACCGAAAATACCGAGCCCCGGCCTAATACAGAGGCGACATCAATTGGATGCTGCAATACCCGGCAGATACGGTCAGCAATGGCAAGCCCTAACCCTAAGCCCCCAGAAGCTTTTACCTGTGGCGTATCAAGACGGTGAAACTCCTGAAAGATCTCGGCCATTTTTTCCGGTGCAATGCCGCAGCCAGAATCCAGTACCTGAATTTCCAGCACACCGCTGCGGCGACGACAGCCTAGTAACACGCGGCCGCCCCGAGCATAACGGTAGGCATTAGTCAGAAAATTCTGCAACACTCGTCGCAAGAGCGCCGGATCGGTCTGCAAATAACCACTGGCAGGCACATAAGAAAATTCAATGCCATGACCTCCAGCCATCGCCGCAAATTCCACCGCTAAACCATCAAGCAACTCAGTGACCGCGACTTGGCGTAAATTCACTTCCACATTGCCCGAGTCCAAACGGGAGATATCCAGCAGATCGCTTAGCAATTCACCAGCCGTTTTTAAAGCACTATTAACATGTTGCAATGTTGTATTTGCCTCTTGGTCAAGCCCGGGATATTGCGCTAACGAGGCGGTAAATAGCCGGGCTGCATTAAGAGGCTGCATCAAATCATGCCCCACCGCAGCGAGGAAACGACTTTTAGACGCATTAGCCATCTCCTCCTGAGCCTTAGCTTCCAGCAGTTCACGATTTAGCCTAGCCAATTGTGTAGTACGGGCATTAACGCGACTTTCCAGAGTCTCATTGATTTCCCGCAAGGCCTGTTCCTGCTGCCGATATTGGGTAATATCACTGAAGGTCATAACAAAGCCGCCACCGGGCATGGGATTCCCCTGAATTTTAATCACCCGCCCGTCGCGTCTGTGCCGCTCTGAAGTATGAGCTGAGCCTCGCCGCATATGAGCAAGGCGCCGCTCAACCTGCTCAGCAACGTCTCCTGCGCCACAAAATCCACGCTCAGCATTAAAGCGGATCACATCAGCAATGGGCATTCCCGGCCGTAAAAATGTTATCGGATAACGGTACAACTCTGCATAACGGTTGTTCCATGCCACTAAGTTTAAATCGCCGTCAACCACACTCATACCATCACTGGCATGCTCAATGGCACCGCGTAACATATCTTGACTGAGCATAACTTTTGCAGAAGCCTCATCCACCAAAGAGAAGACTTCATCTAATGCCAAATCACGTCCCTGCAGCACAGAGTCTAATACCAGCGCCGCACTGGATGCCCCAAGCACACTGGCAAGCAGATATTCGGTATGGGCGATTAAAGCGGGGTCTGCCGGACGGTGCTGATTATCACTGTCGACAGCTTCGGGCAAAAATTGACTGAAACTCTGATAGGCCCGGCCGGGGGAAACAAAACGGCTGGCTAAAATCAGTAAATCCTGCTGGGTAACAGAGCCACTTCGGCGACCGGTTTTTAGCGCCCCGGGTGTGACAAAACTACTGGCTTGGATCCGCTCCAGCACGCCCGCCCGCAGCCCAAGTGAGCCGCCAATATAACAGATGATATTCACGCACAGCGCCAATAAGGCATCCAATACCGTCGGATTAATCCCGCTAGGTTGTCCTGCACCCAGCGCTGTCACATCAGATATCAGCAATAATGCCCACAGTCCAAAACCAGCCCCTAATCCAAGCAACACTCCGGCCCGATTACCCTGCTGCCAGATCAGGCCACCAATCAATGCCGGTGACAGTTGCGCAAATGCTCCAAATGACAGCATGCCCAGTCCCGAGAGCGAATCACTGCTAGCAAACAGCAGGTAACTGGCATACCCCAGCAGCAAAATGGCAATAATGGCTAAACGACGGCTATTGAGCAGCAAACGAGAAAACTGGCGAAAATTTTTCTCGCGGATAATGCCAAGGCGCAACAGCAGCGGCAGCAACCACTCATTACTGATCATAATGCTGATAGTCACCACAGCGACAATTACCATTCCGGTGGCTGCCGATAATGTGCCCAGCAACGCAACTATCGCCACTGTCGGCATATCCAGCGCCAAGGGTAGATTGATAACATAGGTGTCTGCCGCCACACTGCGACCCAGTAATACCTTACCCGCCAGCGCCAACGGCGCAACAAACAGCGCAAAGAGTAAAAGATAAAGCGGCAATACCCAGCGGGCACGGCGTAATACCGCCTCACCCGCGCACTCCACCACGGTGACATGAAACTGCCTTGGCATACAGATAAAGGCCGCCATCCCCAATAGCAACTCCGGCAGCAGCCCAGTGATGTTTAACCTAGCCGCCGGTAATAATTGTCGCTCTGTTGCCTGCTGAAAAATCTGTAGGGGAGAATCAAATACCCCAAAACATATCACCAGACCCACCAATAAAAATGCTGCCAGTTTAACCAAGGATTCAAAGGCAATGGCGAGCATCATCCCGGGATTATGTTCAGTAGCATCAAGTTTGCGGGTGCCGAATAAAATGGCAAACAATGCCAAAATCAGCGTGATCAGCAGTGGCAGCATCGCATTGCTTTCCAACGCCACGCTGGGCTGAAATAATCCCAACGCAAAAACCATGGCTTTAAGTTGTAGCGCAATATAGGGCATGATCCCTAACAAGGCGATCAAGGTCACCAATGCCGCCAATAATTGGGATTTACCATAGCGGGCCGCAATAAAATCAGCCACTGAGGTAATATTTTGCGCTTTAGCAACCAGCACCATTTTGCGCAGCAAACCAAAACACAGCGTAAAAATCAGTATCGGCCCGAGAAAAATCGGCACAAAAGACCAAAGATCCTCCGCCGACTGCCCCACAGTACCGAGAAAACTCCAAGAAGAGCAGTATACCGCCAGAGACAGACCATAAATGGCGACCTGTCCACCAGGCGCAATGCGATGAACAAATCGCTCAGCCCCCCAAGCCAGTAAAAACAGCAGGGCGCCGTAACATAACGCAATTAATGCCACAAACAGGGTCAGATCCATCTTCTTTTTATCCTGATAACCTTGGCAGATATCGCCAAATTGACAGCAGTTATTGTGCGTTAAAACCGTAAAGCGCACCAGATTGCTTAATGCTTTCCCCTCAAGCGAATTCAAGGTATCACTCTGAAAAACAACACACTATACCAAGGTCTAATGGTGCGTTACCCCTCGCCAGCGGCATACTCTGATCCCAAGGTGCAGTATCGCCTACTTCGCAGCACAAAGGCGGCCTCAACACAATTATTACCGCCGGCATCGACTGCATATGGCCTATATTTACTGCCAGTCATTCGCGCACATTTACAGCAAAGGAAGCCCCTATGAGCACGCCGTCCCGCTATCCAATTTTGGATACCATTGCCGCCAACGCCCATATTAATCAGGAACAATACCAGCGTATGTACCAGGAATCAGTGGTAAATCCTGATGGTTTCTGGCGCCAGCACGGGCAGCGGATAGACTGGATCACCCCGTTTACCCAAGTTAAGGCCACCTCGTTTGATGACCATAACCTTTCCATCAAATGGTTTTATGACGGTACATTGAATGCTGCCGCTAACTGTCTCGATCGACATTTAGCTGATAACGGAGATACAACGGCAATTATCTGGGAAGGTGATAATGCCGATGAGCAACGTCGTCTGACTTACCGGGAATTACACGAAGCGGTATGCCGCTTTGCCAATGCATTAAAAGGCCAAGGGGTACGCCGCGGGGATGTCGTCACCCTGTATATGCCCATGGTACCGGAAGCAGCAATCGCTATGCTGGCCTGTGCTCGGATAGGCGCAGTGCACTCAGTTATTTTTGGCGGTTTTTCCCCCGATGCGATTGCCTCGCGCATTATTGATGGCAAATCTAAAGTGGTGGTCACAGCGGATGAAGGCTTGCGAGCCGGACGTACCATTCCCCTTAAAGCCAATATTGATCAAGCATTAACTCGAGCCGATGTGGATACGGTTGAGCGGGTGATTGTGCTACAGCGCACCGGTGGAGACATCAACTGGCAAGATGGCCGAGATATCTGGTGGCATGATGTCTGTACCCATGCATCCAGCCATTGTGAAGTCGAGGAAATGAATGCAGAAGATCCGCTATTTCTACTCTATACCTCAGGCTCAACCGGCAATCCTAAAGGCGTGCTACACACCACAGGTGGCTATTTAGTGTATGCCGCGATGACCCATGAATATGTGTTTGACTACCGCCCGGGGGAGATTTATTGGTGCACCGCGGATGTTGGTTGGATCACCGGTCACAGTTATATGGTCTATGGCCCGCTGGCCAATGCCGCAACGATTCTTATCCATGAAGGCGTGCCCAATTACCCCGGCCCATCCCGACTGGCAGAGATGATTGACCGCCATCAGGTCAACATTCTCTACACCGCTCCAACGCTCATTCGCGCTTTAATGGCAGAAGGGGAAGCCCCATTTAACCAGCTTGATGGCCGCTCGCTACGCATTATGGGCAGTGTTGGTGAACCGATAAACCCGGAAGCTTGGCGCTGGTATCACGAAGTGATTGGCCATGAACACTGCCCAATTGTTGATACCTGGTGGCAGACTGAAACCGGCGGCATTTTGATCAGCCCATTACCCGGGGCAACAGAAACCAAGCCCGGGTCAGCAACCAGACCCTTTTTTGGCGTGCAGCCAGCCTTAGTTGATAACAGCGGCACCATTTTAGAGGGCGAAGCTGAAGGCAACTTAGTACTGCTTGACTCTTGGCCCGGGCAAATGCGCACCGTATATGGCGATCACGACAGATTTGCGCTGACTTATTTTAAAACATTCCGGGGTATGTACTTTACTGGTGATGGCGCACGACGGGATGAAGATGGCTATTACTGGATTACCGGGCGGGTAGATGATGTGATTAATGTTTCCGGACACCGCTTGGGTACTGCAGAAGTGGAAAGTGCCCTCGTTGCCCATGAAATGGTGGCTGAGGCAGCCGTGGTTGGCTATCCCCATGATATCAAGGGGCAGGGGATCTATGCCTATGTCACCCTAACCAAAGATGCCGAGCAATCAGAAGCTTTGCGCGCAGAACTCCGCCAATGGGTACGCAAAGAAATCGGCGCGTTGGCAACGCCGGATCTTATCCAATTTGCTGGCGGACTCCCCAAAACCCGCTCGGGGAAGATTATGCGCCGTTTCCTACGCAAAATCGCTGCGAATGAGATAACCAATCTTGGGGATTCTTCTACCCTAGCCGATCCTGCAGTCATAGAACTATTGATTGCCAGCCGGCTCAACCGACCTGGTTAATTGTTCCCAACTGGGGAGTCGAGTTACCCGCAGGCTCCCCTTTTTTCTCTTATCTATGCCATCGCTATATCTGCCAGTTTACACATCCCAGCGCAATACATGCTTGCTAACGCCCCTCCAAATGATTGCGGCTCACTTATCCTTGTGGAAAATTTCAGGAAAAGCGCGCTCAATACAATGTCATTAGCAGGTAATTTTACTGCACAGTCAATGACTCCCGGCTGTGGTACACTGAGCCAATAGGCAATCTATACCCCACATCAATTCACCTTCAAGTAGCAGAAGTAACCCGTGGCTAATATTATTCTTCGAGACTATCAGCAGCAGGCCGTCGATGCCACGTTGCAGCATTTTCGTCACTCGACAGCATCTGCCGTGTTAGTACTCCCCACCGGCGCGGGGAAGAGTCTGGTTATTGCTGAACTGGCCAGAATCGCTAAAGGCCGGGTGTTAGTTTTAACCCATGTTAAAGAGTTAGTGGCACAAAATGCTGAAAAGGTTGGGTTAATGACAGATGCCGCGGGTATTTATTCCGCGGGTTTGGGACAGAAGTCCACTGACGATAAAACGCTAGTCGCCAGCATTCAATCTGCCGCTCGAGCACGAGAAAAGTTCACCACACCATTTTCCTTGGTGATTATTGATGAATGTCATCGGGTCAGTCTGGAAAAAGACAGCCAATACCAACAATTGCTGCAACATCTCAAACAAATCAATACCAATATTCGCATTTTAGGGCTTACCGCCACGCCATATCGTCTGGGGCTGGGCTGGATTTACCGTTATCACTACCATGGTAAAGTAGGCACCCCGGATAAAGCAGTATTTGAAAAATGTATTTTTGAACTGCCGCTGCGGCCACTTATCAAGCAAGGCTATCTTACTCCACCAACCCTATATGATGGCTTAGAAGCACAATATGATTTCAGCCTGCTCCAAGCCGGTGAACATGGTCAGTACAGCGAGCAACAGATTGATTCACTACTGAGCCATTCAGGTCGGGCAACTAAAGCGATTGTCGGTCAAATACGTCTATTGGCACAGCAGCGCCGCGGCGTCATTATCTTTGCGGCCACAGTGCGTCATGCAGAAGAGATTATGACACTGCTGCATGGAGAGTCATCCGCGTTAATCACCGCACAAACAGACAATGATGAACGGGATCGTTTAATCAATGCCTTCAAAGCTCAAGAGATCAAATTTCTAGTCAACGTGGCCGTACTCACCACGGGGTTTGATGCGCCCCATGTTGATTTTATTGCGATTTTACGACCGACAGAGTCAGTGAGTTTATTTCAGCAGATGGTTGGTCGAGGTCTGCGACTGGCACCAAACAAACATGATTGTCTGGTGATTGACTATGCCGCTAATGGTTTTGATCTCTACTTTCCTGAAGTTGGACAAGCTAAACCAGATAGCAAGTCTGTGCCAGTACAAGTGCCTTGCCCTGCATGCCAATTTGCTAATATTTTCTGGGGGTTGGTTGATGATGATGGCGATATTATCGAGCATTTCGGCCGCCGCTGTCAGGGATTAGATGAACACAATCAGCAGTGTAGTTATCGATTTCGTTGTCGTATTTGTCCAGATTGCGGAGCTGAAAATGATATTGCGGCGCGAGTATGTAATAGCTGCCAGTCGACCTTGGTGGACCCCGACACCCACCTTAAACAGGTACTGGGAAAACAGCATCATCATTTGTTCCGCTGTCAGGATATGTTGCTGACAGCAGAAGCACAGACATTAGTAATCACTTACCTCGATATTGAAGGGAATGATTATATTCGTAAATTTAAGATGGAAACACCGGCGCAGATCAGAGCCTTATATGCGCTGTTTCTTCATAGCCACAATAAAACGCCAGGGATAAAACTGCCAAAATTGCAGCAACCTACCGATGTGATTGCAATTGCGGATCATTTCCGACATCCCGACCTAATTTTGCTAAAAAAAGGGAAAAAAGGCTGGGATTGGCTACAGGCATTTTTTGACTATCAGGGCCGTTACCAAATCGATAAACGTCAGTATGCAACCTCTTGACGGTATGGTATAACTTCGCCTTAGCAAGGGTGACGGGGATCAAAAACCCGGCCTACACAAAGGAGCTTTTATGCACGTAGTTATTTTCGGCCGTCCCGGCTGCCCATATTGTGTCCGCGCAGTACAACTGTCTGAACAACTGGCAGAAAAACGCGATGACTTCACCTTTAAATATGTTGATATTCACGCAGAAGGGATCAGCAAAGCCGATTTAGAAAAAACAGTAGGCAAACCTGTTGAAACCGTACCGCAGATTTTTGTCGATAAAGAACATATCGGTGGCTGCACTGACTTTGAACAGTATGTTCGTGAGCAACATCTGCTGGACTGAGATAAATTAAAAAAGGAGGCTCAAAGCCTCCTTTGTTACCTAGATCGCTAACTTAAAGTACGTACTTGGCCGAAAAAATAATTCTGTCTAACTCGCCATCAAAACCATTTTGCCGTTCGTTCACAGCATGCATAAACTCAATACCAAGCGTCAAAGGTTTTACAGGAGAATACAATAAGTTAATATTGCCTGAAAAAGCAGTTTCATTAACGTCATTACCCGTTAAAGCCACATCATTATCAGCCTTAAAACCAGAGAACGTGACGCTAGAGCGCCATTTAGCATTCCACCAGTGTCGGTAAGAAACAAAGCCCGCATAAGAGCGTATTCCCTCCAACTCTCCTTTAGCATCCAACACTGCACTATTTACATAATTCAGCGCTAGATATCGCCCTAACCCATCGCCATAGGTTGCTGTAAATTTAATATCATCTTTTCCTACAGGAACCACTCCCGAAAAACTTACCCCATATCCTAAGGTACTGTTGTTATCCCCGTTTTGATCCAATTTTAGCTGCCGGGCTATCGCTGCCAAGGCAAATTTTCCACCTGCCATCGATTTAAAGTTATATCGGGCAACAGCATCAGGTACCCAACCACTACCACTGACAATACGTTTACCGCCACCGTAGGGAGTAATGGTTGTTTCTGGGTTTTCAAGCGCAAACTGCCAATTACCACTGGTATAACGAATTTGCCCTTGGCGGGCGAAAGGAGTACCGTCTGCAGCACCCACAAAATCTAAATTTTCCGGTAGCGCTGCCGGATTTTGGAATGTGGTCCAAGTTTGACCAAACAGCCAGTTATCATAACTGACATAAGCATGACGGATCCGAGGTGAATAACTGTTTGATACCCGCTCATTTCCATCACTATGGATGAAAAAATCCAACTCAATAAATGACGTTAGTTTGTGCCCATTAATATTAGAGACGGTTTTAAAATTAAAACGTGTTTCTCTGGCCTGAAAATCAACAACCTGTTTGCCATTTTTGGCATCACCGTAAATGGTGCCCGGAATATAAAATTGCCTGGAAATCTGCCCTGAATCCGGTGCGCCGTTGCTGTAATCACTGAACATCACATCAGCTTTAATATAACCGCCAAATGTCACATCAGTATCCCAATCAGCAGCATAAGCTGTTGAAGCACAAAACATTGATGTAAATAAAAACCCTAGCTTGAACTGTTTCATCCTTATCACTCCCCTGTTTTATTGAAGTAATATGACCAAACCCTACTGCTTTTATATATTAGCAATAAGTCTATAAGGTGAAACTACAGTAACAATCAGGACACAATTCACCAAGCGTAAACTGCATAAAAATATGGCTAAAACAGAATTTAAAAGCACGAAAGTGATGAAAAACGTGGTTTAATAGATGAAAATATTAAGTTTTTTGCTTTAACTGAGAAAGGTATGAGGGGAAAAATAAGAAGAGTAATAGTGGTGGGTCGTGAAGGATTCGAACCTTCGACCAATTGGTTAAAAGCCAACTGCTCTACCGACTGAGCTAACGACCCATATTGTATCTTGCAAACCCCTTCCCGAAGAAAAGAGTGGTGGGTCGTGAAGGATTCGAACCTTCGACCAATTGGTTAAAAGCCAACTGCTCTACCGACTGAGCTAACGACCCATATTGTATCTTGCAAAACTCCTTCCCGAAGAAAAGAGTGGTGGGTCGTGAAGGATTCGAACCTTCGACCAATTGGTTAAAAGCCAACTGCTCTACCGACTGAGCTAACGACCCATATTGTATCTTGCAAACCCTTTCCCGAAGAAAAGAGTGGTGGGTCGTGAAGGATTCGAACCTTCGACCAATTGGTTAAAAGCCAACTGCTCTACCGACTGAGCTAACGACCCATATTGTATCTTGCAAACCCTTTCCCGAAGAAAAGAGTGGTGGGTCGTGAAGGATTCGAACCTTCGACCAATTGGTTAAAAGCCAACTGCTCTACCGACTGAGCTAACGACCCATATTGTATCTTGCAAAACTCCTTCCCGAAGAAAAGAGTGGTGGGTCGTGAAGGATTCGAACCTTCGACCAATTGGTTAAAAGCCAACTGCTCTACCGACTGAGCTAACGACCCATATTGTATCTTGCAAACCCCTTCCCGAAGAAAAGAGTGGTGGGTCGTGAAGGATTCGAACCTTCGACCAATTGGTTAAAAGCCAACTGCTCTACCGACTGAGCTAACGACCCATATTGTATCTTGCAAACCCTTTCCCGAAGAAAAGAGTGGTGGGTCGTGAAGGATTCGAACCTTCGACCAATTGGTTAAAAGCCAACTGCTCTACCGACTGAGCTAACGACCCATATTGTATCTTGCAAAACTCCTTCCCGAAGAAAAGAGTGGTGGGTCGTGAAGGATTCGAACCTTCGACCAATTGGTTAAAAGCCAACTGCTCTACCGACTGAGCTAACGACCCATATTGTATCTTGCAAACCCCTTCCCGAAGAAAAGAGTGGTGGGTCGTGAAGGATTCGAACCTTCGACCAATTGGTTAAAAGCCAACTGCTCTACCGACTGAGCTAACGACCCATATTGTATCTTGCAAACCCTTTCCCGAAGAAAAGAGTGGTGGGTCGTGAAGGATTCGAACCTTCGACCAATTGGTTAAAAGCCAACTGCTCTACCGACTGAGCTAACGACCCATATTGTATCTTGCAAACCCTTTCCCGAAGAAAAGAGTGGTGGGTCGTGAAGGATTCGAACCTTCGACCAATTGGTTAAAAGCCAACTGCTCTACCGACTGAGCTAACGACCCATATTGTATCTTGCAAACCCTTTCCCGAAGAAAAGAGTGGTGGGTCGTGAAGGATTCGAACCTTCGACCAATTGGTTAAAAGCCAACTGCTCTACCGACTGAGCTAACGACCCACTAGTTTTGCCTCGTTGCGGCCTGTGCCGCTCCGAGGGCGCCTATAATACCGTTTTCGAATTTGCTTGCAAGCGCAAATTCCTTATTTTGTATCACTTGCCTGAAAAACAGGCTAAGCGCATATTTTTTAGTTAATCAGGCTTTTAAGCCTGTTAATTGTTGACCAGCAATCCGGGCTGCTGAGCTATTAGCGTACTCCTTGAGTACCTGCTTATAGAACTTTTTCGCGTTGAGTTGATCACCTGATTTCTCAGCAATTAACCCCAACTTCAACATGCAATCAGCTCGCTTGCTGGATTTAGGATAATTATTCACCACAACTGCAAAAGATTTCTGCGCAGCCGCATAATCTTTCTTCTTATACAGTAATTGCCCCAACCAATAATTAGCATTCGGGATCAAGGTCGAATGAGGATATTGCTCAATAAAATTCTGGAATGCTGGGATAGCTTCATCATAGAGGCGATCTTTACGCACTAAATTCAGTGCATATTCATAACTGGCTGTTTCATCCAAGGATGAATCTGCAGCTACTGCAGGTTGAGAGTTAATAACATCCGCAGACGCAGCGGGAGCAGCTGGCTTTGACGTCGACAATTGAGCAATCTCATCATACAACTGGCGCTGACGCTCTAACATCTGATTAAGCTGGTAGGTTTGTTGTTCAACCAAACCCCGAAGGTTTTGTACATCTTGCTGCAGAGTATCGACTTGATTCTGCATGGCAAAGTCCGCCTGTTGCTTCGCTTTAATCACGCGCTCCAAACGGGAAATACGATCGGCATCACTGTTGCCAGCCAGATCATCAACTGGCGCAGGGGCTGCCATTGCAGCCCCTGCGCCCATGAAAATGATGGTGGCCAATAAGGCTCGTTTCATTCTCTCTTATCCTATATAACTATCAATATACCAATACCGCACGACGGTTCTTCGCAAACCCTTCATTTGTACGTGACAAATCTAGCGGTTTTTCTTCCCCATAGCTGACAATGGTCATTTGACTTGGCATCACACCCATGCTCTGCAAATATTTTGCAACCGCTTTCGCCCGGCGCTCACCCAAAGCAATATTATATTCAGGCGTGCCACGTTCATCAGCATGTCCCTCGATCAACACCTTTACATTAGGATGTTCAATCAGATAATTACCATGGGCCTGGATCACTTCCGCAAACTGAGGCTGAACTTCACTACGGTCGAAATCAAAATAGATAATGTGCTCTTTACGCAGTTCCTGTTCTTTTAACCGCTGTTGTTCTTCCGGGGTTAAAATTTGTGCTGCACTGCCAGTTTGCACTCCCGCATTATTCACGTCTGTGCTAGACCCAGCGGTATTACCGATATTACTACTGGTATCCGTTTCAGATTGGGAAGTTGAGCTACATGCGCCCAACGCCAACAGGGGCACGGCAACAACCATAGCTTTAAACAACTTATTCAGTTCCATTTTTTATCCTTCATCTTGTCATTGCTATTAGAGAAACGGAGACCAAGCGGGTGATTTTACTTCACCCTGGCCAGCGGGTAATCTCGCCTTAAAGCGCCCATCCATCGAAACGGCGGCCAACACCTGACGATCACCATAAGTCGTACCATAGATCACCATAGTACCATTCGGTGCCACACTGGGTGACTCATCCAAACGAGTAGACGTCAGTACCTGCATAAAACGGTTTTGCAGATCCATTTTGGCAATGTTGAACTTACCATTGGTACGGTTAACAAATACCATATTTCTACCATCGGGCGTAATTGAACCACCCATATTCCACTCACCATCAAAGGTCATTCGGGTGATCTTACCTGTTCTCAAATCTACCTTATAGATTTGTGGTCGACCGCCACGTTCAGAAGTGAACAGTAGTGACTTGCCATCAGGGAACCAAGAAGGCTCTGTATCAATGGCATAATGATTAGTGATCCGCTGTAGGGCCCCGGTCGCAATATCCACCACGTAAATTTCTGGCTGACCATCTTTAGACAGGGTTACCGCTAGCTTTTTGCCATCAGGAGAAAATGACGGCGCACCATTAATCCCCGGATAACTCGTCACTTTACGACGCTGCTGGTTATAAATATCCTGAATAAAGATTTCCGCCTTTTGATTTTCAAAGCTGACATAAGCTAACTCACGACCATTTGGCGACCAAGCTGGTGACATCAATGGTTCAGGAGAGCTCAGTAGCATCTGTTCATTATGCCCATCATAATCGGCAATCATCAGCTGATACGGATTCTTCTTCGTATGGTCCACCACCACATAAGCGATACGGGTTAAAAAAGCGCCCCTGATCCCGGTCAACTTTTCATAGACAACATCACTGATCCTGTGGCCATACTGACGGAACTGCGCGGCACTAATCACGGTATCGCGACTATCCATCTGCAGGGCACTATTATCCGTTTTCCCTTGAGCGACTTGCATATGTGCTTTCACCAAGTCAACCAGCTCAAAGTGCACCAGATACTTGTCAGCACCATAGGGCTTCACAGACCCCATAACCAGGGCTTCAGCCCCAACACCAGCCCAATCTTTAGCATCAAACTGTGCCAAGGTACTAATTCCCTGCTGCGGCAGCCCCATAGGCTCAAGTGTTTTAAATGTGCCGCTACGGGTCAAATCCGACATCACAACATCAGCAATCTGAGCAGGTGCGGGACCAGTTCCCTGCCAAGCAAATGGCAATACCGCGATAGGACGCGCTGTATCGACCCCTTCTGTGATGACAATATCTAGCGCGGCCCGTGCCGGTACGCTCAGGATCAACAACAGCAGGGCAAAATATTTCCCCAAGGTTTTCATGAGACTCCCTTAATTAAACTCAGGTTGTACAGTTAAATTGATTTCTTTGAGCTTGTTATAGACATCTGGCTCAGACGATACCGGCAAACGGCCTGCTTTATTAATGGCTGCCTCTGCCGCACGACAAACTAATGGATTACCATTCAGAGTACGGGTTGCAGTCACAAAACCATCCCGAGCTAAACGAATATACACCCGGCATGACTGGCCACGCATTGACTCATTCACTACTAGGTTACGTTCAATTGTCGCCTTAATCATCGCAGTATAACGCTGCACTTCAGACACGACTTGCTGATTACGTCGAGCTGAAATTGCCGCTTGCTCAGCGGCCAGTTGCTCCTGCATCTGACGTTCCTGCTCTTTACGTGCATTTTCTTCAGCTTGACGTTTACGCTCAGCTTCTTCACGACGCTTGCGCTCTTGGGCAGCCTTTTTCGCTGCAGCTTCCTCAGCCTGACGCTTCGCCTCAGCTTGCTTAGCCGCTTCTTCAGCCGCTTGTCGTTCTGCTTCTTTCTGTTTGCGATCAGCTTCCGCTGCAGCCGCTTTTTGCTTTTCCTGTTGCTCTTTTAACTTTGCCACTTTAGCCGCATCTGTCGCCCGTTGCGCCGCAACTTCCTGCTGCTTTCGCTCAACTTCGAGCTGTTTGATCCTAGCCTGCTCTTTTTCTCGAGCCTGACGCGCTTCCTTCGCCTTACGGTCTAATTCTGCTTGACGAGCTTGTTCCTTACGCTGCTCATTCAAACGCTGCTGCTTTAATCGTTCAACTTGGGCCGTAACCTGCTTTTGATCCACCACAACCGCCTGCACCGGAGGCTGCTTGACCTGCGGCACTTTCGGCGGGGTAGAAGTAAAATCTACCCCCAAAATCAGTACCGCAATCACGCCAAGGTGTAACCCGGCGGAAATCAACGTTGGCACAGTGAGATCCTGTTTAGCCAATTATTTATCCTCCGGTGATTCAGTCATCAACCCAACAGATGGCACACCCGCTTTTTGCAATGTCACCATCAATTGGATCACCCTTTCGTAAGGAATGGCGCGATCTGCTTTAACCACCACAGGACGATCGGGTTCTAATTGCGTTATTGCAGCAACCCGAACGGCGATATCATTTAAATCCAATGGTGCGCGACTAGAGCTACTCCCCACATCCAAGTAATAGTCCCCTTGACTATCAATCGATGCGACTACGGGAGGCTTACTCTGAGCAGGCAACGGCTCGGCTTGTCCCTGGGGCAAATCAACCTTTACCCCCTGAGTGACAATCGGCGCGGTCACCATAAAGATAATCAACAGTACCAGCATGACATCGATGTAAGGCACCACATTGATTTCAGCGACCGGCCGCCGGCGCTTGCGCTGATACATTGGCATCATTGGGCAGCTTCCTTCTCACTGTATGCCTGGCGATGCAGGATGCCGGAGAATTCTTCCATAAAATTGGCATAAGCCATTTCCAATTTTTCAACACGGGTAGAAAAACGGTTATAGGCGATTACGGCAGGAATCGCGGCAAATAAGCCCATGGCCGTAGCGATCAAGGCCTCTGCAATGCCGGGGGCAACCATCGCCAACGTGGCATTCTCCACTGAGCCCAAGGCAATAAATGCGGTCATAATGCCCCATACCGTACCAAATAGACCGATATAAGGACTGGTTGAGCCAATCGTTGCCAATAGCGGTAAATTATCTTCCAATGACTCTAATTCTCGGTTTAACGCCACCCGCATTGCACGGTAACTCCCCTCGACCAGTGCCCCCGGCGTCCGGCTACTGAGCTTATTCAAGCGGGTATATTCCTTAAACCCAGCCACAAACATGGCTTCAGTGCCGCTATTTTTATCACCACGCGCAGATAACTCCTGATACAGGCGGTTTAAGTCAACGCCGGACCAAAATTTATCTTCAAAGCGTTTTAGCCGAAAATCAGCTAAACGATATAATTTACGCCGTTGGATAATCACGGCCCATGATAAAATGGACAGCCCCAATAACGTCAGCATCACCAACTTGACCAGCAAACTGGCCTGCATAAACAGTCCGATAAAAGAAATATCAGCTGACACGAATAAACTCCTGCACAATAAATAGAGGGATCGCATGGGGTTTCATGCGAGATAGCTGCACACAGGCAATGGAAATCACGCCTTCGCAGTAACATTGCCCCTCAGCATCCACCAACTGCTGGTGAAACACTAAAGAAGCCCGCTTGACTGACTGAATACGGCTTATAACGGTCAATTCCTGTTCAAATCGGGCTGCTCGACGAAATTGAATATCAGCATGACGGACCACAAATGCAATATCCTGTGCCAATAACGCTGTCTGACTTATTCCCATTGATTTAAGCCATTGGGTTCTTGCTCGCTCGAAAAAATTTAGGTAGTTAGAATGATAAACAACACCACCGGCGTCGGTATCTTCGTAATACACTGTTATAGGCCAATGAAACATTTTTGATGTATTGCAAATTCAAGTCAGTCAAATTAGCCACAACTATACCTGCCATCAGGGTTGTTGTGAATGCCACTATGCGATAAGTCATTATTAAAAGGCGCAAAAAAAGGGAGCCTTTGCCCCCTTTTTATATTCAAAACCGCTAAAACAATGCTAAAGCTTCATTGGCAGTGATAAACCGAAGTTATGCCATAAAAAGGTATAAATATCTGCAAATTCATCAATTTTCATTGCAGTCGGCTTACCGGCACCATGTCCAGCCTTAGACTCAATCCGCATAATTACAGGCGCATTCCCCTGCTGAGCCGGCTGTAATCTAGCCGCAAATTTAAAACTGTGTGCCGGCACCACTCGATCATCATGATCCGCTGTCATCACCATGGTGGCGGGGTATGCTCTTGGTTCAATATTATGATAAGGCGAATAGGCCAATAGTGTTTTGAACTGCTCAGGGTCTTCTGCACTACCGTATTCACTGGCCCAAGCCCAACCTATGGTAAATTTGTGAAAACGCAACATATCCAATACGCCAACTGCGGGCAATACAGCGGCAAACAATTCGGGTCGTTGAGTCAGCGCCGCGCCCATTAATAAACCGCCATTACTGCGGCCATAAGCGCCCAATTTTGTGGTATTGGTGTAGCCTTGATCAATCAGATACTCAGCTGCAGCATAGTAGTCATCAAATACATTCTGCTTTTTATCTAACATACCGGCCTGATGCCAAGCCTCACCGTACTCTGCCCCACCGCGTAGGTTCGGTACCGCATACACTCCGCCCATATCAAGCCATGCAATGGTTGCAGGACTGAACCTTGGCGTTAACGAAATTGAAAAACCGCCATAGGCATAGAGCAAGGTTGGGTTCTTACCATTACGCTGCATTCCTTTGCGATAAGAAATGATCATCGGAACCCGAGTACCGTCCTTACTGTAATAAAACACCTGCTCAGACACATAGTTGGTTGGATCAAATGCCGTTTGTGGCTTGGCATAAACACTGGATTTACCGCTTCTAAAATCGTAACGATAAATGGTGGTCGGTTGAATATAACTACTGAAGCTGTAATAAAAGTAATCATTACTCCGCTTGCCATAAGGGCCACCGACACTGCCTTTACCAGGCAAAATAACATCCTGACGTTTCACGCCGCCCATGCTGTAAACCGATAGTTGCCCAACAACATCATGCAGATAGCTCACCACTAAATGATCATTAATCAATGACACGGCACTGAGGGTGTCATCTGATTCAGGGATAATCACATCCCAATGTCGTTTGGCCGGTTTATTGATATCAATAGCAATCACCTGACCTTTGGGAGCTTGCCAATCTGTTTTAAAATAAAATAATGGGCCATCATTGCCGATAAACTGGAACTCAGCTTCCAGTTGGCTGATTAACTCAACCACTTTCGCATTATCATGCTGTAAAGATTGATAGAAAAAACGGTTACGAGAGTCTGTTCCTTGAGACACATTGATCAGTAGATAATCGCCTTTCTCGGAAACTGTGCTCCAAAAGCCCCAATCTTTATTTTGTGGCCGCTGGTAAATCAACTTATCCTGAGACTGATCAGTTCCCAACCTGTGGTAATAGACCTTCTGGTTAAAATTCA
The DNA here is from genome assembly GCF_024363255.1 of Shewanella sp. NFH-SH190041. Classification (NCBI taxonomy): domain Bacteria; kingdom Pseudomonadati; phylum Pseudomonadota; class Gammaproteobacteria; order Alteromonadales; family Shewanellaceae; genus Shewanella; species Shewanella sp. NFH-SH190041. Next base: position 2,818,655 of record NZ_AP026070.1, read on the forward strand.
CATCAGCCAAGACATCCCCGCCAGCTGGTGCATCATAACGGGAGTAATAAACGCCCTGATTGTCATGATCCCACTGAGCATTGGAGAACTTAATCCAATCAAGTTTATCTGACAGTAATTTGCCACTGGCAACATCCATAAAATACCAGCTTTGCCAATCAGAGCCTGACTGTGATACGCCATAGGCTAACGTTTTACCATCATTACTCACCGAAACGCCGGACAGTGCCACCGTGCCATCAGCAGAAAGGCTATTAGGATCTAGCAGTACTCGACTTTTCCCGCCTTTGGGGGTCACATAGAGAATAGACTGAGCCTGCAAACCATCGTTACGGTACACAAACTGATTACGACCATACTCAAATGGCGCGGACACTTTTTCGTAATTCCACAGTTCAGTAATGCGAGCTACGACAGCCGCTTTACCGGGAATTGTAGCCAAATACTGATGACCAAATACCTGTTGCTGTTTTACCCAATCAGCGGTTTCCGCATCGTTAACCTCTAAATGCCGGAAAGGGTCAGGTACAGGCACACCATGAATAGTTTCGACCAATGGCTCGGCTGCAGTTGCCGGGTAAACAATCTTTTTGGTATCAGCTTCATTCACCACCGGAGCACTGGTATGACAGGCGCCCAATACACTTCCTAGCACGAGTGCCATCGCACTGCGCTTCAATCCTGTGATCTTTGTCATTATTTATCCTGATTATTATTGTGATGACGACGGGGAAAATATGCTTGATTGAGCACCATTTTCAACCGATATCCCGCTACTATACAAAGAATTGTTTACAAAGCAATATTGCGACAAGCTACACAAAATGCCGATGGTAAAAGCAGTGATTTAACAAGTTATTAGCAAGCGTTCGGCGCCACATCTGCGTTTTTATGCGGTAAAAATGACTATTTCATGGGGTGATAATTGAAAAACTGATTTGCGTGATCAGTATCACTGAGTTTCGGATGAATTTAACTAATGAATCAATGTAATTTTTCTCGTTTGTTCCCCATCCCTCACCGGCTCTAAAATGAGCGCGTTTTCAGGAAGTGTCTGCCAGGTGCAGATATTGAAAACCAAGAACTTAATAGCTGATGTGAACCCATCACGTCAGTTTATCCCTGGTTCTTATGCTTGACTTCCTTCCTTCAATTTGTTGATTGCAATGCTTTATTTGCGGCCCGCTTTCCCTAAAAGTGGGCTTTTTTTTACCTATTGACTGATCCGTACCACTACACGACGATTCAATGCTCGAGACTGAGCCGTATCATTTGGACCAATCAGCCTATTCTCACCATGTCCAGAAGTTAAAATCCGCTCCTGATTAATGCCCTGCGCGACAAAAAAATCTTTGACGGCACTGGTACGACGCAATGACACTTGTTTATTTGCACTGCGACTACCGTAACTGTCGGTATAACCATCCAGCAAAATCAATTCAATCTGTGGTGCGTAGCGAAGGTACTCTTGCACCCGAGCCAACTGCTGTTTGGAAAAATCTGTCAACTCAGTGCCACCGGCCTTAAAGTTCAACACAGTAAAAGCTATATCGTCAAAACTGTAGGGCAACAGATTGGCCAGGCAGGTTTTAAATTGCCGATACTGACTCGCAAAATTAGCAGCCGATAATCCCACCGCGACCTGACGACTCGCGTCATACCAGTCCTGATAATAAAAGGTAGGTTCTCTTCCCCGCCCTAATTCATTTAACATGATCCATGCTGAACGCTTAGGCAGCTCAGCATGGAAATACTCCTGATATTGCAGCCGGGCAATTTCACGTCCGCCATAACCAGGCTGCCACAAAGGCGCCTGGCTGATTAATACCGCATCTGTCACAGCATCCGGTTTCAGCCACATATCCAGAGTAAAACGCATATTAAGCCGCTTACCGGCATAACTGGCAAACACGGCTCGACCATAGGCCGGAATATCATGGGCAAGCTGACAAGCAATTTTCGGCTGCTGGGTTAATTGCCAACGTGATTGTGACGCCGATGCCACATAATGATCTTGTACGGCATGGGTGATACCGGACCACGGACAGAGCAGTACACTGGCAAACAGTATTTTTCTCCACATCATTGACCGGCTCCGCATAATTCCTACAGCTAGGCTATCGGCGTTTTTTTTCGATTCTTTAGCCGGAAATTCCAGCAAAGCGGCATGACAGCACAGGGGCTTTTTAGCATAATAACCGCTTGTTTATCCTGCCTGAGTATTTTATGAGCGATATTTGCGACGCGAACAAATTGAAACACCGTTTTCGCGGTTATTTCCCTGTGGTGATTGATGTGGAAACGGCAGGTTTCAATGCCCAGACCGATGCGTTGCTGGAAATTGCTGTGACCATGCTGAAAATGAATCAGGAAGGTGAACTGGAGATCGATCAAACGCTGCATTACCACATTGAGCCGTTTGAAGGTGCCAACCTTGAGCCGGAAGCACTGGCATTCAATGGTATTGATCCCACCAATCCACTGCGTGGCGCGGTTAATGAAAAAGATGCGTTTCTGGAAATCTTTAAAAAAGTGAAAAAAGCCCAGAAAGCCGCAGACTGCCATCGCTGTATTATTGTTGCTCACAATGCGGCATTCGATCACGGTTTTGTCAGTAAAGCCATTGAGCGCAACGATTTAAAACGCTCCCCGTTCCACCCATTTGCCACCTTTGATACCGCCACATTGGCGGGACTCGCCATAGGTCATACCGTACTGGCTAAAGCTTGCATGATGGCTGGCATTCCGTTTGATAACAAACAAGCTCACTCGGCGATTTATGATACCGAACGTACTGCTGAGCTATTTTGCTATATCGTCAACCGTTGGAAAGCATTGGGCGGTTGGCCTATTCCAGCGCTAGAAGCAAAACCGCAGGATGATGCGGCAAGCGAAGCTCCTTCCCTTGAGTCATAATCGCGGCTAGCAGTGGGTACATAAATCATCTTGCCTGCGCTTTTGCATTACTTGACACAATATTAAAAAAGCTGCCTTAGGCAGCTTTTTTCTTCGCTAGTGCGCAACCTTTACGGTTTACAGCTCATCGGCATTTTCTGACAGATACGAAGCAACCCCATCAGGATTGGCTGACATGCCTTTTTTACCTTTTTCCCAACCAGCCGGACAGACATCACCATGCTCTTCATGGAATTGCAAGGCATCAATCATGCGCAGCATTTCGTCGACATTCCGCCCCAGAGGCAAATCATTCACCACCTGGTGACGTACCATCCCCTCTTTATCAATCAGGAATGAGCCGCGGAAAGCAACACCCGCTTCTGGATGCTCAACATCATAAGCTTTACAGATGTCATGCTTAACATCAGCAACCAAGGTGTATTGCACCTGACCAATCCCGCCCTTGTCTACCGGTGTATTACGCCAAGCGTTATGGGTAAACTGGGAATCAATGGAAACACCGATAACTTCCACACCGCGTTTTTTAAATTCTTCCATGCGGTGATCAAAGGCAATCAGCTCGGACGGACAGACAAAGGTAAAATCCAAAGGATAGAAAAAGACTACCGCAGGTTTTCCTTTCACCGCAGCGGTAAGATTAAAGTTTTCAACAATCTCACCATTACCCAGCACAGCTGCAGCAGTAAAGTCCGGCGCCGGACGGCCAACTAATACGCTCATGTTATACCTCCATCTATGGAATTGAGCTTAGGGATATTTCCTTTTAAAACATTACGCATTATAAGAAGTCACTGCATTCTGACAACCTATTTAAGATACTGGATACAAATTTAATTTTTCAGCAATATAAGGCACTGTAAAAGGCCAAATATCCGCCAATGACAGTAGGAAATAACATTTTTTTTAACGTTTAAAGCCCATATGGCTGGACATTGAAAGCAAACACTGTCAAAACTATCCGCTTTGCCATTACTAATTAAAAGAAACACGATATGAATGCAGTCGTCATCGCCGTTTGCCTGATGCTGGCCCTGAGTATAATGCGGGTCAATGTTGTCATCGCCCTGACTATCAGTTCTCTGGTAGCAGGCCTAATGGGCGGATTGGATCTGCATCATACTATTGGTGCATTCAATACTGGTTTAGGCGGTGGAGCTAAAATCGCGCTAAGTTATGCGCTACTGGGTGCCTTTGCTGTCGCCCTTAGCCACTCAGGTCTGACAACCTTGTTGTCACGTAGTATTATCCGCTTATTAGGAAAAGATCCCAATAATGCCAATGTTAAACTGGTTCGCTGGGGCATGTTACTGGCACTATTGGCCATGGCCATCGCCTCTCAAAACCTGATCCCAATCCACATTGCTTTTATTCCCATCATGGTACCGCCACTACTGCACGTGATGTCTAAACTGAAATTAGACCGCCGCTTAGTCGCCTGTGTCCTAACGTTTGGTTTAGTGACCACCTATATGATCCTCCCTATTGGCTTTGGGGGCATTTTCCTAAATGATATTTTGCTGGCCAATTTGAAAAATAATGGTTTAGCGGCCACTTCAGCCATGGTTCCTCAAGCCATGATGCTACCGGCTCTGGGAATGGTATTAGGACTACTGACAGCCGTATTTATCAGCTACCGTAAACCCCGCGAATATGTTGAGCAAAAAATTCTTGCCGCAGAGCCAGAAGAAGCCCTGAATAAGCGCAATATCATCATTGCCTGTCTGGCTATCGCTGCCACATTAACGGTACAGCTCTATACCGATTCCATGATTTTTGGCGCACTTATTGGTTTTATGGTGTTTAACTTCTCTGGCGCACTAAAGCATGTCGCAGACCAAGATATCTTTAACCAAGGCGTACGGATGATGGCCAATATCGGCTTTATTATGATCGCAGCGGCAGGTTTTGCCGCCGTCATTAAAGCCACCGGCGAAGTGGGCACTTTAGTTAATTCAATTGAGCATATGATTGGCGATAACCGGGCATTGGCGGCCTTTTTAATGTTAACCGTTGGCCTGCTGATTACGCTGGGGATTGGCTCTTCTTTCTCTACTATTCCAATTATTGCCACTATCTATGTGCCTTTGGCGCTCAGTTTCGGTTTTTCAGTACCTGCCACAATAGCGTTAGTCGGTACAGCTGCCGCTCTTGGTGATGCTGGCTCGCCCGCATCCGACTCAACCCTAGGCCCTACCGCTGGCCTTAATGCCGATGGTCAACATGATCATATGCGCGATAGCGTGATCCCAACTTTTATTCACTACAATATCCCACTACTGATTTTTGGTTGGATTGCCGCCATGGTGCTCTAAGCACAGATAGGTAATCATTGAAATCAATCGCGTAATCGCGCGATTACGCTATAAAACATAAGCCGTAAAAAACGCCCATTCAGGGCGTTTTTTACGGCTGCACGTTATTATTTAAATCTAATAAAGCTGATCGGTAACACGATACTGGTATCAACAAAAAAGGAGCCATTAGGCTCCTTTTACGATTAAACACTCAGGTGTTTATTTGGTACCAAAAATCTTATCTCCGGCATCACCCAAACCTGGCAGAATATAGCCATGTTCGTTCAGACAGCGGTCGATAGCAGCTGTATACAGCTCAACATCTGGATGCGCCTTTTCCAGAGCAGCAATGCCTTCAGGAGCAGCAACCAATACCAGCGCCTTAATAGAGGTACAGCCACGCTTTTTCAGCAAATCGATAGTCGCAATCATTGAACCACCGGTTGCCAGCATAGGGTCAACAACCAGAGCGATACGCTCATCTACATTACTGGCCAGCTTTTCGAAATAAGGCACTGGCTCAAGTGTTTCTTCATCACGGTACATACCAACAACAGAGATACGTGCGCTTGGCATATGTTCCAATACGCCGTCCATCATCCCAAGGCCTGCACGCAAAATGGGTACTACTGTAACTTTTTTGCCTTTGATTTGATCAATTTCTACCGGGCCGTTCCAGCCTTCAATGGTGACAGTCTCAGTTTCAAAGTCCGCAGTGGCTTCATAAGTTAACAGGCTACCCACTTCGGCGGCCAATTCACGAAAACGTTTGGTGCTGATATCTCCTTCGCGCATTAAACCAATCTTATGACGAACCAGAGGGTGCTTAACCTCAACGACTTTCATTGCTGTCTCCTGTTTTTGCGTGTGTAAAAAGCAAATTTTTTCGATTCTAGTGTATTTGTTCTTACATTAAAACATAAAGTTTTATTAATGAATCAAATCGTGATACAAGTCGCTACCAATAACGAGATATAAAGCGAAAAACCCATCCCAATATTCGCTATAAATTCATCGCTATCGCTTGCTAGCACAGGGATTGCAGTTTCGATATATCATCACGTAACAGAGAAAAATAAAGCGTGGCTCTGGCGCGAATAACTCGCCATATCAACGCTTTTTTATCGCCATCAGGTGGAAAAACTTGCCTTTCGGGGTTTTGGTCAAACTGATAGAATGAGCGGCATAAAAAATCCAATAACGATGTACCCGAGAGGACCTCTGTGAGCACGCCAACCCCACTGAGCTACAAAGACGCCGGTGTCGATATTGACGCAGGCAATCAATTGGTCAACAACATCAAATCTGCAGTTAAACGTACGCATCGACCGGAAGTCATGGGCAATCTAGGCGGCTTTGGCGCCTTATGTGAGTTGCCAACGAAATATCAGCATCCTGTGCTGGTTTCTGGTACTGACGGTGTCGGCACCAAACTGCGCCTGGCGATAGATCATCACAAACATGACACGGTCGGCATCGATCTGGTGGCCATGTGCGTGAACGATCTATTAGTTCAGGGCGCAGAGCCTCTGTTTTTCCTCGATTATTTTGCAACAGGTAAATTAGATGTCACTACGGCGACCTCAGTCGTAGAGGGAATTGCTGAAGGCTGCCATCAAGCAGGTTGTGCGTTAATCGGCGGTGAAACAGCTGAAATGCCTGGCATGTATGAAGGCGAAGATTATGATTTGGCTGGTTTCTGTGTCGGCGTAGTGGAAAAGGCCGATATCATTGATGGTAGTAAGGTCAGTGCCGGAGATGCTCTGATTGCGCTAAGTTCCAGTGGTCCGCACTCTAATGGCTACTCACTGATCCGCAAAGTGCTTGAAGTGAGTCAAGCCGATCCCCAGCAGTTATTGGCCGAGCGGCCATTGATTGATCATCTGCTGGAACCGACCAAAATTTATGTTAAATCATTGCTGAAACTGGTTGAACAAATGGATATCCATGCTATGGCGCACATCACTGGCGGCGGATTCTGGGAAAATATCCCCCGAGTGCTCCCGCAAGACTGTAAAGCCATTATTGATGGACAATCCTGGCAATGGCCACCGGTTTTTGACTGGCTGATGCAACACGGTAATATTCCAGAATACGAAATGTATCGCACGTTTAACTGCGGTGTAGGAATGTTAGTCGCCCTACCTCAAGACAGTGTTGAATCTGCACTGACTCTGTTGCGAGATCAAGGGGAATCAGCCTGGCTTATCGGTCATATTGCCTCCCGCTCAGACAATGAAGAGCAAGTGGAGATCCGCTAATGGAATCATGCTGTCGCATTCTGGTGCTTATTTCCGGCAATGGCAGTAATCTGCAAGCCATTATTGATGGCTGCGATGAGAACTTACATGCCGAAGTTGTCGGGGTAATCAGTGATAATCCCGAAGCCTATGGCTTAACCCGGGCCCACCGCCATGAGATAGATACCAGCTGTGTGATTGCCCATCAGGGTGAAAACAGAGCTGATTATGATAATCGCCTTAACGCAGCAATTGAGCGCTACCAACCTGATCTGATTGTGTTGGCTGGCTTTATGCGCATTTTGGGTGAAGAACTCGTCACCAAATATCAAGGCCGGATGCTGAATATCCACCCTTCACTCTTGCCCTGTTATCCTGGGCTGAACACCCATGAACGGGTATTGGCAGCCAAAGACACTGAACATGGAGCGAGTGTCCATTTTGTTATTCCAGCATTGGATGCCGGCCCGGTAATCCTGCAGGCTAAAGTCCCGGTTTATGAAGGCGATACAGTCGAAATACTGGCTGAGCGCGTACATGAACAGGAACATGCTATCTATCCGCTAGTGGTGAAATGGTTCAGTCAGGGACGGCTTAAAATGCACGATGGCAAAGCATGGCTCGATAATGAGGTTATTGGTGTTAGCGGCTATGCTCCTGACTGAATAACGGTCAAGCGCTGACAGCACAGCGCAAGATAAAAACATCTATATTATCAACTGTTTTTATCTTGCGCTTGATTGATATTTTACTCAGACGGTAGGCTTTACTAACGTGTTGACAACTAATAAATTACTTTTATAAATTAGATCTCATAAAATTTATAGTTCAAGCTCTATTAATTGAAACTCGTTAATACAAACAAAATTTTCAAGTTCTTCTTGAGAGCAGGTATTAATATCTTCAATTTCAACATTAATATAGGCAGAATTATATTTATCTTCCCGTCCATGATCTATGAACAAATTCAATACATATGCTGCACCAGCTTGCTCTGCCCAGTTATAAGCCGCATAAATATCATTTGCCATGACCAAAAAAAATTCATTATCAACATCACCGTATCGTAAACCTTCAGGTGTCATGAATGAGAGTGAAAAAAGATATTTATTCATGGCTGGTTAATATTTGCACGGCATCATTTTGGAATTTAAATTACCCTAATTCTGATATTTTTACCATCATTCCTGTACTGATTAATTAAAGAAGGTAAAACCATGACCAGAGAAATTAAAACCTTACTGCTCAATACCTTTGTTTGCCCAGGCAGTGGCCATTTGTGGCTAGGGAAAAAATGGGCAGGGTGGAGCATGATTATTATCACCATTATCAGTTTGTTATTTATTCTATCTGATGTTATCAGCCTATCCCAACAAGTCTCACAACAACTGCTAAACGGCACCATACCGCTGGATTTTATGGCTATCTTGGCTGAAATCGAAAATAAAACACTTTCACTGAATGGGCTCAAATTATCGCTTTTGCTGTTAATATCTGCATGGACTGTGTCAATATTGGATAGCATCAGAATGTTGATGATAAAAACCAAATAATTAACCCGTCAAATTGTAAAAACAATATCAAAAAACATCAGCTCTTCCCCGAGGCACCTGCTGTATCACGGTTTAATGAACAAATCTTTAATTGGAGGCAAGGATATTTGGCAGTAGATTGAACTAAGAGATCTTTAATGGAATAGGCTTATGAAAAGTATTATCTGTGATATTGATGGCGTGTTGTTACACGATAACAAACTCATTCCAGGCAGCGACCGCTTTATTCATCGTATCCTTGAGCAAGGTAACCCCCTTGTTATTCTGACTAATTATCCGGTACAGACAGGGAAAGATCTGCAAAACCGGTTAAGTGCTGCAGGCATTCAAGTCCCTGAAACCTGCTTTTATACTTCCGCGATGGCCACTGCCGATTTTCTAGCACACCAAGAAGGTAATAAAGCCTATGTGATTGGTGAAGGTGCTCTCACCCATGAGCTTTATAAAGCCGGCTTTACACTGACGGATATCGATCCTGACTTCGTTATTGTGGGTGAGACCCGCTCTTATAACTGGGATATGATACGTAAAGCCTCCCGTTTTATTATTGAAGGTGCCCGCTTTATTGCCACTAACCCCGATACCCATGGGCCAGCTTATAGCCCTGCCTGCGGTGCTTTATGTGCTCCTATTGAGCGCATCACAGGTAAAAAACCATTTTATGTTGGTAAACCTTCAGCTTGGATTATCCGCTCTGCGCTCAATAGCATTAATGCGCATTCTGAAAACACTGTCATTATCGGCGACAATATCAATACGGATATCTTGGCAGGTTTCCAAGCAGGCTTAGAAACCATCTTGGTCACCAGTGGCGTCAGTCAGGTAAGTGATATCGATAAACAGCCCTTCCGCCCTAACCATATTTTTGCCTGTGCCGGTGATATTGATGTGGTTTGACCCCAAACAATCTGATGTAAAGATTTACCACGAGCCTGCTATTGCGGGCTTTTTTGTTTAGATTTGCAGCAAAAACCAGATTATCTCCTAAAAATTATGATTTTATTGCGATTTACCAGAAGCAGTAGAGAATCAATAAATCCATCTACGCCAACCCAAATAAAAATAGACAATTCATAATAAATCTGCATCTTTTGTGAATTAAATTTAAAATAACACCCCAAAAAGCCATGCTAAATCCACTAAAAAGCACCAAAAAACGCATAAAACATCAATAATAGATTTGGCAAATTATTCCAAAGCTGGCAAAGTTAATCCCGTTCCCGTTTACTTTGGAGTTAGTTGTTATGTGTTCTATTTTCGCCATCTTAGATATTCAGTCCGATGCAAAAGCATTGAGACCAGTTGCACTGGAAATGTCCAAACTGATGCGTCACCGTGGGCCTGACTGGTCAGGAATCTATGCCGATGAGAAAGCTATTTTGGTCCATGAGCGTCTGGCGATTGTCGATGTTGACCATGGGGCACAACCCCTGTTGAGCGAAGATGAATCCTTAGTACTGGCAGTAAACGGCGAAATTTACAACCATAAGGAACTGAAAGCCCAATTAGGCGATAAATATCAGTACCGTACTAACTCCGACTGTGAAGTGATTCTGGCGTTATACCAAGAATATGGCACTGAATTTTTGGATATGCTGAACGGGATCTTTGCATTCGTACTTTATGATAAAGCCCGTGACATCTACCTGATTGGTCGTGATCACATGGGAATTATTCCACTGTATACCGGGTACGATGCAGAAGGAAACTTCTATGTGGCATCAGAAATGAAATCTCTTATGCCAGTATGTAAGACTGTCAGCACTTTCCAACCAGGACACTACCTCTATGGCAAAGATGCCGAAATGGTACATTACTATCAGCGTGATTGGATGAGTTATGATGCTGTTAAAGACAATGCAGCAGATAAAGCCGAGTTACGCCAAGCATTGGAAAGTGCTGTTAAGCGTCAGCTGATGTCTGACGTACCTTATGGTGTACTACTGTCTGGTGGTCTGGATTCATCTATTATTTCAGCCATTACCCAAACATTCGCCAAACGCCGTATTGAAGATGATGGCGCAACCGATGCTTGGTGGCCACAATTGCACTCTTTTGCCGTAGGGTTAAAAGGTGCGCCCGATCTGGCGGCGGCACAAAAAGTGGCAGATGCTATTGGTACTATCCACCATGAGATCCACTTTACCTTTCAAGAAGGTCTAGATGCTATCCGGGATGTGATTTACCACTTAGAAACCTATGATGTCACTACCATTCGAGCGGCAACACCAATGTATTTGATGGCGCGTAAGATTAAAGCCATGGGAATTAAGATGGTACTGTCCGGAGAAGGCGCCGATGAACTGTTTGGTGGCTATCTGTATTTCCACAAGGCCCCCAATGCTCAAGCTTTCCATGAAGAGCTGGTACGTAAACTGGACAAATTGCATCTGTATGATTGCCTGCGCGCCAACAAAGCCATGGCATCATGGGGGCTAGAAGCCCGAGTGCCTTTCCTAGATAAAGAATTTATGGATGTGGCGATGCGTATCAACCCACAGGCAAAAATGTCAGTTGATGGCCGTATCGAAAAACAGATCTTGCGTGAAGCCTTTGAAGATATTCTGCCCCATGAAGTCGCATGGCGTCAGAAAGAACAATTCAGTGATGGTGTAGGCTACTCTTGGATTGATGGTCTGAAAGAACAGGCCGCAGCACAGGTTGGCGATCGTGAACTCGAAAACGCTCACTTCCGCTTCCCGTACAACACTCCGGACACAAAGGAAGGCTACTTCTACCGGGCTATTTTTGAAGAACACTTCCCACTGGCCAGTGCAGCAGAAACTGTGCCAGGTGGTAAATCAGTAGCCTGTTCAACACCAGAGGCGCTGGCATGGGATGCTAGCTTAAGTGGGGTGATTGACCCATCTGGCCGCGCAGTGCGCTCTGTTCACGCTGATAGCTACTAAGCAAATAAGTAGTTAAAGCACGATAAAAAAGGACTGAATTGATATTCAGTCCTTTTTTCATGCTCAACCAATAACCATTCCTTGGCGAAATAATGCCAGTAATTATTTATTGCCCCCAGTATTTACCGCATAATGATCATATGGTTATCTAATGATTGACAGTATGATTTCAACGCGATTACTTCAATTTTACTGTGTGGTGTTCTGGCTGGTAATGATATGGTCAGCCATCGCACCCTTGGATCGTTTTACTTGGCTACTGGAAGTTCTGCCTGCGCTAATCGGATTTGCCTTATTGGCTCTCACCGTCAAACGCTTTCCATTAACGCCTATGCTCTATACCTTGATCTTGCTGCACTGCATTGTGCTTATGGTTGGTGGTCATTACACCTACGCTGAAGTGCCACTTTTTGACTGGTTTAGCGAGCTAAGCGGCGCAGAGCGAAACAATTACGATAAGCTCGGCCATTTTATGCAAGGCTTCGTGCCAGTAATGATTGCCAGGGAGATTTGTCAACGACAGCAGGTATTTCGTACTCACGGCTGGCAGAATTTCTTTATTGTCTGCTTTGCTCTGGCACTCAGTGCATTTTATGAATTACTGGAATGGTGGGTTGCCCTTGCCAGTGGCGAGAGTGCAGAAGCATTTCTTGGCACCCAGGGATATGAATGGGATACCCAAAGTGATATGGCTTTTGCCCTCACAGGTGCCCTCATCGCATTACTACTGCTTAGCCGTTTTCATGACCGACAATTACGGACATTAGAAAACGCATTAAAATAAAAGCCATAACTGGCCCTCAATACCTCTAGTCACTGGGCCAGTCTGCTGCAGTGGCATAGCGCACCTTGAGTCAGCAAGAAATCACAGCATATTGGCTCATAGCTATATGCCCGAGGACTGACTCCGGGTTACCCCTCAGCGTTCTCAGCTTGGGGAGCATGTCCCCATACAGCATATTCATTGCCATTTGGATCAAGAAAATGAAACCGGCGACCACCGGGAAAACTGAAAATGGGCTTGCTAATCTCGCCTCCGGCAGCCACAACTTGGTCCTGAGTTTGCGCTAAATCTAAACTGAAGAGTACGACCAGTGGTGACCCTTTGGCCAAATTAAAGGTTCTGGCTTCCTGATAAAAACCACCAGCAATCCCGGCATCCGTAAAACAACTATAATGAGCACCATAATCCTCAAACTGCCAGCCAAACACCCGGGTAAAAAACGCCTTAGTTACCGCTAAATCCCTGACGGGCAATTCCAGATAGTTAATGCGATGATGCCTTTCCATGCTGTAATAATCCTTATTTTATCTATTGTTACTGTCGCTATCCAGGCTCTCTTTCTATACCGTATTTATCTCTACAGCGTCTATTTACATACCCTTTGCCGTTGCAGAATTTACTTGGATGCGTCATCCAATATAGTAGTCAGCTACAGCATCATGACTATCACCGCCAGAGCTGATATTAATAGCCGCAACCACGCCCGGTGCATTACGGCTATGTTAACAACGACACCTAGAGGTTATAACTAGGGTCTGTTGACCTTTCAAGTTTGTTTTTGCAGCGATTTGAGGATGCTTTATACAAGGCAGAGGCTTTGATTGGTAGTGGTGCTACCTAATAAGCCGATAACGCAGTAGAAAGGAGCCTCAAACGCTGCCCGCAGGGTTCGGCTAAAAGCGTTTTACTCTTTGTTGAGCGGTTCTTGCTTAGAATAACTAGGCGACAAACCACTCGCCGCGATTAAAACGCTTTTATCTCGAACAAAATTTAATCACGAAACGTCAACAGACCCTAGGAAATTATTGCTGTAACAGCGCAGCAGCTAAACCGATAAGTGCCCCAAAAACGCCGCCCCAAACCACCAGCCAGCCGAGATGCTCTTTGATCATCTGCTGAACCATCTGTTTGACCATCTGTGGCGTCAGTTCTTCTAAACGCTGATCAACAATTTTCTGGATTTTATCCTGCATTCCCACTAACAGATCTGACTGTTCCAGTTCTTCTTTAAGCAAGGTATGGAATTGCTCACTGTCAGCTAACTCCGTCAGGGATGCTTTCATCTTGTCGATAAACGGCTGTTTCATCGGCTCCAAAGCGTCAGTGCCACCAAACATGGCCAGCATGCCACCAAAAGATGAATTGGCCACTGTATCAACTAAGGCATTAAAAGCCGGTTCCAGATCAACTTTATTAATTACTGGGGTTAAATTTAAACGGTCAACGGCGGAGCCAGATTGACTAAGAAATCGTTCAATATTTTCCCGGGTAAAAAACTGCTCCATCATAAGTTTTGCAATGGCAGCTTTAAACTGTTCAAATCGTGCGGGGATCACCCCAGAGCCATATAAACCCGGTACTTTTTCAAACAGCATATGGACAGCCAACCAGTTGGTTACTGCGCCAGACAGAGCAAATAGCCCGATAGTCTGTAACATGGCATTGGGCCAGAAATATCCCACCGCGACACAGATAGCCGCCAGCAAATTGGTTGCAACACTCTTGTCCAATTTGTTCCTCTCTTGTTCTTGATTTGCACGAAAAACGGCATTTTATACCATAGTGCTATTCCGGGTCAGTCCGGGATTTAAATCAAATACAGAGAAAATCACTTAAAGCCAATTTCTGGCATGTTTACGTAGCTCGCGGTAATCAAAAGACAAAACATGAATGCGCTCTATCGGCACTCCACCAAGAAATGCCCGCTCTTGCCCTCGCAGTACCATCTTTGGCTCACCACAAAGAAAAACCCGATGATATCGATCATAGTGATGACGACCAGCCACCAGCTCCAAGGGATCGGCCCAACGCACCCGCTTGCCATCAATATCATCTTTTTCCGCTTCAGAGCTGATACAAGCCTGATAAAAAAAGTTTCTATGCATCAGCATCAGTTTCAACATGGCTTTATGCTGATACAGATCAGCCAAATTTCGGCCACTGTGGTACAAATAAATATTGCCTTTATGCTCTCGCGCTAAAGCCTCCATAGCTATACCCGCAGCGGCGCCTAATCCGGTGCCACTGCCAATTAACACTAAGGTATCTTCCGGTAAACCAGAGAAATAATGACAATGTCCCCATGGTCCCTGCATATCCAGCGGCTCCCCCGGAATCGCATCATGAAACAACCACTGGCTAAACAGACCATTACGCTTACGCCGAATATGAATAACAACCTGTTCCTCATTGGGAACAGCAGCAATTGCATAGCTGCGACTGATACCATCTTTACGGCGCAGATTGACACACTGCCCGGCTTGAAAACGCTTGGCAGGATCACATGACAAGGTTAAAGCTGCGATAGAGTCGGTTAAATATTCCACCTGCTGCACTGATGATTGAAAATAGAGCTCTCCAGCATCAGGGGTCGCCAACGCCAAACCGGGCGCGGGTAAACATTGGCAGGCAAATAACAAACCAGCACTTTTTTGCTCTGGCTCCAGCCCTCTTTGGGCGATGAGAGCTAATTCCCCATCAAGATGCTGCAATAAGCAGCTGCGGCAACGCCCTTTCTTGCAGGAATAATTTACCGGATAACCATACCTTAATAAGGTATCGAGCACAGTCTCGCCAGCCAATGCCGTAAACTCTTTATTATTCACGTAAAAAACTGTCATTTTCGCTCTAGATCCCAAAATTACTGCGCCGGTAACAGCCGATACAACAACAGCTTGCGCTATTCTCTGGCACACACATGTTTTTAGTCAGCATTAAGTCTAGTCAAGCGCATTTAAATCGGCAGGTTTCAACTGATAAAAACTAAAGCATATATTCACACCGAAACCGAAAAATGCAGTGAATAAAGTGCAGAAATGACACCTAATAAGAATTTTCTCTCAAAACTAAACTCTCAGTAGTCCCCACTAAGAAGGCAAATACCGAAGAAAGCTGCTTGCCTACGTCGTTATCCACTTCACATCGCATTTAGCGATACCGCTGCAACAACCTTGGATAAGCATCACGCAAAATGGCACACAACCAAGCAAGACTCCCACCCCATGTAAAAAGCCGTTATCATTGGCAAAATAATTATTTTATGGTCCCTTATGTCCCGTTTTTCTTTATCCCGCCATGTCTGGGCACCCTGCCAAATCCAATCCAACAGGCAACAGGCATCTTTTGCCGCTAAATATCAGCGCTATCGCTGTCACACAGGTCTAATCACACTACTACTCGGAATGGTGACATTAAGTGGCTGTACCAGTCATCATCTCCAGTCCCATGCAAGTCTTCGCGACAGTATCTCAACCAACATTCAGCATAACGGTCTGAAGCTTTTTCGTTATAAATTGACCCGTGTGACTCCTGAAGCCAACACTAGCGGTGCATATGTTCGGCCGCGAAATAACAAGGAAGCAAAACAACTCGCCAAATATAAGCAGATAGGACGGGATAATATGGAAGCACAGGCAGAGCTTGGATTGGCCAATACAATGGCCAAACTGCAATATTGCCGGGATGGATATATTGAATTAAGCCGCCTGATAGAAACTGACCGGGCGGAGATCCGAGGAGAATGTAAAGAGGGCGCCAATGCGGAAGACCGACGCCGTTTCCCGACATTTTAATCTCTTATTTGCTTAGCTATCACCTGATACTAATCACTTATCGCCAGAAGATACTGATATGGAAAAAGCTGTTAGCTGCTCGCAATCTCCATATCTACCGCTCAACCTCAACAAAAAGTAAGTCAGAGACTAAATCAAAACAAACCTGAGGGTTTGCTGAAAAACCAAGCCGGCAGTTAGATCAGGCGGAAACTGATCTTATAGAGCTCAGTAATGCCGGGATAAATTTGCTGAATCACCTGCTGCAATTGGCTAAGCGTCATATTTTCCTGTGCGGCCTCTAATTCTGTCAGCGCGCTAAACGCGATTGGCGTTATCGCTAGGACTTCAATATTGCAAAAATGCCGCTGCTGCTCAAAAGTGGCAACCGGCAACACCTGACCGGGATACACCCCAGATTCACTTTTATCTCTTAACGTGATGGTTTTTACGCCATGCAAAATATCCGCTTCAAACCGTTCAAAAAATGTAATTTCAGTTAATGGCTGGCACATACTTTCACTGTCTTTATCTCTATATGACTCGATTATACCCAGGGCACGGTTCATTTCTCTTGCCGGTATCACTATTACCCACCGTTGTCGGTCATATCGGCACACTCAGGTTAACCCATAACAGTCTTACGCAGAATCGGGTCACGCTTGCCAATAGCGCCAATCGTTAACATCTGCGACAGGCTTATGCTAATGTGAAAAGAATGAATAGTAGGCTTAGCAAGCATACCGCTGCGCGACATATTAGAAATACGCCATGCTTTCAGGTAGAATGCGCGCCCTGATTTGATGCCCGCCGATACAGGTTAATGTGCCAGATGATACCGGGCTTACGGAGTGTTCCATGAACAAAAAACAGAAAGTACTGAAACAGATGGCTAAACGGGCCAAAGCCAAAGAAAACAAAAAAGAAAAGCCAAATCCAAGCAAAAAGGCCAAGCCAAGATACATCTCTAAAGCAGAGCGCGCCAAACTGGAGCAGCAAGCGGCACAGGACAATCAGACTGAGCAAAGTCAAACTGCCCTGCCAGAGCAAACAGCAGATAGCCAAGCGTAAATCTATCGACACTGCGGATGCCTGTCCGCAGGTGCACGTTACTTCCCGGCAAGCTACGCCGGGATATTTCCAGCTAAATGCTAAATGCTAAATGGTTAATAGCCGGCCAGAATAGCCAATATAACGAGTCCAGTTATCACACAGATAGCATTGCCTTTATAATGGCCATAGCCATTGCATGGCCACGGCTATGACTGAAGGTTAGTTATTCGTATATAACTGGGCCTGCTTACGCCGCTCAGCCGCTTCACAATCACTGAGATCTTGCTCTTCTGCCAATTGTGCCATCTGGGCACAGGATGAAGATAATGGACTGGCCGCAACCGGTGATAACTCCTCGAAATCCGCCTCGTCCTCTAAAGGATCCTTTCCTGATACTGCCACACGTCCAACCGGAATGCTTGTAGCCTCATCGACCTGAAATTGATGTTGCATACGCACTTTCTCCACCAGCCGATATGCCACCATCACGCCAGCACCCCCAAAAACCACAGAACCTAACGCCTGACCCACCAATACACCATGGGCGCCACCTAACAGGCCACCGACATACACAAAAGGAATGGTGCCTAGCAATGCCTTACCAACATTGAAAAAAGTAGAATATTTTGCCTTACCCAAATTATTAAATGACGCATTGGCGACAAATAAAATGCCGTTAAAAATAAATGACACAGCAATAAACGTCAGAAAGAAGTGGGCAATATCCGCACTCTTACCAGAAAGGTCAAACGCAGCGACTAGTGGTTGACGGCACATTAACAACAGCAGGGAGACCAAAAGTACATAGCCAATACAAAATTGAATCGCTCGGGTCAACGTTTCCCGCACCCGACCAAATTCGCGGGCACCAAAGTTTTGACCGATAATCGGGCCGATGGCCCCAGACAGCGCGAAAATCATACCAAAAGCCACCGGGATCACCCGACCAACCACGGCCCAACCCGCCACATAAGCATCACCAAATTCAGCAATCGCGCGGGTCACCACACCATTACCGATAGGCGTGGCAATATTGGTCAACATAGCAGGCACGGCAATCGCCAACACAGGGCGTAAATCGGCTTTAAACCCCGGCCAGTCCAATCGCCCTAGCAATCGATGCTTGATAATAACCCCGCGACCGGCCACCAACATAACGGCCAAACGCGCTAACACGGATGCAACCGCCGCCCCTTCAATGCCCATGGCCAATAGGAAAATAAAGATGGGATCCAATACCGCATTAACGCCACCACCGGCTAAGGTCGATAACATGGATAATCTTGCATCACCCACCGCCCGCAACGCTGCCCCCAGCGCCATAGCCAAGCAGATAAAAGGCAGTGATGGCACCAAAATATACAGGTACTTTGCCGCTAAGGTTTTGGTCTCACCACTGGCTCCGACCCAATCCAGTAAGGTTGGAATATTCAGCGTCACGATGACAGACACCAATATCGCCACAACCACAGTCACCACCGCAGCGCTCATCAGCAAACGCTTGGCCGCCGCCATATCCCGCTGCCCAATGGCTCGAGATACAACTGCGCCCAGGGCTATCGAAAGCCCGATGCCAATCGAAGTGGTAAAAAATGAAATCGTTCCGGCATAGCCAACCGCCGCCGCCAATTCCTGGTGCCCTAGCAGGCTGAGAAAAAACATATCCAGCAAATCCACCACAAACAGGGCTGAAATCCCCACCGCAGAGGTGGAGCTCATCACCCATATATGGCGCATAATACTGCCGGTTACAAACTTGGCTTGTGCCATAACACTCCCGTTTCGATCGGTTAAATATCTTCCGGCAACTCACTGCCACAACGATTACAGTAATGCGCCTCGGGATCGTGACCCGTTTTCAAACAATTAGGACAACGACGCAGATCCCGGCGGTGACCTATTTGCTGAGAGATTTCCGCCGTCACAATCCCACTAGGGATGGCAATAATGGAATAACCCAATAACATGGTAAAGGATGCTATCCCCTGGCCTAATGCGGTTTTCGGGGTAATATCGCCATAGCCGACGGTCGTAATCGTGACAATCGTCCAGTAAATGGATTTCGGGATAGAACTAAAGCCATTAGCCGGTCCTTCAACAGCGTACATAATGGCGCTCAGTACCATAATCAACAGACTGATAGAGAAAAAGAACACAAAAATTTTACGACTGCTTAGCATCATTGCTCGCAGTAACATATTGCCTTCGCTGAGATAACGGATAAGTTTCAGCACGCGGAAAATTCTGAATAGCCGCAACACCCGGATCACCATGGTCATATTGGCACCAGGGAACAACAATTCGAGATAACTAGGCAAAATAGATAACAGATCCACCACGCCATAAAAGCTGAGCATATATTTCAGCGGCCGAGCGGAACAGTAAAGCCGCAGGATATATTCCACAGTAAATAGAATGGTAAAGCCCCATTCCAGCTTTAACATCAGGGTGCCATACTGCGCTTGCATGCTGTCAACAGTCTGCAGCAAAATCAGAGCAACACTCATAATAATGCTGATAATCAGCACCATATCGAAATATCTGCCAGCCGGGGTATCGGTACCAAAAATAACACTTCGAAGTTTGGCGCGCAGCGCGGAATCGCGGGCGGGGTCGGGACGCATAATATCTTCCTGCCAGGCTCAGGCTTACAGCAATTACCGCCTGAGGTGAAAATTGCGCATACTCTTGCATTGACAGCAAAAAATCTCAAGCATTGCGCATAGTTTTACACAAAGCCGATATTGTGCTGTAACCATGGCGGGACGACATCATACAAATCGGGTATGATTTATCCTTTGATTCATTCAGTTATATTGCTAGGGGCTGTTGACCTTTCAAGTTTGTTTTTGCAGTAATTTTGGGGTTCTTTATACAAGGCAGAGGCTTTGCTGAGTCATTGCGCTAGCTGATAAAAAGAAGCATCAAACGCAGCCCGAAGGGGTCGGCCAAAAGCGCTTTACGCTTTGTTGAGTGGTTAAAACGCTTTTATCCCGAATAAAATTCAACCATAAAAGATCAACAGACCTTAGGAGCCCACCGCTTTTGCCATTTGTTCTGCTTGTATTGCTTACATTATTCAGTCTTAACTCTGCTGCCATGGCTGATTTAGTGGTAGTCGATAAGTCTGCTCGCACCATGACGCTGTATCAACAAAATACCGTGCTGGCCAGCTACCAAATAGCCTTAGGGGATACCCCTGTCGGCCATAAGCTGCAAGAAGGGGATCAGCGTACCCCACAAGGGCGTTATCTGCTTGATTATAAAAAACTGGACAGCGCCTACTACCGCGCCATTCATATCTCTTATCCAAATCAAGCTGACAGGCTGCGAGCTCAGGCACTTGGCGTATCCCCTGGGGGACAGATTATGATCCACGGGCAAAATCCCAATTCATCTCTCCCCCCCAAGGAGCAACAACAATATAACTGGACCAATGGCTGCATTGCCGTTACCAATGCAGAAATGGATGAAATCTGGCCACTTATTTCCCCAGGTACACCAATTGAAATTTGGCCCTAAGCTATCCCCAGATATGACCTAATAGGATCCCCGATGGATTATCACACTTTGATGCAAAGCTGGGCGGATTTTTCCGCTCAAATACAAACAATGATCAGCGAGCTGGGACTGACTGAGCTGCATTGTGATCACGCTGCTTTACGGGTTAATGACCTGGCACAAGCCGAAGCCCTTAAACAGGCATTCAGCCAGCAGGGACAACTGATCTCCGATAACCAAATTAACGGACGTAGTATCTGCATTTTCAAACTTGACCAGCCACTACCACTCGGCACGCTAAGGGTAAATTGTATTGAATTACCTTTTCCCTCAGACAAGCACTACCCGACACCTGGCTGGGAACATATTGAGCTGGTCGTCCCCACCCGAGCTAACATGCCTACCGCCTTGAACTGTGAGGCATTGCTTGAACAGATAAAGGAACAATTTCCGCAGTTGATCCCTGTTTTAGCTGGTGAAACTGGTTATAAAATCAAACTCAGCTCCCCTGCTAGCGAGCATGAACGTCTTGCTAACCCCACTGTGGCACTGAAAAAAGATGGGCTGTGCATCAAACTTCATCCCCATGGGATTGAAGCGGTAATCGCCAGTGAACGCTCTTAAGCATCATTAGGACAATAATCAGTCCACCCCATGTCAGACGATTACAAATACAAGGTCATTCGCCATGACATCAACCCCTGACATTCAACGTGGCAATCACGCAGTCGAGCAAGCAGTTCAACTGCCATTTTCACAGGCCTGTGAAAATAACAAAATGCCGATTTGGCAACAGCTTGCCCCGTTATTTAAGTCCAGAAAACAGATCTTAGAAATCGGCAGTGGTAGCGGTCAGCATGCCACCTTTTTTGCCCCACAATTACCTCATTGCCAGTGGCAATGCACTGAGCGTCCACAGTTCTTAAATGGACTACAGGCAAGGCTAGAACAGGAAGATGTGGCGAATATCCCCGACGCCGTGCCGCTGGATGTACTGACGCCGCCACTATGTCCACCTTGTCAATGTGATGCTATTTTTACCGCCAACACCCTGCATATTATGTCTCCTGCCGCCGTTAAAGCTTGTTTTGCACTAGCGGGGAAATGGCTGCCTCTGGGTGGTTTGATGGTTATTTATGGCCCGGTTAATCGCCAAGGACGCTTTACCTCGGCATCGAATAAAGCCTTTGATCAACGGATCCGAGCCAGAGATAGCCAAAGCGGGATCCGCGATATCGCTTGGTTGACAGCACTGGCTGGCGAGGTTGGATTAACGCTGCAGCAAGACCTGACAATGCCTGCTAATAACTGTTTGCTGGTCATGGAAAAAACCTCTGCTTAACAGGCGCGACACCCAAAGGAAAAACCGCTATGCTGACGGCCTATTTCAGGGACTTTTTCTAAGGCACTACCATGGCTTATGTTACGACTCACAAGCACCCTAACGGTCTGGATTATGTTGATATCGACACCCCTTTGTGTCACGCCAGGATTTTTTTACAGGGCGCACAAATCGTTGAGTTTCAACCCAAGGGGCAACCACCACTGCTATGGTGCTCAACTGAAAATGACTACCAACCGGGCCAAGGGATCCGTGGCGGCGTGCCCATCTGCTGGCCTTGGTTCGGTCAAAGTGAACAAGCTGATTTTCCCCAACATGGTTTTGCCCGTAATCGGATCTGGCAATTAGACAGTGTGGATGTAGATAGTGAATTAGTGCGGTTACGGTTTAGCTTGCCCCGCTCTGAGCATGACAATAAATTCTGGCCCCACCACAGCAGCCTAAGTGTCGAGTTTACACTGGGGCAAAGTCTAAAAATTGATCTTATCAATGAAAACTTATCTGATAACAGCATTAAGCTGACCCAGGCATTGCACACTTATCTGCCTATTGGTGATATTCATCGCCTGAAAGCCACTGGCTTTGCGGCATCGCAATATATTGAATTTGGTGAGGGACCTGTTAAACAGCAGGAAGATGCGGTCAGTTTTACCCAAGAAACCGACCGAGTTTATACCCGCTTAAGCCCTGTGCAACAATTACATACTCCTGACGGTATCATTTGTGTCAGTCGGCAACATAGCCGCTCTGCTGTGTTGTGGAATCCCTGGATCGACAAATCCAAGCGTTTGAGCTGTTTCCACGATGAGGATTACCTCACCATGGTCTGCCTAGAAGCTGCCAACGTACTGGAAGATAGAGTCATTTTACCTGCTGGCGCCAGTCACACCCTGAGCACAGAAATCAGTTGGGCCGATTAAACTGCTTTTCACCCTGGCCAGACACTCTGCTCTGCGCCACCATCTAACTCTAACACCTTGCCGGTGATCCAGTTTCCTGACTCTCCGGCAAGATATAACACCGCACTGGCAATATCATCGGTATTCCCCAACCGAGCCAAAGGGGTATTTCGTGCCATCGTCTCAAGTAGCCCCTCTGGTGCGGCTCGTTTCAACGCATCAGTCATCACAGGTCCTGGTGCCACGGCATTGACTCTAATATGAGGAGCCAACTCCGCTGCCAGTAATTTAGTCAGTTGCGTTAAAGCCGCTTTGGCTGTTCCATAAGCCGTAAAACCTGGCTGACTGTAACGCGCAGCAGCTGAAGTGATATTAATAATCACCCCATTTCGCATATGGGGCGCGCATAACTGAATCAATGCGTAAGCCGAGGTGACATTAAACTCAAAGATCCGAGTAAATGCCTCTGCAGATAAGGTCATCGCATTATTAGGCCCGCCACCACCGGCATTATTCACCAACACATCTAATCGCCCGAAATGGGTCAAAGTCCGATCCAGTAACACCTGCCGTGCTTGACTGTCCATTACATCACAACTTACAGCCAATGCCTGATAGCCAGATTGTCGCATTTCTGCAACCATGGCATCCAATGGTTCACTTTGCCTTGCCGCACAAACGACTCGATAGCCAGTAGCGGCTAACTTCAAGGCAATCGCCCGCCCAATACCTTTGCTGGCGCCTGTCACAATCGCAACAGCTTGAGTTTCTGCAGACATAGATGTGCTCCTTACAGCTTGACTCCAGTTACTGTAAACATGGGTAAAGTGAGCTTGCGAGACAACCTGCAAAAAGACTACCTTTAACCATCAATTACATTGCCAATCAGATAGAAAAAAAGAGGCCATTTAGGCCTCTTTTTATTTCGCACAAATATTGTCAGCGTTTATACATCAGTAATATTGTCACTCTGCTCTACTGAGCACATGCTTTCACCACGCCAGCATCTTTCACCATCACGGTCGCCTGGCCAGCTGCTGCAGAGCTAGAGAAATAACTGACCTCAAACTGCATCTCAGCTGTCGCTTTGAGCTCATCGGCTGTCGGCTGCCCCCCACTGATACTGGGGCTAACAATGGAACTATGGTGTCCTTTAGTAAAACGCACCGCTCCAGAGCCAACCTTAGTGCCATCAACACATCCCAGCCCCAACGCTGAAATTAAAGGCTCAGTGCCCGATAGCGGGAACCCTGCCACTTGGTTAGGCAACACCTGATCAGGCTTGTTAGTATCAGTACCATCACCAACTACCTCAATCAAATGCACTGGGGTCTGAGTGGCTGTTAACATACTGGCTTGATTGATAGGATCGGCACTATCAATCGCCGTTTGTACTGCAAAAGCAAATCCAGGCACAAAAGCTTGATACACAGTCTGAACCAAAGCGGCATACTCAGGAGTTCCGGGTTCTAACCCCGCCGTATTGGCATTATCCACCAAGAGCTGGAATTCTGGCGTAGCAACAATGGTATCAAACAACACAGGGCCAAAAGTTGCGGAGCCAGCAAATGCCCCCGCTAACCCCCCCGCAGGTGCAACCAATGAGGCGGCCTGAGTTGCATAAGCATTGGGGAGCGGCGAGCCATCAGCTGGATTTTTCAGCCCAGTGTTGGCATATGTCGCTAAGCTGGTATTCACGATGGCGCCAAGACTCAAGCCTTGAGAGCTGATTTTAGTGACATCAATAATCTGCGGCTGACCGGCCTGAGCCAATTGCATCGCTAACCCGGTAAAAGTCAGACGCACCGCTAAATGATCAGAAATCGCCTGACGGAAATTATCTCGTACCGTCAAGGTTGAAGCGACATTTACAAAGACTAAAGGATCACCATTTTTAAAGGCATTGGGTTGGCCGATAACGGCACCATATTCAGGTGATGTTGCCGTCACTTCGTACTCACCATCCGCATTTAAATCAAATGACCGACTACCGTGCAGTGGCATATCCATAGCAATAGTCGCGACCCCTTGCGCGGCATAGGCACCAATATAAGACAATGCCATTTCCTTACCGCCCCCTAAACCATGCAGTGCCATCACCGCTGGCCAGCCATTGGTGGGTGCCACAAACTCTTTGCCTTGGGCTTCAACAAATGTTTTTAATCGTGCGGCATTAGGCAGTGCCACCAGCACATCGACAGTCTCATAGTTCTTAATCTTTACAATAGGATTAAATTTCGTCAGATGCTTAGTTGGATCAGCGGGTTGGCCATTATCCAACACCCAGCTAAAGCCAGCCATTTTAGCCGGATTTGCTAACGCTTCGGTGGGGTTAAGCCCATGGGCAACTGCCTGCTCAGCAAATTTAGTTTGGCTCAAGGTGCCAGCGCTTAGCGCCAGCAGTACAGATACCGGACTGTCACCCAGTGCCTGCCAATGACCATTAACGAGCGGAATTGGCTTACCATCAACCAAAACCAAATTTCCTTGCTCATCACGCTGGAAACAGGCCGTGCTGCTGCAATCACCATAAACAGGCAATTTAATTTTAGCGATATGCATATCCGCCAAACTAGCCACAACATAGGCATCACCATGGGTTTCAGGCGTCATCCCGGCCATCTGCGCAGCAGTAATACCCAGCGGCTGTAATGGCAGTCCACCTGCACTTGGAATAAGCTGCGGAGCATAAGGATTCATCGGCTTACTGTTATCTACCATCAACAGCTTGTTGGTTTCATATACATCCGGAATTGACTGCGTGGTGAAAATCGCGGAATAGCTGATGGACTCTTTATCCACCCCATGGGCAGAAGCCACCCCTTTTTCATAGCTGTTCACCAGTGTCTGCAGTGCCAGCTGATCTGGGGTTTCTAACGGATGAGTCGTAATATCCAGTTTAAGCAGTGCGTAAGTGGATGACGGGGATATGGCTCGGCCTTCTGAGTCCTGAATTAGATTGGTGGTTAGATAGATATAGGACTGATTCTGCTTAAGCGGTTTCAAGGGCACAATCACAATATTGTTACCCGAAGCCTGGCTGATAAAGTCCACGCCGTAGGTTAACTCAGCACCAACCTTACACGCTGATACAGAGGCCTTATCAGCACAGGTAGGATCTGTAGAAAGAGCACCACCGACCGTGGCCTCAAACATTCGCACGGCACCTGGTTGGGCAACGGAGGCCGCGCTGAGTGTTAGCGCCCCGCCTTCGTGATAATTCGCCGGTTCCATCTCTATGCTAATAGGCGATGTGGTCGACCAACCATCAAGCGCACCAAGCGCGAGTGAAGGATTGGTATAATCCCCAGACTCCTCACCGGGGATATTCAAGGTACCATCTGTAGTACCACTAAATAGCAGATCATTGGGCAACGGCATTTTGCCGTTGGCCGGGTCAAAAACGATATGGGACTCGGGGATTAGCGGGACGGTATCTTCTTTGATCTCGTCATATGTATCTCCGCCACATCCTGTCAGCCCAATTGCAGAGGCGATGGCTACACCCAGAAAGAGTCGTTTCATGGTTTTACCCCAAATCCTGTTGTAATAATTTTGTTTTCCCCAAGAAATTGGTCACAATGGCATCCAAGTGTGACCAAATAGAGCCGTATTAAGCCCGTGGTTAACATCAAAGTTAACGTAAAAATATACGCTTAGCTACATTTTTATTACATACCAGTAAAGCATATTTAATGGCCATTTGTTCATCTGTTTAAAACACGTCTACCGCTGTGTAAAAGATGCTTGATATCAAGGCATTTTCATTAAAAGGAAGTTGTTACCTATGTTGGAATACCAAATTGCACCTGATGCCCTGCAGCACAAGACCATACTGATCACCGGTGCAGGTGATGGAATTGGCCGAGTTGCCGCGCTAAGTTACGCCGCGCATGGCGCAACCGTGATATTACTGGGTAAAACCGTGAAAAAACTGGAAGCGGTATATGATGAAATTATTGCTCTTGGCGGCCCACAACCGGCAATTGTGCCACTGGATTTAATGGGCGCCAGCGAGCAGCACTACCAAGATATGGCTGAAACAATTGCTGAACAATTTGGGGCGTTAGATGGCTTGCTGCACAATGCGGGATTACTCGGGGTATTAGGACCAATTGAACATACCGACTTAAAAAGTTTTCAGGATGTTATGCAAGTCAATGTCACAGCTCAGCTAATGATGACCAAGGCACTATTACCCATCCTGCGCCAAGCAAAACATGCTTCTGTCCTCTTTACTTCAAGTGGTGTAGGCCGTCAGGGGCGGGCTTATTGGGGAGGGTATGCTATTTCAAAATTTGCGACTGAAGGACTGATGCAGGTTTTAGCCCATGAATGTGAAGGCAGCAGTGTCAGGGTTAACAGTATCAACCCCGGCCCGACTAGAACAGCCATGCGTGCAAGTGCTTATCCAGCTGAAAATCCAGCAACCTTGCTAACGGCGGAGCAAATTATGCCCACGTATCTTTACCTGATGAGCGATCAATCCATCGCTGAAAACGGTAACGCTTTCAGCGCCCAGTGATAAGGACACGGCCACAAAACTGAAATCCGTCATATTGGCGGATTTTTTTCATCACTGACAAAGAAAATCTGATTTGGACTGAAATTACCGCTACAATACTCGCCTTGAAATTATTAGACAGGTGTAACATGCGAGTTTGTGGTGTTGAATTGAAAGGCGGCGAAGCCGTAATTTGTTTGCTCAGTCAGGAAGGCGATACCTTTAATATCCCGGATTGCCGCAAGCAATCTTTTCAGGTATCCCATTCAGCGGCCACCGAGTCCATAGTGGACTTTCACTTTGCATTTAAAAAGCTGCTGGAAGACTACAAAGTTGACGAAGTAGCCATTATTGAACGGGAGCAGAAAGGTAAATTTGCTGGCAGTGCGACCAGCTTCAAACTGGAAGCGGCCATTCAGCTGTGCGGTCTGCCTGTCACACTGATCCAGCCTCAGGACATCAAAGCCCAACTAAAACGTAATCCGCCACAAGTTGATTTTGTTGGTCTAGAGCTGAAAAAATTCCAGGAAAATGCATTTGAAGTGGCCTATGCATTTCAAATGATGAAGCAGTTCAATAAAGTCTGGTAAGTTTTTAGGGTCTGTAAGCCAATTACAGACCCTGTTATTTGTCATATGTAGACAAAAATGGTTACGACAGCATCAAAGTAGCCTGCGGTCGGCATTCCTCTTAGCAACGTGGCACAATTCTTATCCCCGCGTTTTTACAACCACAGCCAACATTGTCAATAAGTAGCAAGTCAGTATCATGCAGTATTTACAGGGTTATAGTCAGGATATCCGCGATAAAGTCAGTACTTTGATACAAGCTGGCAAACTTGGTCAGGTGCTTAAGCAGCGATACCCGCAATCCGAGCATAATATTCGCAATGATAAGGCGCTGTACCAATTGGCCATGTCACTGAAACAACGCTACCTGAAAAAGTCCGCGCCGCTTGCCAAAGTTGTCTTTGATGACAAGATCAGTTTGCAGCACCAAGCACTCGGATTACACACTTATATCAGCCGCAAACAGGGCAATAAACTCAAAGCTAAAAATGAGATACGTATTGCGGCAAAATTAAAACAGCTACCTGAGCCACTACTCACTATGGTTGTCGTCCACGAGTTGGCCCACCTAAAAGAAAAAGATCACAACAAAGCATTTTACCAACTCTGTACCTATATGGAGCCGGATTATTTTCAGCTAGAATTTGATTTGCGCCTCTATCTGACTTGGCTTGAAGTTGAGAGTAACTGAAAAACAATCTATTTTTTAATACCTTAAAAACAAACCGTGCTATTTCAGCCGTTAATACAGTTTTATAGTCTTAAACAGTTAAAACACTATTTATACCATCCCACTTACATAAACAAGTCAAGCTCTGCGCATTATCCAGACGCACCGCTATCTTAGCGTGATAAAGCCCCATCTTTCATTGCCAACATCGAGGCAATTCAACCTGCGCTTCACTTTTATCCGAGCTCATTCTCAGTTATCAAAATATTTGCGAGATAGGGTAAATAATGAAGAAATATTATTCATTCAATAGATAATTACGCCTATCTGAATATTGATTGATAACCATTTTCATTTATAATCGCAAAAGTATCTGACTTTATGTAAGGTAATATCCATGGGGATAGCAGTGATATCCAGCCGTCAGGCCAATCGGTTAGCCCGGCACCACCATAGCTCATCTGCATCGTCATGTTTCCGCCCCGGTATGACAGATATCTCCTCGGTAGCCTCTCAAACCATTATGCCCTCAATTGATGGCTACACAGTGCTGAAATGCAAAAGCAAATATCAAGCTAAAAATAAAGCCAATAACCGAAGCGAACAGAAACATAAGCACTGCTCCATGTCGGTTGGAGAACCCTTGGTAAAAAAGGATAAAAAGCGTCAGTACAAAGAGCTAAAAAAACTCGGCAAAAAAAAGCTGAAAAAAGGCCTTAAAACACTGTTATGGCAAGATGATAGCGCTCAATTACCAGCATCAGAGTTTCAGTCGTTAAAAAAACGGCTAAAATCCGGTATCACCACGCTGTTGCAGCCTGCAACTTCTGACATACCTCTGGATCGCAAGGAAGATACCGGCCCTCGTTGGCACAGGTCTGCAACTGGTCACGGCAAGACTATTTTCTCCAGCACAATCGATATCAATCACAGCAATAGCCAGGCACAATGCCAACAACGACCTGTAGTGAACAACCAGCAACAGTTGAACTTAGCAGCACGCGCATCTGTTGCCGCTAATTGTGATACTCAACGCTGTGGTAACACACAGCTTTGTCCCATCAACTGTCTAAAACCATTAAAAGTAACACCCTGCCGACGCTGCCCAGCACTCAATGGCAAACCTTGTCACTGCGCAGTCAAATTACAGCAAAAACAATTGGCTGCAGGCATATTTCCACCTCAGCATGATACAACTTTACCTACTAACGAACACAAAAAAGCCGGCTGAGCCGGCTTTTTTGTGTGAAATACATTAACTGATGCCCATTTGCATTTTTCGTTTGCGGACTAATGCCGCAAAATGATGGCGCTGGCGTTTAGTCAAACTGTGTGCCATAGGGATTTTAGCCGTTAGGGCATTCACTGGCCGGCCATTAATCATAAATTCATAGTGCAAGTGTGGTCCGGTAGTACGACCGGTATTACCCGACAACGCAATAACCTGTCCACGAGAGACCCGATCGCCCCGTTTTACCAATGCCTTAGATAAATGCAAATAGCGGGTTCGATATTTTCCACCATGATCAATCACAATATACTTACCGGCATATCTATGATTCGTGACTAGAACAACAACACCATCACCAGGTGCTAAAACTTTAGTCCCCACAGGTACGGCAAAGTCAGTGCCATTATGTGGTGCAATACGACCGGTAATAGGATGGCGTCGATGCGGATTAAAACTAGAGCTCACCCGATACATATGCGCCAATGGCAAACGTTGAAATGCGCGCTGTAAACTATGACCATGTTCATCGTAAAACTGACCACTGCTATCTTGGAATGTATTTAATTCATGTCCAGCCGTTTCCAAGCTCACACCGAGAATATTACTATCACCGGTAGCATCGCCATCAACATACTGCTCACTGAGCAACACGGAAAATTTATCTCCGGCGCGAAAATCCCGGCCAAAATTAATTTTATCTTTGTAGAGGTTCTCAATACGCTGAATATCAGCTGCACTCAATCCCTGCCGCTTAGCAGAAAGATAAAATGAACCATGGATAACCCCAGTGATGGTTCTGTCCTGCCAAATTCCTTGCCGTTTAATATCATCGTACTTAAAGCCACCATCATCATAACGGCTAAATACAACCTGATGACCAGCATTGAAATACAGCTCCAGCTTAGTCAGTTGCTCCTGATCATCTAAATAAAATAATACCTGGTTTCCTGGCTGCAGCGTATCGAGTGCTAACACATTTAAGTCAGCTTCTAACACCTGATACATGGTCTGTTGATCGACTCCAGCACGCTGAAACAGCTCACTGAGTGTGTCACCTTTTTTAACCACAAAATCAAAATTGGGTTTGTCAGCCACTGCCGCCACAATAGCGGGCGTATCTGTGATCAGATGATCCAATTTCAGTGGGACGGTAATACGTTCGGGAACGGTTGGTTGGCTGGACGGCCACAATACTGCAGCCCCAACAACAAGGCCGGTCGCCAGCAAAATACGCTTGTGAGAGGTTTGTAACCTTTGCAAACGAGTGCGCGACACAATCAACCAGGAATCTTTACTCTTTTGCAATCTGTTATTCACCATTCGTCACTGTGTGGGTAATTTGCCTGTAAAAACGGGCGCGGGCACGTTTTATACCAAAATTTTTCCATTCGACCAAAAAAATTCCACTAGGTTCCCCTAAGTGGAATTTTTTGTTTATATTTCGAACGCCAGACTATTGTCAGAAACAAGCATCGCAACAACAAAAAAACGTATATTTTATTGACGCAAGCGCATCGCTTTTCGACTTACGCTAGTGATGAGTAGTAAGGTAACATTTTGTTTTTCAACAATACCCTTATTTCCAGCGATTATATTTATCTATGTATCTTGATCCAACGCCGCTATTTTTCCTTTACTTATTTTCAGGCCTAAACTGATATTCCCGCTCCAAACAGCTGTATCCTAGCCCATTCATTTTTTTGACTTTAATTTGCACACTGATGCGCTCTTTCATAGCTTCAACATGACTGATCACCCCAATCATTTTGCCGCTGGCATTCAAATTATCTAATGCATCTAATGCCATATCCAAGGTTTCGGCATCTAAAGTGCCAAAGCCTTCATCCAAAAATAGCGAATCAATACTGGTTTTATGGCTGACCAAGTCAGACAGCGCCAACGCCAGCGCTAAGCTGACTAAAAAACTCTCGCCGCCAGATAAGGTACGGGTGTCACGGGCCGCATCCCCTTGCCAGGTATCCAGCACCTCCAGCTCCAACACCCCTGTGGTTCTACGTTGCAACAGGTAACGGCCATGCAATCGCGCTAATTGCCGATTAGCTAGTGCGACCAAATGATCCAGCGTCAACCCTTGGGCAAATACCCGAAATTTTTTCCCATCCCGCGAGCCTATCAAGCCACTTAGGGCATCCCAGTCTTCATATTCAACCCGAGCTTGTGCAATCT
The DNA here is from genome assembly GCF_024363255.1 of Shewanella sp. NFH-SH190041. NCBI lineage: Bacteria > Pseudomonadati > Pseudomonadota > Gammaproteobacteria > Alteromonadales > Shewanellaceae > Shewanella > Shewanella sp. NFH-SH190041. The sequence continues at coordinate 2,851,080 of NZ_AP026070.1, forward strand.
CACTAAACAGCTGTTGTTGACCCTGTCGACGCTTAGCATCTTCTGACAACACAGCATTGATTTCACCCAATTGCATACGGCTATGATCCCGTTGCGCCTTGAGTGTATCTAGCTTATCACTCAAAGCTTGTAGCCGGATGGCGTTAACGTCCTCTTCCGAGAGTTCGAAGGGATGCTGAACTGCGTCAGAACCATCTATTTCAAGATCCGCAACATCATATTCACGCCCCTTTTGTATGTGGGCTGTTCGCTCTGCATCAATCAGCTTAAGGGCAACATCAGCCCGGGCAATGTCGCTATCGAGCTGTCTGGCTAAATCATGTAAACGCTCAGATTCATCCTCATCCAACAGTGCAGCCAGAAACTGTGCTTCATCCTCAAACATGCTGTGACTAAGCTGCATCTGCCAATCTGGGGTAAGCTGCGCCAGTGTCTTATCCAATTCCGCCAGAGCATCATTCACGCGCTGTAATTGACCGGCTAGGCCAGCCAGAGACTGATGCAATTGCTCGCCTTGCTGACGACTCTCTTCTCGCGCAATAATGGCTTGTTCCAGCAATGTCTGCTTACTTGCAAGCAGCTCTGCCACTTGGCTATCGCCCACCAACTGGCGCCGCTGCTGACGGTTCGTCTCCATTGCATCATCTAATAAGGTAAGCTCGGCAGCAATTTGCTCTACGCTGTGCTCAAGCTGCGCACTATGTTGCTCCAGCATAGGTAGTTTTTCCGCTAACCCAAGCTGTAATCTGTCATTTTCTTGCAATTGCTGGGTCAGTTGTTTCCATTGACTTTGGCTTGCCCTGACTTCATTCGCCCACAACTCAATATCGTGTTGCGCGGGCAATGTGAGGCCAATCTCAGATAAGGTGCTCGTCAAGTGCTGAGTTTGCTGCTGATAGTCTTGCTGCAACTGGGTGATTTGTGCCTCTAGCTCATTGATCACCTGTTGTTGATATGCCTGCTCTTGGCCAAGGCTGCCTTGTCTGTGCTCAGCATCTTGCAGTTGTTGATGCAGTTTATTGACAGCTTGCTCCTGCTGCCTCAGCAAGTCCTGGTGCTGTCGATAATTCCGTAAGCGGGCATTTAATGGCATCAACTGTTCATCAAGTGCAATAAGCGTCTTATCCAGTTGCACCGGATTATCAATCGTCAGGCTCTGATTGTCGGCTGGCAGCTGCTTCAACAGTGCATCAAAATCGCTCTGAACCCGCGCAATCACAGTGTGCAATTGTGCAAGTTGTGCCAGCTCCTTGCTATCTTGCTCAACACTTTGCTCAATCTGGCTGGCAAGCTTAATGCCCTGGGCTTTGATCTCATCCACCTGTTGTTGCAGTACTTGATGCCTTTGCTCGGTTTCACTGACAAAGGGCTGATCATCTGACTGATGATAATCCGTCACCACTGGATGCGTTTTTGAACCACACACAGGACAGGGCTTATCCTGCTGTAACGATTGCCGCAATGCCGTGAGATTGGCAATGGTTTGTTCCTGCTCAATAAGCTTGACTAAATCCTGCAAGTGGGTGGATAGCTGTTGATATTCCTGTCTTAGGGCCTGTCGCTGTTGCTGCCAACACTCAACGTCTGCTTGCCTGGCTTTTAGACCGGCTTCAAGCCGTACTCGCTCCTGCTGCAAATTCTGGTATTGGCTGACCGGTGATTGCATTTTTAAGAGTAATGGCTGACGCACCTGCAACTGCTCAATCACGCAAAGCAGACCAGTTTCATCATATTGCCCAAGCGCCACCCGCTGCTGTTCAAGCAATGGTGCCACGGCCTGCTCAGCCGTTGCCAATTGCGCAGTCAACTGCGCAATTTCTGTATTCAATAGCTTAAATTGCTGGGGAAATGCCTGTAATTGACTCTGTTTATGGCGCTGTTGCTGCTGTTGCTGCAGAAACTGCTGTTGAGTTACCGATAATTGACTCAACTGTTGTTCCCAGGCAGAGATATTGGCTTCAATCAACTCTGCATGGGGATATTGCGCCAGTGCTTGCTGTAACTGACGGCCCTGCACTGTTAAGCTCTTAGCCCGTTCATGCTCAGTACTGAGTTGCGTTTTAGCAACATTCAATGCCTGTTGCTGAGTTTGCAACTCGGCACTCAGTTGGCGCTGATGCTGTTGCTGCGCAGAAAAGTCGTTATCCAGCGGCTGTATCTGCTCATCAACCAAGGCTCGCATCTGCGTCATCGCAGCCTGAGCCTGCTGTTGCGCCTCACTTAAACGGGCTATGTCCTGTTTATGGGTGTCACAGCGCTGTTGCAGCGCACCTTGTTGTAATTCAAGCTCGGTGCGGCGAGCTTCTTCAAGGGTACGTTGTTGCTGATTTGCCATCAGGGGGGCATAAACACGGTTAAGTTGAGCCGCAGGCTTACTCAGTGCCAATTTCGCCAGCGCCGGCTGATGAGACGCTTGCGCCGTTTTCGCTTGCAATAACGTTTGTTCCGCGTCTTTAGCCTTGGCCAACAGTGCTATGGACTGAGCCTGCCATTGATGAGCCGCTTGGGTGCACTGAATCTGCGTCTCTAACTCAGTGACCGCTAAAGAGATTTGATCTTGATGCTCCCGCAGTGCCGTCAATTCAGGCTCAGATTTAAGCTCCACGCCTTGGGCTTTGGCTTGCAGATTTTCTAGACGCTGACGGCTTTGACTAAAACTGTCATATACCTGCTCAGAAATACGACCATAAATCTCGGTGCCGGTCAGCTCCTCTAACAACTCAGCCCGATCACTGGCATCAGCATTTAAAAAAGCGGCAAATTGCCCTTGGGATAGCATCATGGATTTAGTAAAGCGGGCAAAATTCAACCCAGTAATGCTGTCCAGCAGTTCATTTTTACGCTTAATTTGTGACGCCAGAATGGCATCACCATCGGCTTTAAGCTGTACCAACTCAACTTGAGCATCCTGCAGCTTACCGTCGGCCTTGCCACGGCTGCGGCGCTGGCTCCAAAATGCGCGGTAAGCCACCCCTTTAACCTCAAACTCCACCTCTGCTAAAGATTCAGCCGTGCCCCGGGTCATCAATTCATTGGTGGTTTTGGAAATCCCGCCCAAGCGCGGCGTCTGGTGATATAACGCAAGACAAATAGCATCCAGAATACTGGTCTTGCCAGCTCCCGTTGGGCCAGTAATCGCAAATAAGCCGTTGTCACAAAAAGGGGGCTGGGTAAAATCAATCTTCCACTCCCCCTTAAGGGAGTTAATATTTTTAAACCTTAAACTGAGGATTTTCACAGACTGCGCTCTCCATCATGCTCAACGGCCTCTTGCTGCCTTGGCGTCTCATCTTGCTGCTGCACCTGCGCCACCACTGCTTGATACATCTGTTTCATCCTTTCTAGCCGCAGTTGCTCAGCTGGCGAATCAAATTGCGCCAGCGCCACCCGGCGGGCAAAAACATCTTCGACACTGAGTTCACTTAAGGTTTCCTGCGCGGTTGCTGTCATCATTTGCGACTGTTGGCGAAGCCGTTTAAGTTGCAGCACCTCAAATGGTCGCCCCTCAACTAACGCCTGAACACGGGACTGCAGATCCGACAGATACTCTTGACTTTCAACCGTTACCGACAACCATACCGTGCCGTTATCCGGGAGAGGGATAGCATCAATCTGCGTGGCAATTGTCTCTAAATCACCGTTAAGAGACACCAGTGGCTGGAATGTGGGTACCGCAAGCTCAGTGACTTGTGTCAAACCATGGGGATCAAATTCAGCTATCAAGACTTGTTTGGGACTGCTTAGCTCATCAAAGCTCAAGCAAATAGGGGAGCCGGAATAACGAATATGTTCCGATTTAGCCACTTTCTGAGCGCGGTGAATATGGCCCAACGCGATATAATCGGCTTGAGGAAAGGCGTGAGCATTAAAGGCATCGAGTGTACCAATGTAAATATCTCGCACGGATTCACTGCTGCTGGCACCCACAGTCGTCAAGTGCCCTGTGAGGATCACCGGCACTGGCGCATCAGTTAGCGCGCGAGCTGCTGCAAAAATTGCCTCATAATGCGCTTTGATGGCTTCACCTAACTTTCGCTGTTTGCGGCTGCCATCTTCACCCGCTTCACTGGTAATCAGCTCACGCGGCCGCAAATAAGGTACCGCGCCCAACACAGCCCCTATCTGCCCATCAGCGTCATACAAGGCAAACACCTGTTTACTGATATCAGTCTGCACCGATGGCACAACCTGAGTACCAATGCAGGCCAGCAGTTCTTGGGACTCACTGAGCATCGCAACTGAATCATGATTGCCCCCCAACACAAAGAGCTGGCAATGATATTGCTGCATATTAACCACAAAATGGTTATACAACTCGCGGGCATAACTTGGCGGTGCACTGGTATCAAAAATATCGCCTGCCACAATCACAGCATCGATCTGTTGCAAAGGGATTTGCTCCAGCAGCCAATTTAAAAATGCTCTGTGTTCAGGTGCACGGCTTTTACCATAAAAAGACTGACCCAGATGCCAGTCCGAGGTGTGGAGAATGCGCATATTTTACTCGGTATTCAGGAACAAGCGGCAGGTAACCGCCCCGCGGCCGGATTTAAATGCCCCTAGTATGAAGTGAAATATGGCAAAACAAAATGCTGTTTTGGTTGGTTAAAAACCAAGTATGCTGTGGTATTGACTGTACAGCAGGTGCAAACTCATCAGCAATGACATGGTTACCACCAAGGGCTTAATAATCTGACTACCGCGCCGCACCACCATACGTGACCCCAGCGTTGCCCCCAGTGCTTGTCCCACCAGCATAATGGCACCCAAGATCCAAATGACCTGCCCGCCTAAAGCAAAAAAAAGCAGTGAAGCAATGTTGGTGGAAAAATTCAGTAACTTGGCGTGGGCGGTTGCTTTGGCTAAGCCAAATCCAGCCAAGGTAACAAAGGCTAAAGCAAAAAAACTGCCTGTTCCCGGGCCGAAAAAGCCATCATAAAAACCTATTCCTAATGCTGCTGTAAACGAAAACACAGCAGGAGTCAGTAAACGATGCCGATCATCATCGGTCACCTTAGGTGAAAACAAAAAATAAGCGCCAATGGCCAGAATTAAAAACGGCAGCAATACATCCAAAATCCCCGCATCAATCTGCTGCACAGCAATCGTACCTAGCGCAGAACCAGCAAAAGCGCAGGCCAACGGTAATTTCAGCTCAGATAGCCGCACAAAGCCCTTACGCACAAAATACAAACTGGCAAAAAAACTCCCGCCACAGGCCTGCAGCTTATTGGTTGCCAATGCCGCGGTCGGCGGTACGCCGGCCCACATCAGTGCCGGAATAGTTAACAAGCCACCGCCGCCTGCAATCGCATCAATAAACCCTGCCACGATCGCGGTTGCAAAAAGCAGAGTAACAATCTGTAAGGTCAGTTCAAATTCCATCATTTTTCTTACGTTAGCCGTCAATAATCGGCTATTAGAGTAGATTGCCAACCAAATGACAATAAAGAAATTTTTGCCAAAATATACCTGCTTCCAGCTCTATCTCATCAAACTAACCACCAGCAAGTAAAGCCAGGATAATGCACGCATTCTATATGGACCTGATAGGCGCTTTTTAACCGGTTCGAGCTTTACCACGAGCTAATTGCTGCAAAGCCTGCCACACCTGCTCACCGGCGGGGTGGAGCCGGGCTTGGTAACGATAGGCATAATAGGCGATGGGTAGTCGTAGATGTGATGCTCCGATAATGGCTACCTGCCCACGTTTTAGCTCTTCCTTAATGGCATAATCTGGCAACCAAGCCACTCCAGCCCCTTGTAATACTAACTTTTTGAGTAAGTCCGTCATGGATGAGACAAAAACAGCGTGTAAGTTAACCTGCGCCCGAACCGCCTCGACTTGTCGGCCCATATAAGAGCCCGGGCTATATGCCAGCCAAGGTACAGGATCATCGCCCTGTAGCTGAAATTGTGGTCGTCCATGGGCATCACATACACACACTGGCGACAATTCCGCTTGGCCAATACACAAAGATTGATAAGGTGGCAAACGCAACAGTGCATCATCAAATGCCAGTAAGAGATCACAACCGCCTTCACGCAGCTCTTCTATCGCATCATCCACATCAATCGCTTCCATGCTTAATAAAGGATGATTTCTCCCCACCGGTAACGCGCTCTGAATCGCTAACACCAAACTACTGGCCAATGAATGCGCCGCCGCAACACGAACGACATTACCGCCTAATTTGGAGAGATCTGATAACTGACTGATCCCATCCATCATCTGATTTATCAAAGTTCGCGCCGTGATCCGAAACAAACGTCCGCTTGGCGTTAAGGCGACGGGGGTTTGACTTCGGTCGATTAACTCAGCACCAACCATATGCTCTAAAGCTCTAATTCGGCGACTAAATGCCGGTTGAGTCACATTACGCCGTTCCGCGGCTAAGGAAAAATTTCGCACTTCGGCCAATAGCAGAAAATCTTCCAGCCATTTACTTTCAAGATTCATAGTCAATGCAAAGAAAAACATCAGCATATCACTGGTATTTGTATCGTCTCAGCCAGTTCAAGAGACTCAGTTCACATTTTTATGCTTTACCTATACCGATTTGGCATCACCCCTTCAGCAACGGCATTTCTCAATATGCACCCATCCGCCTAGAGTGAACACAAATAAAAAATAGCTTTAGGAACAATAATATGACAAAGAAACTCGGCATCCTTGGCGGGATGGGCCCCCTTGCTACTGTGGAGTTTATGCAGCAGATTATTGCTCGTACGCCGGCACATAATGACCAGCAGCATATCCCTATGCTGGTCAGTAATAATCCCCAGATCCCTGATCGGACTGCATTTCTAATCAGTAACGGCGAAGATCCATACCCGGCACTGCAACAAGGAATGAAAGCGTTAGAACAAGCTGGGGCAGATTGCATTGTCATCCCCTGTAACACCGCCCACTACTGGTACCCGCGTTTGAGTCGACAATGCAAGGTGCACATGATCAGTATTATTGACAGTGTGGTACAAGAAGCCGTGAATCGAGGCTATCAGCGTGTTGGCATCATGGCGACAACGGCAACAATGCAAGCGCAGATGTATAAAACAAAATTGGCTCAACAACAGATTGGTGTTATTGAGCCAACCCATGAGCAACAAGCCGATGTGATGGAAGGTATTTATGCCGTTAAAGCTGGTCATGTCGCGCACGGGAAACGCCTGCTATTACCTGTGTTTGACTCTTTGTTGGCCCAAGGAGCACAAGCTGTCATTCTCGGCTGTACCGAGATCCCGGTAGCATTAGCAGAACAAGCCGAACACCGACCCAAGTTGTGTTTAGATTCTCTTGTTATTCTTGCCGAACAATGTATTCAATGGGCCACTGCTGATGCCGTTGAACTGGTCGCATAATAAACTCATGTACTGACACAGTCCGCCAAACCATCAATACGCTTGTGTCAGTGCTGTGCTGTGATGTGATGTATCCAGTTCAAACCTGATCGTGCGCGGTTTCCAAAGCAGATATGTTCATTTGTCATCAGCAAGTAAGCCTGCGTTCCACACAGTGAAGCAGGCCCACAGCACCGCGAGATAACCCATTAAGTTGCGTTTGACCCCAAATGATTTATTTCATTTGTTCCATCACTGCTATCTAAGCCAAACTGCTCACTGTAAGGCACCCCAGCTTCAGGCTGGAATTCAAAATTCAATACCTTGGCACAAGTTTGATACAAGGTCTCCCCTAACCAAGCCGGATCAAATGCCGCCAAAGCCGCAGCCATTGCCTCAGGATTTTTATCACCACTGATATGGGCCGGGGTCAGTACATCAATAAAACTGGCCACTAAACCATACAAATCTTTCAGCTCATCGCTCTCTTCCTGCCAAATTAAGGGATCGGCATATTGGCTGGCGTAATGGGCCGCAGCAATATCTAACCCAACGCCAAAATTCACCAAATAAGCACGCTTGGGGCTGCAAACAATATTTTTCGGGCAGATAGCCCCGTGAAAAATATCCAGTTGATGCAGGTAATACAGGGCGTTAAGTAGCTGAGTAAACCAACTGGCTAATTGCGCAGGTGAAAACTCGCTCACGACATCCAATGCATCCCCATCTTCCCACGCGCGGACAATAAATAAGCTATCTCCGTCAGACAATTGCCCAAACGCTAATACTTTTTCGATATTGGGGTGAAATACTTTAGACAACGAGCGATACAGCGCACTTAACCTAGGCCAGCTATTATCCACTTGATGATAAATCCCAACCCCAACAGGATAGCGTCCCTGCAGATGTTGCCCCTGCCATAACTGGCTATCTGGCGTTGCCGCAATAAAGCGGGTCAAACGGTAATGATTATCCAGCACGGCGCCGGTTTCTATGGTGACAGTGGATGTTTGTGGATCACAGATCCCCAGCTCAATCAGCGCGCTTAAATCACAGCGCAAAGCATCTAAATCGACTGTTCCGCCCCGGGCAGCCAACTGATACCACTGGTAAATCCGTGGCTGACCCGTTTGCTCAGCCAGCGCGCAGAAACGCTCTGCATAAGCCTGAATATCCTCATCCACAGTGACATTGTTACGGATATCGATATATTCCACATCCGCGCCATCAGAGATAAAGACACAATTTTCCGCCCAACCACCCACGGTATAACCGCGCCGCTGAATTTGCTGCAAGCCGGTGACAGAGCGGCGCAATATTTCCAGCAATTGATAAGTTGTCAGCTCATCAGTTTCGAGCACATTTAAAGGCACCCCCCGAGGCATGCGAATTGGCAGCACCAATTGCTCTCCATCTTGAATAAGCGGCGCACAATAAGGCACACCGCAACAGCCAGATAATGCCTGCAGCCGCTGGAACTCCTCGCGCAGTTGTTGCTCATGCCGCTCAGCTTCTGCCGCATCATCAAATTGGACCGGCAACAAAATTTTCAATAGCCAAGGGGCACTCCAGCCTCCGGGGTTATATTCTGCTTGCCAGATTTCTAAGCCATTTTGCAAAAACAAACATTTAAGCTTAATAAAGTCCTGGATGCGATTATTGCGACTTTCCACCACCGCCACTTGGCCTATGGTATCCAGCACCATTTCCCTTTGCCGTTCAGTCACCTGATGCGCCTTAGGCGCAGTCAGCGCCCACTCGCCAGTCAGCGCCGCGATAATCTGCCGGGGGGTATAGATACTTAAAGCGCCATCATCTTTTTCCAGCTCAATTTCTTCGCCTTTGCGGCCGGTCACAAACACCATACCTTGGCACCAAGGAGCATATACCCCAACCGGAATTTTATGTTTGAGCTTGCCCGCCAATACCCGGGCAACATAATTGGCTTTAGACAGACTGTTATCCACATCTCGACCATCGAGGGACCAAGCATGCATGCCCGCATTTAGCCTGCCGATATACCCTTTCACATCGACCACATATACTCCCCACTGGCCAACGACTAATGCATCTACCTCCATTGCCTGACCGCTCTTGGTGGGGATCTCCACATTGGTCAGCAGCAGATAGTCTTGCGGTAGTTCATCGGCCAGCAAACTGAACGCCCAGCGCTCGGCATCATTGACTGGTGTACCAAAACTGATGTGTTTTGCCATAGTTAACTCCCTGTAATAATTGGCTTAGTTTATGCCCAAGCGCGGAAGTTAAATAGCGGTTTAATTGTGATATGAAAGGCAAATTTAATGATTTTCTACACTGTTTATCCAAACTTTTTGCGCAATCACCCGCGGCATTATCGGCTAAATTCACTCGGTATCATTTCCCGCCACAGCTATGGGATACAGCCATTAAGCACAGCGCTAGAAGCAAACATGCAATACGAAAACAACGCAAAACGGGCGAGAAAAGGGCAAAGCGCACAAAGATATCTGTGCTGAGGTGTGGTGTGGTGTGGTGTGGTGTGGTGTGACAACAAAATAACGGCAAAAAGCAGATAATAAAAAACAGGCCAATTGGCCTGTTTTGCATTTCCCCATATCAGCTATGTTTCTATCTCTGATACAGGGAAAGCTTTAGTCATATTGGTTACACACGGCTATTAGTGATATAGCCCGTGCTGGTAGGCATAAGAGCCCCACAACGCAATCCCCAATGCCTGCTGTTTCAGCGCATCTGATGCTGGATGTGGTGTCAACTTGCCTGCGTTATCTACGGCAAACCCACTCGGGGCTTTTCCTGGCTGCAGCACAACCAGCTCATTACCCTGCATATAACCGAAGTTTTTGTCATATTGCATCATGGCACGTCCCGGCCAGTTGGCTGGCATACGGGTCAAGTCCCGACCAATCATGGGGTACTTATCAGAAATGCCCATCAATGACAGCATAGTCGGCGCCATATCCAGTTGACTAACGATGCGGGTATCCTGTTTAGGCGTAATATCCTTGCCGATGATCAATCCTGGAATGCGGAAACGTGGTACAGGGATTAAATCAGCCCCCACCACACGACTGTCATGGTCAGCCACAATTAAGAATAAAGTATCGTCCCAGTAGGATGATTTTTTAGCCAGCTTAAAGAACTCACCAATAGCATAATCAGCATATTTAGCCGCATTATTACGGGTATTTTTCGGCTGTTCATACAGCGAAATGCGGTTATCTGGGAATTCGAACGGATCATGGTTACTGGAGCTAAATACCAAGCTGAAAAATGGCTTACCCGCAGCATGCAGCGATTCAAACTCCTGATTAGCCCGGCGCATCAGATCTTCATCAGAGACGCCCCAGGAGCCCTGGAAAACAGGATTGTCGTAGCTGCCTTCATCAACAATATCTTCAAAACCATTGCCAAGGAAGAAGCTGCGCATATTGTCAAAATGGCTTTCACCGCCATAAATAAACTGGGTGTGATAACCGTGCTGTTTAAGTAATCCGGCCAAGGTGAAGAAACCCGTCTGGCTCTTGCCTAGCTTTACAACAGAGCGCGCTGGGGTTGGGGTGAAACCGGTTACCACAGCTTCAATTCCTCGTACAGAGCGGGTACCTGTGGCGTACATTTGGTTGAAATACCAACCTTCCTGTCCCAGTTTATCCAGATTGGGCGTTAATGGCAGGCCACCTAGACTCCCAACAAACTGTGCACCTAGACTTTCCTGTAATAGAATCACCAGGTTTTTAGGTTTGCCATGATAACTGGCAGGATTGAATGTCAGACTAGGGCGCGCTGGATCAATAAAATCATGACGGCCACTTTCACGCTGCATCATGGCAATCATGTCATCTTTTGCCATGGCACCATAAATTTTAGCGGCATCAGCTTCATCTCCCATCTGCTTAATGGCAAACAGCAAAGAATAAGCCGAGTTCAAGGTGAGTGAGTTGACCAAAGGATCGGTGGAAAATGCCACCATCGCTGGATTAAGCGGTCTGTGTTCCAATGATGAGCGGCCACCCAATAAAGTAACCAGCAGGATCACTACCCCGGCCAATATCCGCCAATACCAAGCCAGGCGCATATTATCGCGGCGCACCCAACGACCACTGAGCCACCAAAGTCCTGCAGCAAACAGAGTACCCAATACGACGGTCAGCACCATTTCAAAACGGTGGCTGGCCCACAGCATAGAAAAGACTTCTTTGGGATAGATCAGATACTCAACATACAGTCGGTTCGGACGCAGACCATATTCGGCAATAAATGACGGGGTCGTAATCTCCATCACCGCTAATACCCAAACACCGGCTACCAGCCACAAGCGCACCAACCAATACCAAATGCGGCCAATGATAGGCACTCCACCCAGCATCACAGTACCAAATGCTGCAATACCAAACAGCCAGCACAGGGTGGAAAAATCAACCCGGATCCCTTGCGCGATAACCGGTAGCCAACCATTCACAGCGGTTACCCGGCCAGCCTGCCACAGACACAATCCTAATCGGCTAAGGGTTAACATAACCAATGCCAGCAGACCAAATTTCAGCACAGCATTAAGCTGCCCGAGACGATATTTATTCTCTGTCACAATAAAACTTTTTTAATATTGACGCCATGTCTGCTTTAAGACGACCCAATTGCCTTATTGCTGAAATATAACCCTGACTTTTATTATCTCTGCGGACTGATAGGTTAAGTTCATGCCATCTCGGCAAATGTACTGTGTTATTAGAAGCCCACTGACTATACAGCAGCCTAAGTCAAAGACGGCTAAACCATCTTCAAGCGACTGTTCAAAAGGGAGATATGTTTGAAGGGGAAAACAATTGTTGATGAGAACACATCATCAAATAACAAACTAACAGGCAGTCAAATTAGATCGTTTTGACTGCCTGTTTCTGGGTTCCATCGCTATTTTTCAGGATGGGAACCGAAGAGGAATTAAATCACTGTATTACACGGTGAACTTACGGGTCATCTCTTTAAGGTTATCTACCAGTGTACCCAGTGTTCTACCTGCACTTTCTGCCTGCTGAGAATCATCAGCTAAGCCATCAGAAATATCTTTGATATTAATGATGTTGCGATTGAGTTCTTCTGCCACAGCAGATTGTTCTTCTGTCGCACTGGCAATTTGGGTATTACGATCAGCAATACTTTCAATCGCCTGAGCAATTTCAGTGATATGGCTTTCTGCTGTCTTAGCGCCTTCAACACAAGACGCCATCTGTTCACAACTGTGTACAATCGCAATACCGGCATCTTTGGAGCGAGTTTGCAGTTGAGAAATAATATCATTAATTTCCACAGTGGAATTCTGAGTCCGTTGAGCCAACGTTCTCACCTCATCGGCTACGACTGCAAAACCACGACCATTTTCGCCTGCTCGAGCAGCTTCAATGGCCGCATTCAAAGCCAATAAATTGGTTTGATCTGCAATATTGCGGATCACATCTAATACCAAAGAAATCCCAACACAGTCCTGCTCCAGTTTTTGGATCACTTCTTCAGTATTTTCAAGTTCGGTTGACACTGATTGAATATTGCCCACTGTGGTATGAACGATATCCTTACCTGAAGCACTCAGTTCAGTCGCCTGAATGGTATTATCAGAAGTACTAGCAGTATTAGCCGCCACTTCGTGCAAAGTACACTGCATCTCATTCATGGCTGTCGCCAGCTGATTCAGCTCACGCTTCTGAACATCCATTCCCTCATTTGTTTTGTCAGTAATGGAACTGATCACATCCGCAGAGCTGACCAAATTTTCTGTCGCGGCAATAATATCTGAAACCATGCGATGCAGATTCTGTTTCATCATACGAATCGCATTTGCTACTTCACCAATTTCATCAGCAGCAAATTTATTACTATCAATCGAATCGCATAACTCATCCCGCACCAGTGAACCCTTTAAAATTCCATTAGCGCTCTTGGTAATGATAGAAAGTTTATGACGAATATCTTTTAAAAATCCGTAGCCTACAACAATAGAAATAATAATCGAGATTAATACTGCAAGAATAATAATGATAATGGCATCGTTCAGGTTTTTCGCAGAAGCCTTGGCACCATTATCCGTCCAAACGGCATTAATATTTGATAATTCATCTAAGCGCTTCTGGATTTCATCATAATTATCTCGTTGTTCAATTAATAAAGCTCTTGCCTCACCGAACTTTTTAATATTTACTAAATCAACGAGTTGTAAGTTTTTCTGTTTATAAGCATCCCAATTATCTTCCAGTTCACGAAATACTTCTTTTTCATGATCTGACACTAAAAAGTGTTGATAGCTGGCTAAGTTATCGCCAATTTCTTTCGCTTTTCCCACTAAATCATCGGGAGAGCGTTGGCTTGAGGCTTTTATCGTGGCATTGGTATCTGATGCCAATACATATTGATAACGACGATAATCAGCAATCGCGGTTGTTACATTACTTAAAATCGTCAGACAAGGAACAACGGATTTAGAAAAAAATACGGTGTTTTTGTTTAGTTTTAACATTTGGTTATAACTAAACAAACCAACCGCACCCAATAGGATACAAAGCGTCAAAAAGCTTAACGCCACCTTCATTTTAAGTGTGAGCTGTTTCATTTCAAATTAATTTTATAAACGCTAAATCAGTGGGGGCGAATAAATCATAAAACCAGGATAAGTTTCTTTGATAAGAGTCAAATAGCTTATAGGGATCGATAATATTTAATCGATTTATAATAATATTAACCAATATTAATTAATCAACCATTATTAAATAATATGTTACTCATTTTTATATACATATCTCACTCAATACATCGATGCTTTAAATAATTCTCCAAAGCTATGGAATACGTTAAAATAATCGGATTACAATATCTCAATAAAAACATTATTTATCATAGTCTTGACTGTATACAGACCATATAAAATTTAACTTTCGTAAGATCAAAATAGCAGTCAATTCATTAAACTTATCTAGGGCGTATTAAAGCTTATTTTTAATGACCTATGCCACTAGGCATTATCTTCCCCCGCGGAATAACCGTTTTATTTATCTCATTATTAAAAACAATCAATACCTTAAGCATTTCCTGAATTTGAAACAATATCAATACTATCAAAACATTATTACCATGCAGTAATAATATTGCATTGATGCTGCAAAAACCTTTAACGGCTAATTAATTATTCAATTATTACCCACTGGCAATGACTGACAGTAATCTATTATGAAACATTAAGTTAGCTGTAAAAACGCTTCTTAACTTATAAAAAACCCTTACCAATCACTTTGATAAGGGCTGTTCACTTATCCACACTCAACAATACTCGATGTGCTTCTCACCGTTATTGCATTAATGACAACAATGCTCACCGCACTCGTGATCGTCATCAGCAAACTCATCATCACCATCTTGATGTTGCATCACGCCCCAACCATCAGTCATACCATCATATTCGGAGGCAAAATCATTCAGTGCCACTTCTTTAGCCACAATGGCGTCATATTCAGGCAACATATGCAGGGTAACAATCAGCTCCCACTTTTCCAACTCTTCATTAAAGTTAAGCTCAAGCTCACCGTTGTTATCGCTTCCAGCCAAATCTTCTAGGGCTGATTCAGCATCACGCTTATCATCAAACACTAGGAAGAAATCTACATTCAGCGCTTTGCTCAGGTCAATGCCAGACTCCGCCATTGCGGCCAACATTTTGCCATTATCATCATCAGGAAATTGCATATTCAGCTCCAATTTTTTCACTGTTACTCAGCAGTAATTTCCAGGATTGTGCCCTGAAACTCTACTCGATCACCCACTACCAGTTTTTTGCGTTTGCGAGTGTCTACTTCACCATTAACGGTCACCTGGCCTTCGCCAATCACATGCTTGGCTTCGCCACCACCTTCAACCAATCCTTCGGCTTTCAGTAATTTGTACAGTTCAATAAATTCATCCCCCGCGCGCAGGGAAAAGCGGATTACCTGATTACTCACTTGTATTGGCCTTTCTGATCAAAAATCTGCGGCAGTATACCCTATCCACGTTTAGAAACGCAGCCGGAAATCATACCAAGTTACGACTCACGCTCTGCAGCCAACAGCCCCATCACCAGCTCATCCAACCAAGATGCCCCAACCTTATGATGACTGCGCAGATATCCCTCCTGCTGAAAACCACACTTTTCTAACACGCGGACCGAGGCCTGATTATCGCAGGCGCAATGGGCCACAAATTTATGCACATTAAACTGTAAACTGGCCCAGTCAATCACCGCTTGTAGACTCTCTGTCGCATAGCCCTGCCCCTGTTGTTCTGGCAACAGCATATAACCCACCTCAGCGCGTTGACTCAACAGATCCTGGCAATACAGTCCTGTTAAACCAACAAATTCCCCACTAAGGGTTTCGATTGCCAGACTCAGCCAGTCACCACTTTCATAACGCCATGAGCGAGTGCGGCAATTAAACTTGGCAATCACTTCAGCCTCAGAGCCAACCTCACGTACATAACACCCCACTTCCGGATCAAGATGCAGTGCGCGAAAATAGGGCCAGTGCTGCTCTGCCAGCGGCTTAATAATGAGTCTGTCACTGTATAGTGCAATATCTGTCATCGAAAACTACCACATCTAAAACCAAATAATTTTTGCAAAAAAAACGGCACCGCTCAGAAATGGGTGCCGTTTCAATATTAATTCTGCCGGGGATCAGCCGCGGCTAGTAACTTCGAGCAAGTGGTAACCGAAAGCGGTTTTCACTGGGCCCTGCACTTCATTCAGTGGCGCTGAAAAAACCACTTTATCAAATTCAGGAACCATCATGCCTGGACCAAAACTGCCTAGATCGCCACCCTGTGCACCGGACGGGCAAGAAGAATGAGCCTTTGCCAGCTGCGCAAAATCAGCACCGTTTTCAATCTGTTGTTTCAGCTCAAGACATTTTTCTTCGCTGTCCACCAACAGGTGGCGTGCGGTTGCCTGTACCATAAATTCACTCCTTTATTGCCTTTGGGCATCACAGACCCGACAGCGCTATTGCTGTATGCTTCATCCCCGCATCACAAAATGCCAAGGGGCTGAATATCACGGGTTAAAACCCCTGTGAGTATATCGTCAGGCAAAGGCAAAACCAATCCTCATAATACGGCCTTAGACAGATTAATCTGATACTCGCCATGACCATCATGATGCTCAACCCAGCGTCTGGTAGTCTGATATCCCGGTGCAGAAACCTCAACATCATAATGGCTGATGGGTAATTTCATGCCAGGTTGATAGCGCTGTTTGATATTCATAATCCGTATCCGATTATTAGCGGCGTTAGTTGTTATGGTAAAAGGCAGTAACTTGAGCATCCCGTTGTCATCAACCAACGCAGTTTTGCTACCCTGAATGGTATCATTATGCCCAGCTGTAATACCTAGCAAAATCGGCATCAGCCAATTATCTAATTGACCAACAGGCTGCTCCAACAAATGTTTAAATCCTGTCGTAATGCCCAGCACACCATCCACACCAGCGCCCAGAGGCTGCACCATGGGTTGAGTATGGATCACCCAGCGCAATGTCAGTGCGACAATAGGAGAACTGCGCTGCTCTACTTGATGGAAAAAATATCCTGCAGTTGAGCCTGCTGCAGTAAATTTTGAGCCCAGCGCCAATAAAGGCACAGCAAATACCATCAGCATTAACAGCACACTGATCGCCATATCTCGCTTTTTATGCGAACTTGCCTGAGGGCTGATCAATTGCCAAGCTTTCACTGGTAACTTCAGTGCCGTCAGGAGCACCAGTAATAACGACAAACTCATGGATATCGGCGGCACCAACACCGAACGTAAAGCCGACTTCCCTTGCTTCGCGAGGGGGGCACCATCAGCAAACTGACTAACCGAGGCATTAATAAAACCAACCCAATGTTGGGTCTCCCGCTTAATATTCGGCAAAATCGCTAAGCGGTAAAACTCTGTATTATTCCAGTCAGCTAACATAGGAGAAACATAATATCGCTCTCCCATATTGGCTTTAATTCGTTGCTGTATATCATTACTTCGCTGAAACTGCGCCCAACTCAGCCCAGGCGCCATCTGCCAGCCATGGCGGTGCACTTCCCGCTGCCACTGCCGTGTGGCCTCCCGCTGCACTCGCTCAGTGACAGCCTGCTGAAACTGGGTTATCTGATTAATATGCCAACCACGCGGTAATTTGATCCCCTCTATAACGAGACGCTGACGAATTTTTTCCCCGGTAACAGCGCTACTGCGGAATGCTTTCAAGCTATCAATATCCATTGGATAACCGGTTTCAGCTTTAAATTTATCCTGCCATAGAAGCAGAATTTTGGGTGTGTAATCCGCAACTTCCCTACTGTACACCCATTTTACATCCGGTTTACCGCCGTCACCGGTTAGCTGTTCAAGTCCTGCTAATACTGCAGATAACCCCAATGTCATCACCGTCTCTTTCAGGCTGGTCTCACCTTTAATTCGGCGCTGCTCCCGAATAAGCCAAAAATCCATTGGCTTAAAACTAAGCCGATACTTTTTCAGCACGCGCTCATAATCTTCTTCCACCCCAGCAATACAGCGATTTAAACGCTCATTATCACGCCGACGTTCGTTATAACGCTCAATACATTCATTTTTCTCATCAAATAACTCAGCTATTTTAGGCGCTAATTCCTGTCCTCTGGCTTCGGCACGAGCGGTATAGGCTTGGCGAGCCTGCTGATAACGCTGCCAACCTGAAGTAACTTCAGTTTCCACCTGCTCCCATGCCTTATCAGCTCGCTGGGGAGCAGAATCAATCGCAGCACGATAGCGTGTCATCCCCTGCTGATACTGCTGCCACCCCTGATTAATTTGCTGACGTAATTGCTGATAACGCCCATAGTAAACATCAAACTCAGCGGCGGCCCGGTTGGTAATATAACGTTCAACAATCGCCTGTTTCTGACTGGCAACATGGGTCATAAAATCCGGATTGGCGTATACCAAACCACCCATCAATGCCAGAAAAGTCATTTCTTCAGGTAACGCTGCGTGATTTGCGTTATAGGGCAAACCGGTAATTTTTACCGCATTGGTCGCAAGACCAGAACGCAAAATGGAGGCAAAAAATGCTTCCTGTCGCTGTGAAGCACTACTTGGATCAACCAGTAATTTATCAATCAATAATTTCTGGCCAAAAAATACTGTGGGCCATACCAGCGCTAATATCACGACAAACGCAGTAATTGCCCGAGGTAACGTACGAACCAAAGCCCCTTTGAGTAAAAGATCGGCCAGTAATAAGCTCACCCCAATACCTGAGATAGTACGGCCAAACAACTCAACTAAATGCAATTGCTGGTGATCCATACTGCCGCCACCAGCAACGGTGACCAATTGGGCATTAAATACAGCTTCTGGTAGCAGATATAATGCCGATAGCACAAACAGTGTAATGGCAAGCCAGCGGGGGCGATTTTCTTTTATCGCGTGTAAAGCGCCCTGATGGGACATCTTAGCTGTTTCAGCTGTCATTCTTTGTTTTCCTGTGGCGGTAAACTAATTTCAACCGGTGCCAGCTGAATATTTAGCTTAACGGCATCGTGGATGATCTTGGGACCATCATGCCCATGGAGGGACTGATGAGCCGAAGCCGCTTTAGCCGTACGAGATTGAAACAACATCCGCACTTTGCCTGCCAGCGTTAGATAAAAACCTGTCTTAACATAATCATTTTGTTGCTCAAGCCGAGAAAAATCAGCATCTGCCGGTAACAGTAAAATCAATGTCGGCAGCGATAACGTCTGACCAATAACCGCTTGTTTCGGCAGCGATATCACTGCTGGCTTAATCAAGCGAGGAAATAACTGGCCATAAAGATGGTATTTATCCATATCTGCAATTGCTTCATATGGCAGCCCACGATGTTGATGTTGCAACTTTTGTAATTGTCGAATAAAAAATGCATCACCATTAACGGTATACACGGCCAGATGCCGAAGGCCTGCCTGTTTTACCCGCTTAGCCATACTGGGATATTTCACCAAACTGCGGATATCCACATGTAACCCCGCATTACGCCCCAATTTGTTAGCAATATCCGCGGCTGATAATTTATTTGAATGTCTCGCGCGATAGCGGCTTTCATAGCGTGATGCGCGCATTAGTGCTGCTTGGTAGTCTTGGTAAGCCGCATCAGAATGGGCGGCGCGGCGAAAATCCTGCTTAAGTTTGGAGATAGATTCATCGTCTGGCTCCCAGATATACCCCAAGTATATTGCGGGATTAATCTCACGCAGTTTCTCGAGTACATCGATTTCCATAGAAGAATAGAAATAAGTACCTTCTCCGAGTCGCTGTCTGGCCATGGCGTCCAACTTATATAAATCGGACTGACTGGCCTCTGCCTTCACTTCAATATTAAGTTGCCGACCATGCCCAGTTGCTATCGCCCAAGAACGGAACACATCGGTGGCAAATGGTGCACGTAATTGCGTTAACTCGCCGTCTTTATCCCGCATTTGTAGTCGATTCCAGTCAGCCGATGACATACGGGAAACCCGATACCGTTTGCCATCCCAACTAGATACTGAGCGGCCGGTGACCGGATCATGATGTACTACCCACTGATGATCTTGAGTAAGCATCACATCAATTTCTGCGCCGTTAAAGTCTCCGCCCGCTGACATCATTACCGCATCGGGTGAATTCTCCGGCCAAGTGTAATGCCCTCGGTGAGCAACAACTCTCATGGTATTTTTAGGCACAGCTATCACACTGAGATTGCCAGCACTCGTACGATATAAATTGCGCTGTGTCAAGGATTTTTGCTCCGCAATAAGCTCTTGTAATGCCGCTTTATCGTAGGCAAATGTCCTCGCATTTTCCGGTAAATAAGCTAGCTCAGGAGCAAAAATGGGGTCTGAAGATAACGCTTTTTTTTCAGGTAGTGATTGGCAAGCTGAAAGTAATAACAGCAAACACAAAACAGAGACTATTCGCATCCTGCGGGCACCAATATAAAAAATATCCATGAAAGGGGAATAACCTTACCAATATCGTACAGCGTCACACGCCAAAATAATGGCGCACACAATAAGCAATCCCCAGCGCCTAATCAATCACACTAATTGCATAATTAGAGATGAATCTGATTAATCCCCTCCCTGTTCTGAATCAGTGAGGGAATCAATAATGCCGTTATCTAGGGTCTGTTGACGTTTCGTGATAAAAAGTAGATTACGCTGGCCCAACGGCAGCAATCCAGCGGCGGATTTTTTGCTCCATCACCGCCATTGGCAAAGAGCCTGAGGTAAGGATTTGGTCATGAAAGGCACGTAAATCAAACTTATCGCCCAGCTGCTGTTGGGCTTCATCGCGTAATTTCAATATGGTCAACTGCCCCACTTTATAGGATAACGCCTGTCCCGGGATCGCCATATAACGCTCAACTTCCGCAATAATATCGCTTTTAGCCATGGGTGAATTATCCTGCATATAGGCAATGGCTTGTTCCCGACTCCACCCTTTAGCATGCAAGCCGGTATCCACCACTAAGCGCATGGCGCGCAGCATCTCATCCGATAATTTACCGAAATATTGGTAAGGATCAGTGAAAAGCCCCATCTCGATACCAAGATATTCGGCATAAAGTGCCCAGCCCTCTTCAAAAGCGGTATAGCCACTGAAACGCTGAAATTCCGGCACGCCATCCAGTTCTTGTTTAATCGCAATTTGGAAATGATGCCCGGGAGCGGCTTCATGCAGTGACAATGTCATCATGCCCCACTTGGGCTGAGCCTTAAGGTTATAGGTATTGATATAGAACACACCCGGGCGACTGCCATCCACCGCCGGTGCCTGGTAAGATGCCCCGGCAGCGCTACGCTCGCGAAACGCCTCCACGGGTTTCACCACATAATCCGCTTTAGGCATTACATTAAAGTAATCAGGCAATACCGTATTAATCTGGCTTTTCAATGCCATGTACCCATCAACTAACTCTGCTGGTTGGGTGAAAAAGTACTGTGGTTCACTTGAGAGCGAGGCAAAAAAGGCACTGAGATCGCCCTGAAACTTGACCTGCTGTCGTACCTTATCCATTTCATCCAAAATACGGGCAACTTCACTGAGCCCTACCTGATGGATCTCATCCACCGACATCTGGGTTGTCGTGTGATAGTTGGCAAGGTGCTGATACCATAGCCGCCCATTGGGCAGATCCCACCAGCCATCGGTACCTCGGGCATTCGCCAAATAAGTGTTACCTAAATACTGCCGCAGTAATGAAAGCGCCGGGAGTAATTGCTCACTGATTTTTTGCTCATAAGCTGCTGTCAGTTCAGCGCGCTGTGCTGGGGTAAAATCATCCGGCATGGATTTGATTGGATTATAAAAAATACTCTGATTAGCCTTTGCCACCAACTGGGCATCAAGCTGAGGTAATATCCGTTCCACTAATACCCGAGGTAAAACAACTTTGCTGGCAATGCCCTCATCCATACGCGCCTGTGCCAAAGCTAACCAAGCAATAAAACCATCAACACGCGCCAACCAATTACGGTAATCTTCAACCGTGTTAAATGGCTGCGCACTCTCACCACTGCCCAACTGGATCATGGTAATTACAGTGCTATAAAACTGATTGATGGGCAAAAAGCGCTCAGGAAAGGTTTCAGCAACCAGCGCCATATTGCGATCATAAGCGAACAGATCATAACTAAGTTGTAAAGCACTCGGCAACGCCGTGCGATCTATCTGTTCCAATGCCGCAAGGTAGCGACTGTTCAATTCATGACGGCGCTGCAGATATGCATCTGACAACATGTCGCCAAATCTGTCGTTGTAGCCATGCTCACCAACAAATGTGGCTGAAATCGGGTTTAGCTCAAGCTCATCTTGAAAGTAATCATCCACTAACTTCAAATAAGCTGTCTGAGCATTAAGCGGTTTTTCTAAAAGATTATCCGCTGTTTCTGTTTGCTTAGCAGCGGGGGAGAATTGTGCGCCCGTGGGTGCAGATTGCTGCTCACAACCTGCTAGCCCCAATAATGCCAGTAGTACTGGGGCAGTTATTAACGTGTGGGGGAACTTTCCTGTTATCTTGTTTGCCATATTATCTTCCTTTTTAGTGGCTAAACATCTGTTTTATCCCAGTCATCAGTCAACAAGGGGATAAAAAAGGCCACCTGGGCGGTGGCCTTAATAATATCGACGGCAGGTTAGAGTGTTACTTTATGGATACGCGCTTTCTCTTTGATATAAGAGATATAGCTCTTAGCACTGCGAGCCGTCTTTTTATCTTTCACTGCACGGTTAGCATAGGTATAAGCGGACTTGTACTGCTTAAGGCTTAAATAAGCCAGTGCCAGTTCAAAATCGGCTTCACCAGGGTTTTTCAACCCAGCATCTAACGCCTTTTTAAAGGCGGAAATCGCCGGCTTATATTGCTGATCCACTGCCAACAGGCGACCTTGCTTGAGGTATAACTCACCATCATTGTCCATGGCTGCCGCCTGACCATAATAGTCAGCCGCTTTTTGCAACTCTTTAGACTGATGGTAGAAGCCTGCTAATTGCTGCAAGTTCTTCTTCGATTTCTCAATCAGGCCGGTTTTCATATGCTTGGCAAAGATAGTCGCTCCCTGATAAGGCGCACCTTTTTGTGCCAATAGTTGGCACAAACGGGTAATGTTACCACCGGTTTCAAGGAAACCATTGCGGTAAGCCAAATCATAGGTTGCCAAAGACTTATCATAGTCTTCTACCAGAAGGTAGAACTGTGCCAACTGAACCCAAAGCCGTTTATCATCAGGGAACAGCGGAACCATGATTTCCAGCACACCAATGGCATTTTTATACTGCTTTTTATTATAAAAAGCCGTCAACTTCATCTGGTATAAACCCTTGTCAGGTTTATCAGATAAAGCAATGCCTTTATCAGCCACTTCAAGTACTTTATCCCACTGCTTTTGCTCAGAATAGGCAATACCAATGCGGCGATACACTTGGGCATCTTCCTTACAGGTAAAGCTCATCCAGTCATAATACAGGGGAATCGACTCTTTAAAGCGCCGCTCACCAATCATAATGTCTGCCAATAAACGCAGGGTTTGAGCATGGTCTGCCCCGCCCAACACATTGGCATTGACGGCTTCAGTCAGATACTTAATCGCCGTATCCATCTGACCTTTTTCGGCATAGAAGTTACCCAACATCCGCGCCACATAGGCTTGATCGAATTTTTGCTTTGGGTTGGCTTCCAGCAAAATGGTGATCGCTTCATCCAAACTACCATCTTGGTACGCTTTAAATGAACGCTGTACTTTTTTGGCACTACTCTGCCCGACTGCCTGGGATTTGCGATTATCAATCGGACAATCACTTTTAGCGGCCATTGCAGCCGGTGCAACCATTATGCCGCCGCATAAAGAGAGCAGTAATGCAGCTGCGAGATTATTTATCTTCGGCATCCTTATTTCCCTTTATCCAGTTTAAAGTCCAGCTGTACGGTTTGACCTGTTTGCTTCATAGCCTTGCCGTCAACGATTTTTGGCTTATATTTCCACTTACGCAGCGCACGAATGGCCTCACGGTCAAACAGCCTGCGGGGTTCAGCCTTAATTACTTTAACGTCTTCGACACCACCGATTTCATTGATAGTAAAACTCAGCTGTACCCAGCCTTCTTTACCATCTCGCAGTGCTGAAATGGGCCACTGTGGCTCAATTCGCACAATCGGAGTGGCATCACCATCGCGGGTCATCATGTTCCCCAGCTTAAAGCCGGTACTGGCAGACCCTGCATCTACGCCCCCCATGTTAAATGACATGCTGGTATCCAGATCCGATGATGTATCGGGCGGGGTCGTGTCCGGCTTAGGTGGCTGCTCCGGTGGTGGTGGTGGCTTAGGTACTACCCTGGGTTTCTTCTGCGCCGTTGCATCCTGCTTATCCATGGTTAACTGAATAACAGGGCTCTCTTCGCCGACTTCGGCGCGCTGAGCGCCGCCGCCGATCAAGAACGCCATAAATACAAACAGAGCAAATGTAATCGCAGCACCAATAATGATTGATACGATTGCTCTAATCATATTATTCGTTCCCCGCTGATACCGAGATCTTACTGATACCCGCCGCCTTCACCTGATCCATGATTTTCACCACCAGACCATGTTGGGCTTCTTTATCTGCCTGGATAAGAACCGCCGCTTCCGGCGCCTCTGCCAGCATACGCTCAACGTTTGCTGTTACCCGCTCCACATCAACCTGACGGTTTTCCATCATGATGATGCCGGTCTTACTCACACCGATGAAGATGTTTGCAGACGGTTTTTTCGTCGCTGTGCTGGCTTCCGGCTTGTTGTAATCCAAACCTGATGGCTTCACAAAGGACGTAGTAACAATGAAGAAGATCAACATGATGAACACGATGTCGAGCATCGGGGTCATATCGATTTGTGCTTCCTCATCCATGCTGGAATGCTTTTTACGTGCCATATTAATTCTCTCTCTAATGATGCGGCATGCTGTCTTTCAGCTTCTCAAGACTGATTTTCATCTTGGCGTCCAGACGGGCACTGAAAAATACCCCGGAAAGCGCCGCGACCATCCCAGCCATCGTGGGCATAGTGGCCATTGAAATACCAGCCGCCATCATACGAGCGTTACTCGTACCATGAACCGCCATTACATCGAACACCGAAATCATCCCCGTTACTGTTCCCAACAGTCCAATCATGGGACAAATGGCAACTAAGGTTTTGATCAACAGCATTCGTGCAGTTAAGTCTTGCTTCGCCTGGGATACCCAGGCTTCACGGATGCGGTGGGCATACCAGGATTCACTCTCTTCCCTGGCTTCCCATGCAGCGATAATTGCTTTGTGCTGTTTTGGCGACACCCATGTCAGGTACCAGAACCGCTCAAGCATTAACACCCACATGAAAAACAGCACTGCCGCAACCAGCCAGAGGACGTCGCCTCCGGAGGCCATGAAGCCCCTGACGGAATCCCAAATGTCCATCAGGAATAGCATCATCAGTCAGCCCTCTTCTCAGCGTGCTCAGCTACAATACCGGCGCTCTGCTCTTCCAGGATCTGTACCACAGACTTGGAACGTGCCACGACAATAGCGTGCAGTAACATCAGCGGCAGTGCAGCAATCAGACCCTGTACCGTCGTCACCAACGCCATGGAGATACCGCCTGCCATCAGCTTAGGATCACCAGTACCGAACAGCTGGATACTTTGGAAGGTTGCGATCATACCGGTTACCGTACCCAGCAGACCCATCATAGGAGCGATAGCAGCAAACACCTTGATAATGGAGATGCGAGTTTCCAGTGCTGGTGTTTCTTTTAAGATGGCTTCATCCAGCTTCAGCTCCAGTGTTTCCACATCAACGTTTTTGTTCTCCTGGTATACCTTCAGTACGCGACCTAATGGGTTGTTACCTGGGTTATCAGGATTCTTGCGCTGGGCTTTCACCTTCGCTGCGACAATTGACAGTGTGATCAGACGCTCAAGGGCAATCAGAGCACCCAATGCCAACAGACCGATAATGATGTAACCAATAGGTCCACCGGCTTCGATACGATCTTCAATGGAAGCTTTCTGAGTAAAGATATTCAGCAGCACACCACGGTTAGGATCGATATACAGCTTTTCAGCACTTCCCGCGACAGCAGACTCAAACGGGGCAACAGTGCTAACCACATAACCATCAGGCTGTTGCGACAACTGTTGAATCAGTTCCAGCTCAGGGTTGTAAACCACATATTGACCATCGGCTAGCAGGTTAAAGCTACCGACTCGGGTAATGGTGGTGTCTTTCACGTTACCGTCGATACCCGTGACTTGGCCTTGGAATTTGACCACTTTGCCACTTTCAACCATTTCCAGCAGTTGCTCTTCCCAGAACTTTTCCAGCTCTTCAATTTTTGGCAGTTGCTTGCGAGCACCCAGCTCAGCAATAAAGGTATCGCGCCCAGGATACTGAGCAGAAATATTAGAGCCCACCAGTTTACCGGCGAAATCACCGGCTTCACCTTTAACGACCCCGAACATTTCACCTAAGTCGCCCTGTGCAGTTTTCAGATCTTCTTCCAACTGAGCAATCTTGCGCTCATTGTCCAAAAATGCTTGGTTCAAATCCTTACCGCGCTGACGCTCAGCGGCCAAAGCCCGCTTTTCTTTTTTCAGTAATGCCGCTTTATCACCACGCTCAGCCCGAAACTCAGCCTCACGCTTAGCATTATTTTTTGATTGCGCGGCGCGATCAGATTTGACCTGCTGCAGCAGTTGTTCGATAGACTGTGGCGCATCGGCCGCCACGGCCATGCCGGATGTCAGGGCAAAGGTTGCCGCAATGACAGCAGTAGAAATAAACTTCTTCATTATTGTGCAGCCTCCGCAGCTGGAATTGGTAAGGAGAAGAGATCAGGCGCACCCTGTTTACGAGCCATACGGATGCCTTTGGTCAATTCACGCAGATAGGTGTCGTCCAGTTTTTCCCAAGACTTAGTCTGCTTGTTGTACATCCAAGCGGACTTTTGATCTAAGCTTTGGGCATACACGGCTACACGACCAAGACCAAGAAAATCAACTAGAATTTCTTTACCATCTACGTTCAACTTACCGGTTTCAATGCTAAGGAAGTTGCCATATTCACGCTCAATGCTGTACGCATCCAAAATCAGACGGTATTTTTCAGCTAAGGTGACTTCAGCAGTGTTTAACAGATTTTTCAGGTTCTGTACCCGCTCTTGACGGGTTTCTGTGTTAAATGGCAGATCCAGAGCAACGAACTGCTCCAGTGCATCAACCATCTTAAACATTAACGGCACCACGCCCTGACGCAGGCGATCAACACCATTAATGTCATCCTGAATGGATTGCATGGTGGCTTCCTGATCTGCGACCAAGCCAGCCAAGTAATCATTGTAGGCTTTCAGTGATTCGCGCTCATCGGCGACGGTACCATACTCGAACAGCATGTCTTGAGCTTGATCAAAATACTTATCGACCTTTTTCTGAGACGAGGCTGCATCAGCATGAATCTTACTATCCGCTTTTTGCACGTCGGTAAGGGGATCAGCAACAACTAAGTTGCTGCTGGCTAGGGCCAGCGCACCAACCAGTGCAGTAGCTATTTTTGTTCTATTACTTACCTTGGACATAGTTCCCAACCAATTTGAAGTGAATAAAAAGGTTAAACTTATTGGCAGTGCGCAGGTTCTCGTAGGGGGGAACGGGCAGAACTTACCGCTAAGTATGTCTTTATGTTTTAATTTTATATTTTATGTTTCCATCTCTGCCCCTCCCGGAGGCAGACCCGCAGGCATCATTTCACAAATTATTGACCTGTGTCAACAATCCGGTAGCAGCAAAACATCAACAAAACAAGGTGACAACAGTTATTCATTGCACTGTGTGATTTTTTGAATATTAAGCAATTTAAAATGCCGAACTCGCAGAAAATTTCCTTTATATACAATCAATAAAGAAATCACCCTCAAAATCAAAAAACAAACAAACAAAAAAACAATCACTAACAAACCAAATGTTAACTAGTACATTTCTTATCTTAAAAACTGTGTAAAGGAGTATCAAGTCACACATATCGCAACAAATGATAAAAACATAAACAAAACAGTTAAACCGGTGATCAATTTGTTGCAAGAGATACGAAAACGTAAATGTGCTTTAGTTTTAATAATGTGTCATTCAGATACTCTGAATGATCACAGCCTTCGCAGACATTAGATTTTTTGACTTAATAGAGCCTTAATTTCCCAATATTCATATGTTGCTATTGATTAGTTTGCACTCGCTAAGCTTACATGCTTATTTTTGCAGCACATTATGGATTCTTTATGCAAGAAAGAGATTTTGAAATGTCATTGCGCTATCTGATAACCGATAACGCTGTAGAGTGGTCAACGGGCCGGTAGTCCTCCCTTTTTTAACCGCCATTAAAAGTAGAGATTAAGCAGCCATCAGTGGTGGCCTGCCGTTATTGGCTTTGTGTGGTCGTTCATGATTGTAAAACCATAGCCACTTTGTCGCATAGTCTTGTACCTCCTCAATTGAATCGAATAGATGCTTGCTCACCCAACTGTATCGAATCGTTTTGTTGTGTCGCTCGATATAGGCGTTCTGCTGAGGTTTACCTGGCTGAATATATTCAATCCGAATGTTATGTTGCTTGGCCCAATTAACAAACTCACCGCTAATGAATTCAGGCCCATTATCACAACGGATAATGGAAGGTTTAGGGCGTTGTTCCAAGAGTTGATTAAGAGTTCGGATAACCCTTAGTGCTGGCAGTGACAGTCCCGCTTCAATCGCCAAGCCTTCACGATGATAATCATCAATCACATTAAATAAACGGTAGCTGCGACCATCAGCCAACTGGTCATGCATGAAATCGACGGACCATACTTGATTCGGCCGCACGGGTTCTTTTAACGGCTCTGGAGCATGGCGTTTTAGCCGTCGTTTAGGACGAATACGCAGGTTTAACGCTAGCTCGCAATAAATACGATACACACGTTTGTGGTTCCATGTTTTGTCCTTCACATTGCGCAGGTAATCAAAGCACAGACCAAAGCCCCAGTCATTTTCATCTGTCGTCAGCTGAATAAGCCAATTGGCAATGTCTGCATTTTCGTCTCGCAGGACTGATTGGTAGCGGTAGCAAGTCTCACTGACGCTGAAAATGCGACATGCCATTCGAATACTGATGTCTGAAGCCGCCACAGACTGCTGAGCAAGCACGCGTCGCTCACTGGGCTTCACCACTTTTTTGCCATGGCTTCCTGAATAATTTCGGCTTTGAGACGTTCTTCAGCATACATTTTCTTGAGCCGTCGGTTTTCGTCTTCAAGTTCTTTCATACGCGCCATGAGTGACGCATCCATCCCACTGTATTTTGCCCGCCATTTGTAAAAGGTCGCACTGCTCATGCCATGCTCACGACAAAGCTCTGGAACGGGTGCTCCTGCTTCAGCTTGCTTGAGGATGTTGATTATCTGACTGTCCGTGTATCGCGATGTTTTCATGTCGAATCTCCTGCGTTTACCTTACGAGAAAATTCTACTTTTGGCTGCTGTTATTTTTAGGGGGGACTACCGGCCTAGTTATCGATAAAAAAAGCGCATCGGTAAAACCGATGCGCTTACTCAATTACTCTGTATTACGACTTTTTAGAAAGTGTAATCAACTTGTAGATAGAAGGTTCTACCATATGGATCAGCATAACGAGGGTCATAACCTACCTGATGGCCAGCCGCGCCATTGAAAGTCAACGGAGGCTGTTCATCAAGCAAATTCTTCACACCCAAAGCAACATCCAGAGACTCTTGCCAGCTGTAATTCAAACGATAATCAATGGTGTAATATGGCTTAACATATTTTTGAATCAGGCTTGCATCAACCTTATCTCCCCAGCCACCATCTTTTGCTTCATAAACAGTAAAACTACTGCTGGCAGGGGCATCATGGTATCCGCTTTTCCAATTCACATTCAGGTTATGAGTGAAACCACCATGAGTAAATGAGTTATAGAAAGCGATAATATTACGGAATGTCACAGCTTCATTAGGTCCTACACGTCCCAGACTGCTATCCCAAACATTATCAGTACCCACTTTCAGGCTCTTATTTTCAATCATATAAGTACCGACCAGACTGGTTTTCAATGTACCAACATCAAATTCATTGGTCATATTCAACTGCCAATCAATACCTGCCGCTTTACTTTTACCAACATTGTCCGCTTTCTGAACAATTGCCAGTACAGTATCACCGGTACCAGGATCTTCACGGGTTACAAATAAATGTCCGTAAAGATCGGCGTTATTGAAAATCTGATTCTGTGTCAAACGACGAACCTGATTTTCCATATCAATCTGCCAGTAATCGGCGCTGAAACTAATATCGTTATCTCCTGCCCATACAAAACCGGCAGTAAATTGCTCTGATGTCTCAGACTTCAAGTCTTCATTACCCTGACGGTAAACATCGTACTGCAGCTTATCTGAATAACAATATTGACTCTTATCTGCAGACAGGTTTGCAGGGCAATCATAAGCAACGGATGTCACACCATACTCAATACGCGGCTCAGCAATCTGACGCATTGTTGGTGCTTTAAACCCAGTACCATAAGATGCACGTAATAACCACTGCTCATTAGGACGATAAGACGTACTCAACTTATAAGTGACATCACTATCGCTACTATTTACAGTTTGATTACCTGTCCTTCTGGAGTCTGTTACCTCACCGATATTGTCATAACGCAATGCGGCAGTAACTTCTAAATCCTCAATAACAGGCACAACTAACTCTGCAAAAGCACCATAAGTATCGCGGGAAAGATCAAACTCATCCCCTGCAGATTCAAATAAAACAACTTCAGCGGCATTTGCTGCAGAAATCGTTCTCTCATATGAGGCCTTACGGTAATCCATACCAAAGCCTAAATA
Organism: Shewanella sp. NFH-SH190041; assembly: GCF_024363255.1. Classification (NCBI taxonomy): domain Bacteria; kingdom Pseudomonadati; phylum Pseudomonadota; class Gammaproteobacteria; order Alteromonadales; family Shewanellaceae; genus Shewanella; species Shewanella sp. NFH-SH190041. Next base: position 2,881,888 of record NZ_AP026070.1, read on the forward strand.
CGCACCGCCAGCGGGCATCTCAAATACTTCTCCGGACGCTTTCGCTTCTACAGCAAACATACTGGTCTTAGTCGTCTCCCAGTTACCACTGAACATGGTATCTTTTACCATCTGCTTTTGCTCAGTGGATAAGTCTTCAGGTGAAGCAAAAATGTTTACTGCACCTGATTTTGCTAGATCCATAAACTCTTTTTCTAATGGATAACCAGTCAAACGGTTCTCATCACGTTTAGCATCGGCTTTGGTTAAGGCCACATCGTATGACCACTGTGCGATATCGCCACGTAAACCGGTTACAAAGTGTGTTGTTGTAGTGTCATACTCTGTCGTCCGATTGCCACCTGGTAGCACACGCCAACGAGCAGCAACTTTAGTCATATCCGCCAAGATATTTTGCTCAACACCATCACTATCTTTCCAAGCAGTAGGCAAATATGGCAGCACATTATCTTTGACGACATCGGCATCATTCGGTAATGGAATTAATCCGGTTGGATAAGGAGCAATTCGAGTAATCATCTCAAATTTTGCCCAAGATGCTGTAGCATAAGCTTCTGTCGCATCATTAATTTCCAATAATCCCTGTACAAATGCATTAGTTCTTTTGTTTTCAGGCTGAATTTCCAGCGTACTGGTATAATCAAATTGACAAGCATTACCAGACGGGGCACTGGTTGTATGGCACTGCCCATTTTGCTCTTTATATGGATTGAAAGAGTAGGTTTTTGTTTTACCAGTTAAAGCACCATTTTCATCACGCTGATTATACGTAACATAGGCATTACCTGGAATCGCATTACTTGAGCCTGAAACAGCAACTAAATTCTGCCCTGCATGCTCAAATTCGATAAAACCTGTCTTAGCAAAATCACGATCGGTAGAACTCAAACGATCTTTTTGATCATGGCTAATTGCCGCTAAAATATTAAAGCCATCAGCACCTAAATCACCAAAACCTGTGGTTAAGCTGAAATTAGAACTCGAAGTGTCTTTTGGTTTGTCATATCGAGCACTGACGGTAGTTTCCTGCAGATCACTCTTTAAAATAAAGTTCACTACGCCAGCAATTGCATCAGAGCCATAAAGTGCAGATGCGCCATCTTTCAAAATTTCCACACGAGAAATGGCTGATAATGGAATTGAATTCAAATCTACGGTACCACCAGAATCTGCTGAAGCCATACGGCGTCCATTAAGTAGTACCAACGTATACTGAGAACCTAAATCACGTAATGATGCTGTTTGAATACCACCACCACCACCACCAACGGACTCCCCTTCAGCGATAAACCCCTGCATAGAGGGTAATGTCGCAATTAAATCAGGCACACTGGTAACACCGGTCTTTTTAATATCAGCTGCAGTGATGATATCTAGCGGTAATGCGCCTTCCATATCGGTTCTTTTAATCGAAGAACCCGTTACTTCAATTCGCTCGACTTCTTCTGCTGCTACAGTCATAGGTATTGAAAGCGCTATTGATGCTGCGCCGCCAAATATGGCTAACCGAACTGACTGAGTAAGAATGTTCCTATGCATTGTCTATCTCCCTGGACAACTATTTATCGTTTTTATACCCCCAAATTCGATACCTGTGTTATCGAATTTAAAGTCATTGCGAGAGAAATTAATCACAATAAAAACAATTTTGCAACATAAAGGTTTATATTCCAGCTTGCGCAAATATCTATGCCAACCAATAAAACAGCATATATGCAGCATAAAACCAGACTAAATGCGTTTAATCGGAATTTACGCCTATTTCAACGCATATAGTCATGATTTTAATCTGATTTAAATAAACTCTATTTTTGCTATTAGCTTTTTCAATTTTGACAAAAAACTCTAGCAGCAACCCAATATCAACCATCACTAATATGCGAAAACACATCTCTTTCAACCTATTTGTTAACAAAGATAGCTAAGTATAAAATCTCTACTGTAATAAGGAGGCTTCAACCGGCTTAATTGATGAAGTAAAAATTCAATTTTTGGACATTAATGGTTGTCTAGTTAGATAGTGGATAAAGACGTTCGGTCTGCGACTGGCGCAGATAATTGACAACAATCTGTACGAATGATGAGAAGGATAAGAGAGGTGAAGATCGCTGGGATGATTTCTAACTAATATTAAAAACAAAAGCCCCCTGCATCGCAGAGGGCTTGGTATTCACGATACTAATCGTAAATTAGAACTTGTAGCGGATACCAACACCGAAGCCATTTTTGCCTTCAGATTTGGTAACATTACCATCTTTAACAGTCTTGTAGTCACTGAAATCAACTTTACCCTCAGCGTACATAAAGATGTTCTTATCCCAGCTGTAAGCCACACCAAATGCAGCGTACTGCATCTTAGATTCAACTACAGTACCAGCTTTTGAAGCATAGTCTTCATTAGATTGCAGGTGGTTAAATACAGCATATGGACGCAAGCCATTGCCCAGATTGTATGCAGTGTAGAATTCTACGCCTACGGCTTCTGGCAACATGTTGCCATTAACATCAGCTTGGTGCCATTGGTTTTTATTTACGTTAGCAGCAACATACAGACCTTCGTGAGAAAGGTTGCCATAGTTAATACCTAGACCATAGATATAATCTGTACGTTGTGACTTACCAATACTGCTATCTTTGTATGTAGAAGTAAACTTGCCAATATTACCACCAACAACTACCTGCAAATCACTCATCAGCGTGTAAGATGCAGACATACCATAGGTGTTATTATATTCGATCGTTGCCAGATGATATTTATCATACTGCTTCTTAGCTGCTTTAAGCAGATTCTCATCCTTTCTTTCAGCCTCAGTCACATTCATCGGAGCAACTGGACCAAAATTACCATCCATGTTCACAGCTGTTAAATCAACAGAATCTTGCTGTAACTGTGTTTGTACAGCAAAGCTGAAATCGCCAATGGTGTTACGGTATTGAATTACACGGTCAGCACGACCTACACCGTTAGTCGCACCATTGTTGCTGAAGGTATAAGCACCATCTGCACTGCCACCCCAGATTACAGCGTTATCGGTACCAGAAACAACGTCATACCATACACCCCATTGCTTACCAAAGGAGATTGTACCGTACATATCATTGCTCAAAGCAACATAACCCAGACGGCTGGTCAGCTTAATTTTGCTGTCGCCAGTATCCAGTTGGTCTTTAGGTGTGGTGGTGAAACCTTTACCACCAAATGGATCAAAGCCCCAGTCAAACACGCTAGATGCAGTCCATCCATCAGACATTTTATGAGCAAAGTTAAAGCTAACATGTGTACCTTTGCTAACCATGTTAGGGCTGTGCTTCAGGCTCTGGTCAGTAATTAAACGGGCATCCAGTTGACCACCGAAGGTGAACTGATTGGTATTGTCTTGGTAAACTTGTACTGCTGCGGAGGCTGCTGGCGCTGCGATGATCGCGGCAAGAGCAGTTGCGATGATAGTTTTGTTCATCTGTGCCTAACCTTATGTGTTTTCAATCTGCTACCTCACTCCGTTGTTATATTTCTGTCCTTGGCGGCACGCAGGGTAGCAAGACACAGGTTTGATACAAAAGATACAAATGATAAAAGTATGCGCTGGTTATCACTTTTATTCGGGTTTAACGTTTTTTTTCAACCAATAAAACCAGATTAAAACCAAAATAAAACACTTTTTAACCATTAAAGCATTAGATTAACTTAAGCTGGGATGAACTGATGGTGTGGTAATTTAACGACAGAACAGTCAGGATAGGCTCAGCGATGGACTGCAGCTGTTTTTGCGCGTAGTAGTCATAATCAGGCGAGGCTGAAGTGAATTGTACCGGCTCAGCGCCGGAAAGGGTCATGATATATTCAATGCGAGCCCCCCGTCGTAACCAAGCGTCATCTCCACTTTTTGCTGCGGCAATTGCCGCCGCTTTAACATGGGGAGCAGATTTTGCGCTGTAGTCAGCTAAGGGGCGACGTAATTTTTTGCTGAAAATAAGTAGCTGATCTAACTTACCGTCATAAAGATCGCTTAATACTTGCTGCAGATATCCGGCAATATCCTGCTCAGCGAATAAACGGGTAAATAATTCATGTTGAACCTGTTTAGCTAACGGGCTCCAGTCACTGCGAACTTGCTCCATGCCTTTAAATATTAGTTCATCCTTGTCATCAGTCGCTTTTAATCCCACGTAACGTTTTTTGCTGCCCAAAGCAGACCCTTTCAGGGTCGGCATAAAAAATTGGCGGTAATGACACTCAAACTCCAGTTCAAGAAAGCTGGTTAGCTGGTATTCCTGTTGCAGTTTTTGCTGCCAACGCCAATTAATCATCTCTGCCAATTGTCGCCCTAAAGCAGCGATATCTTGTGGCGGCTTAGCCACATGAATAAATGTGGAGTCGGTATCACCATATATGACAAGGTAGCCCGCCTGCTCCAACCATTGACGGGTCTGTTTCATAATTTCATGCCCGCGCATCGTGATTGAACTGGCCAATCTGGCATCATGAAATACACAAGATGCCGAGCCCAACACCCCATACAATGAGTTCATCAGGATTTTAATGGCTTGAGAGAGAGAAGCATCCTGCAACGCTTTTGCCTGCTCCCGCCGCTGCGCCAATGTGGCAATCAATCCGGGTAATATAGGTTCATCACGGCTGAAGCGAGCGCCCTTAAATCCCGCCACAGTTTCTTCCTGGGGTAAACCGAGTCCGGTAATCAATCCTTTGGGGTCAATTAAGAATGTCCGGATAATAGAGGGATACAAACTTTTAAAATCCAATACCACAATATTGCGATACAGCCCAGGCAATGAATCCATGACATATCCCCCCGGACTTTCTTCCGCCAGTACACTGGGAGCGGGCGCCACCATGCCAGCCCGATGTAATTTTGGGGTATAAAGATGCATAAATGCGGCAACTGAGGCACCAACCCGCCCCAACGCCAGTCCCGTCATACCGGCTCTTGCCAATGCAAACGACTGAAGCGCCGTTTTTTGGAAGATATCCCACACCAAGCGGCAGTCCATCAGGTTGTAATAGGCCAGTGCCGCTTTATCCTGATAAAACAGCTGCGTAATTTCCTGGCCACGGTTATCTAGCTGTTCAATAGCCTTGCCCTGCCCCAATAGCGCCCGCGCCACTGCATCAAGGGCATAACTGTCAAATTGATAAAAAGCAGCCTTAAGCCAATCAATCCCATCCAAGACTACCCGACCGGGTAAATCTAACGTTTCAGGCCTGAAGGTATCCTTCACTTTCCAGCCCAGTAATTGTCCTCCACGACCCAATGGCAATGACATGTCATAACGGGCAGCACGCCGCCACAACAAAGCCAAATCAAAACTGACAACCGCCCAACCAAGAATAATGTCCGGATCATATTGCGCAAACCAAGTGACAATCCCCTCAAGTAATGCAGCCTCATCTGGGTAATAGCTCACTTCGCCAGCCATGATGCGACCATCCTGCGCCTTTATCTCTGCCCCACTTTCCGAGGTATTATCCCACCCCGGAGCCACCATTAGCACTGTCCGTTGGCAATCACTATAAAAAGCTGCACTATAAAGTGTGCCATCACGGGCACACTCTACATCAAATGACACAGCACGAAGCGGCACAGCCAAGTCTGCAGGCCGTGCCTTGAGTAATTGATAATGGGGCATACATCCAAGCTGCCCCAGCGGCAATACCTGCGCCTCAAAATCCAATTGAATAAAGCGCTCAGCCAGATACCTGTCTTGGGGCTTAGTATCAGTTTCGAATAGCGGTTTTCCAGCATCAGCAGCCATGCGAATCAAACTGCGCAGCGAACTGTATTCTGCGATATACAGCGCACTGACCGGCTCTTTACTGAAACTGATAAGAGGTAACGCATTAGTGCGACGTGGCAAACCACTGGCGGCAAAAAAAGCTTCATCCTGCTGATGACAAAAACAAAGATAATCAGCATCCATGACATCCAGCACCGCAGGCCCATTGGGGGTAGAGACAAAATATCTTAATCTTGTGCCGGTTGACGTATTAACCCGGTGCCGAGTCAGTAAGCGGGCAGAAAGTAACTGGAGGGATGAATTCAGTTGAGGCATAGCACCTTAAGCACATGTAATAACCACTGGGCAGCAGTGTATCATGCCGAGGTTTACCGGTTATCTACCGGAATATTGCAGTATCGGCTCAATCATTCCAGCCAAGACGTTATCACTCATTATTCTGATTAATGGTTTGTGTAGTGAGTATTGCAAAATCAACATAAGAAACAAGCCGTGCATAAGTGGAACACGGTGCACAATTTAACGTTTTGGTATTTATTGATTAATCGCTATCGTGCTTAGCGAGTACCACCGAGCATATCCTGCCAAGCACTATTTATATTTTTGAGGTATGCAGCTAGCGACTATGGCAGCTTAGGTTTAAGGATGTGCTTGTATAAACTGGCTCACCACTTCCATTGCTCCCTGAATCACCATCTGACAGCCGATAACCGCTAAAATCAGCCCCATCAGCCGGGTAATAATATTTAAACTGTTATCCCCTACCCGGCGAATAATACACTCACCATATATAAAGCTAAAAAAGGTGATCAGACATAACAGGGAAAACATGACAATCGTGATTAGAATATGGGGCCAACCGTCCGCGGCACTAAAATTCATTGCGGTTGCAATAGTACCAGGACCAGCCAGTAAAGGAACCGCGAGCGGTGATACGCTAACATCCTCAGCCTGTAAATCATCACCTTTATGTAGCGTATTACCGGCACCTTTTAGCATGTGGTAACCGATAATAAATACAATGACCCCACCGGTGATCCGCAGCGCTGGCAAACTGATGCCAAACAGATGAAAAATCCCTTTTCCCAGCAGGGAGAAAGCACAAACGATGGCAAGGGAAATCAACAGCGCCTTAATCGCCGTTTTTCGCTGTTCCGCTTTGGATTGCTGTGCAGTCAGGCCGACAAAGGCTACTGTATTGGGCAGCGGATTCATAATGGCGAAAAAACCCAAAAATACCGTTAAAGCATGTTGCCAAAGCCCATCCATCTTATCCCCTCCACGTGTCTTAATTCGGTCATCAACCCATCGTTACCATCACAACAATCTATTTGCCCTGCCGTCACGGCGATATGCCAATACCAGTGTGGCACTGCCACCCTCAATATCCAACTAGTTGAAAGCCAATCATTTCAGTCTAACCTATTACCAATACACCATGGCTGTATCTGCAATGTGACAGCAAAAACGCCTGACCGCGCACCTTTACCTGATTCCCGCCACCTAGGTTTACTGTTATTCTATACAGCATTAATCACCAGTTAGAAACTACATGCTGCCGGAAAAAATCAAAACCCAAATCCGCACTATCTATAAAGAGATTGCTGCTGCACTGCCTCACTTCCGCTCCCGCCGTGAACAGAACTATATGGTGGCGGAAATTTCCAAAACACTGGCCGGGGAATACGATAAACACCGGCGCATCATCGTGGTAGAAGCCGGAACAGGTATTGGTAAATCCTTATCTTATATTCTTGGCACAATTCCATTGGCATTGGCCAGTAAAAAGAAAGTCTGTATTGCCACGGCAACGGTGGCCCTGCAGGAGCAGTTGCTACATAAAGATTTGCCGTTTTTCCTGCAACACAGCGGGCTGGATTTTAAATTCGGTCTGGTCAAAGGCCGCCAGCGTTATGTTTGTTTAGCAAAACTGGAAATGCTTATCGGCAGTGACAATGGTGTACAAATGGCTATGTGGCAGACCAAGCCAGATCAAAGTCAGGTTGAGCTGCTGCAAACCCTGCTAAAGGATTACCATGAAGGCCGCTGGAATGGTGAATTGGATACCTTAAAAACGCCAATTCCTGATCACTTGTGGCAGCAAATCGCTTGTGATAAACATAGCTGTCACCGTCAGAACAGCAGTCACCGCCAGTGCCCGTTCCATAAAGCCCGAGAAGATGTCGATAACTGGGATGTACTGATCGCCAACCACAGTTTGCTATTTGCTGATCTCGAGCTGGGAGGCGGTATTATTCTGCCCGAGCCGGAAGACATGTTTTATGTCATTGATGAAGCGCACCATTTGCCGATAGTAGCGCGGGATTTTTCCAGTGCCCAGGCCACAGCCAGAGCCGCCAGTGACTGGTTAGAAAAAACCATCAAACTCAGCGCTAAAATACAAAGCCAGCTGAAAACAACCCACATTATTAGCCCGGTGCAGCAGTTGCAGGATCAGATTGCCGATACTGCAGCTCAGCTAAACCAACTGGCTCAGTTCTGCGACAATCAGGCGGCTAATTTTGCCAATCCAGAGAACCGCTGGCGCTTTGAGCATGGCAAACTGCCTGATCATATTAAACGCCAAGCAGAAAACTTAGCCACCAGCAGTAATCAAGCGCTGAAGCATTACCATAAAATGCAGTCGGTACTGGCTGAGGCGATTAAAGATGGTGAGCTGCCCAAGCATCAGGCTGACAGCTTGACTGCCGACACAGGTTTTATGTTGCAGCGGCTGGAGAATCTGGCCAAGCTGTGGAAAATGATGGCCAAAGAAGACAATCCTAAAGGGGCGCCTATGGCGCGCTGGATTGAACAAATGGCCAATGGCAAACAGCAAGATTACCTGTTTTGTGCTTCCCCCATTGAAGTGGGTTTCATGCTGGAAACCATGTTGTGGGAAAAAGCGGCTGGCGTTGTACTGTGTAGTGCAACCCTGCAGGCGTTGAACCGTTTTGATCATTTTGCCCATCAGGTGGGGTTATCCTTGCATGACGGCAGCCGTTATCTGGCGCTGCAGTCCCCGTTTGATTTTGAAAATAATGCCACCCTCTATCTGCCCAAAATGCGAACAGAGCCAACTGATGACAGTTATACTGCCGAGCTGGCTGAACAAATTAAGGCTCTGGTCGAGGATGAAACGGCAACATTGGTGCTGTTTGCATCATACTGGCAGATGGAAAAAGTGGTCGACTTGCTAGAAGGCAAACTAAAACAGCCGCTATTGGTGCAGGGCACCGCCCCACGCCAGCAACTGCTGGAAAAACATAAACAGCGCTGTGACGATGGGCAGCATTCCATTATTTTTGGTACCGGCAGCTTTTCTGAAGGTCTGGATTTACCCGGGGATTATCTCACCAATTTAATCATTACCAAACTCCCTTTTGCCGTGCCAACATCACCGGTCGAGCAAGCACATTCGGAATATATCAAACTCAAAGGCGGTAACCCGTTTTTGCAGCTGACAATTCCAGATGCCTCGCGCAAACTTATCCAAAGTTGTGGTAGATTACTGCGCAAAGAACAGGACTATGGCCGGATAGCCATTTTAGATCGCCGGCTCATCAGCAAACGCTATGGAGCATCACTGCTCGATGCCCTGCCCCCTTACCGCCGGGTGATTGAATAAGCGACTGACATCACCAGATGACGGCATAAAGCATATAAAGGACAGCTTTGGAATTTTTAACCGATCCGGCCAGTATCGCCATCATTATTGCGGTGGGATTTGTCGCCGGCTTTATTGATGCCGTCGTCGGTGGTGGCGGGTTACTCTCCATTCCCGCCCTGCTAACACTGGGGCTACCGCCACAACTGGCGTTGGGCACAAATAAGTTAGCTGCCAGTTTTGGCTCTGTGATGTCCGCATTCACCTATTACCGACAACATTTTTTCCGCCCCGCATTCTGGTATCACTGCGCCATAGCCAGTTTCTGCGGCGCAGTGTTCGGTAGCCTTGCCGTGTCGGTACTGAGCGCAGCATGGCTGGCGCGTTTTCTACCACTGTTAATTATCGCGATGGCCATTTATACCCTGCTCAGTCCTAATGTGCTGGGAACAGAGCAAACCTTCCCCCCCAAAGCGGCGAGTCGGGCACGGCAATGGGGGACAGGGCTGTTACTGGGTGGCTATGATGGTTTTGCGGGCCCCGGCATAGGCGCGCTATGGATGGTTTGTGGTACCCGGCTGTTCGGCATGCCAGTACTCTATAGCTGTGGTCTGGCTCGGGCGATGACCTTTACCAGTAATGCCGTCGCGTTAACAGTATTTCTTAGCCTTGGGCTGGTCAGCCTGCCCGCGGGATTACTCATGGGATTATGCATGATGGCTGGCGCCGCAGTTGGGGCACGGGTCGCCATACGTTATGGTCTGCCCTTTATCCGACCTTTATTTACCATTATTGTGGTATTGATAGCCGCAAATCTGGCCTGGAGCGCCTGGCAGTGAAACATGAAAAACTTATCCAGCAGCTGCGTAATCAGTTGAAAAATATTGAGCAAGACGTGCTGCGCCATGATCAAAACCTTACCCGTCAGGACAGTAAACTCATCCAGAATTTAGAGCGCTTTAACAGTGAGCTCTTCCAGCAGACCGGCGGAAAGCTAGGGCCGTGTATTGCCCAGCTGTCCCGCAATATTGATCATTTGGAGCGGCAATTAAAGCTCAACCTATGTAATGACACCATTATGCTCAGTTGTGAACGGATCCAAGACAGATTCACCGCATTGATGCGCGCGCTCGGTACCACACGGCTGAACCTGAAAGATGCCAAACAAACGCAAGCCAGTAAAAAAGTGTCTTGGCAGCGGCGACAACAACACAGACATCAAGAATCCGGTTTTAGCTGGATCGCCTCGTCAGTGATGCAAAATAGCCACCAGCTATATGACGAACTTAACAAACATCTCAATTGGGCGAAAAAAATCGAGCAAAAGATCGCACAAATGCAACTCGGGCTTGAAAAATGTCCTGCTACTGAGAAAATCAGGCTGCAAAATGAAATTTTGGCGATGCACCGCCGACTGGGAAAATGCCGGCAGGCCATCAGCTATATCGAGGAGCGGATCCAACTGTTTGAACGCCCCCGTCGAGATCATTACCGTTAAGGAGCAACAATGAAAGCCTTTTTGCCTGCCGCCGTCCTGCTGGGGCTGCTGGGTCCTGTATCAGCTTGGGCCGGTACCCTGACCATTCCCATGAATTTTGAATATCTGGCGTTAGATGGTCAGGTGATAAAGTCCAGTATGTTTAAACATAAAGCGGATCTGAACCTCACGCCAGGGGAACACAAAATCGCTATCCGTTATAGCGATATGGTCGAAGATGACTATAGTGACAGCCAAAACTTCATTAAATCAGCTCCCTTTATTATCACCCTGACAGCGACTCAAAGCGGCCAGTATGCATTAACACCCGCTCAAGGTCAGGTTAAGTATCCAGAGCAATTTGCCAAACAACCGGACATCACCCTTCAAAGCAATAATAACGCACCTGTTACTTACCACGTCACCTATACCGATATTAAAGACAGCCATTTCCTCTCTCGGCTTATGGGGGATGACAGTGGTGTAAATATCAATGAAGCGGCAGCGGCGGCAACACTGCCTGCCGTGACAATACAACCGCAAACAACGGCTGTGACAGCAAATGTAAATCAAGCATCCCCAGCCGGCACCCTGGAAAGCCAGAGCCCGCAAGCGCCAAAAGCAACAACGCAAGATGCCGGACACGCTGAGCAAATGTTGCAGTATTGGTGGCAACAGGCTGATGAACCGACCCGGAAAGCCTTTATGAGCTGGGCGATTAAACAGCTCTAATGTTACCGCTTGTTTACCACGCCAGCTATTCGCAGCTGGCGTTACCACCCAAACACCGCTTCCCCATCGGTAAATATCGCAGCTTGTATCACACCCTTTGCCGCACAGGTTACGCCTCAGCGACAGATTTCCTGCAACCAACTCCCGTCAGCGAACAAGCGCTGTGCACAATTCATCATCCGGACTATGTCGCCAACTTTTTTCGCAATCAACTGCCACTTGCGACACAGCGCCGTATTGGGCTGCCCTGGAGTCAAGAGCTCGTCCAGCGCACCCGCTATGCCCTTGGCGGGACCGCTCTGACAGCGCAGCTTGCCTGGCAACAAGGCATTGCCCTGCATCTAACCGGGGGCTATCACCATGCCCATGCCGATTTCGGCAGTGGATTTTGTATTTTCAACGATCTGATTTTTGCCGCCAGACAACTGCTGGATACTACTGATACAGAGCGGGTACTCATCATTGACTGCGATGTACATCAAGGCGATGGCAGTGCGACTCTGGCGCAATTACACCCTGATATCATCACGTGCTCGTTGCATTGTGAAAAAAACTTTCCAGCCCGGAAATCGGATTCCGACTGTGACATTGCCCTGCCAAAGGGGTGTAACGATACTGATTATCTTGAGGCTCTCAGTCAGGTGGTCGGTTATTTAATCCGACTCCATCAACCCGATGTTATCTTGTATGACGCTGGGGTAGATGTGCATCAGGATGATGAGCTTGGCTATCTCAACCTGACTACGGCGGGTATTTATGCGCGGGATCACTGGGTATTACACACAGCTAAATGCGCTAACATCCCCATTGCTGCCGTGATTGGGGGAGGATATAGCCGAGATCTCCAAGCTTTAACCCAAAGACACCTGCAGTTATTTTTAGCCGCCAACGATGTCTTTGGCCGTTAACCATCAGATTTCATATAGGGGTTTACCATTACGCAGCTAGAATCAAATTCTTTTTAACGGAGGTAAGATACGACAACTTGCGCTGTTCATCTGGTGCAGTGGGGACAAGCCCTTTCTCCCAGTTCACCTTCAGGGAGCTGGCTGCAACCCCAAAAGCACAAGCAAATACATTAGGGATAGAGTCAAGCGCATATGGAGCTGTGAATGCTCCAACCACTGTTTTCCAATCCAATGAAACCTGCACTTTAACGTCAGACAACTGTAAGCAGCGCCAACGTTCACTCGTGACCCTCATTGAATCTTCAACAACTTTCCCAAAATCATGCAGAGCTAACCGTTGTGCTAGAGCACGATCTGGCTCTTTCTGAACATCCAGACAAACTTTATCCAAGTAATACCACAAAGCATCCAATTCATCCTTTCTTTCCAATTTGAACTGAAGAATATCTTCAAGATTTGTTCCGGAAGGAGGTACTGGGAGTATATTCGCTAACTCCATTTGAATATGATTTCGACTCTGGGCTAAGTCTTCTGTGAAGTAGCTATGCGTTCCACTCTGAGCGAGCACCCATTTACCAGGCTCCATGTCCATGTAGTACTTAGCCAAAAGCATCTGACAATCTATCAGCGGCTTAGAACCTTCCTTTCCACCAATAGAGCGAAGAGAAAACTTCGGCCTAGATATAATCTTTTGCTCTACAAGTAAATCTTCATGTGGTACCCCTACATGAACGATGTTATTTGTAGGTATAACTATATGATTCCAATAAAGGAGGTACTGGTTGAATGACTCAAGGCTAATTCCTGTACGAAATGAAAATCCATCTGATGCAAGAATTTCTATAGGTGAAACAATTATTCCTTTATCCATACGGTTAGCACTTCCCTAAATCAAACGACACAAATAACCAGTGTCCATACTACTCACAAACCATGCCTACTACCGTGAAAGGAAACAAAAACCGCGACAGCGCTCAAAGTTTTTACTAAAAAATCTGAGACGGTATATATAACTAATTACTCAGCCTATTACCCCCATAGCCCCGACCAAGAACCACCAGCCAAGCTCAAAGCCTCCACCAGCAGCCAATACATTAAGCACTGCACAGCCAGCCCTGCTTCATTCCCTTCCGGTCTATCGCAAAGGTATACCCTTACGAACAGACGAAAACACCTTTCGTAAAGAAGTTGACCAACTTATCCGGAAGAAACGAAAAATAAGGCGATTGAAATGCAATACATTTACGGGCGTGTTAGCACACAAGACCAGAATGTTGACCAATAGGTAGCACAGCTACAAAGCCAAGCAGGTTGGCAAAATACTGTCATCTTCAAGGAGAAGGCTTCAGGTAAGTCTGTCGCTGGCCGTGAGCAATTGTATAAATAAGGTAACTCTGGTCAGGTATTTGTTGACCGTAGTGATAGAAATCTTGCCGTTATTAGAATAATGCTGCTTGTATCTTAGGTTTTTTTCTTTGGTGAACTCATCAAACCTTATATCGCCCAGCAAAGTAATCATATCTTTGAAAGTCTTTCGATTTACATACTCTGAGTGAGTAGACCAAGCCTGCTGCCTGATTTTCTCCTGACAGAATAACTCTGTTACTTCACTCAACTTGGGCAGCTTAGGTTTATTCACCACAGGCGGGGAAGCTTCAACCGAAATAGCAACAGGTAACAGAGTTTGCTCTGGTGTGTCTTCCATCGGTTGAGCCAAGGCTTTCCCTTTAGCCACTAGCATGAGCTGCTGGAGGACGCCCCAAGAACGTCTAACCGCTTCCCGCTTGTCTTTAGTTGACAGTGATTTGCGTAACTCACGCTTACCAATAACTGATCGCTGGTCTTCAGGTACAACGACTCTGGCATACCAAACACCATGCCGAGATAGGAATAGATAAGGACTTGATTGAGAGGCTCTGGTTGAACTCAAAGTGTACCACCTTGTGTACCACCAAGGCGTTTTCAGAGCTAACCTTTTGATAAGGCTTAGAAATGGAGATGGCCCCAGAGCCACACCCCGGCACACGAGTCGCCTGCTGCGGTTGCTCCCTTCCGGGCCTGGCCGAGTTCACAGGTTATCATTGCGGGGGGACCCTGGGGCCACCACAGAATTTGTCAGTTCGCTGACAACGACGAGATTATTACCTAAGCGCGGCTGGCAATCAAGCCGATAGACGATATTTGTCCGCTTTATCTGTCTGATTGCACAATCAATAAACAAATAACCCATAGCCCGTATGTAGGCTATGGGTTTTATTCAAACGCTGTCACAGACTTAGCAACCCCTGATTCTGTTTTATAATAGTCGGGCCAATACCTTTGACTTTAATCAACTCATCCACTGACTGAAAATCTCCATATCGCTTACGGTATTCCACAATAGCTTTCGCTTTGGTAATACCTATCCCTCGCAGGGCTTGTAACTGCTCAACGGAAGCGGTATTCACCTGAATCGTCATTGGATAGCCCCTTGATACTGGGGCCTGCTGCATTTGACTATCAGACTGCCGTTCTGCCGCCACCCCAATAGGTGCCATCAATAACATGCCACAGAAGGTTGCAGCTAAAGGGATACGAGATAGCATACGCTTCATCATTCACTCCTTTGAATAAATTGTCTGCCTGAGCAGAGTCGGGATCTAAACCCTAGCCCAGCTCGGAGGTACTTGCAAAATCAGATCTATATCAAATTTTAAAAATCAAAAAATGGGATTAACATCGCAATTATGCAAGCTAATTTATTTTCAGATAATGAAGCGTCTTAACGCATTGAATAACAACCATAACCACTGTAGTGAAATTTTTATGACATAAATTTGTACTTTTGCAGACAATCTCGGTCAATATACTCACAAAATAAGCAGTTCTTACTGATGGAATGAAATCTAACCACAAACTGACACTGCTTCCCACCAGCGCAATTTTCCCCTACATTGTCGCCTGACTTATCACAGAGGATGTTGTTTATGTCAGGGATCACCGGAAGCCCATTACCTGAGCCGCCACCACAGCAGACCATCCATCACCGCCAACTGACTATTCTGGCGGCGGATATTGTACTTTTGTTTGCGATGCAAAACCTGCTGCCCTTTGACGCTGGTGTCAATATTGGTCTGTCCATGCTGGTATTTGCCGCCATACTCTGGCTAACTGAAGCCATTCATATCAGTGTTACCGCGATACTTATTCCTATTCTGGCTGTCTTATTTGGTGTGTTTGATACCAAAGAAGCCATGAGCAATTTTGCTAACCCCATTATTTATCTGTTTTTTGGTGGTTTTGTGCTGGCCGCTGCACTAAACAGCCAAGGGATTGACCGGCTGATCGCCCAAAAAGTGCTACGCGCCTCCAAGGGAAAACTGGCAACGGCTTGTATTTTGCTATTTATAGTCACCGCAGCCCTGTCTATGTGGATCAGTAATACCGCCACCACGGCCATGATGCTGCCCCTAGCCTTAGGCATTTTGCGCCAGCTTGATTTTACTGAACATAAGCGTACCTACCTATTTATGCTGCTAGGTATCGCCTATTCAGCCAACATCGGCGGTATCGGCACCCTAGTCGGCAGCCCGCCCAATGCAATTGCCGCGGCGCAAGCTGGGTTGAGTTTTGCAGACTGGCTGTCATTTGGTCTCACGACCGTAGCCATCTTATTGCCCGCGATGCTGATCGCCCTATACCTTTATTTCAAACCCGATCTCTCCATACGCTGCCATGTTGATGAAGAAAAAGTGGCTTTAAACTGGGGCGGGAAGCTGACACTGGTGATCTTTATCTCCACCGTTGTGTGCTGGATTTTCTCCAAGCCACTGGCTAAAGCGCTCGGCGGTATTCCCCAATTTGACACCATTGTGGCACTCAGTGCCGTAGTGCTACTGGCAGGGCTGGGTTTGGTAGAGTGGAAAAAAATTGAGCAAACCACCGACTGGGGCGTACTGATTCTGTTCGGTGGCGGTCTGACGTTAAGTGCAGTGCTCAAGGCCACCGGCACCTCGGTATTCTTAGCCCATATGGTGACAGATATTTTCGGCAACACCCATATGGCACTGTTTGTTTTTGTGGTGATATTCTTTGTCATCATGCTAACAGAATTTGCCAGTAATACCGCCAGTGCAGCATTGTTGGTTCCCGTATTTGCGGCCATTGCTGAGGCATTGGGGTTATCACCAGTGATGCTGTCAGTGCTTATCGGTATTGCGGCTTCCTGCGCCTTTATGTTGCCAGTGGCCACACCGCCCAATGCCATCGTCTATGGCTCGGGCTATATCAAACAATCTGAGATGATGCGTGCAGGTTTGGTGATCAATATTCTCAGTATGTTGGTGCTATATATCATTGCCCATAGCTTCTGGGGGATTTAGCTGAAAAGCGAATAGAGTTTACGATATTTCCCACGCTTTAAGAAAAAGCCGAATTAGGACATTCGGCTCTCACGCATCATTTGTAGCGTCTGATTGCAACTAACCCCATTACCAGCATGCTAATCCATCCTAACGCGCCACCAGAAGTCCCTGTTTCAACTTCTGGTTCAGGGGTTGGCTTTGGGGTTGGTTTTACGTCATCGTTCGCAACTCGGATGATTGCGCTCCCTTGTTCAACTGTCAATTTACGAGGAAAGACTAACTCAGCCGTCACTGTCTGATCTTCATAGTTTGAAGCAGTATCTTTGAGGGATATTTTCACTGTTTGCTCTGCCTGCTCGGGAGCAAATTTAATTTCAACCAGCTCATCACTATTAATGACCGATAGGTTTTCAGGCCCATTAAGAAGCAAATACACTTTTGTCGCTTGAGATACGTCACCATCTCTGGATACACGGATATCGAGGACGCCATCAGCTTCATTTATCTGGTATTCGGTATGATCCAAACTCACGGTGCCGATAGTGACAGCCTGATCACGAACATTTGCGTATACGGGCGCGTGTTCGGCAATAATCCGATCATTATCGGTTAAACCATCCTCACCACATGGCTCACCATTGATGAACGTATCAGGGTTTGAGAAGTCAGGGGTCAAATCGGAGTTGATAACATGCCACATCGCGGTTTTTTTACCGCCACAAGTGCTTGCATGGGCGTAGCCTTCTGGATCAAACATTACCTCCCTTTCGTGATCTGCTTGAAATATATGTCCAAACTCATGTGCAATCACTGTTTTAGCTGGTTTAAGCAATACAACATTATCGAGTCTACCATTATCGATATAACCTGCGACCCCTCGCAAATCGAACACAACCTCACCTTCATGCTCGACCGCATAAGGTGAGTGAATGATCAGCGCAACATCCACACCATAATCCTGATACTGTTTATATATCTCAGGAAGCACCAGCCCAGATGTTTTCCCTGCATTTACCAGCCAATCAAAATCTGTAATAAATTCATGCATAGCATCAAAACCACCGGAAAATTGCCCACTGGCGGGGTTGTATTTACCCATATATTGATTGCTTATGTCGAAATTATTAATAAATTCAGTATGAGACTGTAAGTATAGAGCCGCATATTCAGGTGATGAGCCGCTACTTATTAAATCAGCCGTTTTCACCTCAATATAAGACTCCATTGCTGCCGGGAAATCGCTTAAATCATAATCTTCAACACCAACCAAATTAATGACGATATTTTCACCGACTTTAGAGAACGTTTCATTGGTGTACTCAAAGCCGCTTTGCAAGAAACGGACAATATCAGCCTTATTTGAAAAACCGGGCAAGTCGTATGCGGTGGGGTGTAAAAAAACAACTACATCAACCCGTCTGTCGGATGGGTCAAACGTAGAGTGACAAGCCTGGTAAGGTTTTTCTTCGGCATACAAGCCACCTGACGGCCTGCCACATGGCGTAATTTCGGAAATATTGACCGGAATTTCCCATTGATTGCTTGGTACAAAATTATCTGGCGGTGGCGTCCAATCATCAGTTAGTGATGAGGCTTGCTTTGTAGCGTTAAGCGTGGGTTTGGCGACAGCAATATGTTTGTGGCCTGAGCTTGCAAACTTATCTGCAGCTTGCTGACTAATGTAGGTTGTGGCCCCTAAGAAAGGACTAATCATTAGCACTAGAGTAGTAAGTAACGCAGTGGCTATTCCGTTATGTTGAACTCGTTTATGTAACAACACCATATTCCTCAATTAGTGGATAGTAATATTAGAGTTGTTACACTTAAGCCAATTTTTCTAAAAAAAACATAAGTAAAAATAATGAAATGCTGTATCACTAACAAACCAACATTTATCATCCAATACAAATCAACAAAGGCTAAAGCCAAGCATAAATAATTGGAATTTACTGTTATTGATAAGCTTTTAGCCTTTGAGGTTTTTACTATTACATCGATGCCAGAGCCGTATTTAAATCCTCTAGCAAATCCTCAACAGACTCTAACCCAATGGAAATCCGCAGTAAGCTGTCACTTATTCCTGCCGCTTGCCGCGCTTCCGGTGTATAAGGAGAATGAGTCATGGATGCCGGATGCTGAATAAGGGATTCAGCATCACCCAAGCTAACCGCAATGGTGAACAACGACAGGCTATTCACCAATGCCACGGCCTGCTGATAATCACCGTCTAATTCAAAGGCGATAACGCCTCCGGCCCGTTTCATCTGTGGCCCAAGCAAATCATGTCCCGGATGACTTGCCAAGCCGGGATAATAAACACGTTTTACCTTGGGGTGATCTGCCAGCATATTGGCCACCAATTCGGCGTTATCACAATGGCGCTGCATACGTACATCTAAGGTTTTTAATCCACGCAAAATCAGCCAGGCATCATGGGGAGAAATCACCGCACCAATATCTTTGAGGATCTCGCCTTTTACTTGATCAATATCCCCGTGACGGCCACAGACCATGCCGGCAATGACATCACCATGGCCATTTAAATATTTAGTGGCACTATGGATCACCATATCAATACCAAACCCCAGCGGTTGCTGCAGCAATGGTGTCATAAAGGTGTTATCCACAATAGAAAACAGCTGATGGCGCTTCGCAATGGCAGCAATAGCAGCAAGGTCATATACCGCTAAATGGGGGTTTACCGGCGTCTCACAGAAGATCACCTTGGTATTATCCTGCACCGCCTGCTCTACTGCGTTTAAATCGGCAAAATCGACCAGGCTAACTTCAATACCAAAACGGGTAAATAGCTCAGTCAGTAGAGAAAAGGTACAGCCATAAACTGCATTAGAAGCCACCAGATGATCGCCTCCCCGCAGCCGTGACAATAACGCCGCCGAGACAGCCCCCATTCCAGAGGCCGTGGCTGCTGCAGCTTGAGCCCCTTCCAGCAATGCCATGCGTCGCTCAAGTTCAGCCGTGGTGGGATTTCCCAAACGGGTATAAATAAAGCCAGCTTCATCACCAGCAAAACGAGCGCCGCCCTGCTGTGCAGAGCTAAACGCAAAAGTGGCGCTCTGGTATAACGGGGGCACCAAACTGCCCTGTCCCTCGGCCTGATGGCCACCATGAATGGTTAATGTCGGCAATTGCCAGGAGGTCTTATCCATAATGCTTCCTTGTTTGTGTGCCGCCCAGTCGATTACCACCAGCCTGAATCTTCTTAATTTATTGTCACAGGCTTTGGTCTGTTCTGGCTAAATATGCCAAGCACTGACCTTCGATGGGAATTGATAAGTCGACTGATGAGCTATCAGTAACAGTAAAAGACCGGGCGCAGGCCTATACCCCTGCTCAACCATACGATCACGGCTGAATGGAAAACATCTTACCGCCCAATTTACCTCGCTGCCGCATGTAAATCATTTGTTACGTTCAACGGATTCCGATGCTAAGTCTCCTTGCAACGCCCGGGTCGAAAAGTGTTTTAATTCCCCCAGCAGCGCCTTATGCATCTGGCGCAGTTTGGGTTTATTTTGCGAGGTAAATGGCAAAGGGCGACACAACGCCATTGCCTGAAAACCTAATCTGGCTGTGAGCATGCCGCCACCAAGTCCTTGTGCTAAGCGACTAGACAACTTACCCGCCAGCTCCATCGACAATAACTGACTGCCAAGATCGACCGCCACTTCACTGATCCCGGCATAAAGAATATTCGCCACAATTCCGCGAAATAACTTCACCCGACTCCAGTACCCCAGCTTTACCCCATAGAGTGCCGCGACTGCACGGATCATTTTCTGATTGCGCCACAACACCATCGCCATATCCAACACAGCTAAGGGGCTAGCTGCCAAGAGTAGCGCTGACTCAACACTGTACTTATGCACTAAAGCCTGGGCCTGCTTATCCACTGGCTGTAATACCAATTCATCAAACAGCAGGAGTGACTCGGCATCATTGTGCTCAGCCCGACTTAGCTGGCGGTAGCGCTCAAGCCCGGCACTGGACGGTAAATTTGCCGCTACTTGGGCTAAAAAGGGCTGCGCTTCCCCCAATTGCACTGAATCCATCAATCTGTGTGACTGGGCCTGGCGGCTCTCCACCCGCTTAAGCTCACCTAATAAGCGCCACTCTCGCCATAATGTCCGGCCGCCCCAGAGTAAAACCAACAATAATACCCCGCTATACAAGCCAAACAGCCATGGGGAGGTTTGCCAAGCATGATAAAGCCCTAGCCCGGTATTGGTGGTTAACAATACCAATATCCCCAGCAAGGCAAGTTTTCCTAACTTAGAAAGTCCGACGCGACTGCGACCAAGTAAAGACTGGCCAGTAAGAGAAGCAGTATGGGCGTTGTTTGGATCTGCGCCACTATGGGCATCAAGCAAAGCTGCAAGTTCAGCCTCATCATCGGTTTGCACGGCATCGTGTTGTGTCTGTTCACGCCTTTGCGGGGAAAACTCGGCGCTGAAATGTTGCGCTTTGCGCAAAGGTGGATGTGACTGCGATGGCGCCGAAGGGGAAGCGCTACTGTGAATATCACTTTTTTTAACCGATGCCTCTGTAGGCGTGGTTTGCCTATCAGCGTCAATATCAAGCTGCATATGCGCTGTAGTCTCTTGAGGCGACGCTGTGGTATGCAGCTGTCTGGGGCGTAATCTGCGTGGTTCGGTATTCACATCCCTGTTAGCTTGAGCACGAGCATCCGTTGCCGCAAGCGATGATTGCTGTGAGTCTGCTGTTGCCTGTGTTCGCTTAACAGACGGCTTCGCCACGGTAAGATCATCACTTGAATGATTACCAGTATCCGACGCTAGCCTGCTATTAATAGCGTCTATTTCACCATCCACACTGGCACTATCACTGGCACTATCCTCAGAGTAAGCGGCATTTTTTTCTTCGTGGTCGGTAAGATGCTTATTTTTACGGTTGTTTTTACGATTATTGCTGCGGGTAAAAATCATGCCAATTTATCCCCTAACAAATACTCAAGCAGATGATCCAAACGGATATGCGCCAGTGTGGCTCGGGCAGCATCCTCCGATAACGGTCGGGGGCTAAACGCGGTAAATTCAAATCCCTGCCCCTGCCAAAACGCATTCCCCGGTAAGCGCGTTGGAACATCACCGGGAAACAGGGTTAGCGGCTCAGCACTGTCCAGTGCCTGCCCTTGTATCACATTAATCGTCTCCCCTTGTTGCTGCACTGTGCCTGGGCGAGTTGCGCGAATGGCACTGATGGCCATAGTCTCCACAGTGCACCCTTCAAATTTGGCATAGTGCCGGCTTTGCTGCAGCACATCGGCCAATAGGCTGACCATATGCCCCTGCTGATCCGCAGTGACATGATCCGCTTTACTGGCAGCAAACAATAAGCGATCGATTCGAGGGGCAAATAAACGGCGTAGTAAACTACTACGGCCAAAGTGGAAACTGCCCATAATATCCCCCAATGCCGCGGTCATATCATCAAACTGCGCTTTACCCCGATTTAACGCCGACAGGCAATCCACCAGCACCACCTGGCGATCAAAGTGGGCAAAGTGATCCCGATAGAATGGCCTAACAACCTGACTGACATATTGCTGATAACGGTGTTTAAGCACCGCAAACACACTTGAAGAAGGTGCTTGAGATAAGGTAGCCATCTCATCTGCAGACTTAAATACAGGAAAAAACGCCAGTAGTGGCGTGCCCGCTAATTCCCCCGGCAATAACATGCGCCCGGGCTGTGCCAAATAAAATCCTTGCTGATGCACCATATCTTGCAATAACACCTGATACTGTTCGGCTATGGCGGCCAAACGGGTATCATCAGCCTTGGCCAGTAAGTCCAGCTCTGCCAATGCACCGGCAAATGCCTCATAGGCTGGAGAGCGACGCAAAATGGCTTGCCGTGCCAATTGCTGTTGGCACCAGTGTTCAAAACTGAGCTCAAGCATAGGCAAATCCAACAGCCATTCACCGGGATAGTCAATAATATCCAAATACAAAGTGGCGCTGTCTGTTAACTTTGCCAATATGCCCTGTTGTGGCCGATAACGCAGTGCCAGGCGGATTTCACTGATATTACGGGTAGAGCTTGGCCAGCGTGGCGGTGTGTCAGTTAATGCTGTCATAGCGCCTTGATAATCAAAGCTGGCCAAGCGCAAATCAGGTTGTAGCTCACGGCGAACCCCAATCAGCCGCTGCTGCCGACAGACCTGCCATAGCGGCAGTTGTTGCTCTGGTCTGTCTGCCAATAATTGATTGACCAAGCCGGTGATAAATGCGGTTTTTCCGGCACCGGATAGCCCAGTAACAGCTAATCGTAGATGGCGGTCTGCGCCGCGATGTACCATATCGGCTGCCCGGCCGGAAAGTGATGCCCATGTACTGCGCACTTTTCCCATAGCGTCATCCATTTAACAAGGTAGAATCCCGTCAATTTACCGAAAAAAAAGGGCGGTGAATACCGCCCGTCCAAGGGAATAATTAGGGTCTGTTGACCTTTCGAGTTTGTTTTTGCAGCGATTTGAGGATGCTTTATACAAGGCAGCGGCTTTGATAGGTAGTTGCGCTACCTGATAAGCCGATAACGCAGTAGAAAGGCGCCTCAAATGCTGCCCGACGGGTTCGGCTAAAAGCGTTTTACGCTTTGTTGAGCGGTTCTTGCTTAGAATAACTAGGCGGCAAACCACTCGCCGCGATTAAAACGCTTTTATCTCGAACAAAATTTAACCACGAAAGGTCAACAGACCAAAGGATTAAAGATCGTTAATTTGTCTTTTTAAATCATATTGATCTGATGTGACATGCCGCTCTATCTGCTGCAACCGCAGCTCCAATGAACGAAAGCGGCTATTAATATCGCGCAAGGCTTGCTTAGCCGGCTCACCGGCCTGCCAAATTTTCTTTTTCAGCTCGATATCATGGTAATCCTTGTCCTGATAACCGACGGACTTGGTGTCCAAAATCATCCATAAGGCAGCGTAAATAATCAGTACAGCACCTGAGCCGCCGAGCAGAAAAATAGAGACGGCGACCACCCGTACCAACCAGGTTTCCAGATTAAAATAGTCCGCAATGCCGGCACAAACACCGGCGACCTTGCCCTTTTGCGGTATGCGATACAGAGTTCGGTCATCTTGACGGCTCATGGCGGCTCCTCCATTCCGGACTCTCGGTGTCCAGAATAGACTCCAAGGTATCAATACGTTGATTCATCATCTCGGCTTTACGGATCAATTCATTGAGCTGTTCAAATTCAGCCTCGGTCAACCCTTCACTGACTTGGCGCTTACTGCGGTAATGCAACACCAGCCAAATTGGGGCGACAATGACCATAAACAACACCATGGGCAGAAACAGCAAATCCATATCCATAACGTCCCCCACTCCTGTTGTTATTTAGTTGTCGGTGGTTGTTTGCCCTTAACCCGAGCTTTCAGTGCGGCCAGTTCTTCATTGATGGCATCTTCCGCCTCAAGCGCTGCAAATTCATCCGCTAAGGTCCCGCTAGCAGGTTTTTTTCCTAGCTCATAGGATTCCACCTGAGCCTCAAGCCCTTCTACCCGGCGCTCATATTGCTCGAACTTAAGCATGGCATCATCAATTTTGCCCGTATTCAGTTTGCGTTTTACCGCCAAACGGGAAGATGCGGTTTCCTTACGCATAATGATAGTTTTTTGCCGGGCCTTAGCATCGGTCAGCTTTTCTTGCAGTTGTACCACTTCTTCCCGCAGACGATTAATCTGTTCATCGACCACCACTAATTCATCATTTAAGGCACTGACATTCGCTGCGGCTTTTTGTTTTTCGATCAAGGCCGCCTTTGCCAGATCTTCTCGGTCTTTAGTCAGTGCTAACTCAGCTTTATCCTGCCAGTCTTGAACCTGTAGTGTGACCCGCTCAATCCGGCGTTGTAGCTCTTTTTTCTCTGCCAGTACTTTGGCTGAGGTGGAGCGAACTTCCACTAAGGTATCTTCCATTTCTTGGATAATCAGGCGCACCATCTTTTCTGGATCTTCCGCCTTATCCAACAAGGCACTGATATTGGAGTTCACAATATCGGCAAAGCGCGAAAAAATTCCCATCACTACATCCTCTGTTATCGTTGCACACACCAATGACTAAGCACACGCTATGCCAAAACAACAAAAACCTTTATTTTCAAACACTTTATAAATATTTAACTTTTACTTTATTTTCACATTACCGCGACATATTATGATTTTCACCAATAATTAGCCAGTTAGACTAAAACAACGTGCCCAATAAATTTCAACAAGATAACCTTATCGGCCAATCCAATGCGCTGCTGGAAGTATTAGAACATGTTTCCTGCGTCGCCCCTTTAGCTAAGCCTGTGCTGATTATCGGCGAGCGAGGAACGGGCAAAGAGTTGATCGCTGAGCGATTGCATTATCTGTCTAACCGCTGGGAGCAAAGTTTTATTAAACTCAATTGCTCCTCTTTAAGTGAAAACTTGTTGGAAAGTGAACTATTTGGCCATGAAAGTGGCGCATTTACCGGCGCTAAGAACCGCCATGAAGGTCGGTTTGAGCGGGCTAATAACGGCACTTTGTTTTTAGATGAGCTGGCTAACACAACTGCACTGGTGCAGGAAAAACTATTGCGGGTTATTGAATACGGTGAATTTGAGCGGGTCGGTGGCAGTAAAACCATTCGCACCGATGTTCGACTGATTTGTGCCGCCAATGAAGATTTACCCACTTTAGCTGCTGCGGGTGAGTTCAGAGCAGATTTACTCGACCGGCTGGCTTTTGATGTTATCACCCTCCCCCCACTACGTTGTCGTAGCGATGATATTATGCCGCTGGCTGAATACTTCGCGATTAATATGGTCAGACAACTGAAGCTGGAACTGTTTCCTGGCTTTAGCCCTGCCGCTAAAGCGATACTATTGGATTATCATTGGCCGGGTAATATCCGTGAGCTAAAAAATGTGGTGGAGCGGGCTGTTTACCGCAATGGCAACAATGACAGCCCTATTGAACACATTGTCCTCGATCCCTTTGCCTCGCCTTATCGGCCTACGCAACGGATCAATACACGCGGCGCTCAATCTGTCCCCCAAAGCCCCAAGCTACCAACAGAGCACGCAGCATCCCCCCATACCACAGAGCCCGAACAAGCTACCAACATTAGCCCGCTTGCTGCTATTCCCACCGAGATTGCCACCGAATTTCCAGTAGACTTTAAGGCTTACTGTGAAGCCGCCGAAGTGGCGCTGCTGAAAAAAGCGCTAGAGGCTGGGCAATACAATCAGAAAAAAACCGCTGAATTACTGGGGTTGAGTTACCATCAGCTGCGTGGTGTGCTGAAAAAGTACCAACTGCTGGAGCGAGCCTGAACATAAATTCGACGCTCACTGTATATTAGCAAATCATTATTTGCGCCATATCAAACAGCGGCGGATTTGTGACTGGTCAATCAGAGGCAAGATTGCCCAGAGACAAGGTGCGCTGCTAGAATGGCTCTTCAAAACCTTTTTAAAAATGATGAACTAATGAGAGTGCCGATAACTGGGTGGCTACAGACTGTCACCGCTACCTGCATAAGCTTTCTGCTGCTGGCTTGTAGCCCTGATAAAGTGCCATCTGGATTGGTATACTGCTCGGAAGGTAACCCGGAATCCTTTAATCCGCAATTAGTCACATCTGGCACAACCATAGATGCCACATCCCATCAGATTTATAACCGGTTGCTCGATTATGCCCCCGACAACCATACCTTGGTTCCCGCGCTCGCAACTGACTGGCAAGTCAGTGATGATGGCCTTAGTTACCGTTTTACCTTGCGGGATAATGTCCACTTTCATCAATCCAGCCGTTTTCACCCCAGTCGCACATTTAATGCTGATGACGTGCTGTTTAGCTTTAACCGGATCATTCAAACATCACACCCTTTTCATGATGTTTCCCGCAGTGGCTATCCCTTTTTTGACAGCATCAAGTTTGCCGCCCAGATAGCTAAGATTGAAAAGGTCAGTGATCGGGAAGTCATTTTCCATCTTAAGCAACCCGATGCCGCGTTTCTGTCTAATCTGGCCAGTGCCTTTGCGGTCATTTTATCCGCAGAATACGGTGAGCAGCTCTATCTGGCGGGTCGGCCAGAATTACTGGATCAGCAACCTATCGGTACGGGTCCCTTTGCGCTCAGCCAATATGTCAAAAATGATTATATCCGCTACCGTCGTCACCCGAATTATTGGGGCACACTCCCAGAGATTGAGATGCTGGTGTATGATATTACGCCGAAAAGTGGTAGCCGACTGGTAAAATTGATCACAGGCGACTGCAGCGTCTCAGCACTGCCAAAAGCTGGTGAACTGTCCGTTGTCAAAATACACGATGATCTGAAACTGACCTCTACTCCGGGGATGAATGTGGCATTTTGGGCGTTAAATACGCAAAAACCGCCACTGGATCGCGTCGAGGTACGACGAGCACTTGCAATGGCTATCGACAGAGAGAGCATTCTCAATGCCGTATATCGTGATACCGGGGTGTTAGCGAATGGTATTTTGCCGCCAATTTCCTGGGCTTATAGTGCCAATCAGCAAGAGCTACATTTTGATCCCGCCCACGCCAGACAGATACTTAAACAGGCGGGTGTTCAAGGGTTGACCTTGGATATCTGGGCTATCCCGGTAGGTCGCAGTTACAACCCTAACTCGCTAAAAACAGCCGAACTTATCCAGTCCGATTTGGCCAATATTGGTGTTAAGGTGAACATTATCAGCTATGGCTGGAGTGTCTTTGCCCAGAAACTTAATAGCAGTGATTATGACTCAGTGCTAATTGGTTGGAATGCTGATAATAATGACCCGGACAACTTTTTTACCCCGCTGCTCAGTTGTGGCTCTGTCACCAGCGGCACTAACCGCTCGCGCTGGTGTAACGCACAATTTGAACAGCTTATCCATCAGGCTCGATTGATTAATAACACTTCAAGTCGGGCACAGCTGTACCGTGAAGCAGAGCAGATTATGCTTGAACAAGTGCCTTTGGTGCCTCTGGCTCATGCTCAGCGACAGCTACTTACACGAGATAATATTACCCATATGCAAATGACTCCCTTCGGCGGCATCTCTTTTGCCGATATCCAGTTCAGCAGTCCGGGAGGCACTGACTGATGCTCAGATACCTTATCCGCCGGCTGAATTTATTTCTGGCAACCTCAGTGGTGCTCATGCTGGTGCTGTTTATGGCAACGCGGATGTTTCCTGTCGGGCTGGATGTCGCCCTGACGGGGATTGAACATCCAAGTGCCACCCAACAGCAGCAGACCATTAATGAATACCAATTAGATCAAAGCCACTTCAGTCAGTTTGTCGCCTATCTACAGCAGCGTCTGTCCGGCAATATGGGCTACTCCACCACGTCCCAGCAGGCAGTTGCATCTGAGCTTGCCAATGTGCTACCCGCCTCGTTTGAATTGGCGGTCGTCACCACCGTTTTAGCCATCGGGCTTGGCGTTCCAGTTGGCGTATTAGCCTCCTTAACCAAAAACAAGTTAACGCAGAATACCGTGATGGCCCTCACCCTAACGGGCTACTCCATCCCGGTGTTTTGGCTTGGGCTAACACTGTCCCTCTGGTTTGGCGTCAAACTCGGCTGGCTACCCATTTCTGGTCAAATCAATCTGTTGTATGAAATCAAACCCGTTACCGGTTTTATGCTGATTGATACACTGTTAACTGACTCGCCGTATCATATGGCGGCGTTTAAAGATGCATTACTGCATATTATTCTGCCAGCACTGACGCTGGCGGTTTTCCCCTTTACCGTCGTCGTGCGCATTACCCGGGCCGCGATGGTTAATGTAATGACCCAGACCTACATTCGCGCGGCAGAAGCCCGTGGATTAAGCACTTCACAGATAGTCGCCCGGCATGCTCTGCCTAACGCGTTAATTCCCGTGATTAAAAACCTGGGTTTGATGTTGGGTGCCTTCACCAGCTATGCCATGGTCGTCGAAGTGATTTTTGCTTGGCCCGGTGTGGGCGCTTGGTTAGTGCAAGGCATTTATCAGCGAGACTACACAGTCATCCAAGGTGGGATAATGACGGTGGCGCTGCTGATTATTTTCTTGAGTATTCTGATTGACGTGCTGTATACGGCCACCAATCCTTTGAGCCGGAAAGAACTTTATGCCGCGAATTAGTATTTATCAGGAAGACAATATCCCTTCGCCCATGATGCGATTATGGGACAGTTTTTCTGCAAACCCCTTTGCGTTGGCGGGATTCTGGGCGGTGATATTCTTATTACTGGTTGCCATTTTTGGCCCATTTATCGCACCTTTTTCTCCGGAGATGCAAGATGCTAAAGCCATGTTGCTACCGCCATCATGGGATCAAGCCGGTACGGTTGAACATTTCCTTGGCACTGATGAGCTAGGGCGGGATATTTTCAGCCGCATTCTCTATGGTGCGCAGTTAACCTTCGGTATGTCACTGCTAGTGGTGACCTTAGCCTTAGCTGTCGGGTTTATTATTGGGTCTGTCTCTGGTATGAGTCGAGGACTAAAGTCCAGTATTCTGTCCCATCTGTTAGATGCGCTGCTGTCTATTCCCTCATTGTTAATGGCCATTTTAGTGGTGGCTGTGACCGGTCCCGGACTGGAGCATGTGCTGTGGGCCGTTGGACTGGCGCTGACACCGCAATTTGTTCGCGCCATTCATCAAGCCGTACATGATGAGTTGCAAAAGGAATATGTCACCGCAGCCAGACTCGATGGGGCCAATAGCCTACAAATTTTCTGGTATGTCATTTTGCCCAATATTTGGGAAACTGTGATTATTCAAACCACGCTGGCCATTTCTGCCGCTATTTTGGATATCGCCGCACTGGGATTTCTCGGCCTTGGCGCCCAACCCCCCAGCCCAGAATGGGGAGCGATGGTTTTTCAGGGGGTTGACCACCTGCTGACAGCCCCTTGGACAGTCACCATTCCTGGGATCACCATTTTATTTACCGTGCTGGCCATCAACTTGGTCGGCGATGGATTGAGGTCGGCGCTAACGCCGGTCAGAAACTGATATGCCATTACTCGATATTCGCAACCTGACCATCGAGCTTGATACGCCCCATGGGCGGGTGAAAGCTTTAGAGAAGGTCAGCCTCACCTTAAATGCCGGTGAAATCCATGGGCTACTGGGAGAGTCTGGATCTGGCCGAAGCCTGTTAGCACGCGCCATTATGGGCATCCCAGGTCATAACTGGACCATTACGGTAGACCGGATGATGTGGGACGGCATTAACCTGTTGGAGCTAGACAGTAAATCTCGCCGTACCATAATGGGCTCGGAAATCGCCATGATTTTTCAAGATCCCTCCTCCAGTCTGGATCCTTCTTTGACAGTTGGGAAACAACTGATTGAAGCCATGCCCCGTAACCCAAATATTCCCTTTTGGCGGCGTCACCGACAACAGCGCTTAACCGCTCAACAATGGCTGCATAAAGTGGGGATTAAAGATCCAGAAAGCATTATGTTTGCCTACCCTTGGGAGCTCTCCGAAGGGGAATGTCAGAAAATTATGATCGCCATGGCACTATCTAATCAGCCTAAACTGCTGATTGCTGACGAGCCGACGAACTCGATGGAGCTCAGTACCCAGGCACAAATTTTCCGGCTACTGGCTAAATTGAACCAGCTTCACGGCGTGACTATTTTGTTGATTAGCCATGAAATTGAAACCCTCGCGCACTGGTGTGACAGGTTAACCGTATTTTATTCTGGTCAGGTGATGGAGTCTGGACCCACCGATGAGCTGATTGCCAATCCAATGCACCCTTACACCAAAATTTTGTTGGAATACCTACCTGATGATCGCAGAGAAGATGCCCACAAAGCCCTGATGCCTATTCTGCCAGGCTCCGCGCCAGCACTGCAGCATTTGCCCATCGGCTGTCGCCTGGGCCCAAGATGCCCTTCCGCACGTAAACAGTGTGTCAATCAACCGGGATTGTGCCATGAAAAAGACCGTTACTGTGCCTGCCATTTCCCCCTGCAACATTTAGAGAGCTGCGATGACGATACCACTGCTTAGAGTTGATGCGCTGGGAAAGCGTTATTTCAATGGTTACAAGCGATTTAGGCGCCAATATACCCAAGCGCTGGAGAATATTTCCTTTGATCTCTTTCCTGGAGAGACGCTCGCCATTGTCGGAGAAGCGGGCTCAGGCAAAAGTACCTTAGCGCGTATTCTAGTTGGTGCAGAAAAACGCTCAGATGGAGAAATTTACTTTGACAGCGAAGCGTTGGATCGGCGCAATATCAAGCAAAGATGTAAGCTTATTCGCATGATCTTTCAGGATCCCAATACCTCACTCAACCCTAGATTGACCATTGGGGAGCTATTGGAAGAGCCGCTGAAATTTAATACGCCCCTAAAAGCCAATATGCGCAAAGCCCAAGTATTGGATACGCTAAAAAAAGTGGGTTTATTGCCGGAGCATGCTGATTTTTATCCACATATGATTTCAGAAGGGCAAAAACAGCGAGTGGCCGTCGCCAGAGCGCTTATGCTGAATCCAAAAATCATTATTGCTGATGAAGCACTTACGGCACTGGATTTCTCCGTTCGCGCACAAATCCTCAACTTACTGCTGAAACTGCAGCATGAGTTGGGATTGAGCTATATCTTCGTTTCCCATAACTTGGGGATTATCCGCCAGTTCAGCGATAAAATCATCGTGTTGCATCAGGGCCGTATCGTTGAAGCAGCATCGACTAACGAGTTATTTGCCAATCCGCAGCATGAATATACCAAGCGGCTTATCACCGAACAAAATGCCATTTTGAACCGGCGTAATTAAATACTCAACTCCCCCTTTGTAACTGTCAACTGCTCCAACCACTGGCGCTTACGGGCGCTTTTGAGCAAAAAGCACTGTTATTTACAGCGGAACTAATTATCCTATTAGCAACTTGACGGAAGAAGCTATCACATGATTATCAAACCTAAAATTCGTGGTTTTATCTGCACCACTACCCATCCTGTCGGCTGTGAAGCCAATGTGCTGGAACAAATTAACTACACCAAAGCCCAAGGGAAAATCAGTCATGGTCCCAAAAGAGTATTGGTGATTGGTGCATCCAGTGGCTATGGCCTGTCTTCCCGTATTGCCGCCGCTTTTGGTTGTGATGCTGCCACTATCGGGGTCTTTTTTGAAAAACCGGGGACTGAAACTAAGCCAGGAACAGCTGGTTGGTATAACTCTGCCGCTTTTGACAAATTTGCTAAAGCAGAAGGCCTGTATAGCAAAAGCATTAACTGTGATGCTTTCAGCCATGCTGCAAAAGATAAAGTTATTGAACTGATTAAAGCTGATTTAGGTCAGGTGGATATGGTGGTGTACTCGCTGGCATCTCCGGTCCGTAAACTGCCAGACACAGGGGAGCTGATCCGCTCATCACTCAAGCCTATTGGCGAAGCCTATACCGCCACCGCAGTAGACACCAATAAAGACACTATTATTGAAGCAAGTGTAGAGCCAGCCACTGAGCAAGAAATCGCTGACACAGTCACTGTAATGGGTGGTCAAGATTGGGAATTGTGGATCCAAGCGCTTTCTCAAGCAGGCGTATTGGCAGATAAATGCAAAACCGTTGCTTATAGCTACATCGGTACAGAAATCACCTGGCCAATCTACTGGCATGGTGCGCTGGGCAAAGCCAAAATGGATCTAGATCGTGCTGCCCACAGCCTAGATAAGCAACTGGCGACCACTGGTGGCAGTGCTAATGTTGCAGTGCTTAAGAGTGTAGTAACTCAAGCTAGCAGTGCTATTCCTGTGATGCCGCTGTATATCGCCATGGTATTTAAAAAGATGCGTGAAGAAGGCGTGCACGAAGGCTGCATGGAACAAATTTACCGTATGTTCAGCCAACGCTTATACAAAGCTGATGGCACCGATGCCGACGTCGACGGTGAGAACCGTTTACGCCTCGATGACTGGGAACTGCGTGATGATATTCAACAGCACTGCCAGGACCTTTGGCCGCAGGTCACCACCGAAAATCTGTCACAACTGACTGATTATCGTGAATATAAAGAAGAGTTTCTGAAGCTATTCGGTTTCGGTATTGCCGGAATTGATTATGATGCCGAAGTCGATCCCTATGTCGAGTTTGATGTCATTACACTATAATGAAGTTCGACTGTTCTAAAATACCGCTGTCACAGCGGTATTTTTTTATGTCACAATCGCAAAGGTTCGCAGTGATTAACTGCGAGACAGGATCCGCTGTAACGTTAAAACGGCTGCAGCAATACGCTATAACGGTATTTTTATTTCTCTTCACCAAGGAGTGATTATGAAAATCAGTGCACGCAATACTCTGACCGGTACCATCAAAGCCATTGAAGAAGGTGTCGTTAACAATGAAGTGACCATCGAGTTGGCACCGAATGTTGAGTTAACCTCTGTCGTCACCAAAGCCTCCTGTGAACGGCTGGGGCTAAAAGTCGGTGGCAGTGCCTACGCGATTATCAAAGCCAGTAGTGTAATGGTAGGAACCGACCACTAATCAGTAGCTTGCAACGTTATAGAATAAAAAAGCCGGCAATTGCCGGCTTTTTTTATTTCTGAATAACGAGCTTACTGATTGGCAGAGGCTGCTTCAGCTTGAGCAGGAAATTCAATATCCGCTTTCGCCTTCAGATTATCAACCACTGCCTGATAATCTGCTTGAGAATACTGCGCAGCCAAACGCTGCTTCAGCGTATCTAGCATCTGCGGCGTAATATCTTTCGCTTGATTCACTTTATCAAGTACCACCACAGCGTAACCCTTCGCAGTTGCGACTGTGTCAACCGTTGGTTTAGCACTCGGCGCAGGCATTTGGAACGCCTTCGCCACAATCGCTTGATCCACATCACGGCTGAAACGTGCCAGATTATCCTGCTTGATCAATGCAATTGGCTTACTATCTTTGATATCAGCCATTAACCGCTGAGCCTGATCCCGCGCCATTTCATTAGCTTTTTCTTGGGTCAGTTGCGCCATAATATCCGCTTTCACATCAGCAAATGGTAAAACGCCGGCATTAATGTGCTTAGCAACACGTACCACAACCACATGGTTTGGCGCCAATTCAATCACATCAGAATTCATACCGCTGAGCAGAACTTGATCGGAGAATGCTGCTTTAACCACCTCAGGATTACTTAATGCTGCAGGAGGATTATTACGGGCAAACAGGGCAGTCTGTTGTACTTTAACCCCAACCGCATCAGCCGCATCTTTTAAGGTATCAGGCACTTCATAACTGACATCTGCCAGTTTCTGCTGCAGCTGATAAAAATCATCTGTGGCCTTGTCCTGTTGCAGTTTGGCAATAATCTGATCTTTCACTTTATCAAAAGGTTCAGTCTGACCGGGTTGGATATCCAGCAACTTAATAATGTGATACCCAAAATCGGTCTTCACCACTGGGGAAATATCACCTTTAGCCGGAATAGCAAACAGGGCTTTATCAAACGCAGGTTGCATTACGCCAGGCTCAAACCAATCCAATTTACCACCGTGCTCAGCACTGAATTGATCATTGGAGTATTCTTTTGCCAACTTGGCAAAATCAGCGCCATTTTTCAGCTCTTGATAAATTTTATCGGCTTCTGCTTTTTCCGCTGCATCATCCTTACCTTTTGCAATCAGAATATGAGCCGCTAAACGCTTCTCAGCTGATTTATAGGCGCTTTGATGCTCGTCATAATATTTCTGCGCTTCAGCGTCAGTCACTTTGATGTGCTTGGCCAAATCAGCAATATTTAAGTCGACATAGTTCAGGCTGATTTTTTCCAGACTCATAAACTGAGCCTGATTAGCCTGATAGAACTTTTCAGCTTGAGCCTCAGTGACTTTCACGTCTTTAACAAAAGGCTCAGCATCAACAACCTGATACTGAATATTGCGTGTCTGTCCCTGCAGTTCAGCCAATTGTTTAGCTTCGCCCTGTAGCACAAACTCACTTCCTACCAGCGCGGTAATCAACTGGTTAGACGTCAGATCCTGACGCATCATTTCACTGAATGCATTAGGCTGATAGCCCAGTTGTGCCAGAATAGCCAGATAACGCTGGTTATCAAATTGACCGTTAACTTGGAAAGCGGGTTCTGAGCGAATAGCCTGTTTAATCTGGGCGTCTGACACTTGCAGCCCCAGTTTATCGGCGGCTTGCTCAATCAGTGTTTGTGCAACTAAGCGATCAAGCACTGATTTTTTCAGATTAGCCAGATAGTTATCGTCTGCAGCCAGAGTGGCAAACATATCACCCAATTGCTGCTCCATCCGGGAACGTTCATTTTGATAAGCCTGGTCCAGCTCAGCATTGCTGATCGATTGCCCGTTAACAGTTGCGGCAGGTACCTCTGATGAGGAACCTAAGTAGCTGCTAACTCCGGCAAAAGCAAAAGAAAGTATCACAAGCACCAGGATGGTTTTCGCAATCACCCCTTGTGAACCTTCGCGAATCTTCTCTAACATCAGATTTCTCGCTTGTTGCGATGGATTAAAATAAAAAAGGCGCTTCACTGGGTGAATGCGCCTTATTGAATCACTTTCGTGTATCGGGACATATTAGTCTCATACACTGGGCGCCGATCCCAAATTGTAAGAATCACCACCCTTCAATTCGTAAAAAGCACTGCGGGGCAGTGCTTCAATATACGAAAGCCTCAAAGGCTGCGCTGTTAATTAGTTAACTGCGTCTTTCAGTGCTTTACCAGCTTTGAATGCTGGAATGTTTGCTGCAGCAATTTTGATCTCTTTACCAGTTTGTGGATTGCGACCAGTACGCTCAGCACGCTGACGAACTTCAAAAGTACCGAAACCAACAAGAGAAATCTTATCGCCTTCTTTCAGACCTTCAGTCACTGCTGCAATAAAAGAGTCCAATGCACGACCAGCGGCAGCCTTGGAAATGTCCGCACCAGTGGCGATTTTCTCGATCAGTTCAGATTTGTTCATGTCATCCCCTTGAATGTAATTTTTGCGCCGCAACCAAATCCTTCTCTAGAGCGGTCTGCGGAGGCTTTTATAACAAGCTTGAATCTAAAGTTCAAGCCCAGTTCGAAAACCAAAGAAATAATTTGTATACAGCTCAAAGCCAGTCGCCCCAAGGGTTTGGGAAGACTGGCTCTCCACGGACTTAGGCTACCACAGCTCGTGGCATTGTTAAGCCCCTTTTTTCATTTTTTTTAATGAGATAAGGCATTTTTTTGCGTTATCCCAAGTTTTTGACTACTTCAAAGCCTTCAACTGGTCGTTCTAACGCCAACTTCAGAACTTCATCAACCCATTTCACCGGATGGATTTTCAGATCAGCAATCACATTTGCCGGAATTTCCTCGAGATCACGCTCGTTTTCTTTCGGGATAAGTACAACTTTAATACCACCACGGTGTGCCGCCAGCAGCTTCTCTTTTAAGCCACCGATGGGTAAAACTTCACCACGCAAGGTAATTTCACCTGTCATGGCAACATCTGCATTCACCGGATTACCGGTCAACGTAGACACTAATGCTGTACACATTGCCGCCCCTGCAGAGGGACCATCTTTCGGGGTTGCACCTTCCGGTACGTGAATATGAATATCCCGCTTTTCATAGAAATCAGGGTTAATACCCAACTGTTCAGCCCGGGCACGCACCACTGTCATGGCAGCCTGGATAGACTCTTTCATCACATCGCCCAAAGAGCCTGTATAAGTTAATTTGCCTTTACCAGCAACGGATGTCGCTTCAATTGTCAGCAAATCACCCCCCACTTGAGTCCAAGCCAAACCAGTGACTTGACCAACCTGGTTTTTACTTTCCGCCTTGCCATAATCAAAGCGCTGCACCCCAAGGAATGACTTCAAATTATCCTGAGTGATTTCTACCTGCTTAATGCTTTTATCCAGCAGGATCTGCTTAACCACCTTACGGCATACTTTAGACAGTTCACGCTCTAATGCCCGCACACCAGCTTCACGGGTGTAATAACGGATAATGCCCATAATGGCACTGTCATCCATCAGGATCTCCGATGGTTTCAGGCCATTACGCTCAATCTGTTTCGGCAGTAAATGCTGCTTAGCAATATTGAGTTTTTCATCTTCGGTATATCCGGACAAACGAATAACTTCCATACGGTCCAACAATGGGCCAGGAATATCCATGGAGTTAGAGGTCGCCACAAACATCACATCTGACAGATCATAATCCACTTCCAGATAGTGATCACTGAACGCTGCGTTCTGCTCAGGATCCAGTACTTCCAGTAATGCAGAAGACGGGTCACCACGCATATCGCTGCTCATCTTATCGATTTCATCGAGCAAGAACAGTGGGTTTTTCACTCCAACTTTAGCCATTTTCTGGATAATTTTACCTGGCATAGACCCGATATAAGTACGACGGTGTCCACGGATCTCCGCTTCATCACGTACCCCCCCCAGCGCCACCCGGACGTATTTACGACCAGTCGCTTTGGCAATAGACTGCCCCAGTGATGTTTTACCAACACCCGGAGGGCCGACCAGACATAGGATCGGGCCTTTCAGCTGTTTGACTCGGGTCTGTACCGCGAGATATTCCAAAATACGCTCTTTCACCTTTTCCAGACCATAATGATCCATATCCAAGGTTTCCTGCGCTTTGGCTAAATCACGCTTAATTTTCGAACGCTTCTTCCATGGTACTGATGTCATCCAATCCACATAACTGCGCACTACTGTGGCTTCTGCAGACATCGGAGACATCATCTTCAATTTATTCAATTCAGCCTGAGCTTTTTCCTTGGCTTCAGCAGGCATTTCCGCTTCTTCAATTTTGCGGCCTAGCCCTTCAAACTCATCATGTCCTTCATCAAGATCGCCCAGCTCTTTCTGAATCGCCTTCATCTGCTCATTCAGATAGTACTCGCGCTGGCTCTTTTCCATCTGCTTTTTGACCCGAGTGCGGATACGTTTTTCAACCTGCAACAAGTCGATTTCCGCCTCCATCATGGCCATCAGATATTCCAGCCGTTCAGCAACATTAACCATTTCAAGCACTGATTGCTTATCAGCCAGCTTCAACGGCATATGTGCCGCCATGGTATCAGCCAAACGCGCCGCTTCATCAATACCAGACAATGATGTCAGTACTTCAGGAGGAATTTTTTTATTCAGCTTGATATAGCCTTCAAACTGCCCAATGGCGCTGCGAACCAGCACCTCTTCCTCTTTTTCATCTATTGTTTCTGCTGCTAAATACTCAGCTTCAGCAACAAAATATTCATCTTCTTTTGTGTATCGGTTAATCCGGGCACGCTGGCCACCTTCTACCAATACCTTCACAGTACCATCTGGCAGCTTTAATAGCTGAAGAATTGAGGCAACTGTGCCTACATCAAAAATATCCTCACTGGTAGGCTCATCAAGATCGGCGTCACGCTGTGCTACCAGAATGATTTGCTTGTCCTGAGCCATTGCCGATTCAAGACAGCGGATAGACTTTTCCCGTCCGACGAATAACGGAATAACCATATGTGGATAAACCACTACGTCGCGTAGCGGCAATACGGGAAGTTCGATATGCGTATCACGCTCTAATGTCATAGTTCGATTCCGTTTGAAGATAATGGGTCAGTACCGAGTATATTGGGACAAATTCCTGAGTTTCAATGGCAGAATGAAAAAAAGGAGCCATAAAGGCTCCTTTTTAAAATAATGATTACAAACGTTTAATTATTGCTCGCCTGCTGCCTGTGACTCATTATTTTCATACATAAGTAATGGGGCTGATTCGCCTTTAACGACAGACTCATCAATCACAGCTTTAACAACACCTTGGCTAGATGGCAGATCATACATAGTATCAAGCAAAATGCCTTCTACGATGGAGCGCAGACCACGGGCACCGGTTTTGCGGGTCATGGCTTTTTGTGCAATAGCCTTAAGCGCATCTTCACGGAACTCCAGCTCTACTCCTTCCATATCAAACAGAGCGGCATATTGTTTGGTCAGTGCATTTTTCGGCTCAGACAGGATCTGAACCAAAGCATCCTGATCCAGCTCCTGCAAGGTTGCCACTACAGGCAAACGGCCGATAAATTCAGGGATCAAACCGTATTTCACCAGATCTTCTGGCTCAACTTGCAGCAAGGTGTCAGACACAGTCTTCTTGTCGCTTTCACCTTTAACTTGTGCTGCAAAACCAATGCCTGAGCTAGTTTCACTACGCTGTTCAATGACTTTTTCCAGCCCCGCAAACGCGCCACCACAGATAAACAAGATTTTAGAGGTATCAACCTGTAAAAACTCCTGCTGTGGATGCTTACGACCACCTTGAGGTGGAACGGCAGCAATTGTCCCTTCAATCAGCTTCAGCAGCGCCTGCTGTACTCCTTCACCAGAAACATCACGGGTGATGGATGGGTTATCTGATTTACGGCTGATTTTATCGATTTCATCGATATAAACGATGCCGCGTTGGGCCTTCTCAACGTCATAATCACATTTCTGAAGCAGCTTCTGGATGATATTTTCAACATCTTCCCCCACATAACCGGCTTCGGTTAGCGTGGTTGCATCAGCCATAGTGAAAGGGACATTCAAAAAGCGCGCTAACGTCTCAGCCAATAAGGTTTTACCACTACCTGTGGGACCGATCAGCAAGATGTTACTCTTACCCAGTTCGATACCATCTTTAGGCGATGCGTTCTTCAACCGTTTGTAATGGTTGTAAACCGCTACCGACAATACTTTTTTTGCTTGCCCTTGCCCAATGACATAGTCATCCAGGTGAGCCCGCAATTCATGAGGCGTCGGTAATTTTTCCTGATCCCGCTTTGGCGAAATCTCTTTTATCTCTTCGCGAATAATGTCATTACATAATTCGACACATTCGTCACAAACATAGACAGAAGGCCCGGCAATCAGCTTGCGAACCTCGTGCTGGCTCTTTCCACAGAAAGAGCAGTACAACAGTTTACCGCCGTCGCCGTTACTTTTGTTGTCACCCATTCTACTACCTCTTATGCAGCCTGCTGACTGCCAGTGTCTTCGCCGTCAAATATGCTCTGAGCATAGCCCAGATAACAGCAAAAATCAGCCGCGCTTAGTCAGGACTGAATCAACCAGACCGTATTCAACAGCCTGTTCTGCACTCATGAAATTATCACGGTCAGTATCACGTTCAATCACTTCCAGTGGTTGGCCAGTGTGATCAGCCAACATCTGGTTCAATTTCTGTTTAATGCCCAGAATTTCCTGCGCATGAATTGCAATATCAGACGCCTGCCCCTGGAAACCACCCAATGGCTGATGGATCATCACCCGAGAGTTTGGCAGACAGTGGCGTTTGCCCTTTTCTCCACCGGCAAGCAAAAATGCGCCCATGCTTGCTGCTTGACCCATACATACAGTACTAACATTTGGCTTAATGAACTGCATGGTGTCATAAATTGCCATACCTGCAGTCACGCTACCACCGGGAGAGTTAATATACAGATAAATATCTTTATCTGGACTTTCCGACTCCAAAAACAGCAACTGCGCCACAATGAGATTGGCCATATGTTCTTCAACCTGGCCAACCAGGAAAATTACCCGCTCTTTGAGCAAACGGGAGTAGATATCATAGGAGCGCTCACCTTTAGCAGTTTGTTCAACAACCATAGGCACGAGAGCGTTAAGTACTGATTCTGGCGCTTTTTGCATTCTTCCTTCCCTAAAAACGAAAATGGTTCGCATGAGAAAAACCCATACGAACCATTATAAATGGCCTGAGGCCAAACAAGTCAAGTTTCGCTTATGCGCGACCGGTAGCCTTGTTCATAAATTCTTCAAAAGCAACTTCTTTGTCAGTAACTTTTGCGCCAGCCAGTAATGCTTCAACAGCTTGCTCTTCCAGAGCAACGTTGCGCATGTTCTGCATCAGCTCTTGGTTGTTGTTGTAATAAGCAACAACTTCAGCAGGATCTTCGTAAGCAGAAGCCATAGACTCGATCAGTGCAGTTACGCGAGCATCGTCAGCTTTCAGTTCGTTAGCTTTGATCACTTCACCCAGCAGCAGGCCAACTTTCACACGACGCTCAGCTTGTTCAGTGAACAGCTCAGCTGGCAGTTCTGGCATGTTAGCTTGGTTACCAAATTGGCTACCGAAACGCTGCATAGCTTGCTGACGCAGTACGTTTACTTCACCGTCGATCAGCGCTTTTGGCAGATCGATTTCATTGTTAGTCAACAGACCTTCAATAACCTGCTCTTTGATGTTCGCTTTCAGAGCTTGTTCCAGTTCGCGGGTCATATTCTTGCGGATTTCCGCTTTCAGACCAGCAACACCTTCTTCAGCAATACCGAACTGCTTAGCGAACTCATCATTCACTTCTGGCAGGCTCGCACCCAGAACTTCAGTCACAGTGATAGCGAACTTAGCTGGCTTACCTTTCAGGTTTTCAGCGTGATATTCTTCTGGGAAAGTCACATCGATATCGAATTCATCACCGGCTTTGTGGCCAACGATACCTTCTTCGAAGCCAGGGATCATACGACCGCTGCCCAGGTGCAGTTCGAAACCTTCGGCTTTGCCGCCTTCAAACTCTTCACCGTCAACAGAACCAACAAAGTTTACTTTCACTTTGTCGCCATCAGCGGCTTCACGCTCAACAACATCATACTGAGCGTGCTGCTTGCGCAGAGTCTCAATCATGTTGTCAACATCAGCATCAGTTACATCAGCAACTGGCTTTTCAACAGCAATCGCATCCAGACCTTTCAGTTCAACTTCTGGGTAAACTTCGAAGGTAGCAACGAATTCAAATGCATCGTCTTTGGTTTCGCCAGGGATGAAGGTTGGGGCACCAGCTGGATTCAGTTTTTCAGCCACAATCGCTTCAATGAAGTTACGCTGCATAACCTGACCGGTTACGTCTTGACGGATTGCATCACCATAGCGCTTGTTAATTACGCTAGCAGGTACTTTACCTGGACGGAAACCTGGCAGACGAGCGCGCTTGGCTTCTTGCTTCAGGCTATCCTGAACCAGCTTTTCAATTTGCTCAGCAGGTACGCTGATGGTCAGGCGACGCTCTAGGCCTTGAGTTGTTTCAACAGAAACTTGCATTGTTTTACCTCGAAATATGTCTAACGTCCTTTGTAATAGTCGAATGCATCAACTATTCAGGTATTCGTTTCTTGATCTAAATTTTCGCTCGAATGCCCTTCAGTTCTGAATTTCGGCACTGGTCGCACGTAGATGATAGTTATCAAGACGCGACATTATAGCCAGCGTTTTTTTCAGAGTCGAGTGGCAAACCCAGGTTACAAGGCATAAAAAAAGCGACCTAAGGTCGCTTTTTTTATTCTTTTTTTAAAGAGTGGGGTGGCTAATGGGACTCGAACCCACGACAACTGGAATCACAATCCAGGGCTCTACCAACTGAGCTATAGCCACCACATAAAGTGGTACGCCCGGCAGGATTCGAACCTGCGACCATCCGCTTAGAAGGCG
The DNA here is from genome assembly GCF_024363255.1 of Shewanella sp. NFH-SH190041. Lineage (NCBI taxonomy): Bacteria > Pseudomonadati > Pseudomonadota > Gammaproteobacteria > Alteromonadales > Shewanellaceae > Shewanella > Shewanella sp. NFH-SH190041. The sequence continues at coordinate 2,924,204 of NZ_AP026070.1, forward strand.
GATGCTCTATCCAACTGAGCTACGGGCGCATGATCTGCAGATTTAACCTGCATCCTAACCGTTGATAAACAAGGTGTAAAGTTCACCTCATTTAAAAATTCTTGGTCGGTGATAGAGGATTCGAACCTCTGACCCTCTGCTCCCAAAGCAGATGCGCTACCAGACTGCGCTAATCACCGAATGTCTCTTTATTGCCAAGACGCATTTATTTGCTGCCCCGCTGAGAACGAGGCGCATATTAGCCATTGCCCCCACGGCCGTCAACGGTTTTTTTTAACTAAATCATCGCTTGCTGCTATTTAAAACAATACGCTGAATTTTAATACATCATTTTGGCAAAAATGCCATTTTACGTACAAAAATAAGCCTCAGCTTTTTCACTGACAAAATCCAATCTCCATGACACTGTGCCGCTGCCCTGCTAAAATGCGCGCAAATTTTTTGCTGTGCCTTGCGTGTAAAAGGAAATTCAACCTCTTATGACAGCTACTATTATCGATGGCAAAGCGATTGCCCAAACAATTCGCACTGAAATTAAACAAAAAGTCGCCGCCCGCCTGCAACAAGGGCAACGAGCACCGGGTTTAGCGGTTATTTTATTGGGCGCCGATCCTGCTTCACAGGTTTATGTCGGCAGTAAACGCAAGGCTTGTGAGGAAGTCGGTTTTGTGTCCAAAGCATTTGATCTGGATAGTGATACCAGTGAACAAACTCTGCTGGCACTGATTGAACAGTGTAACCAAGATGACACCATTGATGGCATTTTAGTGCAACTGCCTCTCCCCGCACATATTGATGACGCTAAAATCCTGGAAAGCATTCGCCCAGATAAAGATGTCGATGGCTTTCACCCTTATAATGTCGGACGGCTATCCCAACGTATTCCGGTATTACGTCCCTGTACGCCCATGGGCATTATGACACTGATAAAATCCACTGGGATTGATACCTATGGTATGGATGCTACCGTCGTTGGCGCATCTAATATTGTGGGTCGACCAATGTCGCTGGAATTACTGCTAGCAGGTTGTACGACCACGGTTTGTCATCGTTTTACCCGTAATTTAGAGCAGAAAGTTCGTAATGCCGATCTGCTCGTTGTCGCGGTAGGCAAACCCGGCTTTATTCCTGGAGATTGGATTAAACCGGGCGCAGTAGTGATTGATGTCGGGATTAACCGGTTAGAAAACGGGAAGTTGGTTGGGGATGTGCAGTTTGAACAGGCCTGTGAGCATGCGGCATTTATTACCCCGGTGCCCGGTGGCGTCGGCCCGATGACGATTGCCAGTTTGCTGCAAAATACCTTGTATGCTGCAGAACGTTTTCACGATCCCCTGCAAGTAACCCAAGCTGCTGTATAAAGATATTACAGAAATAAAAAACGCCGATTTCACCGGCGTTTTTTATTCACTTAGCTTAATTTAATTTCGCACAACACAATTATTTCTTACGCCAAGTGGTGCCTTGAGGGCCATCTTCCAGAACAACATTCAACGCATTAAGACGATCACGGGCAGCATCCGCGGCCGGCCAGTCTTTTTCAGCCCGAGCACGGTTACGTTCAACGATCAGGGCTTCAATTTCAGCCACTTCATCATCATTACCATCACCTTTAAAGAAAGATTCTACATCCTGTCCCATAATACCCAGCACATCGGCCAGCTGCTTCATTGCCACACCTAAAGCCGATGCTGCCGCCATATCCGTACCTTTCAAGCGGTTGATTTCACGCACCATATCAAACAGAACAGAATAGGCCTCAGGCGTGTTAAAATCATCATCCATGGCATCACGGAAACGCTGAACATATTCTTCTGCAGGCGCGGCAGCTACAGTCAAGTCCAATCCTTTCAACGCTGTATACAGACGCTCAAGGGATGCACGAGCTTGCTTCAGATTATCCTCTGAATAGTTTAATTGACTGCGATAATGCCCAGATAGCAGGAAGTAACGTACTGTCTGAGGATCATAATGCTGCAGAACATCACGGATAGTGAAGAAATTACCCAAAGATTTAGACATCTTTTCCCGATCAACCATCACCATACCTGTGTGCATCCAGTAATTCACATAGGGTGTATCGTGGGCACAGCAAGATTGGGCAATCTCATTTTCATGGTGTGGGAATTGCAGATCACTGCCGCCGCCATGGATATCAAAATGAGCACCTAAGTGTTTACCATTCATGGCACTACACTCAATGTGCCAGCCTGGGCGGCCTGGCCCCCAAGGAGATTCCCAGGTTGGCTCACCTGGCTTAGACATTTTCCACAGCACAAAATCCATTGGATTATGTTTATGCTCATCCACCTCAACCCGGGCGCCAGCCTGCAGTTGATCCAAATCCTGTCCAGACAAACGACCATACGCAGGGAAAGAAGGCACGCTAAATAGCACATCACCGTTATCAGCAACATAGGCGTGACCACGGGCAATCAACTGCTCAACCATTTCAATGATTTCAGCAATATGCAAGGTCGCACGGGGTTCAAAGTCTGGACGTAGCATATTCAAGGCATCAAAGTCTTGGTGCATTTCACCAATTAGACGCTCTGTCAGCGCTTCGCAGCTTTCGTTATTTTCATTGGCACGCTTGATGATTTTGTCGTCTACGTCAGTAATATTGCGCAGGAAATTTACTTCGTAACCGATGTAACGCAGGTAACGCACAATCATGTCGAAGGAGACAAAAGTACGGCCGTGGCCAATATGACACAGATCGTAAATCGTCACACCGCATACATACATCCCTACTTTTCCGGGATTAATAGGTTTGAATTCCTCTTTCTGACGACTGATGCTGTTGTAAATCTTCAACATGGAGTATCTCTTTTACCAATGGTGGGACTATTAATTCAAGGCAACCAGTCTACCATGGCCACAAAGCGGCTTGCATCCGAATTCCGCGCGAATTGCGAGCAGATAAACACTGTGCTTTATGCCCTTGGTCGGATCAGTTAAAATCCATGACGTTATTAATCAGAAGTCATTGAGAAGCATAAATATGATTACACTGCACACCAACCATGGCGACATCAAACTGCAAATGTTTGCCGATAAAGCTCCAGAAACTGTTGCCAACTTTGTTCAATACGCCAAAGATGGTTTCTTCAATGGCACTATTTTCCACCGCGTTATCGATGGATTTATGATCCAAGGCGGTGGTTTCGATGAAAAGATGGTTCAAAAACCAACTCGCGCAGCCATCAAAAATGAAGCTAACAATGGTCTGTCTAACAAAGCCGGTACTATCGCCATGGCTCGCACTTCAGACCCACACTCCGCCACCGGTCAATTCTTTATCAATGTGAATGACAACACTTTCTTGGATTTCCGCGCGGAGTCCATGCAAGGTTGGGGTTACTGTGTATTTGGTGAAGTGGTAGAAGGTATGGATGTCGTGAATGCCATTAAAGGCGTAAACACCCGTAACCATGGTATGCACCAAGATGTACCTGTTGACAATGTGGTTATCCAGAGCGTCACGGTTGAGGAATAACGCTTAAGATGCGTACCCTCTTTGTTGGCGATCTGCACTTAAGTGCAGATCGCCCTGATATTACCGCCGCCTTCAGCCACTTCCTTGCTACCCTCCCATCAGATACCCAAGCGTTGTATATTCTTGGCGATCTCTTTGAGGTCTGGGTCGGTGATGATTTAGCTGAGCCTTTTGCCCTAGCGCTTGCCCAACAATTACGCGATATTGCAGGGAAAATACCGGTATATTATGTCCATGGTAATCGGGACTTTATGCTCGGTCGCCGGTTTGCCAAGCAATCTGGTATGCAGTTATTACCAGAGGTTTCTGTCACTCAGCTTTATGGCCATAAGTTGGTTATCCTTCATGGTGACAGCCTGTGCACGCTGGACAAAGCATACCAACGTTTTCGCCGTTTTCGCTCAATTGCACTGTTTCGCTGGATCTATTCCCTACTTCCCAAACGCAAACGCCAGGCAATCGCCTCGGGGTTACGCGCGAAGAGTAAACAGGGAAACCAATATAAAACCCGCGAAATTATGGATGTAGAATCCAGTGCAGTGTTGGCCCTAATGCAGCAAAAACACGCTGATATTATGATCCACGGCCACACCCACAGACCCGCTATCCATCAGCTAGGTGATCAATTGCAACGCATGGTCGTCGGTGACTGGTACACCCAGGGCAGTGTCCTGACGTTAACCCCTCAAGGCGCAGAGCTGAGCAATCTACCACTGGAATAATATCTTCAACTATGCGGCAGTATGCAGGTAATCTCCCGATAAAATCGGTCATTAGCATCCGTCATTGCTGCATAGTGAGGTAACTAGCAAAGAGTAGGACAGTAATCGAGGAAATAGTTTCTGCGTTGCCATTGCGGGAATATCGCGTAAAAACGCCATCAACAGCATTATTGTCCTATTGCGCCATGTTTCTTTTACACATATCTCTTCACTCAATATCCGCGTTTAACTAAAACTGCGTGTCAACGCATGCCGACTTAATCCGCCACGATAGAAAAGCGAGTATTGCCCAAATAGCCTTATCCACGCTGCATGAGGTATGTACATTAAGGTCATTTATCCGCTCACATAGGGGGAATTTTATCTAAATAATGGTATAGGCGAAAACCAAGCCCTTGACCAAGCGCTATTTTTGTTCAATAAATAAACAAGAGCTGTATCAGGTTCGTCTGATGTTTGGCGGGCAATTTTGTTTATGCTGAACGGAGATAATAAAAATGATTCTGAGTCACTTGAAGGGGTTATATACACATCCGAAACAAGAATGGCACACCATAGAGCAAAACCACGAAACCGCACACAACAGCCTTACCCATATTCTACTTATCGCCCTTATCCCTGCCATCTGCAGCTATATCGCTAATACTCAAATCGGGTGGAACCCTGGAGCTGGAGATTTATTATACCTGACGCCTGCTAGCGCCCTGTATATGTCAGCAGGAATGTACTTTGGGTTAATTGCTGGGGTATTTGCACTTGCCTACTTAGTTTATTGGATGGCCAAAACCTTTGATGCTAGCCCCAGCTATACCCAAGCATTTGAATTAGCGTCTTATACCGCTACCCCGCTCTTTATGGTGGGCTTCTCTGCACTGTATCCTGAGCTCTGGTTTATGATGTTAGTCGGGCTTGCCGGCGTCAGTTATTCCGTCTATCTGCTTTATACTGGCGTACCAATTTTAATGAAAATTCCGGAAGAAAAAGGCTTTATTTACGCAAGCTCGGTTGTGACTGCCGGGCTAGTACTACTGGTCGCCCTGATGACAGGCAGCGTGATCCTTTGGTCCAATGGCTTTGGTCCAGCCATTCAGTAACGCTATTGCAAACAAAAAGCCGGCAGATAAGCCGGCTTTTTTCATTGTACTGACTTAACGCTTAAGCAAAAGAGTCACGCAGCGCTACAGTCAGGTTAAATACCAGATGCTCTAGGCTTGAATCCTTATTGTCGGCGCAGAAGTAACCTTCACGCTCAAACTGATAGGCTTCGCATGGCTTAGCATCGATAAGACCCGCCTCTACCACGCCATGCTCAATCACCAGAGACTCTGGGTTCAGTACTTCATCGACTGTTTCAGCGGCAGCCGGGTTGGCATCTTTGAACAGACGGCCATAAAGACGGAACTCAGCCGGTTTAGCGGTTGAGGCTTCAACCCAATGGATCACCCCTTTCACCTTACGACCATCTGCTGGGTTTTTGCCCAGAGTGTCAGGATCATAAGTACAGTAAACCGTAGTGATATTGCCCTCAGCATCCTTATCGCAACGCTCTGCCTTAATCACATAAGCATTACGCAGACGTACTTCTTTTCCTGTCACCAGACGCTTGTACTGCTTATTGGCTTCTTCACGGAAATCCGCAGCATCAATGTAGACTTCGCGGCCGAATGCTAATTCCCGATTACCCATTTCAGGATGGTTTGGATGCACTGGGGCAGACACATGTTCCAACTGACCTTCAGGGTAGTTTTCAATCACAACCTTGATTGGCTTCAGCACTGCCATCGCCCGAGGAGCGTGTTCATTCAACTCTTCACGGATACAGGCTTCCAACATGCCAACTTCAACCAGGTTATCCTGCTTGGTCACACCGATACGCTTACAGAATTCACGGATAGAGGCTGGCGTAAAACCACGGCGGCGCAAACCGGCAATGGTTGGCATACGCGGATCATCCCAACCGGAAACCAGATTACGCACCACAAGATCATTCAGCTTACGCTTAGACATCAGGGTGTATTCCAGATTCAGGCGGCTGAATTCATACTGATGGGTACGGTTAGGTGCTTGGAAATCATCCAGATGATCCAGTACCCAGTCATACAGGCGGCGGTTATCTTGGAATTCCAGCGTACACAGTGAGTGGGTAATATGCTCCAGCGCATCAGAAATACAATGGGTGAAGTCATACATAGGATAGATGCACCACTTGTCACCGGTCTGATGATGGTGGGCAAAGCGGATGCGATAGATCACAGGATCGCGCATACACATAAAAGGTGAGGCCATATCAATTTTGGCCCGCAGCGCACATTCGCCCTCTTTAAATTCACCTTGGCGCATTTTTTCAAACAACGCCAGGTTCTCTTCAACACTGGTATCACGGTATGGGCTATTTTTGCCAGGCTCTTTCAGCGTACCGCGGTATTCACGGGTTTGCTCACCATTAAGGAAGCAAACATACGCCAGACCTTTGTTGATTAACTCAACAGCATAACCGTGCAGAGCATCAAAGTAGTTGGATGAATAACGGATATCACCGCTCCACTGGAATCCCAGCCACTTCACGTCTTCCTGAATAGAGTTCACATAATCAATGTCTTCTTTTTCAGGGTTCGTATCATCAAAACGCAGGTTACACTCACCCTGGTAATCCCGGGCAATACCGAAGTTCAGGCAGATAGACTTAGCGTGACCGATATGAAGATAGCCGTTTGGCTCCGGCGGGAAACGGGTATGCACACTGGTGTGCTTGCCGCTTTTCAGATCTTCATCAATGATGTTACGAATGAAGTTGCTTGGACGAACTTCGTTGTTGTCCACATGACTCATGGAATTCCTCTTTGCGAACAATGGCAATTTTAATCAAAGGCCCATGATCCTACAGATCTGGCTTTGACACAATGGCCAGCAATTAAATTCCCCCCCACAGTTCCCCGCAGAGGGCACAACGGAAAAAGCAGCCCGCAGGCTGCTTTTATAATTTGGGTGGTATCATACCTTATTCGGTAATGATACGGATACCCGGAATAATCTGCTGGGTTTTACGCCCTTGACGACGCAGCCAGGTATAAAACACGACTAGCGCTAAAATGATACCGCCAATCCAAGCACCGGATGTCAGCGGGTGCTGGCTGAATGTCGCTGTCTGGTATACCAATGTTGCTGTCCCGTAAGCCAGACCAAAGGTCCACAGCGCAGCAAAGCGAGCCCAGCGCGCACCAAATTCGTGCACCAGTGCCCCCATCGCGGCCACACATGGGGTATATAGCAGAACAAACAACAGGTAACTAAAGGCAGCAATAGTCGTACCAAAACCGGTTTGCAGCGCTGTAAAGGTTGAGGTATCTACGCCCTGCTCTTCTGCTGCAACTTTCTCATCTTTCACATCACCGACATTTAATGCCATAGGGTCAGCGTAAGAGATACCTAACAGGTTTTCAGGAATGGTTGCCAATGCCTCGGAGAAACTCTCACTCAGTGGTGTCAGCCCTTCATCATCAGATGCTGCGGGTGAATACAGGTTGTTCAATGTACCAACCACGGCTTCCTTAGCGAAAATACCGGTTACAATCCCCACGGTAGCTGGCCAGTTACTCTGTTCAACCCCTAGAGGCGTAAACAGTGGCGTCACTTTCTGGCTTACCACACTGAGCAGTGACTCACTGCTATCTTGGTGGCCAAAGCTGCCATCGGTACCGATAGAGTTCACAAAGTTCAGCAGGGTGACCACAATGACAATGGTCTTACCGGCACCAACAATAAAACCCTTGGTACGCTTAACGGTACGCTTCAGCGTTGGCTTAAACTTCGGCAGTTCATAATCAGGCAGTTCCATTACCACGGCGCTGGATGTACCCGGCAGCAGCGTTTTACGTAGCATTAAGCCAGTGCCGACTGCCGCCAAAATACCGATCAGGTACAAAGCAAACACCAGGTTCTGTCCGCTATTGGGGAAGAAAGCCGCGGCAAACAAAGCATACACAGGCAAACGTGCACCACAGGACATAAAGGGCGCCATCATACCGGTGACGATACGCTCACGCTCATTACCTAATGTCCGGGTCGCCATAATGGCCGGAACCGAGCAGCCGAAGCCAACAATCATGGGCACAAAGGCTTTACCAGGCAAACCAATACGGCGCATTAAGCCGTCAACCACAAACGCGGCGCGGGCCATATAGCCTGAGCTCTCCAGTACGGACAATGCCAAAAACAGCGCCGCAATTACCGGAATAAAGGTCGCCACAGTCTGAATACCCTGGCCAAAGCCACCAGCCAGAATAGTGACTAGCCACTCAGGCGCACCGATATTCCCCAGCCAAGCACCGAAGTGGTCAACAAATAATGCTCCAGCACTGATATCAAAGAAATCAATGAAAGAACTGCCAACGTTAATGGCAAACAGGAACATCAGATACATCACCAGTAAGAAAACTGGAACACCGAGTACCGGATTTAATACCAGACGGTCGAGCTTGGCACTGAAGGTCTCTTTTGGCGCAGGTTTAACCGATGCATCATACACCTGCTCCACAAACTGATAGCGGGTAGCGGCGATCATCACCTCAATATCTTCACCCTTGGCTTTCAGACTTTCAGCACAGGCAATCACTTCCGGCTGTTTTTCGCCATTAGCACAGCTGCCACAACCCAGGCCATGCCCGAACATCGCCAGCGCACGCCCACGACTCAACCCAGCTTCACGCTGCATCACGGCAGTCACGGCCTGCTCAATCTCAGCGCCATAATTCAATTTCAGTGGCGTACTATCAACCCGACCGGCTAACAACTCAACCACATGGGCTTTAACCTTATGCACATCTTCTGGATCACGAGAGCAAACCCCCACAACAGGGCATCCCAGAGTCTGGCTCATTTTCTGGAAATCAACTTGAATGCCGCGCTTGTGAGCCGCATCCATCTTGTTGATCACCACCACCATAGGTACCCCCAACTCACGTAACTGAGCTGTTAAGTAGAGGTGGCGCTCTAAGTTGGTACCATCAACCAGGTTAATAATGGCATCACATGGCTGTTCAGCAAGGTACTGCTGGGCAATACGCTCATCTAAAGAACAGTCACACTGATTACCTGCCGGTAAAATATCGTAAATACCCGGCAAATCAGTTAAAAATACATCAGAACCTTCTAGGGTAAATTGGCCAGTCTTCTTCTCAACCGTTACCCCTGACCAGTTACCAACAACCTGGCTTGCGCCGGTCAGCGCGTTAAACAGAGTGGATTTCCCCGCGTTGGGGTTTCCTACCGTGACACAATGAAACTGCTTAGTCATTGGTTTTGATTACCTCAATAATGTCGGCCAAATCCCGGCGCATACACAGCTTGCTACCGCGGAGAGCTAATTCCAGACCCGAACCCATAGGAGCCCGGCGGGTCAGACTAAAACGGGTGTTTGGGGTGATCCCCATCGACAGCAGCTTACGCTTCACCGTTTGCGGCAAATCGATATGTCCGATTTCAGAAATCATGGCGCTATCGCCGGGACTGAGTTCACTTAACTTCATTAACTATTTCCACCTTGGGCAGCGTTTGCCTAATAACTGATACCGATTCTAAACCAGCTAAATCAGCAATAACTTTATCTGGATCAAGATTTTCAACCGAAAACGATAATAGTTTTCACTTGTGTTCTGCATTATGCGGCAAGTGACCACGTTAATAAACTACCAAGCCGCCAGATGGCGGGATTTTCACCTGACGCAATCTAAAAAACCGCCCAAACGATCACTTTCCACACAAACAAGGCAGTAAGTATCGACAACCCGCTCTGTTTTTAAACGATTCAAACACGGGCCTATACCCCCCGCCTAAATACTCAGATCCAGTTCACAGAACAGTTTCAAAACAACTGCGAAAAAAACATCGTTTGTTAGCCTTACCGATGAAAAACCATTTCCACACATTTTTTACGGTTAAGCAACTAACCACATGAAAAGCTGATAATTATAACAATGCAGGGAATTAGATGATGAAAAGTTTTAACCTCAAACGCAGGCCTTATGTGTTGCTGGGAGCCGGGTTACTTTCCGTGGCACTAGCGGGCTGTAGTGATGGTGATGATGGCGAAAACGGCAAAGACGGGGTGATTGGTATCAACATTAATGCCACCAGCACACTGAAAGCAACATTCACCCATGCCAGTATTGATGCCGGCAAGGTCACCGTAGATTTCAGACTGGAAAATGCCAATGGCGTTGCCATTCTAGGCTTAACCAACCAACATGATTTACGCTTCGGCATTGCCCAACTCACTCCCGTTACTGCCACACAACTGGATGGCAATGTCACTCCGCGGGGATTTCAATGGCAGGCCTATATCAACAGCTTAAAACAACCTAATCCGGAATGGATACCAGCAGATGATCGTCACCTCAATCCGGGAGCAACATTTCAGGCTGGGGTAGAAGCTGCAGCAAATTGTCAGAACTGCCTGACAGATAACCAAGATGGCAGCTATCGTTATACCTTCCAAACCAATATCGCCAATATCACAGATCCACTGCCAATCACCTATCAGGCAGAGTTAACCCAAAGAGCCACATTGGAGCTGGTTGCCCCCCAAGCCGTAACCAATGCCCACTTTGACTGGCAACCATCCACAGGTAAAACCGAAGATATTCAGAGCCGTGATGTGGTGTCCATTGCATCCTGTTATGCCTGCCATCAACCAGAAAGTTTAGCGCTCCATGGCGGTCGTCGGATTGAGTTGGAGAGTTGCGCATCCTGTCATACAGCAACCTCTGCCGATCCTGAAAGTGGCAACAGCGTAGATTTTACCTATATGATCCACGCTATCCACAAAGGCCAAGATCGAGTGGGTTACGACAAAAATGCCGCAGCCATGGTTCCAGCACCTTATAAAGTCATTGGTTACAACGGAAGTCAACATGACTACGGTAAAGTCATGTATCCACAACAACCCGCTGCTGACTGCGCAGCTTGCCATGTTGAAGGTGAAGGCGCTCCGGCCGATGTGGGCCTGTTCCATGCTGATTTAAGTAACTCAGCCTGTATCGGTTGCCACACAGAAACGCCATCCAAAAATCATAGCGACACTGACTGTGTCGCCTGCCATAACAGTGAAAGCCCTTATCATGGTACCGATAGCGCCGCCAAACGCCACGGCGATGTATTGAAAGGGTATCAGGCCAGCCAGGGATATTCAGCCCATTTCAGTCATATCACAGTGCAAAACGGTACCCTAAGCTTTGATGTGCAAATCCTCGATGATAAAGGCCAAGCCGTTGGCAGAGAATTTATTGCCAACCCAAGTATGTACACCAAATCCAGCATCTATTTCAGTTGGGATATCGATCAGAACTATCCAGCATATGATACTGGCAGTAAATACGGCGACCGGGGATTCTCTTTGCTAGATGAAACAGTGTCTACCTATCAGCCAGAGAGTAAAACTTTTAGTATCAACAGTGCCGCCAGTAATCTGATCCTGCCGGATCTTAACGGTAAGAGTGTCGAGCTGTATGCCGCAGTAGCAACTTGCTTCAACAAAGGTGGTTATGGCGTTAAAGAAATCGTACCTACCGCCTGTGATTCAGCTAAAGGCGTGCGTATGGTGTACATCCAGCATCAACCGCTGCGCTTTACCTGGAACGGGTCCAACACCTCTGAACCAGCCAAGCAACGTCGCACCATTATTGACGATGGTAAGTGTATGGAGTGTCATAACCAAGAAATTGTTCATTATGACAATGGTGTCAATTGCCAAGCATGCCACACCCCAGACAAAGGGCTGTCTTATGGCGCGGTCAAATCTCCGACCAGCTTTGCCTATAAAGCACACCACGCCAGTGGCCACTACTTGAAATATGCTGGTGTTGGCAGCAGTACTGTCGTCAAAACCGACTGCTCAACCTGTCATACCGAGCAAGGCATCGAACTTGGCCGTTCCCCTGAACGTGCATGGCGTTATGCCGATACTCATGGCGCGGATATCTGGATGTCTTCTGATACAGGCGCCTGTATGAGTTGCCACCAGAAATATCTGAGTGACGCTGGCAAAGCGCATATTGAAGGATTCGGCGGCATTATTGATGGGCAAGATAAAGCCGATGTATTGATCCGCCAAGCAGAAAGCTGTGCTACCTGTCACAGTCCTGAGCAAGTACGCCAATTACACGGCCATTAACCATTCGAGGGGAGAGGCAACTCTCCCCTTTTTCTGTCACTGTTAACAGCTGTTGCAGTGTGATTACAGTTGCACACATCACATTAAAATATTCATTAAGAAATAGACAGATCCAGTTCACAGTCTGAATCGGCTAATGCAGCTTTTTCAGCCTCCTTACGGTAATTTTTCCCTGAGGAAGAAACTTCCTAAATATGGGTAAGTCGCTAAAAGAAAATATAAAAAATCCACTCTACATCCCGTGGATGGCGTACTTACTCATCATCACATTGCAGGGAAAAATATGATGAACATAACGCACTCCAAACTGGCAGCGCTGATCACAGCGGCCATGCTTTCTGTCACCCTGACAGGATGCGATGGTGATAACGGCCACAACGGCACGCCGGGTAAACCCGGAGGCCCAGCAGCTGATACGGTCAACGAACTCCATCTCAATATCACTGACCTACAAGTCGCCAATAACAATGCTAAGGTGACTGTATTTGCGCACAACGAAGCTGATTTACCGGTAGTGGGTCTGAAGGATTTTCAAATAAAGAAAGCAGCGCAGCTGATACCACAGGGATTCAATGGCCCGGGCGAAGCTGCGCAATGGCAAATAACAGGCAACAGTACAGGTTTTACGGATCATAAAAACGGCCATTATAGTTTTGATTTGCCACTGGAAGGTGCCGATACTTCATTCACCCAGAGATTCAATTTTATTGCTGCAGCATCCACCCTACAGGATGGTGCCACAGTTGTGCCACATACTGAATACACTGAAGATCTAGCTGCAGATGGCAGTAGCGCCAAATTGACTAAAAATATCGTTGATGCCAAGCAATGCCATAGTTGCCATCAACCAGGAGAAAAACTATACGCAGGCCACAACTATACCGACTTAGAAACCTGTGTAACCTGCCATAACCAGGAGCTAGCAGACAAACTGGCTCGCCCGGCACTGGCCTTTGGGCATCTTATTCATAATGTCCATAACAGTGCCAAAATGTATGGCCGCAATCTGGATAAAAGTGCTGAAACGGCCCACGCCCTGGTGAAAGATAACTGTGAGACATGCCATCAAAAACCTACTACTGATGACGCCATGCTAGAGGAATGGGGGAATTGGTCACGGGTTCCTACAATGGAAACCTGCTCCAGTTGTCATACCGATATCGACTTTATCAGTGGTTATGGCCATCCGGCTCAAGCAGATAACAGTAACTGTATCGCCTGTCACAATGCCACTATGACAGAACAAATCCATCTGCAGCCACATCGGGTACAAAAGCAATTTATTGCGCGCCATCAGCTCAATGTGCAGATGACAGTACTGCCACAGGAAAACGCCGCAGCGCTGCCAGCAAGCGATCATCAAGTCAGGATGAGTATTACCTTGCAAAATGACCAAGGACAACCCGTTGCACTGAGCACCATCAAGTACATTGAGAGCTTTACCAACATCGGGCCCAATTTCCCGACATTGGCATATGGCCGCCATGAACTTGATGAGCAAAAGCTGGTCATCGACGGTAAACCAAATCCAGCGCTGACATCCACTCAGTTAAGCTATAACAAGGGTGAATTTGTTTACACCAGCAAAGCACTGCCCTTTGGTGCTATCGGTACAGACACAGATACCGCCGTCAATATGGTATCCGCAGCCATTTGTGTTGATAGCGAGCACAATGCTACTGACTGCCAACAGGATGCCAGCGAATTTGCCTCCCTCAATGCTGTCACATCTTATGCAGGCCTAAGTGACACGCTACACACCCGCGCTAGCAGCTCTACGGCTATCGACCGGTGTATCGGCTGTCACGGAGACAGTTTTGAGATCCACAATGCCTTCTCTGAGCATGTGAAACATGCCGGGCTGGTCATCAATCAATTAGATGATATCGGTGGCTGTGTGACCTGCCATACCCCCCATGGCACATATGCCAATGGTAAAAATAAAGGGGCACTGGAGATGAAGCTGCACAAAACCCATAAAGAGAGCGCCTCTTTTGGTTTAATTGGCGGTAAATGCGCCCAGTGTCACGACAGTTTCAATCTGGCATCATTTGAACACAAAGGGCCAATGGCTACCGACGCCATTAATGAAAACTGGGAATGGACAACCACAGGCTACACCAGCCCAATTACAGCGGTATGCACCTCTTGCCATGTGATTGGCTCGCCCTATGTTTCACTCACAGAGCAGCATATTACGCAAAACGGCGGTTACTATCAGCAAGGGGATGCCCTACCGTCTACCGAAACCTGTCTTACCTGTCATAAACCCACAGTGACAAATCACGGCGCCATCAGCATGTAACAACATGGCTGGCCACCTAACACGTGGCCAGCTAGCAACTGATGCAATACCAGACAGACTCAGGACATATCATCATGAAATACTACTCTCTGTACCCTAAAGGCACGGTGGCGGGATGGCTCCGGACCATAGTGCTGGTGACCAGTTGTGTCACCGCGATATTCTCTACTTCGACCACCGCAGCAAAATGGGATAATAAAATGACCCCGGCCGAAGTGGAAGCGACCTTAGATGCCAAATTCACCGCCGGGAAATATTCCCCAAAAGGTGCTGACACTTGCTTAATGTGCCACGGCAAAAATAACCAGGTTATGGCACTATTTGACGGAGCACACGGCAGTCTAGATAACAGCCGCAGCCCTATGGCAGGACTTCAGTGTGAGGCCTGCCATGGCCCGATGGGACAACATAATCGCGGCGGCAAAGAGCCGGTTATCACCTTCGGCAGTCAATCTTCCCTGTCAACTGAGAAGCAAAACAGTGTTTGCCTCTCCTGCCATCAGGGCGAATTAGCCATGAATTGGGATGGCGGCCATCATCAAAATGCAGAGATTGCATGCGCTGACTGCCACCAGATCCATGCAGCTAAAGATGCCGTGCTGGATAAACAAACTGAAATTAACGTCTGCAGCCAGTGTCATACCCGTGAAAAAGCCGATCTGCATAAACGCTCCAGCCATCCGTTGAAATGGGGGCAAATGACTTGCAGCGACTGTCATAACCCCCATGGCAGTATGAACCCCAGTGATTTAACTCAGATATCCATTAACGAGTCCTGTTATGAGTGTCATGCCGACAAACGTGGTCCCATGCTATGGGAACATGCGCCAGTGACAGAAAACTGCGTCAGTTGCCATAACCCTCACGGCAGCGTCAATGACAATATGCTGACTGCCCGGGCACCACAGTTATGTCAGCAGTGTCATGCCGGTACCCACAGTGGCCAACCACTGTTTGGCCAAGGTGGCAATAATGCCATGACAGGAGGCCGCAGCTGTCTGAACTGTCACAGCCAAGTCCATGGCTCCAACCATCCATCCGGCAAATTACTGCAGCGCTGACAGGGAGAGCACCATGACATATAAACTCAATCTCATCACCCTTGCCTTACTAACAGCCGGGACTGGTGCCATAGCAGAAGAAGCGTCCTCGCAAAAGCAACTCACGGGCTACCATCTGGATCAGGCAAATACTGCCAAGGTGAAATTTAACGCTTGGCAATGCAAACGTTGTCCACAAGCTGAAGGTATCCAAGGGCAGGCGTCACTGGGTAGCGGCTATAACACTGGTCACAACGGTCACAGCGCCAATGCGATGGGCAGTGACAAACAATGGCCGATCAGTATCAATGCCGATCTTAGTTACCAAAGCCAAGATGGTTACCGCGTTGATGCCGAAGCAAACAATCTGGGAATGGATGCCAGCCGGGCGACGCTGACGGTCAATAAAGCTGGCCGTTACGCACTGGCATTGGACTATCGTACTTTAGCGCACTGGGATACCGATAATGCACTCACTCCTTATTTAGGGATTGGCAGCAATTATCTGTACCTCCCAGAAAACTGGGTAACAGCCAGTACCACGGCGGAGATGACCGCATTGGATAGCGCATTATCCCCGCTCAGCTTATCATTCAAGCGTGAGCAGATAGGCATGACGCTGTCATATAGTGATATGTTTGGTAGCACACCGTCACTTAACGCCGGCGCCAGCAGCTGGCAAACTTATCTCAGTTTCCGGCGCGAGACAAAAACCGGTTTACAAACCAGTTCAGGCAGTTTTTTTGATCAATCCATGATGCTGGCATCACCGGTGGATTATCAGACAGATCGGCTCAACGCAGGCATTACCGCCAAGGGAAACCATTGGTACAGCACGCTGGATTACAGTGGCTCCATGTTCAATAACCGCTACAACATGCTGCAGTTTGACAATGCCTTTGTACCAACCTTCGGAGCCCAAAGCACTGGCGTAATGGCATTGGCGCCAGATAATGATGCCCATACCGTGACATTATCTGGTGGTTATCACACCACAAGGCTACAACTGCAAAGCCGCGCTTATCTGGGACAAATGCGTCAAGATGACGCGCTTATCAGCTCAGGTTACCATTATCCCCTGCCGCAGCCATCGTTAGAAAATCAGGTTGATATCCAAGGCGCGGATTTTCAAGCCCGTTATCGCATCAACCGAGATCTTCGGTTGAAAGCCAGTTATGATCTGTATGACAGAGATAATCGCACTCAGATCCTACCTTGGCAGCAGATAAGCATTGACCCCTTATCAGGGAAAGTTGCCTACAACACCCCCTACGACAGTCAGCGTCAACAGATAAAGCTGGCTGCGGATTACCGCCTAGCAGCCGGCGTTAAACTCGACACTGGTTACGATTATCGCCAAGACACCCGCAGTTATAGCGAGCGGGAAGAAACTGATGAACATAAGGTTTGGGCCAGTATGCTGCTTCGCGCTATGGATGATCTGGATCTGCGCCTGAAAGCCAGCCATGAAATGCGCGATGGTTCGCGTTTTGAAGCTTCGGCATTGACCTCCAGCGAAGCTAATCCCCTGCTGCGGCGCTATAACTTGGCTGATCGAAACCGCACACAAGCGCAATTGAGTCTGTCTTATTCACTGCCTGCGGATATCACCTTAGATAGCGCCTTGCGCTACGCCATAGATGATTATCGTCACACCGCTATTGGCCTGACAGAAGCAGAAGATATCAGCTGGGATATCAGTGCCAATTGGCAGGCCAGTGAGGATCTGCACCTCAGTGCATTTTATGGCGCGCAGCGCATTGATTCTCGCCAACATGGCGCAATCAGTGATATCAGCCGCCCCAGCTGGCACAGTGATATTGAAGATAGATTCCAATATGTGGGCACATCCGTGCGCTATGACAATCTGCTGGCTGATAAACTCAGTATCGGGCTGGATTATCAATATGCTGACTCACGGGCAAATACTCAAGTCACACAGGGGTTACATAATGGCCCAAGCAAGGATTATGGCCGCTATCAGGCGATCAATCACAGCCTGAGTCTCTACGGCCAATATCACCTCAGCAGCCAGACCAGTGTGAAACTGGATTACCGTTATGAACGCTATCAAGATACTGATCCTGCAACACAACTCAGCCCCGATGCCATCTGGAATGTCCTGAGTTTCGGTCAGCTAGATAACAATTATCAGGCTCAACTACTGATGTTTACCCTGCAATACCGTTTTAACTGAGTCGCATCATAGATCCTCATTTGTTCTGACTTATGAGGATCTATCGTCTAGAGCGGATCTAAACATAGGTGTTAACAGTTTATTACCAAACTCACTCATATGGTCACCATCATAGTAGATTGGTCGGCCATGAATATTCGAAATACATTTTCCTTGTTTACATAAATAATTTATTGGTGATAATAAATGGGCATCTAATGTTCTAGTCACATTCTTTAAAATTAAATTTACCTGTTTATTTCTTTTTTCATAATCATAGATTGATATTGAAAAGTCATTATGTACATCATTATATAACAATTTTTCTTTTGCTATCGCTTTAGGTATATTTGTATGCATTTCCGGAATCGGGGAAATAATAAAAACACGGTCTTTATTATTAATACCATCAATAGTTAGTCCAATATTTTTCTCAAGCTCTAATAAAAATTTTTTATTTACTTCATGATACTTATCTTTAAAATAAATAAGTGGTCCTTTATATGGAGTCGTCACACGCTCTGGATTAGATTGACCATATAGATATGCAGACATTCTTGCAGCAATAAACACAGGTGTAGATGGATGTTTATTAATATATTCCATTCGCTTACTATTATCATACAAACATAATAAAGAGTTTCCTGATATTTTTACATTCATAATAAATGGACAAGAAGCCCTAGCAAGAACAGTTACCCCCTCCTTTTTTAAATCAAATAAGGTAGATAATGCTGTAGCAATCGCATCTGCATGACTATCACCAACCATAATAGCTTTAATATTATTACTATTACCTAATATTTTTACCGAAAAATCTCCACTATTTTCATCCAGCATCAAATTATTTTTATTACGATCAAATGATTCATTACTCGCGAGCAAAACTTCATTCGAATAATGCCAATGAAAACCATCTGTTAAACAAATCAATTTACTCAATACAAATATGAACAAAATCATTAATATAGGTTTAAATTTATATATTGATTTCAATGATGTCAATTTTGAAGTCATACATTTATTTTTTTCAATTAAATAATAACTCAAGGCCCCTAGACACAAAGATAATAACACCCCAACTGCCTGCCAATTTCTAATTTTAAAATAAATACTCATTACGACAACTGGCCAATGCCACAAATATATCGAATAAGACCATTCACCAATTTTTTGTGATATTTTATTATCTAAAATAATATTCTTTGCATTAGCTAAAATGATTAAATAAGCACCTAATACTGGTGTTATGGTTAAATAACTTGGCCATATATTATTTTTACTAAATAATATAAATGATATAATAACCAAACCTAATCCTATAATAGATACTATTCTTGGATTTTTTATTTTGAATGGATATAAAAATGCCAACCCTCCAAATAACATTTCCCACATCCTTGTAGAAAGCATAAAATAAGTTCTATTATCTTGATTAACTTCATAATAGATACACATAGAGAAGCTAATTAACAATAATAATAAAACTACTCGTTTTATGTTTTTCAGCGACAAGAATTTATTTGCACACAACAAAACAGCGGGGTATAAAATATAAAATTGCCACTCCACTGATAAAGACCAAGTATGTAATAACCACTTAGTATGAGAAGATACTGCAAAATAGCCAGATTCATTCATATACCTTATATTTGATAAAAAAAGTATACTTTTTTCTATATGCTTACCAAGCATTTTGTAATCAGTTGGGGGAAGATAAAACCAACCAATAATAATTAATGCTAAACTAACAAAAAACAGTACCGGAATGATTCTATTAGCTCTGGATGCATAAAAATCCGTAATCGAAAATTTATTGTCATCTATTTTACTAAATATAATTGATGTCATCAAAAAACCAGAAATAACAAAAAAAACATCGACACCAGCAAAGCCTCCTGGAATAGATGAATATCCAAAATGGAATAAAACTACTCCAATTACAGCAATGGCCCTAAGCCCATTAACATCACTTCTAAACTTCATAAACAAAAACTTCACCAGGTCTCTATAAAAGTCATAGACCAAAAATAAATTAAATTAAGTTGTATTATATTATATTTATAGGTAGTTATTTATCATTGTAAATATTAAATTACAGCTTGATTTATCGTTTAAATTTTTACCAATAACTATTAATAAATAAAAATATATCATGCTGAATCTGGATATATTCATATTGTGACCGAATTCAAACTCCCTGAAAAAGCAGATGCTGATACTTGATTCAGTTACCGCTTTGCCGGATCTTAACCTACACCTGTTTCTGTTTTTTCCTGTCTTCCATGCGTAATGTCGCTGTTTTTCCAGCCTGTATTGCTGTCAGTTTATTCCTATTGCCCGTTGCCCCCGCGATGGCGTTTAATCCTGCGGGAGGGCAAGCATCGGCCATCATCCTGATGTCTTTAGGCAGTTTTACTCTGCTCAACCTTATATTCCAGTTATTGTTTTATTTTACAGGACCTTATAGTCAATCCGGCGTGGCACGCATCCATGCTGGACTGGGGATGTTATTTCCCCTCGCCGCCCTGATGTTTGCCTTAAAAGAGCATGCGGGTAGTGCTGATCTGATTTTTAAACTCGGCGCCATCTTTATTGCTGCCGCCTTTGCGCTATTGCCTCTGGCACTGCAGCATTCAGCCCGCCCGCTGTCCAGTCACAGTGCACTTTATCTGGCACTGGCGGCTGTGTGTTTAACGCTCCCCACCCTGTATCTGGCGCCTTTTGGCCTATTCAGTGCCAGTTTGGCCGCAGTAGCACTGCGTTATGCCAAAACCTTAGCCACCCGGCTATGGGCACTGTTGGCCTTAATCCCCTCTGTCACGCTATTGCTTTACTGGCTAATACAGATTAGTGGCAAGTTAATGGCCCAATAAAACAAAGCATTATCAGGCGGCATAACCCCATGGCATCATAACAACTCACACGAGGAAACCATTATGGATACTGTGTCATCTCTGATGCAGCAGATCCGCCAATGTCGGATCTGCGAAGCGGTACTGCCCCTGCCACCCAAACCGATATTACAGGCCTCAGCTCAAGCTAAAATCCTCATTGCCGGGCAGGCGCCCGGCATCAAAACACATTACAAGGGGATCCCTTTTGATGATGCCAGTGGCGATAGACTGCGCGATTGGTTGGGGGTGGATCGGGCGACATTTTATAACCCCGAATTGTTTGCGATTGTGCCCATGGGCTTTTGTTATCCCGGTACGGTTATGCGTCACGGTAAAGCCCAGGGCGATAAACCACCTCGCCCCGAATGCCGGGCCTGCTGGCATCCCCAGCTGCTACCACAGCTTCAACAGGTACAGCTCACCCTGATCTTGGGGCAATATGCCATTGATTATCATCTGGCAGATAGCGGCCATCAGACGGTGACCTCCGCAGTGGAACAATGGCAAACATTCTGGCCCGAGCGCCTAGTCCTGCCCCACCCGAGCCCGCGCAATAATTTCTGGCTGAAAAAACACCCTGAGTTCAGCCAAACCATACTGCCGCTGCTGCGTCGCAGAGTCAGAGAGATTCTGGAGCCGCACCATGTATCAACTTGATCCGGCTCTGGCTGGCGAAATTGTTCGCCGCACCATAAAAATCATCGGTCACAATATCAATGTGATGAATGGGCAAGGGATCATCCTTGGCTCTGGCGACCCCGCCAGATTGGGACAGCAACACCTAGGTGCATGTCAGGCTATCGCCCAAGGTGAGGATATCGCCATTTATCAAGGCTGCAGTGCCACTGGCGTCAAACCCGGACTCAATCTACCACTGAGATTTCAAGGACAAATTATCGGTGTTATCGGTATTACTGGGCACCCAGATAGCCTGAGCCAATACGGTGAACTGCTGAAAATGACGGCCGAAATGATTGTGGAACAGGCCAATTTGATGGAACAGCTGCAATGGCAAAATCGTCGCCGTGAAGAATTTATTCTGCAACTGATCCGCGCATCCGCAGCTGACATGGCCAAGCTCGCGCATTGGGCTAAACAGCTGGATATTGATATTCATACCCCTCGGGTCGCGGCCATCATTGAGATGCCGTCTCCTCGGGGAGATGAAATGAAACAGTTGATGTCCCTGCTGCAATATCCAGAGCGGGATAATCTGATCGCCATGACATCACTGTCCCAACTGGTGATCCTCAAACCCGCATTTTTAAACGGTAAAAGCTGGTCACCCGCGGCTGAACATGAGCGAATTGAACAACTGTTAACCCGTATACCGGGCACTTGGCGTCAACAGTTCAATATTGCACTGGGGCACTTTTTCAGTGGGGATGGCGGTATCGCTCGCTCATACCAAACGGCTCGGGAAACCCTGTCGATAGGGCAACATCTACACCCTGGAAAAGGCAAGTATCTCTACGAAGATTATGCCCGAGAGGTCCTACTCAGTGAGCTAGCCGCCAGTTGGCGCGGTGAGCTGCTTTGTCAGCCTTATGAGGCTCTACTCCAGGCGGATACAAAAGGCATATTGCGCCGCACGCTCATGGCTTATCTGCAATATGGAGCCCAACCCGGCCCCTGTGCTGACGCCCTGTTTATTCACCGTAACACCCTCAGATACCGACTGGATAAAATCAGTCAGATCACCGGCATCTCATTGCAATCCCTTGATGGCCTGATGCAACTACAACTGGCGTTCTGGCTGCATCAAACTCGGACTTAACCTGCGTATGGCGACATCATTTCCCTCATGTTGCAGAAAATAGCCATTGTGCAAATGCACAAAAAAAGCGTGATATTACAAGGCAATATCCGTCACAGCCGCCAAAGTCAAACTCGATGTGCTAAGGGATAATAGCTCCCGCCTACACGCGCATATTCCCGCTAGTATGCTGCTCAAAAGTCAGCCAAGGCGGCACCTTGCCAAAATAATCACAATGGAATGATGACATGTACCTTGTAATCACCCTGCTCGCAGTGGTGGCCTTTATTGTACTGGCCACTGCGCGGCTGAAACTCCACCCCTTTCTTACCTTACTGCTAGCAACCTTTATCGCGGCATTTGCATTCGGCCTGCCAGCAGCAGAGATTGCCAAAACCATTACCGCAGGATTTGGCGGCATTCTCGGCTACATCGGTTTAGTCATCGTGCTGGGCACCATTATCGGCATTATTCTGGAGCGCAGCGGCGCGGCCATTACCTTGGCTGATGTGGTGATCCGCGTATTAGGACAACGTTTTCCTAATCTGACGATGTCGATTATTGGTTATATCGTGTCTATCCCGGTATTTTGTGACTCCGGCTTTGTGATTTTAAATTCGCTAAAACAATCTCTGGCCAGTCGTATGAACGTGTCCAATGTTTCCATGAGTGTGGCGCTCGCCACCGGGTTATACGCCACCCATACTTTTGTGCCGCCAACGCCAGGGCCAATAGCGGCAGCGGGTAATCTCGGGCTTGAGTATCAATTAGGTTGGGTGATTGCCATTGGTCTGGGCATTGCTGCCGTTGCGGCACTGGCCGGTTTATGGTGGGCTAGCCGTTTTGCCAAGCAGGCCCCTGACGGTGAAGGCGCGGATGAGTTACTGCAACAACAGGCAAGCTATGACAGCCTCAAAGCCAGTTATGGCACGCTCCCTAAACCCTTACCAGCGTTTGCGCCCATCTTGATACCCATAGTCCTTATCTGTCTTGGCTCGATCGCCAATTTCCCCGCCAAACCGCTGGGCAGCGATAGCCTATATCAACTTTTTAATTTCCTCGGTCAGCCGCTTAATGCGCTGATGATCGGCCTGCTGCTATCACTGGCGTTACTGAAACGCCCCGACCGCATGGCTGAATTTGGTGAACGCATAAGTGAAGGATTAACCGTCGCGGCGCCCATCCTGCTTATTACTGGGGCTGGCGGTGCCTTTGGTGCCGTCATAAAAGCCAGTCAAATCGGTGATTTTCTTGGCACCAGTCTATCGGCGCTCGGCATTGGCATCTTTATGCCTTTTGTGGTGGCCGCAGCGCTTAAATCTGCCCAAGGTTCATCTACCGTTGCCCTGGTGGCCACCTCAGCATTGGTTGCCCCACTGCTTGGTGATATTGGGTTAGCAAGCGATATGGGGCGGGTATTGACTGTGATGGCCATTGGTGCCGGCGCCATGACGGTCTCCCATGCCAATGACAGCTTCTTCTGGGTTGTCACTCAATTCAGTCGCATGAGTGTCTCCCAAGCTTATCGGGCACAGACAATGGCCACCGCAGTACAGGGGATCACCGCGATGACTTTGGTTTATCTGCTGTCTCTGGTATTGCTATAATTCTCAAACGGTTAGTGTAAAAAACAGCCATCACTCGGGAGCATCTTATGCAGCCTATGAAAATTATCATTGCCCCAGATTCCTTTAAGGAAAGCCTCACCGCACTGGAAGCCGCCCGAGCAATTCAGGCAGGGTTTAGCCAAGTCTTTCCTGACGCCCACTATTTATTAGTGCCGATGGCCGACGGCGGAGAAGGAACGGTGACGGCCATGGTGGATGCCACCAAAGGGCGGTTTATCGACTGTCATGTTACCGGGCCATTGGGCCAAAGCGTCCATGCCAGATATGGCCTGTTGGGACAGCGGGATATTGCCGTGATAGAGATGGCTGAAGCTTCTGGGCTACACCATGTTGCTGTAAACCTGCGCAATCCAACCCTGACCACCAGCTATGGCACAGGAGAGCTTATTCTCGACGCCATCAAGCGTGGCGTGCGGCATATTATTCTCGGGCTAGGGGGCAGCGCCACCAATGATGGCGGGGCGGGGATGTTGCAGGCCCTCGGTGCCAAATTACTCGATATTGATGGCCAAGCATTGCCTGCTGGGGGGCTGGCCTTGCAACAATTAGCACAGTTGGACTTATCTGCGCTGCATCCGGCACTCGCTCACTGCCGCATTGATGTGGCCTGTGATGTGGACAATCCCTTATGTGGTATCCGCGGTGCATCCCAAGTGTTCGGGCCACAAAAAGGGGCAACCCCAGCAATGATCCCACAATTGGATAAAGCATTAGGACAACTGGCAAGTGTTGTCGCAGCACAATTTCCTGACCGCGCCCACATGCAGTTGCTGCCGGGCGCAGGTGCTGCTGGCGGTATGGGCTATGCCTTGGTTAGCTTACTGGGCGCCCAGTTGTTACCCGGTGTCGAGCTGGTGATTAATGCCGTCAATCTGCGCGCCGCCGTGAATGGCGCCGATTTAGTCATTACCGGTGAAGGGCGAATTGATGGCCAGACGGTCTATGGCAAAACCCCCATGGGGGTTTTGAATGTTGCCAAACAAAATGCCGTGCCCTGTATCGCCTTGGCCGGTAGTCTTGGCCAGGATGCCGATGCCATTGTGCAGCAGGGCATGCAGGCCGTGATCCCGATTATGCCTGCGCCAATGCCATTGACACAGGCACTTGTGCAAGCGCGGGAAAACCTGACCCGCACAGCAGCTAGCTGCGCGGCACTGCTTAAACTGGGGCAACGCTAAAGACCGTAGAAATGCAGGATAACGCTCGCCGCTTTGGCAGCCGAAAACACTTTTCCGGCTGATGACCAAAGTCGAGAGAGTGACGTTATGTCAGCTCATAACAGGCTAAAAACGCCTTGTGCCCGCCCACAGCGGCGGGCTTTTTCCTATGCTGCCCCTTGAACAAAAACAGAACTGTGTCCTGCGCCCTTGATGACAAAATCTCCATCCAGTAGAGTGACTGCATTTTGACAAACGGCTCGGAGCTTGTTAGATCCTGTCTATTCATGGCAAAAATAGACTTAACCGTTTCCCGGCAAGGCTGAGCGCAATAATAAGAATATTATGACAGCATCGTACCCCCGCCAGGCCACAGCGTCTGAAGCAGCACTTATCCGTATTTTCACTATTCCCGAACAACCCGAATCAACCTTAGGGCGCATCGAGCAGCAATTAGGGCGAGATGTGGCGGGCTTTCTACAGGAAAGTATTGCCGCACTGGAAAAGCCCCTCGGCGAAATTGAAAAAGACTTCCAGCAGTATGCCATCCCGACATCACCTAGGTTTGTATCGGATTATGTTGATGAAATTATGCAAAATCTGGTCGCCCATTCGGTACACACTGCCGCGCCAACCTTTATCGGGCATATGACCTCAGCTCTGCCCTATTTCCTGCTACCACTGTCGAAAATGATGGTGGGGCTAAACCAGAACTTGGTCAAAATTGAAACCTCCAAAGCCTTTACGCCACTGGAGCGTCAGGTACTGGGGATGATGCATCATCTGGTTTATGGTCAGGACAGTCACTTTTATCAGCAGTGGCTGCATAATGCTGGGCATGCATTAGGGGCTTTTTGCTCCGGTGGTACAGTGGCCAATATGACCGCCCTGTGGATCGCTCGCAATAAATTGCTGGCACCTGACGGGCGCTTTAAAGGGGTGGTACGTGAAGGGCTGCATCGGGCACTGCGGCATTATGGTTGGGATGATTTAGCTATTTTAGTCTCTCAGCGCGGACATTATTCCCTTGGCAAAGCTGCTGATATTCTCGGCATTGGCCGGGATAATATCATTGCCGTACCGACAGATAGCCATAACCGCGTAGATATGCAGGCAATGCGGGCACAAGCGGCTCGACTGCAGGCGGCCAATATCCGGGTGATGGCCATTATTGGCGTGGCCGGGACCACTGAGACAGGCAATGTGGATCCCCTAACATCATTAGCAGCACTGGCCCAAGAGTTAGAATGTCATTTTCATGTTGATGCAGCATGGGGCGGCGCGACACTGCTTTCCAATCGCTACCGTCATCTGCTGGCTGGCGCAGAGCTGGCCGACTCCATCACTATTGATGCCCATAAACAAATGTATGTGCCAATGGGTGCTGGTATGGTTCTGTTTAAAGATCCGGCCTCAGCCAATGCCATTGAGCATCATGCTGAATATATCTTACGCCGTGGGTCAAAAGATCTGGGTAGCCGAACACTGGAAGGCTCTCGCCCGGGGATGGCTATGCTGGTGCATGCCTGTTTGCAGATTATTGGTCGAGAAGGCTATGAAATTCTGATTAATAACAGCTTGGAAAAAGCCCGCTACTTTGCGAAGCTCATCCAACAACACCCTGATTTTGAACTGACCAGTGAGCCTGAGTTATGTCTGTTGACCTACCGCTATGTACCCAGACAAGTGCAACAGGCCATCACAGTGGTACAACAAACGGGCCAGCATGCAGCCATGGAGCAGCTCAATGCCCTGCTCGATGGCTTGACCCGTTTTATTCAGAAAATACAGCGTGAACAGGGTAAATCCTTTGTCTCCCGCACTCGCATTCCTGCGGCAAACTACCCAGATCGTAAAACCACGGTATTACGGGTCGTATTGGCTAACCCGCTTACTACAGAGGCTATTTTGCAGGAAGTGCTGACTGAACAAGTCATGCTCGCCGGCAAAGACACACAGCATTTGCCCCTGTTACTTAAACTCGCCCAAGATGTGATAACAAACGCACCTAGCGTATAACTGACACATCATAAGCTAACTAAAAAACAGATTGATCCGGCTAGTATTAATTCATTACTGGCCGGATCATATACTGAGAGTGAACAGCATTTATCAAACTTTAAATTCTGCAACTAAGGCAGCTAATTCATTCGCGGTTTGCGCCAATTGTAAGGCATTGGCATTCATCTGCTCGGCTCCCGCCACTGATTGGCTCATCCCCTGATGCACGCTGACGATATTACTGTTAATTTCTTCCGCAACCGCAGTCTGTTGCTCTGCAGCTGTGGCAATCTGCAAATTCATATCATTAATTTTTGCCACACTAACAGTAATGGAGTCGAGAGCATTACCGGCCTGCTCCGCACACTGAACACTGTCATCGGAATACTCCCGACTGCGGCTCATCACTTCAACGGTTCGCAAAGCGCCCTGTTGCAACTGATTAATCATGGCGCGGATTTCCTCAGTAGAATCCTGAGTGCGACTAGCAAGCGTGCGCACTTCATCAGCAACCACAGCAAATCCCCGTCCCTGCTCCCCGGCCCGAGCCGCTTCAATAGCCGCATTTAATGCTAATAGATTGGTTTGCTCGGCAATAGACTGAATCACCTCAAGAATCTTCTGGATCTGCTGGCTGTGCTGTTCTAACTCAGCCACAGAATCCGAAGCACCTGACACTTCTGCAGCCAAACTTTGCATACTGCTAATGGTTTGAGCAACAACCTGATTACCTTCTTTCGCTGTTGAATCGGACTCTTCCGTTGCTTCGGCAGCCGCACTCGCATTACGGGCAACATCAACCACTGTCGATGTCATTTCATTCATGGCGGTAGCCACCATATCCAACTCACGTTTTTGGTTATCAATAGACACCAGCGCAGCAGCAGTAACGGATTGTGTCTCCTGAGCTGATTGCGTCAAATGCTGTGCCATACCAGAAGCTCGTTGTAAACTGAGCTGGAACTTTTCCAACATACGGTTGAAACCTATCGACAGGGCAGTTAATTCATCCTTACCCAACTCAGGGATCCGCTGAGTTAAATCAGAATGCTGCTCAATGCTGTTAATCGTCGACAGCATTCCCTGCACGGGTAACACAATTGCTCTTGCCAACATAGCAATTGCCATGGTGACGATAGCAAATAATATCAACACTAAAACACTTAAATCCCAACGAGTATCCTGCAGCTCTTTTTTAGACCCCTGCTCCAATTGAGTTCTAACACTCGTTTCAGCCTGCGCCAACAATTTAAAACTGGCTAAGGCTGCATTAGCTGGAGGAAATGCAGTTAATTTATAATGCTGCCACGCTGTCGCTAATTGCTCTGGCGTACGCTCCTGCCCCGCCAACACCTGCATGCAATCAAACCCAATTTGAATGAAATTTTGCGTGTCCCGCTCAGCATCATTGGCTAATTGGTTTAAGCGAGTGCGTTCAGATTCATTAGAGATATGCTCAATTGACTCACGTAACTGTTCAAAATAGCGCGGGATCGTCTGATGAAACTTATCCAGTGACACCATATTTTTATTGTAATCGTCACCAATCAGTATCGAACGAGTGATACGAGAAAAATCATTCATATCCCCCTTAATAGATAACACCGCCCGCTCTGTACCACCTGCGCCCTTCTCATACTCAGTAAATTTGTTATCTACCTGGCTTAAATTGATTGTCATACTCAGCAGGATCAATGCCCCGGAGATAATCACCAGTAACGCGATACCCCACAGCTTGATGCGGATAGAGATATCCAAAATTCGGTTCATGTAATATGCCTCAAAAATATATTCCACACAAAGTGCGGAACAACAAAGTCTCTGAGATGTTGCGACTACAACATATCATCAGAAAAACCTAATAAAGTGGCGACATAAACTCACAAATACTGAACCCCAAATTTAGATATTTTTCTGCATTCAGGCGGATATCACACTAAAGGCAATATTTTTACATTTTACCTATCACTAAAGGGGCATACTAAAGCGCTACCGATAGGCCGAAACGCTGTAGATTCGGGATTTATCTCTGCAACAAGGCAAGAAAAAGACAGACAGACATACAACATATGAATATTAATATAACTAAATAGGGATAATTCCAATAAAAATGTGGGGAATAGGCATAAAAACCCACTTGAATGACTAAGGTGGTCTCGTGCTCCCAAAATATATAATTTTTATAAAAAATAACAAAAACGGGAGAATCGCTAAACTATTCTCCCGCTGGTGCCTAACAGGCCAATATAATCCTTATAATTTTATTTCGGCAATGATGCCTGATGCTCGGCAATAAATTCAGCCATCTGCGACTGGGCTCGCTGCTGCGCAGACTGTAGCGTATCGTTTGTCGTCATTTGCGTGACCACTTCGTAATAACACTTAATTTTTGGCTCGGTGCCAGATGGACGGACAATCACACGACTGTCATTTTCTAAGCAATAAATCAGCACATCACTTGCAGGAAGATGCAATAATTCTGTTCGACCATCGGCGTAGTAACGACATGATGTATTGATATCGTCAATCATCACCACGGCACTACCGGCAATATGCGTCGGTACATGCTCACGCAAATATGCACCAATATCAGGAGTCTCAGGTTGTAGCTTAATACTGACCTGTTCATTTAAATGAAAACCGTGCTCACGATAAATGCTTTCCAGCCGATCCCAAACGCTTAACCCCTGTCCTGCAAGCTCAGCTGTCAGCTGCACAAAGGCCAGCTGTGCACTAAGACCATCTTTATCCCATACGGTATTACCCACCGTGTATCCCAAGGCTTCTTCATACGCAAATAAAAAGCGACAAGTTTCAGTTTGCTGCGCCTGACCGACATTCATCAGCCATTTAAACCCGGTTAAGGTGGTATAGTGACTTCCGCCCAGTTTGGCTGCCACTTTACCCAACAAACTGGAAGAAACGATGGTATTTCCAACTAAACGTTGCACCACAGGTGCGTGGCTCAGCAGATAATGTCCCAATAATACCCCGACTTGATCGCCTGTTAGCATCTGGTAGCTATCATCTCGTTTAACTGCCACAGCAAAGCGGTCTGCATCAGGATCATTAGCACAAGCCAGTAGCGCCCCATGTTCCTTTGCGGCAGCAATCACCATATCCATAGCGCCGGGCTCTTCAGGGTTAGGAAATGCAACGGTGGGGAAATTACCATCCGGCCAGCGCTGCTCTTCTACAGGATAAACATGGGTAAAACCAGCATCGGCCAGCAGTTGTTCTGCCATCTTCGCCCCAACACCATGCATCGCGGTATAACTTAAGCTGACACGTTCTGGATAGCTGTGATTGCTTAGTTCACGACTAGCACGAACTGTGCGGCGATAAAGCTGATAAAAATCATCTTGCAACCACTGCAGTAACCCCGCGTTACCGGCTTGATTTAAATCCATAACACTGACACAGTCTTGGGCGGCCGTTTCGATACAGGCCGCAATACCTGCATCGTGTGGCGGGATAATCTGCGCGCCATTTTCCCAATAGACTTTATATCCATTGTATTCTGGCGGGTTGTGGCTAGCCGTCACAACAATACCCGCCGCGGCATGAAAATGTTTCACGCCAAAGGCGACCAGAGGTGTCGGAGCCACATCATGGGTGAGCATGACGTGAATCCCAAGTTCAGCTAACACCCCGGCGGCATCATGGGCAAATTGGCAAGAATCGTTACGCCCATCGTACCCAATCACAACCCCTCTCGTTTTCGCCTGTTTAACCTGTTCGATAAGATACTGTCCCAACCCTTTGGATGTCTGCTGCACCACGAGTCGATTCATGCGCATTGGTCCTGCACCAGCAATTCCCCGTAATCCGGCGGTACCAAATGCCAGTCGGCCAGCAAACCGGGCGGCCAGCTCAACCTCATCACCATTATCCAACAGCGCTTGGATCTCTTCGGCCATGGCCGGATCCGGCTCTTGTGCCAACCAATGGGTAATTTTGCTGTGTAAATGAGTATTCATACTCTTTATGCCTTATCGAAATAACATTCATTTACATTAAGTAAAAGCCAGCTCGCAAACAAGTGAAACCTTGTTTATTGATATTTCGCCAATGTGTAGCAGTCCAAAACTGTCAATACAAAGCTAATCCGTAAGTAACCTTATGTTTACTTTACGATTACTATGCAAGCATCAAGCTGGTTCATTATTACCAGTAACGCCAGAAACCATCTGTATTTTCAATATTTCCGCACCTGAACTATCTAAATGAAGTCAGAAACACAAAATAAAGATTAACTCCTTTATAAATAACAGATTAAATAAATTCAGCATCGTTAAATAACTTAGCGTACCAAACGCTGTTTTATCGCAACCATAAAATACACAGCGAAAAACAGTTTCAAACGGATAAAAAGTGACGCCATTAATAACACTATTGAATCGCCAATAAATTGTTTTTTAATTGTTTAATTCATGAATCACAAATGAGAAATAAGGGAAAAACGATAGCCAAGTTCGCTTTTCACGATAAAGCAATTAAAAATTTAAAAAATCCCTAATACAGGGTTTATCTATTCAAACACTCATCACAACGAAGTTGATGAAAAAATAACGCCCATCAACATGAGCCTATTTGCGATTAAGGCTGCTTTTAACCCGTCATGATGTATCAAATTACGCCGATGTGCCGAAGCACCGGCTCAGCATCTTCTTCACTATGCTTGCTATCAGTGACTTAGCGCCAAACCACAGCATCACACCTCAAATACAACACCAACCCAAGTAAAATTAGCCTATTGCTAAAAAAGTCACTCTAGCTCGATTGCCAAACAGCGTTTGCAGGCCTGATAAAACCATGCAATAGCAGGCAAACATCGTGTCGCGCCACAATGCTCTTTGTCCGCTAAAAAAATTTTTTGCAAAGTGATAGATCATTATCTCGATATCAAAAAGCTGTAAAATCCGGCTAATGTAAAAAAATAGTTTTATTTCAGATAATAAAAATACCGCAATAGTTAAATACAAGAAAAAGTAATAATAAATGCATCATTGCAGCTTGTGTTTGATACAAAGCATACAGTAGACTTCGCTCCCGGCCTGGGTCTGACCTGACTCCTGTTCTGGTCGGAACTTCCCATAGCCACCTGATTTATCAAGCTGTCACCAGGATGTGAATGACCCAATGGAGCCGGACCGGCGTCACATTTGGCTTGTTATCTGGGTGACTTCCATGTTGTATTTGCCGGATCCCAAGGGATCATACTTGTGCCTAAACGCACCTGTATCCCCCGTAAGAACCGCCGCAGCTGGCTACCTGATACCTGCGGTTTTGGTTTGATTTATTACTAGGGGGAAACATGCAACTGTTAATCAGTTTGATTGGCGTTGTAGCACTGATAGCCATTGCTTGGCTGTTATCGGAAAAACGTACTGCCATTAACTGGCGTACCATTATTGGCGCTTTTGTGCTTCAGGCCGGCTTTGCCGCCTTAGTGCTTTATATTCCTGCAGGCCAGCACGCTCTGCAAAGTGTCAGTAAAAGCGTGACCGGGCTATTGAGCTTTGCCGATCAAGGGATCAATTTCCTATTTGGTGGTCTAACGCCTAATTTTGTTTTTGCCTTCCGTGTTTTACCTTTGATTATCTTTATCAGCGCACTGATTTCCATGCTCTATTACCTAGGCATTATGCAGTGGGTTATCCGCATTATTGGTGGTGCCTTGCAACGGATTTTAGGGATCAGCCGCTCCGAGTCCATTATCGCTACCGGTAATATTTTCCTCTCCCAAGGTGAAAGTCCGCTGCTTATCCGACCTTTCTTATCTCGTATGACTCGCTCAGAACTGTTCACTGTAATGACGTGCGGTATGGCATCTGTCGCAGGTTCTGTACTGGGTGGCTACGCCGCCATGGGTGTGGAAATGAAGTACCTGTTAGCTGCTAGTTTTATGGCAGCACCAGGCAGCTTAATGATGGCCAAATTGCTTATTCCTGAACAAGGAACGCCTGTCGCGCAAGACGAAGTGCAGATGGAAAAAAGCGAAGAAAGTAATGTGATTGACGCCATGGCTGCCGGCGCCATGAACGGTATGAAAGTTGCCGTTGCCATCGGTACCATGTTGCTGGCTTTTATCAGTGTCATTGCCATGGTCAACCACGGTCTGACCGCTGTCGGCCACTGGTTCGGTTTTGAGCATGTCACCATGCAAAGTATCTTGGGTTATATCTTTGCCCCTATTGCTTATCTGATTGGCGTGCCTGCCCATGAGATGGCAGCCGCTGGCTCATTAATCGGCCAAAAGCTCATCCTAAACGAATTTGTCGCATATCAAGAGTTTATTCCTCTGAAACAAATTCTGTCTGCCCACACCCAAGTAATCATCACTTTTGCCCTGTGTGGTTTTGCCAATATTGGATCTATTGCGATTCAATTAGGTTCTATTGGTGTACTGGCACCAGAGCGCCGCGGTGAAATTGCAAGCCTGGGTCTGCGCGCAGTGCTTGCTGCAACGCTGGCAAACCTGATGAGTGCGGCTCTGGCAGGCATTTTCGTCGGTCTGTAAGCAAACGTTATCAATATAAAAAAGGCGCCCAAGGCGCCTTTTTTATTATCTCTGTCCCACCTTCAATGCCAACGTGACTATGCTTTCCCAAGTATTGCAGATAGCTAACTACCTAGAGTCTAAGCTAAACATATGTGGGAATACCTAAAACAACAAAACCACCTGTAAGAGGCGGCATTGAGTCTATAAACCCATGACATATTTAGCACTTAGTCAATGGGCATCGCTTATACCTAAAGCATTCTGAGGTTAAAATTAGCCATTACGCGGCGCTTTGGTATTGCTGCTGCGGCCATTGGGGGAAAACACAGTCAAATACAACAGAGCTGCAATGGCCCAGCTGATCGCCAACGTCCATAAGCCATGACTTAAAAAATGTGCCCCGCGCAACTGCTGATCCCAATCAAACACCGCCCCCATGACTAGGGCAAAAGCCAAGCCGGCCCAACGCCAACGGGGAAAGTACATCTTGGCAAAGAAATACAGTCCAATCCAACCATAACCGCCTGTGGCATGGCCGCCAGGGAAACAACGCCCGGGATGAACATAATCAGGTAATGCGCTGAAAGTCGGCACATATGGCTGATCACCACCGTAGCGCAATAAATCCCAAGGACAATTAACATGGGTATATTTTTTCAATATGCCTACCACAATGACTGTGAGCAAAAAGCTGAGCAATAAATACAACAACCCATGCCGATAAGGCCGCAATTTACGCCACTTCCAAGCACTCACAGTCGCAAACAGCAACACTAGCGCCATAACGACTACCAATTTATGGCCCCAATCATGCAACACTATTTGTTCCATAAAGCCATGGCGCAACGGCCAACCGCCAGCAGCGCCGCCTTCCCAACGAAACAGATTATCAGCCAACCAAATATCCAGTCGGAACAGCTCAATGGCGCCCATAACGACGAAAAAGACCAATCCAGGCAGAATAATAAATTTAACCCACTCTAATTGGCGTGAAGGAACCCTATTCAATCTGTTCTCCAGTTTTACTCATCGCCTTAGTCCCTTCCCGGGTTAAGGCCATCAAATAGACATCAACATAAACCCCATCCCTGAAAGCATAGTCTTGGGCCCGCCCTTCAATCACAAAACCTAATGACTGATACAAGGCTAGCGCAGCTTCATTATCGGTATACACTTCCAACTCGATTCGCCGAAGTGCCAACCACTGAAAAGCTAATTCCAATGCGGCGCAAATCAGTGCGCGGCCAATCCCCTGACGACGGTGACACTCACATACAGCTAACCCAATATTGCCGCAATGACGTCGCCTTGGGTGCTCAAAAACCTGCAACCCTAATTGGCCAAAGATTTTACCATCTTGCTCTGCGACCAGACTGAAAAAATCTGCCCTACCAGCTGCTAACCTTTGCTGCCACTGGGCTAGGGTCGAAAACGGGAGCTGTAATGTGCCACTAAGATTACTGGGTTGCGCATAAATATCTCGGATCTGCGCCGCGTCAGCGACCTCACTGTGCCGAATTTGCCAAGGTAAAGTTGTCATCCATTCTCCTTTTAACCCTGTTACTTGCTAAAAACTGTTATAACGACACTCACAACACAACAATAAAAAAAGCGCCCCGATAAGGGCGCTTTTTAATGGATAATGCTACAAATAATTACATTTTATCGCGACGCCCCGGAATACGACTCTCCGGATAGCATCATGGTGTCCTGCGCTGACGATGGCAAACTCATGGCGGTCACGGTATCAGATTCACCGTTAAAACGGTCTAACTCAGTGGCAAGTGATAAATAACTGGACTCAGTCAGTCCCGCCCCATCACGCTGCACACTGGTTATGGTTAATACTACCGCGCTGATGCCGACAAACGCAGCGACCAGTCTTAATCTCATCACCTGCTCCTTTGTTTTCTGTATCCGGTTAAACCGGTACACCTTATTATCCGTTCAGGTTTCACAGGGCAGACAACCAAATAACACTTTAGCCTTGTGAATACGAGCCTATCCATGCCCGCAGCTCAATAACGTTAACATGATATAAACAAGGGTAACAAGCAATCATTGCACAAATTTTGTACTCTACAGCTGAAATGCCTCAATGGGCCAAAATGGTCAATTTTGTCTTGTTACTGCCCGGGACAGACGACGTAGCCCTTCATTCACAGACACTAATGGACGATAATCTAAGTCCTGTTTTGCCGCACTAATATCACAATAATGACAACAAGTTAGTTGTTTAGCGATATAACGGGTCATAGGTGGCGTCGCACTTAATCCTAGCCTGGTATAAAGCGTTTCAAATAAACCACCGAGCAGATAAATCAGTCTGGCGTTCAAGCGTCGGATCACCGGCTCGCGTCCAGTACAAGCCTGGAGGCGTTTCAACAATTCAGCCATCGGCATAGGTTCATCGTCCGACAAAAAATACACTTTACCGGCAACTTGAACCGGACGATTTAGCAGGGTTTCAGCGGCTAATAAATGCCCAAACACGGCATTATCAATATAAATGGAGTCCACCATCGGCTCTCGGCTACCAACCATCTGCAGCACACAATATTGACGACGGGATAAAATACGAGGATACAGGTGCCTATCACCAGGGCCCCAGATCATCTGTGGCCTAAGTGCCACCACATTAAGCCGAGATCCCCCAGCAACCGGTGCGCCCTGGGCTCTGAGTAACATTTTTTCTGCCCGCGCCTTCGATTCAGCATAATCATTTAAATATGTCTCAGCGTATGGCGCCCGCTCATCAACTCCTGACGCATCTTCACCGGCAAAAATAACCGCAGGACTACTGGTATAAACCAAATAATTGATCCCACCTTGCTGACAAGCAGCAATCACATTGGCAGTACCATCAAGATTTGTCGCTAAAAAATCCTGCCGCTCGCCCCACACCCCGGCTTTGGCCGCCAAATGGAAAACTAACTGGCAATCACTGCAAGCCTGCTGTAACGACTGAATATCGGTCAAATCCCCTTGAAATTGACGTACACCGATATCTGCTAATTCAGGGTAAAAACGACGGGAATAGCTATTTACCTCAATCCCGGCCTGAAGTAATTTGCGGCATAACGCCCGGCCGAGAAACCCACCGCCACCGGTCACTAATACCCGACTAACCCGGCAAGCAATCTCATCCAAGACTTTGGTTTCATTAGGATGCAGCTTAGATCTCATCTCTGATCCACCTATTTATTGCTGGTGCCGGGAGATGACAGACATAAAGATACCCGGCCATAGTTTTGCTGACCTAAGGCATTCTACACTATCTTGGCTCAAGTATCACTTTAGAGGTATATTGTGAGGTATGTTTTAATCAAAGACTCAGTGTTTGGCTATTAGATCATACCGTCTGTGGCAAACTCGCTTGGATCAGTGCATTTCGTGGCGTCACTGATGTATCACAAAAACAACTGATCTCGGTCTGATATCCCTGTTCAATTAAAAAGCATAATCTATCGAGCAATAAATAATGCTCTAAGGGTGCCCGCAACAAATGGGCGACTAAATCCAACTGACGTACCAGTGTCAGGCGTGCAGCCCCGGCCTGAAGCCAAGGGGTAAAATCTGTCACCTCAGTGCCATCAGGAAGAGTTAACGGTAGCTGTTTAAATGCTGCAACCGTTTGGCAATACTCAGCAAAACTGCCACTTAGCTGCGCATTTCTGACTGCCGGCAACGGCAGGTAATTATCCTGCTGGCGCACCACACGCTGCAAGCTGTCAAAACCAAGTCGCCAGATCATCTCCTGTTGTCGTCGCTCGCAATCGCGAGAGGACGACACCACACTTTGCTGCAGTGGCAACTGTAATTCCTGCCGATTGAGCTGCAAATCATGCTGTTGAGCCACCTTAGATAACGGCTGGTAAAATTCAGTGCGGATAAGGTGGTAACAACAAGGAGAAATTGAAATATGCGCCACACTGCTAGCGGCAGCCCGCGTCAATAAACTGGTATGTAATTCGCCACAGGCATGCAAAGCCACGGCATGTTGCACCCCGTCCATCACCTGCGCTGGGGGAGCAAAAGCATCTGCACAGATAAATTGCTGTGGCAGTTGCCAACGGTGAGCAAAGTCCTGCCCATCTCGACACAATGCCTGCTGCCACTCCAGACTGACCACCGGCACCTGGCGACTCTGGCAGATAAGCCGGCCTAAATGTCCTTTACCGGCACACCATTCCAGCAATAATCCTCGGGTGGTTTCAGAGGGTAGTGCTGCAGCAAATGAAGTGATTTGCTGCCATTTTCGGCCTTTAATATGCGCACTAAAATGTGGCCTGAGCTGTTCATCCAGCCCGTGCTGATTATCTTGCCTCGATACTTGATGTGTCTGGCTCGTATGACTGCCACTTTGTGGCAGGGTCAACGCCAGCAATTGCGCCAGATTATCCAACTGCTCAACACTCAGCCCTTGCGCCACTAAATCCTGATGTAACGCCGGCCATAAACGGTGCAATAGTTGTTGCTGGCAAGCATCCGTCTTTGCCAACGCATCTTCATCCAACTGCAAAACCACATCCGCCAGATTCGGAAACGCCGTTTGCCAAGGTAATTGACGACAATCAAAACTGCGTAATCGCCACAGCGGTGACAGGGTCTGTAATAGCTGACTTAGCTGTTGCAGTAAGCTGGCATATGGCAAGGTATGATACAGGTGAGATGACAGTAATAATGACAAAGCGGCTCCGCCTAGCAGTCCATCGGTTAAAGCCGACGTATTCTAATGACGGTGTGACACATAGCAAGTTTTTCCCTGCCAATGCGCCACTGGCGATAACAGCCATAGTGATAAAAGCATCCGACAAAGCGGCGAACGTTAACAGCAATATTCGACCAAGCTGCGAATAAAACATAGCGCTACAACATCGCCCTGGCACTGTCTATTTCTTGGTCAGAACAATTGCGATTACGGCTTTATTATGATGCTTGACGCGCGGCCTGCTTCAAACCCATCCGCCGCCCAAGCCACACCCCTAATCCCAGCGGGGCAAAAAACACCACCACCAAAAACAGGACAATATAGAGGATCAGACTCTTAATCAGGCCATTAATTTCTGCAAATACCTGACTGACAGTACGTTGTACCATCGCATCGGCATCCCGTACCACAGCGCGGCGCTCATCATCAACTAACTGTGCGAGGGCTAATCGCTCCCGCGCAACCATTTGTTCTAATGCCTGACGTTCCTTTGATAACTGTGCCAAATTCTGCTGAGCACTGGCATCCAGTTGAGCCAACAACGGCGTTAATTCCCGACGCATATCCACAGCCAACTGTGACATTAACTCGGGGCTTTGCGCCATCAGTTGCTGAAATTTAGCTGAGGTGCGACTGATATCCTGCAACGTCTGCTGCACCTCTTTGGTGTTAATATCGGCGTGCAGAGCAAACAGCTCGGCTTTCCAGCCAAGAATTTTAGGCGTCTGAGCCGACAGCATTGCCAGACGATCAGACATATCACTCATCACCTCTGGCACAGAGCCAAACGTGGTTACCGCCTCAAATTCACCGATATTGCGAGCCTTAAGCCAATCATTAAAGGCCGATATCCGGGCAAACGTAATGTCAAATAAGGGGTGGGCACTCGCATATGCACGAATAAAGCGTTGATTAACGGCAAACTCTGATGAACTCATGAGCCCTCGCATCCGCCGCTCATAATCCTGCAGCAATTGTTGACTGGTGTTTGCCGCAGCAGCGCTCTGCTCACCAAACAAGGCTTTGCCATTTCCCTGCTTGAAAAAATCAGCCATCTGCGCAGTAAAGGCCCACGTATCAACCATTGCGGCCACGGGCGAAACCTGAAAAATTGTTTGTCCTAACGTCTGCTCAGCATAAATCTTCCACAGCAGTGCTTGGCTCTGACGATTAACATCCCCACCATGACTTATTGCATCGGCCGTCTGCTCTACCCCAGCGTAAAAAGTATTGCTGTATTCCCGAGTAAAAACCCGCATACTGAGCTGCTCCTGAGGTAAGGGTTCAATCCCGCTTTCCAGTTTGACTTCCAGCAGCGAACAGCCCGAGCAGGTCAATGCCAATAAAGCGGTTAAAAACAGTGACGGGTAAAAACGCATTGCAGACTCCGGGCAGATAAATATTGCCGCGAGTGTAACACCCCGCCACACAAGCTCCTGACTCTGGGGGATAAAAATCCGAACATGATCACAGGGAAAATTTTTATGATTCAATCACCTTGCGTTGCCAACTGCGGTCTAAATGATCAGGATTACTGCATGGGCTGTGGCCGGCATATCGATGAAATCGTCAGTTGGAGTCAGGTCGATGATAGCCGTAAACAGGCGATTATCGATGCATTACCCGCTCGTAAAAAAGCCTTTTCTGGACAGCAAAATACCCAGACCCAGGGGCCGGCAAAATGGCATGAAGCGAAAGTACGCTTAGGGTTGGAATAATGGCGTTAAATCTGTCTTAACTTCCCTAATAAAAACAAAAAAGTAAAACAAAAAAGTAAACACAAAAAAGCCGGGATAATCTCCCGGCTTTTAATTCCTACGAGGTAAGTGATAACTTACATTTCGCCAGTTACTGTCTCACCCTTGTCGCCATTATGAGCATGATGTGTCGCAGTCAAACGGCTCATCAATGGCAATACTGCCAGAGCAATCAAAGTACAGCACAATGCAGCAACACCTAACTTATTAAATAGATTAGTGTAAATCGGCAGTGTCTGCAGCGGATCAGTAATGCCTTGTGGTACGCTGGCAAAGTTAGCCACTACACCACCCAAGTACTGGGAAATACCAGAAGCTACAAAATAAGCGCCCATCATAAAGCCACCCATACGCTCAGGTACATAACGGGCAATCATTGCCAAACCCAAACCACTGACCAATAACTCACCCAAAGAATAAGCACCGTAACCGCCAATCATGACCCAAGAGGAGGTTTTACCTGCTACAGCAAACTGGCCAGCGAAACCATAGATAAAGAATCCGGCTGCTACTACAGCAAATCCCAGTGCGAACTTAGCAGCGATAGAGAAATCTTTGTTATTTCGGCCCGCATAGGCATATGCCCACGCCAAAAATGGACTTAATACCATAATCCAAATTGGGTTCAACGCTTGGAACTGAGCTGGAGACCAAGTCCACAGATGGTATCCCAGTACATTGAAGTCCCAGTTTACGTTACGCAGCGCAAACAGCGCCAGAGAGGTCGACATCTGCTGATAGAACACAAAGAAGAATACGGTTTGCACTGTTAGCACCAGTGCGGCAATCAAACCGGCACGCTCAGACTCATGACTGGTACGGATCAGGTGAACAAAAATCCCCAGTACCACAATACCCGCTACGTAAACGAAAATGCGGGCGATCAATTCGTATTCCAAAATAAAAGCTGAAGCGATGACAATCAGCACAGAGCTAGCTAGTACCGCTAATAATTTACTTTTATCCATCGGCAAAGCATCTGGCTCAGAACCATATCGGCTCAGAGACTGACGCATAACCATATAGTTGGCAAGTCCAACTAAAATACCTACACAGCACACAGCAAACGCAGCATGCCAACCATATTCATTACCATAATGTGCATTAACATAGTCCTTGATCCATGGTGTTAATAGCATGGAGAAGGTCGAACCAATATTTACCGCCATATAGTAGATGGTGAAGGCACTGTCGATTTTAGAGTCATCACCTTCATAGATCTTACGTACCAAGTTACCCGCATTTGGCTTAAACAGACCGTTTCCCACGACGATCACACCCAAAGCTAAAAATAAAAAGGTCGTATTATCTGTCGGTACCGTCATCAAGGCATAACCTAGAGACAGAATAGCGGCCCCGATCAGCATGGTACGTTTAGTGCCCAGAACTTTGTCACCCACCCATCCGCCAATCGCGGGAGCAACATAGATCAGTGCAGCACACGCACTCCATACTAAGTTGGCACGGCTGTCTTCAAAGCCAAGACGCTGCACCATAAAGTAAACAATTAACGCCTGCATACCGTAGTAGCCAAAGCGCTCCCAGAGTTCAATCAGTGACACTGTCATAAAAGACCGTGTCTGGTTCACTTTTGGTGCCCCAGTTATCATGCTCTTACTTCCCATCTTTATTTAATTGTAAGTACTCGAGTATATGTGTATCAGTGATTGATCCAAATACCGAACACCAGAAAAACAGTTAAAAATTCGCCACTCACATCACATTTTGACCATGTTTGCTATCGTACGCACAAAATGTAAACAAAAACGCCTCCAACGGAGGCGTTTACTCTTTGCCCACTTATTGCATTATTTCTTCATCATCGCCTTGAGATCAGCAAATGGGTTATATGTAGCCGCCTGCTGCTTGCCTTCACTGGTATCCCCATATTGCACTAACTCTTCAAAGCGAGAATGCTCATTATCATGGCAGTAGAGACAAAGCAGTTCCCAATTGGAGCCATCAGAGGGGTTATTATCATGGTTGTGATCCCTGTGGTGCACCGTCAGTTCACTTAAGTTTTTGTAAGTAAACTCACGGGCACAGCGGCCACATACCCAGGGATACAACTTAAGCGCCTGTTCGCGATATCCCTTTTCCCGTTTTGCCTGATATTCACGTGCCTGCACCAGCACTTGATCCAATTTACTTTGCCCTTGATTGCTCATTTATTTTCACATCCTCCGGCTTGACGCCTATTAATTGTCAATTGGCTCCGACAGTGACAGATGCAAGTAATGCAGATGTTTCTCGTACTGAGTCACCACATCGGCAATGA
Organism: Shewanella sp. NFH-SH190041; assembly: GCF_024363255.1. NCBI lineage: Bacteria > Pseudomonadati > Pseudomonadota > Gammaproteobacteria > Alteromonadales > Shewanellaceae > Shewanella > Shewanella sp. NFH-SH190041. The sequence goes on from NZ_AP026070.1 coordinate 2,966,803, forward strand.
TCTGCTCTTCGGTATAGCCCATCACATCATAATGCTGTCCGCCGTGTTCCAGAAATACTTCTACCCGGTAGTAGCTATTTTCTTCTTCCAGCGCGGTCACCGGCAGGGTAAATTCCCGCATCCGTAATCCGTAGATAAAGTCAGGATGACCTTCATTTTCAATCACCAGTCTTACCCGACTGTCGAGATAACGCAGATCCGCCACTATGCCTTTTGACATAAACTCTTGGCAGACTTTTGATAATGCTGGCGTGGCCACATTATCAACAAACCAATGGGCTTGCTCCTGTGTTGGATGAGACACCAACACATCGATACGTTCCTGCCAAGGAATATTGGTTTTGGCATACTGCACACTGGTGGTGTGTTGCTGCACACTGCTGAGCTTAAGCCAATCATCCTGCAGTGCTTTCAGCAAGCCAAAACACATCAGCAACATTACCAGCAAAAATGGCAAAGCACTGGCAATGGCTGCTGTCTGCAATGCTTGCAAACCGCCGGCCAACAAGAGTACTGAAGCGACGCCCCCCTGAGTCAATGCCCAGAAAATCCGCTGCCATACTGGCGCGTCATTGTCACCTCCCGAGGTGAGGTTATCGATCACCAGTGAGCCGGAATCCGATGAGGTCACAAAGAAAGTTACAATCAAACAAACCGCGATAGATGACAGTACTAATGGATAAGGCAGATGCTCAAAAAACTTAAACAGCGCCACTGACACATCAGAATTCACAGCATCGGCGAGATACCCGGCGCCATGATGCATGATGGCATCAATGGCTGAGTTACCAAATACTGTCATCCACAGGAAGGTAAAACCAGAAGGAACAAACAGCACCCCGATGAGAAACTCACGTATGGTTCGGCCACGGCTAACTCGGGCAATAAAGGTACCAACAAATGGTGACCAAGAGATCCACCAGCCCCAATACAGCAGTGTCCAACCACCCAGCCAGTCATTTTTCTGCTCATAGGCATACAGATTGAAGGTTTTACTGACAATATCACTCAGGTAACCACCGGTGTTCTGCACAAAGGTTTGCAGCAATTCCACAGTTGGCCCAAAGGCCAACACAATGATCATCAATAAGGCAGCTAGGAACAGATTGAGCTCACTTAAGCGTTTTACCCCCTTATCCAAGCCAGAAAATACCGACAAGGTGGCGATCAGGGTAATCCCGATAATCAAAGCAACCTGAACCCCAGCACCGATGGGCAACCCTACCAGATAATGCAATCCGGAATTGACCTGTAACACACCAAAACCAAGGGAGGTTGATACCCCGAACATGGTCCCCAATACCGCAAAGGTATCGACAGCATGTCCGATAGGGCCGTAAATCCGTTCACCAATCAATGGATACAGTGCGCTACGAGGCAGCAGCGGCAGTTTATGCCGATAAGAGAAATAGGCCAGACTCAATCCCACGACGGCATAAATTGCCCAAGCATGGATGCCCCAGTGGAAGAAGGTGATTTTCATCGCCTCTTTGGCCGCTGCGATGCTCTGTGGTGTGGCATCAGGTGGTGCAAGAAAATGCATTACCGGCTCTGCCACACCAAAAAACATCAGTCCGATCCCCATGCCGGCGGAAAATAGCATGGCAATCCAGCTTTTGTAGCTGTAATCAGGCTGGGAATGATCTGGGCCCAATTTGATATCGCCAAAGCGGCTGACCATGACAAACAGGACAAACAACATGAAGATGGCAACCCCAAGGATGTAAAGCCAACCGGCTTTGTGCTCCATCCAAGACTGGATTGATTTGAACACTTGCTGGGCCTGCTCTGGCCAGACGGCCCCAATGATGACCAGCAGTGCGATAAGAATGACCGATGGGAAAAACACCGGTGGATTGATACTCGATTTTAAACGTAATTTTTTATGCATCCGTTACCCTAATGTTGAACGGTAGAAAGTATATTGCGAGTGCTTACTCCCGGGAGAAAAGAAAGTGAAATAGTGTAACTGAGGTGAGCTAACAAAAAAGTGTGATACATCTCACTTTTTATCATTGCCTATTATGGTGTGAATTTGCAAATGAAAACTTTTTAAGATTATGTTTTTACAGCTATAAACACTACCAACTATCGCACTTATCAGCGCTAACGCTATTTTGAGCGCACAAAAAACACACTAATATCATCACTAAGTTCAATGTCAATTTCAGTCTGTCATAGCAGCATAAATGTTAAGATTGAAAGGCTCGCGCTACTGGCTCTAAACCTTGTCTATTTGCCTAAGACAAGCCCCACGAATAGTGACATAGTCATCAGTCATCTTCATCGATACCATCATAAATAATCAGACAATCCTGACATTCGCCAACACAAGCGCCCATGGCAAAAGACAGTAAAAAGCAAAGATAATATTAAGAATATCGGAGTAGAAAAATAGAGGTCACCGGTCAGCTCAGATGTATTAGTTCCGACTAGATCTGACCCACTACAACTCGTATATCGCACATCGCATAATGACATGTCACTTATTATCTGAATTCGAGCCGCTAAGACCACAAGAATAGTGCCCCGCTGTCAACATAGCACCACTAAGCTGAATCCTCCAACGGCCTCACGACGGCCAGTCAGCCCATTAATGGCATTCAAAACCCAATAAAACACTCATGCTTGAATTGACCTTTATCCGCCAATCAAGATACTCCTCACGACTCCTCACTGCGTGGTGGCTCAACGCCCCGCGCCATATCCTCGTAGGAGCTATGACGCACATCTTTACCATTGACGTAATAGATAATGTATTCACAAATATTTTTACAACGGTCGCCAACCCGCTCTACTGCTCGTGCCGCCCAAAGCACATCCAACACACCGGGAATAGAGCGGGGATCTTCCATCATATAAGTCATCAACTGGCGGATAATCCCCTCATATTCCTTATCTAATTTGGCATCTTGCTTATGTAGCGCCAATGCCGCAGCGGCATCCATCCGCGCCAATGCATCTAAGGTCGCATTTAAAGTGCGGGTGGCATGACGCCCCATACTCTCAATACTGACCAATAACGGCTGCTGATTCTGGTTACGTTTTTCCACCGCGGCTTTGGCAATTCGTACGCTGGAGTCACCAATACGCTCCAAATCAGTAATGGTTTTACTGATCGCAATAATCAAACGTAAATCACTGGCGGCAGGCTGTCGCTTAGCAATAATGCGGGTACATTCCTCATCAATGGCCACCTCTAAGGTATTGACCTGTCGATCACCTTGGATCACCTGTTGCGCCAGCTCCGCATCCAAACTCCCCAGCGCATCTAATGCCTGCTCTAGTTGCCGCGCAACCAGCCCGCCCATCGCCAGCACCCGGTTACGGATGTCTTCCAATTCAGCAGTAAATTGACCGGAAATATGTTTGTTCATACTGAGTTTTCCCATCACCTAATGTCCATTATTCTGTATATCTCGCCGCGATGATTGCTAGGCTTGCTGACTTTGCACGGCTAAATTATATTCCTGCGGGCAGTGTTTAAGGCGCCGTTCTACTGCGTTATCGGCTTATCAGGTAGCGCAACTACCTATCAAAGCTTCTGCCTGGTATAAATCATCCTCAAATCACTGCAAAAACAAACTTGAAAGGTCAGCATACCCTAACACTATCATCCGTAACGTCCGGTGATGTAATCTTCGGTTTTACGCTTAGCTGGGGTGGTAAAAATAGTGTTGGTATCGGCGTATTCCACCAGCTCCCCCATATACATAAATGCAGTTTTATCTGACACCCTCGCCGCCTGCTGCATATTATGGGTCACAATAACTACGGTATATTGGCTTTTCAGCTCAGTAATCAACTCTTCAATCGTCAGAGTCGAAATGGGATCCAATGCTGAAGTCGGCTCATCCAGTAATAAGACTTCCGGCTCAATAGCAATGGCTCGGGCAATCACCAAACGCTGCTGCTGACCACCGGATAACCCCAGCGCATTATCATGTAGCCGGTCTTTCACCTCATCCCATATCGCCGCGCATCGCAGTGAGCGCTCACACGCTTCATCTAACTGCCGGCGATTATTAATGCCCTGCAGCCGCAACCCGTACACCACATTTTCATAAATAGACTTAGGAAAGGGATTGGGGCGCTGAAATACCATGCCGACATTGCGCCTAAGCGCAGCCACATCGACCCGCTTGTCATAAATATTCTGCCCATGTAGTAAAATCTCGCCTCCCACCCGACAGGTATCCACCAGATCATTCATCCGGTTAATACAGCGTAATAAGGTGGATTTACCACAACCACTGGGGCCGATAAAAGCAGTCACTTCCCGGGGCTGAATCGCCATAGAAATATCAAATAACGCCTGCTTGGTGCCGTAATGCAAATCCAAATGATTGATCTGCAAAATAGCCGCTTGCGGATCCCCGTTCGCAATCACCGAGGCTTGAGGGGCTTTAGGCTGAATTGAAGTGTGTATCGTCATAGCATCACATTCCACCGGTTAGATTGGCTCAGGATTAATGTTCCAATGCGCGGTATTTCTCACGCAAATGGTTACGGACCGTAATGGCAGTTAGATTCAGCGCCACAATGACACTGACCAGTAAAAACGACGTGGCATAAACCAGTGGTCTTGCCGCCTCCACATTGGGGCTCTGAAAACCAACATCGTAGATATGAAATCCCAAGTGCATAAATTTACGCTCAAGATGGACAAAGGGAAAATTCAGATCCACCGGTAAGGTCGGCGCTAATTTCACCACGCCGACTAACATTAGCGGCGCAACTTCACCGGCAGCCCGCGCTACCGCTAAGATCAATCCGGTCATAATCGCGGGACTGGCCATGGGGATCACTATTCGCCACAGGGTTTCTGCTTTGGTTGCTCCCAGCGCCAAACTGCCATGTCGCACAGCACTGGGGATACGACTCAGCCCCTCTTCAGTGGATACGATCACCACAGGTAAAGTTAAAATCGCTAATGTTAATGCTGACCACAACACGCCGGGAGAGCCAAATGTTGGGCTGGGCAACGCCTCAGGGTAAAACAGCTGATCCAGCGAGCCCCCCAACATATAGACAAAAAAGCCCAATCCAAATACCCCATACACAATTGACGGCACCCCGGCCAAATTAATTACCGCAATGCGGATCATCCGGGTGATGGGGCCATTTCCTGCGTATTCATGCAGATAAATCGCGGCAATCACGCCAAAGGGGGTGACAATCACCGCCATCAACAGCACCATAAACACAGTGCCAAAAATTGCCGGAAAGACCCCGCCCTCCGTATTGGCTTCTCGGGGATCATCTGTGACAAACCCCAGCATTCCCTTGCCCCATAACTTCAATTTTTCCAACCAACTCAATGTATTGGGGTAAGTTACCGCTAACACCTGTGATAACGGCAAACTGACGTTATCTCCCAGCATATCCCGGACAATCAACTTATCTTGCCCGGCGGCCTGGCGCAGGGAAAAAAATTGCTGTTCTAGTAGCTGATACCGACTGTTAAGTTGCTCCTTGGTTACTTCCAGCTCCGCTAATCGCTCCTCGCTCAAGTGGCCATTAAGCTCATCCCGGCGCTGCTGCAACCTCAGCTGCTCCAGTTGATAATTAATGGCACCGATATCTTGCTGCTGTAATCTCTGCGCCTGCTGGTTCAAACTCACTGCCCGCGCAACCTGCTGCGCCACAGCATGGCGAAACGCCTGACGGGACAATGAGGTAGTCGTCGACTTAGCAGACAGGGCATGCTCAGGCTCGGCACTATCTGGCGCTAGCGTATGCGCTTTGTCCTTCGCCAACGAAATGGTTTTGCCGTCCAAAACCAAGGCGACGGGATAGCCATAAAAATTACCGTTTTTACTGCGCTCAATCTGCGCTAATGCCGCGGGCGCTGTGCGGCTAATAATATCGCTGCCGTTGATCCAGCGAAAATCCAGTCCGACCCGTTCACGGTTACCGGTTTTAACCAGATAACGCGTCAGACTTTGCGGTGCTGAGTCAGCCGTATCAGAGACCATACCGGCATCGGCCAATCTGGCGGCAGAAAGCGTTTCTCGATCATAAAGCTGACCAATCAGTACCGACGTCCCCTGCTTGTTTTGCAGTTGCCACTCATACACAGGAGATGGCCAGAAATAACTCAAGCCCCGCCCGGCGATCAGCAGCAAAAGCCCCAATACCGCGATCAAACTGATACTGACCGCCCCGGCTGTCAGCCAAATCCAGGGTGCGCCGGATTTATACCAATTTCCCATAACAGGCTCTCCCTCAGCCAACATTACAGCGCACTGTAACGAGCCCGCAGTCGCTGCCTGACCACTTCAGCCAGGGTGTTAAACACAAAGGTGAAAATAAACAGCACAAAGGCGGCAAGAAACAGCACGCGATAATGGGTACTGCCAATCGCCGACTCCGGCATTTCTACCGCAATATTGGCCGCTAACGTGCGCATACCTTCAAATACGCTCCACTGCATAATGGGGGTATTCCCTGTGGCCATCAGCACAATCATGGTCTCACCTACCGCCCGACCTAACCCCATCATCACCGCAGAGAAAATCCCGGGGCTAGCGGTCAACAACACCACACGGGTTAAGGTCTGCCACTGGGTTGCCCCCAGCGCCAGTGAGCCGTTGGCCAGCTGCCGCGGCACCGAAAATACCGCATCTTCAGCGATAGAGAAGATAGTTGGGATCACAGCAAAGCCCATGGCAATACCCACCACCAGCGCGTTACGTTGATCAAAAGTGATCCCCAGCTCATTGGTAATAAAGCGACGACTATCCCCGGCAAATAACCACAGTTCCAATACCGGGCTAAAACTAAAACAGCCCCAGCCCACCAAACACAATATTGGTAGCAGCATCAACTCTCGATATTCCTGGGGTAACAAACGTTTAAACCGCCCCGGTAAGACGTACCATCCCAAGGCCGTTAGCACCACAGTCAATGGCAACATCAACAGCAATAGCACAATGCCGGGCAGATTTTCTTCCACTAAAGGGGCTAACCATAATCCGGCCAAAAAGCCCAAGATCACCGTGGGTAAGGCTTCCATAATTTCAATGGTGGGTTTAACCAGAGCCCGAACCTTTGACGACATAAAGTAGGCCGTGTATACCGCGCCCGCAATGGCCAACGGCACGGCAAATAGCATGGCGTATAAAGCGGCTTTCATGGTGCCAAACACCAGGGGCATCAGGCTAAGTTTGGCTTCAAAATCATCGGAGCCTGAAGTGGACTGCCATACGTACTGTGGCTGAGGATATCCCTCATACCAGACTTTCTGCCATAGTGCAGATAAAGACACCTCTGGATGTGCATTTTCGACAGCAAACACCTGCAACTGAGTGCCACTTTCCACCACAAGAGCACTGGCTCTGGGACTAAAGGCCATGGCATCGGCTTGGCCAAGCTTAAGCTGGCGATGCAATAACTGCCGCTCACTGGTGGTGTAATGCAAGGTCAATGCCCCGGTTTGGGTCAGCGTGGCAAAACTTTTGCGGTAAAATTCAGTGGCAAGTGCAGCGACTGCACCACCAGCATTAAAGTCACGAATATGCTGATACAGTCGGCCATTGGGCTGAGGCACCTGAAAATATTGCCCCACCTCACCAGATTGATGGGTAAGTAAAATTGAGCTTGCGCCAGCCAACAGCGCCATTCCCGTTACCGGGGAGCTATCCCGACTTAAATCCAGCACTTGCAGCAGTGATGCTTTCGCGCGACGAATATCATAAATAAACACCCGATTATGACTGCGCAATAGCAACTGCTGCTGATCTGGGGTCATTAAGGCCTGACTGACGCCGGCAGGCGCATCCGTTATCACGCTATGCTCACTGTGCCAGCTAATGGTTTCAGTCATCATATTTTCTTCCCCGACCAAACGCGTCAGCTGCCAATGGCCAAGGGCATCTTGATATGCCAGCGTCACCCGATCGGACTGATAGCCAACCGCCAAAGTGGTCACGGCTTGGCGGCTTATATGATTTGATAATGCAGACTTGGCCACATTGGGTTGAGGGGAAGTCTCTTCCGTGGAGGATGTCGTCATTGATGCCGTCTTTGAGACACGACTTGATTCGGGCTCTTGCTCAGCCCTAGCGGCCGATGACGGTAGCGTGCCAGCCTGCAATACCAGCGGGGTACTGCCCAGCGGATAACGTAACGTAGGGGTAATTAAGCGAACATTATCTGGATAGGAAGTTGCAAACGCGACCTTAACTGGCAGCACAGTGCCATTACTTAGTCCCAGAACAAACAGCTGCTCAGAGTCAGATGCTACCGCAGCCGCAGTCACCTTAACCTGCTCAGGTAAAGGTACGCTGATTTTTGCCAGTAACTGGCCATCCAACACCCGGTAAAAACTGACTTGCCCCTGAACACTGACCCGAAACACTATCTCATTTTGCTCATCCATTCCCAACATCAGCGGAGCGCGCTGGGACGCAGCCAATGGAATGGTGGCTGCCGGGGTTAACTCAGCGCCAGCAAAAATGGGTTTAACCACATACAGCAGATAGAAAAAAATCAGTAGCAGCGCAATAAACACCATGCTTCCGCCCAAGGTGACGCCGACAGCAGTCGCTTTATCGATAAATGTGCGCCGACTGGTACGGTTATCCGCCCGTAAAATGGCATGATTCGCCTGTTTTGACTGTTGCACTCTGCTCTGCCCTTGTTGCCCTTTCACGCTGCGCTTGCTCCCTACCATCAACTTTACAGTACTGAGATCTGAGGATCGTCAGCCTAGGGGCTGCTGACTTTTCGCGGTTAAATTTTGTTCGAGACAAAAGCATTTTAATCGCGGCGAGTGGTTTGCCACCTAGTTATGCTAAGCAAGAACCGCTCAACAAAGGGTAAAACGCTTTTAGCCAAACCCATCGGGCAGCGTTTGAGACGCCTTTCTACTGCGTTATTGGCTTATCAGGTAGTGCTCCCATCAAAGCCTCTGCCTGAGATAAAGCACCCTCAACTCACTGCAAAAACAAACTTGAAACATCAACAGACCCAAGAGGTGCAGTTGATTGACGATGGTTTTTAATCCCTGATATAGGATTACGCCATTAAGTGTGTTAACAATAAAGTGTGCTAACAATAAGTTAACCTGTTGTATGCATGATGAGTAACGGGAGTATTCAACAGCAAACATCCCGCATCGGGATTAATGACAACAGGCACAACATAAGATGGTCAGCATTATAAGCCGTCAATATGACAGCTATATGACATCACATCAGGGAACAGACACAGGGAGATGAAGTATGCTGCGACACCTGATAACGCTTCAGGCACCAGACCGAACCGGGCTGGTTGAACAGTTAGCCCATGCCATTAGTCGCCACGGCGGCAGTTGGCTGGATTCTGAAATGCGCCATATTGACGGTGTGTTTGCCGCCATTATTGTGGTTCAAAGCCCAGCACAACAGTGGGATGCCCTGCTAGAGCAATTGGAATGTATTGATGGACTGACGCTGACCTGCGCCGAGCTTGGTGCCAAGGCTGATATTGCCTACCACTGTCAGTATCAATTGGTCGCCTATGACCGCACCGGATTAGTGCTAGATATCTCAAACAGAATTACCCAATTGGGCATTAATATCGAGCACTTTAGCAGCCAATTTGAATCCGCCGGCCATACCGGGATCCCGCTGTTTCGGGCCAATATGACGCTGGGATTACCAGCTGCCGCATTAGAAGAAGAGCTACACCATGCCCTTTATGGTATCGGTGATGATGTGGTGTTGGATAAAATGCCAGATAACGGTGACCCCACCTGACAACATCAGGTGAACTAAGCGTTATTGCGGGATACGACCGTTACGCACCAGCGCCCGGCGCACATTACGGCACAGTTTGCCAAAACGGTTGAGATCATCAAATCCGGGCGCAATGCCCCGATTAATACTGTGCTGCCAATAACTCAGTTCACTGTCCACCAGCTCCATTAATTTTTTCGGGCAGCCGATACACTCGTTGTCTGGTCCGCAAACGAAGGTATCGGCATCGTATAAGGGGAACTCCTGCTTTACCGCATCAATAATCTGCTGCATAGCGGTGATCCGGTCCGGTTTCTGGCCCATAATTTTCACCTAGATGATGATAACTACCGACATTATAACGCTGAGTGGTATAAGCGGATATACGACAAATTTTATCGTACAAAACACCCCCTCCCCATCAAGCAGTTTTAAGGTCGACAGCAGAATTAACCGTCTGATTTAACGATCTGTAAGCACTACCGACAAGCTGAGACAGCTTTGGTACACTGGCACATTCACCTTCAAGAATAAGAGTCCATCGCCGTGAGCCAAATGCAAGGAACCCTGTCAAAAATGCGCAGCTGTCTGGATGAGCAGCAAGCCGTCAGTTATCGTCTACCGGTGGGAGAGCAGGAATTAGCCTTAAATCCACTGATTGGCAAGTCATTGACACTTGTTCACACAGGCAATATCTACTGCTGTAACTGCGGAAAAAAAACCAAGAAAAGCTATGCACAGGGTCACTGTTTTGTGTGTATGCAGAAATTGGCCAGTTGCGATATGTGTATTATGAAACCGGAAACCTGTCATTTCAGTGCTGGTACCTGTCGGGAGCCTGAATGGGGAGAGCGTAACTGTTTTGTGCCCCACTATGTTTATCTGGCTAATACTTCAGGCATTAAGGTTGGTATCACCCGCCATACGCAAATCCCCACCCGTTGGATCGATCAAGGGGCAACCCAAGGCCTCCCCATTATTAAAGTGGCAAATCGCCGCTTGTCTGGCTTGGTTGAAGTTGAGTTGGCTAAGTTGATTAAAGATAAAACTAACTGGCAGGCAATGTTGAAAAGTAATGCTGAAGATATTGATCTAAAGCAGCAAGCTAAAGAGTTACTGCCACATATCGAACAAAGGTTAGCTGAGCTGATTGCCGCTGAAGGCCCGGATGCAATTACGATTCTGAGCAATGACATCCAACCCATCCACTACCCAGTGGACGTATTCCCGACCAAGGTGAAATCTTTCAATCTGGATAAAGCGCCCATAGTCAGTGGCATCCTTATGGGCATAAAAGGGCAATATTTAATATTTGATACCGGGGTCATCAATATCCGTAAATACACCGGCTATGAAATCGCCATTGAGAGTTAATCGATCCAACTAACCCAACTAGCCTAAATAAGATGTCTGCTGTTTATCACTACAGCAGACTCTAAAATGTCTGTGCTGCAGATTTCGAGCTATTTTTATGCTCGACTGTTCAGTCTTAACTTCACTGCATTATCACACCGTCTCACAAGCGGCCTAGGGTCTGTTGACCTTTCGTGATTAAATTTCGTTCGAGATAAAAGCGTTTTAATCGCGGCAAGTGGTTTGCCGCCTAGTTATTTAAGCAAGAACCGCTCAACAAAGCGTAAAACGCTTTTAGCCGAACCCGTCGGGCAGCATTTGAGGCTCCTTTCTACTGCATTATCGGCTTATCAGGTAGCGCAACTACCTATCAAAGCCGCTGCCTTGTATAAATAATCCTCAAATCGCTGCAAAAACAAACTTGAAAGGTCAACAGACCCTGGGGAGTAAAACATGCCCCCAAGAGCCATGGCGGATAAGATGAAATAACACGGGGATTACCCCCGAACCAAAGGCAATAGTTGCGCTGCCAACCAATCGTAATAACAATCAGCGCCATGGAAATAATCGACTTCGCCACCGTCATACACCACAGACGAGGCATATTGCATCGGCTCGTCGATGTCCTCATCAAACTGCCGAATGGCATTAAAATACACCAACCCCAATTGATTACAGACGTACTCCATCGCATCAACATAAGCACGCATAATCTCAGCCATCGGGCGAGATTGTTCAAAATGCTGCCAAAATGGGGTGTCTGACACCATAATCACTCGGTGCCCTGCCTGTTTCAAGCGCAGTACAATCGTCAACTGATCTTGCTGCTCTGCGTTGAAATAGTCGATGAAATCCTCCATTTCAATACCGGCCAGCCGCTCCGGACGATGCGTTTTCATCCATTGTATAAACATGGCGACGGTTTGATGTGTCTGCAGGCCAATATTGGTCACAACACAGCAGGTATCTTCACTTGAGGTTGATTCAGCTAAATGCAGATTAGCGGTAATCGACTGCCATAACTGCCGGGAGTGGGCGTTCTCCAGCGGCACCATAATATCAGCCTCAGGAACCAGCATAAATTTATGCTGAGCAAAGCCAGAGCCATTCATTACCATACCACCACAATGGGGGTAATCTATCCGCGCAAAGGCTTTGGCCAACTTTCCCAAATGACTGTCACCAATTAACGTCAAGCCAATATGCCCTTGCTGAGACGCTTGCTGTTGTTGTAAAACCGCATCATTAAATTCTTCATCACAACTGGCTTCGATATTCACAGCGTCAATAATATCGGCGTCCAGTCCTAACGCTTGCCCCCAATGGCTCATCACAAAATTCACCCCGGCAGATGAAATAGTGCGGCGATTTTGCTGATAACGAAAATCCTTTAACCCCGGCATGGTTATCAGATCAAATGAAGGAAAATAACTCACCTGCGCATGCTGCTCACAAAACTGTCCGGCCACCGCACGAAGTACCGCTTTGGCATAACTATTGGCCACCAGCACATGCTGCTCTGTCGCTGTGGCCGTCAATGGCACCGGTGAGACAGTTAAAACACATTTTATGGTTGGATTAATACTGGTGACGATTTCAATTAATTGAGTCAGATCAGACAGGATGTCAGAAAATTGAAAAACCTTGAGAGTATAAATATCCGCATTGTATTCCCCTTGCTTAACGCCGGGACAACTGGGATAACAAATACCCAATGTATCTTGCCATGCCTCAATTAATCCTAAAGTAAAAATAAAACAGTCACTGTGACTAAGCTGATATTTAATCTCCTCAATCACGGCTTTTCTTACATCCAGTAAATCGGCTTTATTGTAATAGCCTTCAGGATTAAGATTAGGCAGCAATAAATCAATAAAATGCTGTGATACTGGGTGCTGATAAATACTGTATTGCGCTAACTCATCATCAGAAAAGGTCAGCCACTGTAATAGCGCCCTTGGCGTATAGACATTACCTAAAGCAAAACTGGCCGTTTCATGTTGCAGTAATTTACTCTGACAATACTGATAACCATGCTGTTGTAGCCAATGCCCAATATACTGAGCAAAACAGGAGCCCGCCGAGGTTATTTTATGATGAGCTTGTATTGGAAGTGCAGGAATAATTTCTGAAAGCGTACTGGTTTCTGGATTAATTTCGGCCACCGCAGTGCGCCAAAACATCCCTTGTTTATCGGTATTATAAGGGTGAGCGTTCAGCATAGTAATACTCTATTATCACGTGATAAGAAGATGATTATTAATGCTGCTGACTACTTGATTATATCATCCTATTTAAAACATCTTTCCGGCCTAGATTTGAGTTATGCCACAATACTTATTTCATAACTTATGCCATAGCATCAGTTTAACTCGGCTTTATTATGTGTAGTTAAATTTACTTAAAATAGACATTAAGCACGCAATATTGATAAATATTACTGACTGAAAAGAAACTTTCGCCTGACGGTATTTCTCTGTATTACTTAATCTTATAGGAGTAAATCTTATAGAAATAAATCCTACAGCGATAAAATATCTTACCCACTTATTCAATTAAGCCATTGTAAAACATCAATAAAAACTCATGAGAGTATCAGCAGTTCATCACCTAGATGATGAACTGCTTGGCGTAAAAATCTCAACCTTAAATAGGATCAGTTCGCTATTGCTATCCAGCATAAGTCCTATAAGCGGGTGATACGCACCTTACTGATCCGCAATGCATCGGCCTCAAGCACTTCAAACTTCAGCCCCCGATGGATAAAACTATCACCGATTTTTGGCATGCCGCCACAGTCACACTGCAATAATCCGGCAACGGTAACATATTCTTGCTCCGGCTCGACCAGCCCTGCGATCTCTAACCTGTGTTCCAGATCATGCAAAGCCGTAGAGCCTTTCACAATCCAGCCACCATCATTAACCGTCATTTCTGGCACTTCACCGACATCCGGAAATTCCCCGACAATGGACTCCAGAAGATCATGTAATGTGACTATGCCCTGCACATCGCCAAATTCATCTGCCAGTACCGCCAAATTAGTGCGATTCAGCCTAAAGCCTTCCAGTAACCGCATGGCATTAATGGTATCTGGCACCACCAGCGCTGGGTTTTGTTTCGCTAACTCAGCAATACTCTGCCCGGCTTCTATGGCTAGCAACATATCTTTGCTGCGCACCACCCCGAGCAATTCATCGACAACGCCCTGACAGACAGGAAATAACTGGTGGGGACAATCACGGATCTGCGTTTTTAATCTGGCCGTATCTGCCGTGGCATCAATCCACATCACATCATTACGCGGTGTCATCATGGTACGCACAGAGCGCTCAGCTAATGATAGCACCCCAGTGACCATTTCCCGCTCTTCTGCCGCAAACTCCTGGCGGTTGTCTGTCGCGCCTTCTGGCAGGGCATCTTCCAGCTCCAGCCGTCCCCCCATCAGCTTAACAATGGCATCTGTGGTACGCTGACGCAGTGGCACCCGCTCGGCCTGCTTTTCCAAATTGTGTTTCGCTAGCTGATTAAAGCCCTCGGTCAAAATCGAAAAGCCCATCGCGGTATAGAGATACCCTTTGGGGATATGGAAGCCCAGCCCCTCCGCCACCAGAGAGAAGCCGATCATCAGCAGAAAACTCAGACACAACACCACGACGGTAGGGTGCTCATTCACAAATTCAGTAATACTCTTGGACGCCACCAGCATAATCATCATGGCAATGATCACCGCCATCATCATTACCGCCAGATTATCCACCATACCCACAGCGGTAATAATTGAGTCCAAGCTAAATACCGCATCTAATGCCAATATTTGGACAATGATCACCCCCATGCTGGCATACACGCCACGCCCGGCGCTGGCCTGCTGCTCTCCTTCTAATCTGTCATGCAGTTCCATAGTGGCTTTCGCCAGCAAGAAGATCCCCCCGCCCATTAAAATCAAATCCCGGGCAGAGAATGACAATTCCCCCACACTGAATAGCGGAGTAGTCAGCGTCACCAACCAAGACACAGCCGTCAACAGACATAACCGTAGCAACAGTGCCAGTGACAGCCCCAAAATCCGGGCTTTATCCCGTTGAGCTGGCGGTAATTTTTTCACCAGAATAGCAACAAATACCAGGTTATCTATCCCCAGCACAATTTCTAGAATAATCAGGGTGATCAGACCTATCCATAAATGTGGATCTGCCAAGAACTCCATACACCAAATACCTCATTTCAATCAGCACCCGATCGGGTGTGTCAGGCAGGAAAATACCTTTATCCCGACCACATGAAAAGCACAGATGGTCACAAGTGGTAACTTATGTTAAAAATTGCTCAGGGAATAGTCTCTTTTTTGTACAGCAAGACTGTTTCGCTGGCTAAAAGAGAAAGTGCTGACTTTTCAATTGTGAAGCGGCGATGGGGTACGGTTGTTAAATGCCGCTTAACACTGTCATGAAGCATGGTTAATCCCACATTTTTTTTATGGTTAAGGTGCCAGCAGCTAAATGAACATATTGCAGCATTAAAAAGCAAATTCTTTGTTAACAACAATTTATTTAGTGACAGCTAAATCACCATGCAAAGCAAGCTAGCTAAGGGGTTGTCAATAGCAAGTGAAGAACGCATTATTCAACTTTATTCAAAAATCCTGAAACACGGATGCAGGCAAGATTAACCAAGTTTTAAAAACGTAGTGAAAAGTGACACCGAGCGCCCTGTTTACAGGGAATACGCCATCAGAGTAGTGTGCCAAGCATTAGCACATACTGATAGCACATTGCCCCCAGCGCAGCTGACGTATGTATTGTGTTCCGCCTAAGAATGGAATAACCAAGATGCCATTATCAAGACGTGATTTTCTCAAATCGGCATTGGCCAGCGCCGTTGCCGCCCAGGGGTTAACCCTGTTTCCTGCCGGTAAAGTCTTTGCAGACGACACCCAAGTTATTCCCCATGCCACCCACTATGGCCCATTCAATGCCATTGTGAAGGAAGGCAAACTGGTCGGGGTTCAACCACTCAATGATGTGGACCCATTTCCGACTAAAATGCTGCTGGAAGGCATCATCAGCCGCACTTACAGCGACACCCGGGTACTTTACCCTATGGTGCGTAAATCTTATCTTGCTGATCCTCAAGGCGATACTAAGCCACATCTGCGCGGTAAAGAACCTTTTGTCCGGGTGGACTGGAACACAGCCATTGCGCTGACCGCATTGGCCATTGCCAAAACTATCAGTAAATATGGCAATGAAGGGGTATTCAGTGCCTCATATGATGGCTGGTCCCATGCGGGTCTAAACCGCCCACAAACACTGCAAGGCCGGTTCTTTAACCTGATTGGCGGACAAAGTGCCTGCTCCGGTGACTACAGTGCCGGTGCATCTGAAGTTATCCTGCCGCACATTGTCGGCGATTTGGAAGTTTACTCCCCACAAACTGCTTGGCAGGTCATAGAAGACAACACCGAAGTCATGCTGATAGTAGGTTGCGATCCTTTCAAAACCAACCGGGTAGAATTCCGGGTAGCCGATCATTCCATGCACAAGCACTGGGAAGAATTTGCTAAACGTGGCATCAAGTTTATCTCCATCAACCCACAACAAACCGAAACAGATAAAGGCTTAGGCAGTGAAATGGTGCATATCCGCCCGAATACGGATACCGCCCTGTTTACCGCCATGTCGTACCACCTGTACAAAACCAATCAGTACGACAAGCAATATCTGGAAAAATACACTGTCGGTTGGGATAAATACATCAACTACCTGATCGGTAAAGATGATTACACCGCCAAGACCCCAGAATGGGCGGCAAAAATTACCGGTATTCCAGCAGAAAAAATCCGTGAACTGGCCAATCTTGTGGTGAAAAAACGCACCCAAATCTGTGCCGGCTGGGCAGTACAACGCGCCCAACACGGGGAAATGATCCACTGGTCCATCATCAACTTTGCTGCGATGGCCGGTAAAATCGGTAAACCAGGCGAAGGCTTTGGCTTCAGCTGGCACTATGGTAACGGCGGCATGCCTGTTTCTGGCAAAAAAATGCCGGTGGGTCTGTCACAAGGCCGCAACCCTATCGCTGCCCGCTGCCCTGTTGTATTGATTTCTGAGATGCTGAAAAACCCGGGCGCATCTTATACCCGTGATGGTCAGAACCTGACCTTCCCTAAAGCGGCAAAACTGATTTATACCGCGGGTAACAACCTGCTATCCCACCAGCAAAACACCAATGAGTTGATCGACGCGCTGAACCAACACGTTGATACCATTATCTGTCAGGATGCTTGGTGGTGTGCTTCGGCGCGCTATGCCGATATTGTGTTGGCCAGTACCACCAGTTTGGAGCGTAATGACATTACCTCCGGCGGCACTTATTCCAACAATAAAATTTACGCCATGAAGCAGGTAGTCAAGCCACTCGGCGACAGCTTGAATGACTATGATATCTTCTCCAGCCTGGCATTTATGTTCAATGTGCAGGATGACTACACCGAAGGCAAAACCTATATGCAGCATCTGCGGGATGCCTATGCTGCCTCAGATGCCACTGATGACTTTGATACATTCTGGAAAAATGGTATCACCTTCCTAAAAACCCCTGAAGCGGCTGACAAATTTGTCCGTCATGGTGAGTTTTATCAGGATCCAGAAAAGCATCCGCTGCACACCCCATCAGGCAAGATCGAGATGTACAGTGAAACCATCGCCGGGTTCAACATCCCCGACTGTCCACCAATGCCACAATGGCTGGTGCCTACTGAATGGTTAGGCAACGCAGATCCAGGGCAATTGCACGTACTGAGTCCACACCCTTGGATGCGTCTGCACTCCCAAATGGCCAATGCGGATGTCAATGAGTACGAATGTGTGGATGGTCGGCAGTTTGTCCGCATCAACCATAATGATGCCAAAGTGCGCGGCATTAAAGATGGGGATCTAGTAGAAGTTTATAATGACCGCGGAGCACTGCTGGCCGGTGCCAAACTGGCTGATGATGTGATGCCCGGCGTGATTTATATTCACGAAGGTGCTTGGCTGCAAAAAGACAGCAAAGGCCGCTGTAACTCAGGTGCAGTGAATATCCTGACCTCAGCCAAACCATCCAGTGGCTTAAGCCAAGGGACAACCGCCAACACCTGTCTGGCATATATGCGCAAGTGTAACGACCCTGAATCACCAAACCAGGCTTACCAGCCGCCAGTGATTGAAACGCTACCGAAGCCATACAATATCGATAATCTGGGTCTTGGCCCGGCAATCAAGGCGGTTAGCGGCGGTCATAAACAACAGCAGTCTAAAGGGGAGAAACTCTTCTATAACTCCTGTACTTTGTGTCACGCAGCGCCCGCCCCGACTGACTACACCTATCAGCAATGGCAGGGTATTACCCGCAGTATGTTCCCACGGGCAGGTCTGACCGCCGATGAACAGCAGGAAGTGCTGCAATTCTTGAAAAAACACGCGAAAAAATAACTTAAGTTGTGCAACCTGTCAGTGGTAAATCCCTTACGACTGACAGGACATATTATCTTAATATTCGTGTTAACCGCAGCATGAAAAAAGATAGGGAAATCAACAGTAGCAGCCCTGCAAGGGCAGGCGCATAATAGGCGAGACGACCTATGCTGCCAGCAAAGTTCGTTTAAAAGCAAAAGCCTCCTTTCCTCAGGTTGCTCTGATAGGAGGCTTTTTATTTGTCCATGTTTTTTTCGCTATATCTGCCACGCTAGCCTTCACCGCAAACAGATGCTTACCTATAAGCCCCGCTGTGGCATACGGGATAACTGATACCCCAACAAAATAAACCAGAGATACAGCAAGCTTTCCATCAGCCGCTGCATCGCTCCTACGGCGGGTAATTGAGGATTTAAATTCATCAGCAAGCCAAAGACCAATATCACCGTTATTACACCAGAGCACATCAACATAAATCCCCCCGGCCAGCGGCGACTAGCCAGAGCTAGCACTAACACACCGGCTAACCCTGCAAGATAGGCAAATGTGCCCAAAGTAATATGCAAACCATGGCTAAAACTGGCTCCCTGCACCGGGCGGCATTCGAAATCACAGGTCCAAATACTCGCGGCGATCAGCAATAAGGCATAAATCCCCAACAAGCCAATACCAAGGCGCACGCCATAACCTTGTTGTGCTCCCACTTGTGCGCCCGGGGCATGCAGCAATACCTGCTGCAAAAACAGTAACAACAAAACTTCTGTTGGTATAAAGCCGAGGTAATTCACCCACAACTGATGGGGGGCACCGTTCGCACCAAGCTCACTCATATATTGTCCCCAATGGCTGTAGCCCGGATACATTGCCCCACCCACAACCAAGGTGCCCACCAACCACAAGTAACTCAATACCGGCAACCAACGCAGCCACTGCCGCGATGTTATTGTCTTAATCCCCGCCATACTGCCTCCTTGCACGGAAAAACGGTTAGCATTCAACCTAAGACTATATAAACCAATACCTTAGTGTCTATTTTTATCTGTATGCGGATATGTTTAAGGTCATGAAATTTTTAAAATATTTTTCCCACTGAGTAAGTTATAAGCTGAACGACATTCTTCCTCCTTTGAACAAATCTGCCATAGAAAAACTAATGAAACTTACAGACTGCGCCATCTATTGGCTCAAATAATGCGAGTCTCGCTTTGTTTTGAATAAATTCGCTTAGATTGCGGTAATACTTACTGGTAACATTATGTATTAATTAAATGACTCATCTTATGACTTCTCACTCTGATCTTATTTAGGGTTTAACAAGAAGTCCGGATAATGCACTGTTATACATAATCATGAAATTGAAGAACATCAAATCACTATCACATAATCTAAGCCACTCATATGTGAGCTTTGAGAACTGCGTAGATGGTGAGCTTGTATTTCAAGAGCTCAAAGAGTTAGCGGTTAAAGCCAAAGGTGAAAAAATTTCTATTTATTGGCTATATCCAGAAAACAAGATAGCTCATTTATTCAGCAAACGAATCACTAAAAGTATTGAATATTATAAAAAATGGCTGCCAAAGCTTCTTACTCAGCATGAATTGGAAGCGTCAGTAATTGCGGAGCTAAGAACTGACATATACATTGCACCCAATAAGCAGTTAGAGGTTCAGGCTTATGCACGCGATCTCAATGGCAAAGAATATGTCAAAAACATCTACGAATTTGCTGATTTTGAACCATACGAAAGTAAATTGTGAGCGAAGCCTATAACAAGCAAAGGCAACATTGCCACTTTATGGTTGGCCGCGCTAACGCGCGCCGCTGATTTGAGCGTTATGGCGCTCTGGGAGATATTGAATGACATATAGCGTTTTCTTCTGTGATTATTGTGAAGATAAAGTTCTTGAATCAAATGATGCTAAAGAATCTAGCCTAGAAGAAATATTGCATAGTATGGATTGTGTATTACACATGCCAAGAAATTTCTTTGGGATTATTGACGAAGAAAATAATACGCTTCAATTTATGGTTAACGAAGATAAAATGATACTTCTCGATATTCCAATAGAAAGTAAAGGCGGCTCATACTCCGGCGTGTTCAGGCTAGAAGATTGTATGTTAATCGTAAAAAAGACTGAAGACATTCCATCTCTAATTGAGAGGCTTGATCTTGAGTTTCAATTATGGGGTTGATGTAATTGTCAGCTCACAGCCATAATAAGGCGCTGAAACCGACTGCCAAAAGCGTCACTTTTGTCTACGGTTGAGCGCGGCGTTATACATAATAGAGGTTGTAATGAAACTACTGGTTTCCAAAATGTTAAAATTCAGTTTTATATTATTTATCCCGTTCATGGCTTCAGCAAATAATTTTAATATGAAAAACCTAAAAAATCCGGCCTTTTCATATTCTGACTTTCCTTTTATTTATTCTGATAAATACCCTCAAAGTGCAGCTAATATAAATATATTTTTACAATATAGTTTTTTTAATCGCCCCTTAAAAGAAAAAGACTTTTCAAATAAGTCATTAAGTCCTTTTCGGAATACAGAAAGTCATAGCAGAATCTACGAATTTTATGAACCGGGAATAAAAGAAAATAAGAACTATATAGAGGTGTCTATTTCAGGAGATGGTTGCGGTGCTTATTGTGAGGGTTTTAGCAACACGTTTGTATTTGATGCTTATAGTGGTCAATTGATCACGTTAATAGATTTACTTTCTCCTAATGGGATAATGCAACTTGAAAATAAAATAAGATCAGTAAATCTAAAAAGAATTGAGCCATATATACAAGATATACCAAAGGAGGATGATCCTGAAGAAGTTAGCGAAGAGTACTCTATGTATAAGTATTGTTATGATAACATGAAGGATGATAAAGAATACTATAACAAAGTTGATGAGGGCACTTCGTTTTCCCTTTCGAACGATATGTTAACTATAGTACATGAACGGTGTTCAAATCATGCATTAAGGGCGCTTGATGAAATAGGTGATTTTGTTAGCAAGTTCTCTTTTAAAGAATTACAGCCTTATTTGAGTGCCGAAGGAAAGAAGTATTTATCTAATCAGAAATATAAATTATCATCAATTAAAACACATTATAAAGTGTTTCATGGAAAAATTGACAATAAATACCCGATAACTATCTTACATTCCCATAATGGTAGGTGGGTTTATTGGTATGATAGATATAATTTACCAATTGAGTTACATAAAAGTCACGGCGTTACAAAAGACAATTTATTTTTTAAAGAAGCCTATTATGACGATGCAAACAATGATTGGGAGTATACAGCTGAGTGGCAAATTAAAAAAATAAATAAGATGTTTACAGGCACCTTTACAAGGATTTCTGATGGAAAGAAAATGAAGGTCACTTTTAAATAATATATTTATATGCTAAAGAGGAAAATATTAATTTTTTATTTTCTTTAAAAATATCGTCTCAAACATAGGCGTAAACGCATAACAATTTCATCAACATGATTTACTACACTCGGCAATCTCAGTTTGCTGAGTGTTTTTCCTTTAGAGCAAAAAAATCTAACACGTTTTTGCCCCTGAGTCAGTTACGAACTGAGCGTCATTCTTACTCTTCAATTTATATTTGCCATACATGAACTAATGTGAAAGACCAAAGTACATAAAGCTTAGTTTTGTGTGGCACGACTCACATGTCTGATGTTAGCAAGACTGGAAAGAAATTGCTCAATCTCTTGATTTCCCATATCTACGGGATGCTTTTGTGATGGAAATAAATTGTCATATCCAATAAAGGAAAACCTGTTCCATTTGTAAGTTACAACTCCGCCCTCCTCAATTCTGGGTTAAATTCGCGGACACCTTGACTCGATAAATTGAGATAATGGCATAAGAATGATTAAAAACTGTATTTATATACAGCCATAATGGGGGGTGTTTGAAAAATGCCAAAAAACGAACCCTAAAATTGTGAATTCATTCTCAGTTTGTTTTTTAGCATTTCTATAACTTATTGAATCAATGGAATATTAAAGATTAACTGATTTACATACCACGTCATTGGGTAGCTCAGGTAATACGAGTTTTGCTTTGTTTTGAAGATATTCCCATAGATTGTGGTAATTCTTGCTGGTAAGTTACTGTATAAATTGAATTAATTTATACATTCTATGATTTTAAACCTTGATTTTGTTCAGGATTTAACGAAAAGTCCGGGTAATACACTGCTAAGTGGCTCTCAATATCCATTGGAGTAACATGGAACATTTTACAAAGATTCTTGAAATATTGGCTTGGCCGGTAACAACAATCTCGTTAGCCTTTATTCTAAAAAAACCAATCTTTGAAATTCTTCCTCAGTTATCGAGATTGAAGTATGGAAACATGGAAGTTGAATTTAACAAAAAGCTTGATAAGTTACAGGTTCAATCTGATGCGGTAAAGAGTGAAGCATCACAGCATATTGAACATGATAAAGAAGAAGATTTTTATCTTGAGCAAGTTAAGAAAACATCTCCAAGAGCTGCAATTCTGGAGTCTTGGATAGCTCTGGAAAATTCAATTACTTCCAGTTATAAGTTGCTGCACCCTGATAAGAAAGGGAAGGTAATAGCATTAAGTGGCATATTAAAATCACTAGTTAATCAAGAAATTATTTCATCTGACACTTACTCAATCGTTAGAGAGCTAAGAACGCTTAGAAACAAGGCTGTTCATAATTACTCGTTCAACGTAACAGAAGCTGAGGCCTCAAAATTCATGCATGTTTCACGTGAACAAGCTGACGTTATTATCGGTGAAATCTGGCAAAGAGTCTCAAGCTGCTGAGTCCAGCCACTTAACAAAAACTTCAAGCCGATGCATACGGCGCAGCTTAAGTTGGCGTTATACGCTTTGCGAAAATTAATAATAATGGTGGTATAAAATGGCTGCAAATTGTGCGCTGTGTGGACAACTAATCACACAAGACAATGATACTAAAGAACATATTATTCCCAATGCAATCGGAGGACGAAAGAAAGTCACTGGTTTCATCTGTAATACGTGCAATAACAAATCTGGTGATACATGGGAAAATGAACTGGCAAAGCAGTTAAACCCATTGAGTCTATTTTTTAGAATTTCAAGAGAACGAGGAAATGCTCCTCGTCAAAAATTTGGTATGACTGATGGCAACGAAATTGTCCTTGAGCACGATGGAAGCATGGCTCTACCAAAACCTCAATATAGTGAAAATATCGTAGATGGCAAAGTTCACATTTCGATTCAAGCTAGAACAGTTCAAGAAGCAAAAGGAATGCTAAAAGGTGTTGCTCGAAAGTACCCCAATGCAAATGTTGATTCATTTTTAGATAACCCCCAAATTAAATCTACATATAGCCCTGGAATGATGGAGTTTAACCTAAGTTTTGGAGGTCATGATGCTGGACGCTCTATTGTAAAGTCTGCATTAGCTGTTATTAGCGACGCTAAACAGTCAACAGCTGTTTGCCAACACGCTATTGCGTATTTGACAGACCAAAATGCTGAGGCTTGTTTTGGTTATTACTACATGCCTATGCACTTTGCTCAGCATGAGTTCATAGGTGAATGAAAAATAGCTATATTTAACAACCGCATAGGAATTTGTTTTTCTATTCTTCTGCGATTAAAACGATAAATGAACTCATTGAGGTATTCCTGTACATATTTTTTGGATATTCCGTGGAATGTGCCCTGAATAAATGTTTTCAGGTTGCTAATGGCGATATGTACCCACGGGAGCCACTCATCAACCAATTCTTTCGGCGTCACTCTGGCTTCGTGATGCTGGGTTTTATCAATGATAGTCAATGCACGTAGCCCATCTGAGCGAACATATTGATTGGGGAGAATATGCGCTTGCACAAATTGCTCGACACTTTGGTGGCTGATACGGTTAACAGCCTGCATGGCAATATAGCCGGCTCGTTCACCTTGGGTTTCAACGGCCACAATTATCGGTGTTTTCCCTGCCGCGCCTCGACCACGTTTACCTTTTTGTTTGCCGCCAACCAAGCAATCATCCAATTCTATGTTGCCAGATAACCAATACAGTCTGTCTCTGTGCCCCATTGCGATACGCAATTTTTTCAGTATCAACCTTGCCGTTCGCCAGTTAACTTCAATGAGCTTTTTGAGCCGTAATGCTGATATTCCGCCTTTGTCTGACCCTATAAAATAAATGGCCGTAAACCATTTAGACAGCGGGATATGCGTGCCGTGAAACAGCGTGTCAGATGTCACGGATGTTTGCTTATGGCACTGACAGCATTCATAAAGCTCACGGGTATGGATTTGATAGGCTTGACGATGACCACATTTAGGGCAGATAAATCCATCCGGCCATCGCTGCATTTTCAGGTAATCAAGACAGGCATTTTCTGAATGAAATTGACGTTGCCAATCTATAAAGCTCATTTCTGACATGTTCATCATAAAACCCTCCACAAGAAGCGATTTATGGTTCTATATTACGCCCAAACTGACCGAGGTGCATAGGCATGTATTACTATGTTCGGGATCTTATCCTTAACCGCCCTTCAGGAGTTCCATTGCACTGCGTTGCAGTACGAGGTGATCAGAAAACAGGCTTAATCACGTTCTATGCAGAATACTTTAGTGTTCAAAGAGTTGTTGGTTGCCTTGGTCAAGGGTATCAAGGTGAGTCGTTTAATCACCAATACGCAATTGACCCTGTATCTGGAACAGAATTGGTTGACCTAGACGTTGAATTAGATCTTTCTATTACCGAAATCAAAGATGCTTATGATTATAAAGCTATTCCTAACGGATCTATTGAAAACGCAATGGCATCAATAATTCCAGCGCACTTGAAGTTACACTCAGAGCAAGAAAGAACACGAGTTATTGATATTGCCGTACAAAAGGCTTTTGAGGAAATAGGGCTTAAAGAAGGAGAGCAAATTTTACCTGAACACATTGGCAAATTGTCATCGGTTGTTGCCGAAGAAGTTCTACCTCTTATGATTCATCAGTTAGGACTAGGCAAGAAGTAGTGCGCGTATAACAAACAATTTAAGAGTGATTCGCAGCGCCTAGCATTTTACTATACGTTACATTTAGTTTTAAGGTGGTATAAGGGAGTTTCAGTATTGCGTTCCTCGAACCTTAACAAAGTGTTATCGTTACTTTTTAATAGCTGACCACTTAGATAAAGTAAATAATCTAACTCATTATTGCCAAGAAATGAGTTACAGCAAGTATGAAAAGCCCCGAAAAACAGCAATAAAAAAGCCCGCAATCAGCGGGCTTATATATTCAGTGGCAACAGTTAGCCAAGATTAATCGCGGCGGATTAATCTTCAATCCCTTTGCTGCGCAGGAACTCGTCATAGGTACCTTTGAAATCAGTCACACCATCAGCCGTGATTTCAATAATGCGGTTAGCCAGAGACGATACAAATGCCCGGTCATGGGAGACGAAGAACAAGGTGCCTTCGTACATTTCCAGCGCATTGTTCAGCGATTCGATTGATTCCATATCCAAGTGGTTGGTTGGTTCATCCATCACCAGAATATTTGGCTTTTGCATGATCATCTTGCCAAACAGCATACGACCTTGCTCACCACCGGACAGTACTTTGACCGATTTTTTAATATCATCTGCGCCGAACAGCATACGACCAAGAATACCGCGAACGGCCTGCTCGTCATCACCTTCTTTTTTCCACTGGCTCATCCAGTCAAATACCGTCATATCGGCTTCAAAATCACTGGCGTGATCCTGAGCGTAATAACCGATGCTGGAGTTTTCAGACCATTGGATAGTCCCTTCATCCTGTGGCAGTTCATGGATCAGGGTGCGTACCATGGTCGTTTTACCGGCACCGTTTTCACCCAAAATTGCAATCCGCTCACCCACTTCAGCAATTAAGTTAAAGTCCTTGAACAGGGCTTCACCATCAAAGCCTTTGGTCAGGTTCTCTACCACCAAGGCGTTACGGAACAGCTTCTTCTCTTGCTCAAAGCGGATATATGGGTTAACCCGGCTAGAGGCTTTAATTTCATCCAGTTTGATCTTGTCGATCTGCTTGGCACGAGATGTGGCCTGCTTAGCTTTAGATGCGTTAGCCGAGAAGCGAGATACGAAGGTCTGCAGCTCAGCAATCTGTGCTTTCTTCTTGGCATTATCGGCCAGCAGACGTTCACGGGCCTGAGTCGCCGCCGTCATATACTCGTCGTAGTTGCCTGGGTAAATACGCAGCTCACCGTAATCCAGATCCGCCATATGGGTACATACAGAGTTAAGGAAGTAACGGTCGTGGGAAATAACAATCATGGTGCTGTTACGCTGGTTCAGCATATCTTGCAACCAGCGAATGGTATCAATGTCCAAGTTGTTGGTTGGTTCGTCCAGCAGCAGTACGTCTGGATCAGAGAACAGCGCCTGTGCCAGCAGCACACGCAGTTTCCAGCCTGGAGCCACTTCGCTCATAGGGCCAAAATGCTGTTCCAGCGGGATACCAACACCCAGCAGCAGTTCACCGGCGCGGCTTTCGGCGGTATAACCGTCCATTTCCGCAAATTCCATTTCCAGCTCAGCCACTTTAATGCCGTCTTCTTCGCTCATTTCTGGCAAAGAGTAAATCCGGTCACGTTCCTGCTTCACGGCCCACAGTTCTTTGTGCCCCATGATCACAGTATCGATGACACTGAACTCTTCATAGGCAAACTGATCCTGGTTCAACTTACCCAAACGTTCATTGGTGTCCAAGGACACATTGCCACCGGTTGGTTCCAGTTCACCACTTAAGATTTTCATAAAGGTGGACTTACCGCAGCCATTGGCACCAATAAGACCGTAGCGGTTACCGCCGCCGAACTTAACAGAAATGTTTTCAAACAGTGGCTTGGCGCCAAATTGCATAGTAACGTTGTAAGATTGAATCAAAGCTTTTACCGGTTGATGAACACAAATGGCGGGTATTATGACATAAAGTCCATTATCAGGCTTAATTTTTATCAGTTTTCTGACTGAATAGCGCCATCATTTAGATTTCCACCAATCCAAGTTAGGCCCGGTTTCCGTTAAACTCACTTCAATAAGTTAGCTTTATTTGCCTTCTGTCTAGTCAAGTTTGTTTTGGCAGCGATTTGAGAATGCTTTATACCAGACAGAGTCTTTGATAGGTAGTATGCGCTACCTGATAAGCCGATAACGCAGTAGCAAGGTGCCTTAAAGACTGCCCGACGGGTTCGGCTAAAAGCGGTTTATGCTTTGTTGAGCGGTTATTGCTTAACATAACTAGGCGGCAAACCACTCACCGCGATGAAAGCGCTTTTATCTCGCACAAAATTTAATCACGAAAGGTCAACCGCCCCTGACAGTTATTCAGCTCTGCTCCGGTCATATAGCATTGTCCGATTCCCATCTAGGCGTAACATTCTGTCAATCTGCCAGATAAGGCAGACATGCGCGCCAGTGCATTGCCGAATACGGGCATCCCACCATCCACCCGGGAGTGAATGCCATGCAGATTTCATTACTGCCAGCCCTACTGTTGATGAGCCTGACACTGTTATTATCCCTATTCCCCAAAACGCAAGCGCAAGCACAGCAAGCGCAATGGCCGCAAAAAACCTATTACCGCAGCATTGAAGCCAACGGTTACCAAGTATTTTACCGCGAAGCCGGTGATCCCAGTCGGCCAACCCTGTTACTGCTGCACGGATATCCGGCATCTTCCCATGCTTATCGGGAGTTAATTCCGTTGCTATCCGGCCATTTCCATATTATTGCCCCGGATAATCTGGGCTCGGGTTACAGTGATAAACCCAATCCCGATACCACCCGCTACAGTTTTGATCTGTTAGCCGAAACCATGGCCGCCATGACAAAGGCGCTGGAGTTGAAACACTATATTCTTTATATGCAAGATTTCGGCGCCCCCGTCGGTTTTCGCCTCATGATGATGCAGCCGGAGCGCTTATCAGGGCTGATAGTACAAAATGCCAATGCTTATCTGGATGGACTGACAGCCAAACGACAGGCATTTTTCCGGCGTGCGGCTGAGGATAGAAGCCCGGCAATGGTGCAAAAGCTTTACCGCGTTACAGGTCCACAAGGCGTGATTAATACCCAGTACCTGCGTGATGTACAAGACAGAAAGGAGATTATGAGTCCAGATAGTTGGAGCCATGATCTGTATCATCTTGCCACGCCAGAGCAGCGCAATATTCAGGTTCAGCTGTTTCAGGACTACCAAAGCAACATTGATGCTTACCCCAAATGGCAGACATTTCTGCGCCAACAACAGCCACCGACATTGATTGTTTGGGGTAAGCGCGATCCCGCCTTTATATTCCCCGGCGCGACGGCTTATCTGCGCGATGTGCCCAAAGCTGAAGTCCATCTGCTTGATGCCGGCCATTTTTCCGTAGAGGAAAAACCTGTGGCGATCGCCAAACTGATTATTGATTTTGTCAATCAGCTTCCCAATCATTCCCGTTAACTGACCTCGCTCTCCAGAGTGCGATGAGTCAAGCGTACAAACAATAATTCCATCAGCCATTGATGGGATTATTGTTTTGGTTACAAGGAAGGACTACCGGGGTTATCGCCACTATATTCATCACACGATTAGCGTATCTGGATGCAAAGGGACTTAATGTTATAAGGGGCTTAACGTTATAAGCTATTTAGTCCTATAAGCTATTAATCGTAAAGTTATGGCTTCTAGCGTAAGTTTATAACCTAGGTTTATAACTCGAGTTCATTGTGTGAGTTCAGCATATGAAGGAATAAAATAAGTTCACCGCAAAGACGGCAATTAATCACCTAGAAACAGGGTGGCTGGATAAATTTAAAGCAACTGAATATATAAAATTATTTTCCCCGCTTGTTGCTATCACCTTTTAACTAACAATTCTTTTTTTATTTATAGTGTTTATCTTGACTCATGTGACTGCTATCAATTTATAAATAACCCTTAAATAGCTTTATCATTATTGCCTGAATGGCGCGTGAGAAGGCGTTTTTAACGCCATAATGTCAAATACAAATTCCCACCAGCAATATAAGCAAATAATTAAATACAATTAACATTTAAGATAAACAACGAGAAAAATTAACAATTCAATGGCATTTTATTTTTGTCACATGAATTTTTTGTTAGCAACATGAATATTATCGCGGCTTGAAATACAGTTTATCTATGTCATTATGCTAAAGATTGTTTTAGCAAGTTGCAGAATACTTCTTGGATATTCATATCCTACGCAATGTCATCCTGTCATAAACTATTTTAGCCATTCAAAGATGAATTCATATGATAAAGAAGCTCTCACTCAAACAAAAAATAATATCTGCAGTTACTATCGCCCTTATCACAGTTATTACCTTGCTTTCTTGGCTCAGTTATAACAGCCAAAAAAATCAATTATTGCACAGTAGTTTTACCCAACTTCAGCGTCTTGGTACGCAACATGTTGACCAAATCAGTAATTGGTTAGCCGCTAAACGGGATATCATGAATTCCGTGGCGAAAAAAATTAATACCGCTCCCCTCAACAGCCTGCAACAAGCGAAAGCATCCGGCAAATTCCAACTTACTTATTTCGGCACAAATACGGGCCAAATGACAGATTCCAATCCAGGCATTGACCGCAGTGGTTATGATCCAAGAGCGCGTATCTGGTACAAGCAGGCAGAATCTGCGGCTAACCAAATCATGACTAAGCCCTATATTGATGCAGCCTACGGCACCATGGTCGCCACTATCGCGCAACCGGTTAAAAATGGGGTTATCGGGGCTGACCTATCCATTGCGAAAATCATTGATAACATCGTCAATATGAAACTGCCGGCAAAAGGCTACGCCATCCTAATCCATAAGGACGGTACCGTATTGGCATATAAAGATCCGGCGCGAACCCAGCACCCAGTCAGTGATATTGATGATAACCTCTCCACCGGACTGCCACAGTTAATCCGGCAGCGACAAGATTTACTCCACATCCATCTTGAGGAAGATAACAGTGAAAAATTAGTGTGGGCCGAGCAGGTGCCAGATAATGACTGGGAGCTGATTCTGATCCTCGATCAAAACGCTTTGGAAGCACCACTGCACCAAATGCTACTGAGCCAAATGCTGATTGCACTCATCACTATGCTTATCAGTATTCCTGCTATTTATCTGTTAATCAGCCGATTACTCAAGCCGTTAGATCATATCAGTAGCGCTTTGGCGAATATTGCTGATGGCAGTGGCGATCTCACCGCCAGGCTCACAGTCAATACAGATGATGAGGTGGGCAAACTGGCCGCAAGTTTTAACCGCTTTGTTGGCAGCCAACATCAACTTATCAGCCATATCCGCGTTCTATCGCAAGAACTGCAGCAAGATGCAGAGCTAAGCGTCAGCCGCAACCATGGCTCAGTGACGGATCTGCAGCGCCAGCAGCAGGAAGTCAATATGGTGGCCACGGCAGTCACAGAAATGGCATCCGCCACAGATGAAATCGCCCGTAATGCAGAGCAAGCGGCGGCGGCAGCGGTTCAATCGGCCAGTAGCAGTCAGCATGGCAAATCTTTGGTCGTACAAAGCAGTACCTCTACCAAAGGGCTTGCCAAACAGGTCGAGCAGGCAACCCAAGTAATAGGTGAGCTCAGTTGTCATGCCCAAGCCATCAGTGGTGTATTGTCCACCATTCAGGGCATTGCCGAACAAACCAACCTGCTGGCACTGAATGCTGCCATTGAAGCGGCTCGAGCTGGCGAGCAAGGACGAGGATTTGCCGTGGTCGCCGATGAAGTGCGGGTGTTGTCCTATCGCACCCAAGAATCCACCAAAGAAATTCAAACTACCATAGAAACCCTGCAGACAACGTCCAATCAAGCAGTCACCCTGATGCAGTCAAGCCAACACCTAGCTGATAACAGTGTCCGGGATGCCGATGCCGCCACCGCCGCGCTGGAGGAGATCACTGCCGCGATTGGGGTTATTTCCGATATGGCAGCCCACATCGCTACCGCAGCAGAGCAGCAAAGTCAGGTAACCGCTGAAATTACGAAAAACACAGTCGCAATTAAGGATGTCACCAATGAAATAACCGACACGGCCACCGCCGGGTTGGCACAGGGAGATGCCTTAAAACAGCGCGCCAACCAACTGACTGATAATGTTGCCGCGTTTATCCTGTAACCACCGCCAACATTCATGAGATGAAAGGCCCGGATTCGTATTCCGGGCCTTTCCGCTATATACTGCCGCCATTATTCGACATTATCACGCAAGCATACCAATATGACTCAGGCCAATAACCCGCTACATGGTATAAAACTGGAAACACTGCTCACCGAGCTGGTTGATGCCATGGGCTGGGAAGCGTTAGGCAGTCGCATCAATATTCTCTGCTTTACCCATGATCCCAGCATCAAATCCAGTCTGAAGTTTCTGCGTAAACAACAATGGGCCAGAGATAAAGTGGAACAACTTTATCTACGCCACAAAGGCGTTAAACAGCCTCGCCCGCCCAGACGCGACAATGACCATCATGCCACGTCTTCCCAAACGCCACGTCGCCCTCAAGCGAGCAAGACTCCGCAGCGCACGGCATCGGATCCAACTAAGCAGATCAATGCGCAAGTGTGGGGAACACGCTAACCCCACGGCAGAGACAAAAAAGCACTCAAATGAGTGCTTTTTTATGCTTATCAAGCCGTTTTAGGCAAGATTACTCGTTATCAGTAAAGTGATACTCAGACATCAAATGCCCCAATTGGGTAGATTTTGTCTTCAAATAGCCTTCGTTATAACGGTTTTTACCCACCTGCAACGGTACCCGCTCAACCACTTCAATGCCCAGTTCTTTCATGGCATTGACCTTACGAGGGTTATTGGTCATCAGACGCACCCGGTTGATACCAAGGAATGACAGCATAGGCTGGATCATGTCATAACGGCGCATATCTGGGGCAAACCCCAGTCGCTCGTTTGCTTCTACGGTATTTGCGCCATCGTCTTGCAACGCATAGGCCCGGATCTTATTTAATAGACCAATTCCTCGGCCTTCCTGACGCAGATACAAAATAAAACCCTGACCGGCTTCGGCGACATTCTGCATGGCTGTCTGTAGCTGGAAGCCACAGTCACAGCGTAGGCTGAACAGGGCGTCACCAGTCAGACATTCAGAATGGATCCGGCCCAGCATAGGCTCATCAGCATTGAGCTCACCAAATGTCAGCGCGACATGCTCTTTACCGGTTTCGGTATCTTCAAAGCCGTGCATAGCAAAGATACCCCATGGGGTAGGCAGCTTTGAAGTAGCGATATGTTTTATCGACATGAATAAACCTTTTCGACTGCTCTCAGTTCCCTGAGACTGACAATCATCCATGAATTATTAATACGTTAATACCTGTGCCTCAACCAGTGGGAGCCAGTCGGGACACTTTTGCAGCGACCAAGCCCGGTATTCTATGTGTTTTTTAATCCGACCGGAATAGTCTGAATTAAATGCCTTGGGATCAAGGTGTGTCTATCACAAAACCACAGGACGGATAAACCCAATTGTATCGATTGCTAACGAGATCAAAAAAGGGGCCGAAGCCCCTTTGAACTGACGCTGCAAATTGCAGGCAGAAATACAAACTAATGATTACTATTCAATCAATTAAAATGCTTTTGGTGCAAAACCGGTGACTTTTTCTAGCCCCATTTGACGGCCCTGTTTGGTCATTGGGTGTACCACAACTAAACCCTTAACAGTTTTTTTCAGCTGGCCCATATCCGCTTGTTCAGCTTTGGTCAGTTCACGTTTGAACATGCTGGACAATTGGTAGCCTTCTTTATCGAGCAAACGGGTTTGCTGCCCTTTAATACTGTCAATCCGCTTGGTAATCGCGGCAATTTCGCGTTTGAACTGCATCATAATAGCAGCATCACCACGCTGCTCCGCACCCGCTAATTTGCGGCGATACTTATCCAGCTTGTCATGCAGCTGCTGCAGTTCCTGTTTTAAATTCATTAATAAACCTCTTTATGCCTGACGGCGAATCGCGCCATTATATCAGCATATGCCGATTACTGCCCGCTATCCTCAGTCAGGGTTTTCAGCTCAATAATGCGCTGATTACTGCTGCCTCGGAAATACAGGGAAGGGTCGTGCAATGATTGCTCAAATTTGCCATCCACTAGCACATCCACTAATGCAATCACTTGCTGCTGAGCAGGCGTCAAATTTTCTAATGTGTAGCCAGTCCACATCCAGACATCTTTGCCAGGACATTCGGCCCGCACTCGCGTAAGCAGTGCCAAGATCGCATCTAGATTACCGTGAAACAGAGGATCACCGCCGGACAAAGACAGTCCCCGGCGCTTAACCCGGGTATCGTTGAGATCACGGATAATAATATCCGCCATCGCCTCATCAAACAGATGACCTGAGCGGGGATCCCAAGTGCTCTGGTTATAACAGCCACGGCACTGGTGTTCACAGCCGGACACAAATAGAGTTGCCCGGGTACCCGGCCCATTGACCACGTCAATGGGATAATACTGATGGTAATTCATGTTATTTTCCTCTCCGGCAAAAAAGGCGCCCTAGGCGCCTTTTTGTCTCCACAGCCAGTGATTACAGGTGCTTAACCCGGCGCTTCACTTCTTCCTGCTTGCCGTGGTTGAACGGACGAGCATCAGGGCTGCCCAGATAACCACACACACGGCGGGTCACAGAGACTCGGCTTGGCTCATGGTTACCACACTTAGGGCAAGTAAAGCCTTTGCTGGTACAGCTGAATTCACCGGTGAAACCACAGTCATAACACTCATCAATTGGGGTGTTAGTCCCGTAGTAAGGTACGCGGCTATAGCTGTAATCCCACACATCTTCCAATGCTTCAACATTGTGCTGCATGTTAGGGTATTCGCCGTAACAGATAAAACCGCCATTGGCCAGCTCAGGATAAGGCTGTTCAAAGTCCAGCTTATCATAAGGGTTCACCTGCTTTTCCACATCCAGGTGGAAACTGTTGGTGTAGTAACCTTTATCTGTCACGCCATCAACCAGACCAAATTCTTTGGCATCCAGCTTAGCAAAACGGCTACACAGACTCTCACTTGGGGTGCTGTACAAGCTAAAGCCATAGCCGGTCTCTTCTTTCCATGCGTCAGTCGCTGCTTTCAGGCGGGCAACAATGGCAACCGCTTTTTCACGCAGTACATCACTGTCAAATACATGGGTCTCAGTGCCATACAAGGCATTGATGGTTTCATGCAGACCGATATAACCCAGGCTGATAGAGGCACGGCCATTTTTGAAGATCTCAGACACTTCATCATCTGGCTGTAGACGTACACCACAGGCGCCTTCCATATACAAAATTGGCGCGACGCGAGCTTTAACGCCTTTCAGACGCTCAATACGGGTATCCAACGCTTTGCGAGCCATGGCCAGACGCTCATCCAGAATACGGAAGAACTCTGCTTCATCATGTTTGGCTTCCAGCGCAATACGTGGCAGGTTCAAGCTCACCACACCAAGGTTGTTACGGCCTTCATGGATCAGCTCACCATTTTCCTCGTAAGTACCCAAGAAACTGCGGCAACCCATTGGGGTTTTGAATGACCCGGTTACGCGCTCAACCTGCTCATAGTTCAGGATATCCGGGTACATACGCATGGTGGCACATTCAAGCGCCAACTGCTTGATATCATAGTTGCAGTCACCTTGCTTATGGTTGATGCCATCTCGAATGGCAAATACCAGTTTCGGGAATACTGCGGTTTTACGATTCTTACCCAGACCGCCAATACGCACTTTCATCATAGATTGCTGGATCAGACGAGATTCCCAGCTGGTCCCCAGGCCAAAGCCGAAGGTCACAAAAGGCGTCTGGCCATTGGCGGTATGCAGCGTATTGACTTCATATTCCAGTGACTGGAACGCGTCATAACACTCTTTTTCTGTCTGTGCTTTAGCAAAAGCCTGCGCATCTGCAATCTGCCATTCCTGACCAATTTTCAGATGCTTGTCGTAGCTTTTCTTCACAAAAGGTGCCAGCACTTCATCAATACGGTTGATGGTCGTGCCGCCATAAATATGGCTGGCAACCTGAGCAATAATTTGCGCGGTTACTGCGGTGGCAGTCGAGATGGATTTTGGCGTTTCAATCTCTGCGTTGCCCATCTTAAAACCCTGAGTCAACATGCCGCCAAGATCAATCAGCATACAGTTGAACATCGGGAAGAAAGGTGAGTAATCCAGATCATGATAATGGATTTCACCCCGTTCATGGGCATGTACCACATCTTTTGGCAGAATGTGGCACTTGGCATAATGCTTGGCAACAATACCGGCTAACAGATCACGCTGAGTCGGGATCACTTTGGAATCTTTGTTGGCGTTTTCATTGAGGATAGAGGCATCGCTCTGCTCAACCAAACCACGGATTTCCAAGTTCAGACGGCTACTTGCTTCACGACGGACATCCCGATCGTGACGATATTCGATATAGTGTCGAGCCACCTGCTTATAGGGGCCTTCCATCAGCTGGTTTTCCACCAGATCCTGCAGATTGTGGATCTCAACTTCATCACGCTGTGTTACAGCCTGACTTACGTTGTCAGCCACCATTTGTGCATACTCAACGTCTTCGATCCCTGCTGATTTTGCGGCAGCAATTACCGCGTCCCGAATCCTGGTACCGTCAAATGGGGTACGGAAACCGTCCCGCTTAATCACAACTGGCATGGTGTAAATTTTCTCCAACCTATGGTCAGAACATCACACTATATATAGTGCTTAAATTCCAACCTGACACAAGATGTTGCGTATTAGGCGACAACCGTCACAGAAATACTTTGATCTGGATCAAGTTTTTTTCGGGACAGAACAAAGCATGAGTGATTAGTGTCTACCGTTCCATAAATTGAAAACAAGCCCCTTGACCAAGGCCATTTTCGGCGCTAGTCCAGCAGGAAATGCTAAGGTAATTCAAAAGTAAAACCGGCAAATTTCTGCCAATTTATGCGGTAAAAAACTTGACACTGAATGGGACTGAGATCACAAGTGAGTCAGCACTTAGTTGCACCCAGTTACTGGCATAAAATACGTCGTTTTGCGTAACCGGGTGTTGTGGTCAGGAGAAGATTGTTAGCACACTGACGCGATGTTAACGATTGAGTACAGCTTCAATTTGGTGTCTTGCCTGCAATACGGCTTGAGCGCCAGCATCAATTGCTTCGGCGGCGCGATGAAATTCCATCATACCGATATCCCCGACTTGAGGCACAATACACACATCCGGTGGATCCCCCATCAACCGAGCCCGTTTATGGCGTTGCTCTAAAATATCCATGGATTGGGACATCACGGCTAACATGCCGGGATCATGGCGCGAACGACTGCCAAAAATATCGCTTAGCCCAGTAATATATTCCCGCCCCCGGGCAAGCAAATCCATAAATCCCGTTGCTTTATGGGCATCGGCCTCCACCTGCTCAGACATGGACGGTGACTCACTGACTAATTGCACTGGAACGGCTTGAATGCGTCGGCGCCGATCGCCACTTAAATCCACCGCAATTACCACATCAACCCCCATGGCTTTAGCCACCGATACCGGAACAGGATTAACCACCGCCCCATCCACTAACCAGCGGTCACCTTGCTGTACTGGTGACAGTATTCCCGGAATAGAGCACGATGCCCGCACCGCGTGGCGTAATTCCCCTTTAGTCAGCCAGATTTCCTGGCCGGAGTAGAGATCCGTTGCCACGGCGGTAAATGGCCGGTTCATTTGCTCGATTTTTAAATCCCCGATATAGCTTTCCAATGCATTAAATACTCGCTCACCACCAATCAAACCACTGCGGCGCCAGCTCAAATCCATTAACCCCAGCACATCCCAATGGGAAAAACCTGTCACCCACTGTTCTAACTCCGCTAGATGACCATTGGCATAAGCCGCCCCCACCAAGGCGCCAATTGAGCACCCCGCCACTTTATCTGGGTAAATATCCAATTGGGCCAAACCGTTAAGCACACCAATATGAGCCCAGCCTTTAGCAGCACCACTGCCTAATGCCACACCTATGGTTAACTTCTGCTCTGTGCCCACTGTTTGTCTCCCGTTTTGCTATCAGACGTCCATGTATACCACAGCCTTGGCAGAAGGACTATGCCGCTTGCCGAAGCGGTAAATTTAGCCCAGTCCAGCCATAGCCCAGCGGGGAAAACGCGCTATAATAGCGGGTCAATTTTTTCAGGAGTACACCTTTGCAATTTACCGATTTCTCCCTGGACAAGCGTCTGCAGGCCAGCCTTAACCATATGGGTATTAGCACCCCAACCCCAATCCAGGAGCAGGCGATTCCGGTAGCCCTGAGCGGCCGAGACTTGATGGCATCGTCCAAAACCGGGTCCGGCAAAACCTTGGCATTTCTGCTGCCAGCTATGCAAAGAGTGATTTCCACCAAAGCCTTATCGAAAAAAGATCCCCGGGTATTGATCCTGCTGCCAACCCGAGAACTGGCACATCAGGTCTACAGCCAGCTGCGATTACTGATCGCGAACACCCAGTACCGCGCGGTGTCCATTCTTGGCGGAGAAAACTTCAATGATCAGGCCAAAGCCTTAGCCAAAGACCCACACTTTATTGTCGGTACGCCAGGGCGTATTACCGATCATCTGTTTCAACATCACCTGTATCTGAACGGACTGGAACTGCTGATCCTTGATGAAGCTGACCGCATGTTAGATTTGGGCTTTGCCCCTCAGCTTAAAGCCATCCATGAAGCGGCTGATCATCGTCGCCGCCAGACATTGATGTTCTCAGCCACCTTGGATCATGATGAAGTCAATGATATTGCGGCACAATTGCTGAAGCAGCCGGAACACATTGCTATCGGAGCCAGTCATACTGAGCACGCTGATATTACCCAACGTATTTTCCTGTGCGATAACCTGACTCATAAAGAGGCGATACTGCAGCAATTGCTGCAAACCGAGCAACATAAACAGGTCATTATTTTCACCGCAACCCGTGGTGATACCGACCGGCTGGCGACATTATTGGCCGAACAAGGGTTCAGCACCGCAGCGTTAAGCGGCGAGCTGAAACAAAGCGCCCGTAACCAAATCATGGATAGCTTCAGCCGTGGTCAGCAGCAAATTCTGGTCACCACAGATGTGGCAAGTCGAGGACTGGATCTGGTTAACGTCTCTTTGGTCGTCAACTTTGATATGCCCAAGTATGCTGAAGAATATGTTCACCGTATCGGCCGTACCGGCCGCGCAGGCGCGAAAGGTGATGCCATATCCTTGGTAGGACCAAAAGACTGGGTGAACTTTAAAAAAGTGCAGGTGTTTTTACGTAAAACATTTGAATTCAGTGCATTAGAAGGATTAGCGCCCAAATTTAGCGGCCTGAAAGATGCGCCGAAGAAAAAGAGCCCGGTTAAGCACAGCAATAAAGCCGCTCCACAACAACGCCAAGGCAAACGCCCTACCGCCAAGCCTGCGGCAAAACGAGACAAACGCTTTATTACCGGTGTCGATGTCGGTGATGCGCCAATGCGTAAAAAGCCTAAGCCAGCTGTCGATTTTATGGATGATGATGAGTAACCATCCAGCCTAAATACAAAATCCCCACTTGTTGGGGATTTCGTTATCTCTAAAGTCTTATTGTTATGCTGACATTACTGCTCACTGTACTGGCGCTTGCCACCTTTATGCTGGGGCTGCTTTATCCCCTGACACCTTCATATGGCCAACCCGCCATTATCGATATAATACAGTTCAGTCTCCTGCCAATATTCATTTTACTCTGGCAGGCTATCAAAGTCTCTGGCTGGCCGCGTATCAGCCTGATGCTGCTGGCCTGTAGTATTGGTGCCATCAGTTGGGAAGTGGTGATATAAAGATACAATAGTGTCTCACCAGATAAATAACTCCTGCGCCAAATACAGAACGCCTTTCCTGTGATTATTTTTTACCGTTAACTGGGTTGACGTGACTTGTGATAAACAAGCAATTGACGCGAAAATTCGCCTTATTATCAGCATGACCCAAAACTGTGGTCAAATAATGTTACGCCACATGAAAATACCTGTCAGACACAGAGATTAATCACATTGTAATAGGATATTAATTCTACATCGATTAACTCACGGTGCGCTGTAAGTAAGTGTGACCCAGAAATTTGAGCTCCATCGACCTTCACATGTTGGAAGGGAAATTAGCTTCTACTGTGGATGCTAAATTATGTCTAAATTTACGAACGTCTTCATATGCTAGCAATGAATATTCATGTCTAAAATCCAATATCAGATTTGCAAGCTTCTTAATTTCATCCAAATTAGAGTTCCTCATTTCTTCAATGACCTCACAGTATTCATATATTTTTTCCGCCTGTGATAATGCTTGATTTTTGAAGTCTTTTGCAGAAATTAAACCGCCTCTACGACTAAAATGCCATGGTAATGAACCATGACTGTAATAAATCCAGCACAACTTCTCTACCAATAATTTTGCAAAATAGCTCCTTTTGGTTGATTGTCTATTCGACGCAAATATCAACAGTTGTCTGATATCACAAATTTGCCACATCTTCTGTTCAAACCCATCAGGATCATCATCTTCAATTTCCTCGAACTCATTATCCAATAGATCTGACTCAGCCCATATTTTTACTTTATCTAAGTCAATGATCATAAATTTTTTCCTTTCATCGTTTATTACTAAGATTCCTCATTCAATTTCAAGTAAATACAGCGTGCTATGGTATCGAAATTTAATTTATTTGATACAGGATATAGGGCTTGATACAAATGTTGAGAGGGGTCATCACAGAAATGCTACTGATATAAAAAAGGGTTGCCGAAGCAACCCTTTTATTAAATCAAATTGATTAGCCACGCTGGCGACTTGGCTTCTGACGAGGCTTACCAGAAGTGCTCTTGTGTTTACGTACGGCGCGCTTAATCTTAGCACTACGCACTTTAGCACGGGCAACACTGTGTTTATCCGCCGCCAATACGGTACGGGTTTCTTCATCCAGCCCGCCCAACTGACGCAGGTAATTAACCTGATCCAGCGACAGCTCCATCCAACCACCGCGGGGCAGATTGGTTGGTAATTCGATCATGCCATAACGCACACGGATCAGACGGCTAACCTGCACTTCCTGTGATTCCCACAGACGACGCACTTCACGGTTACGACCTTCACGCAGACCAACATGCCACCATTGGTTCATGCCTTCACCACCGGCTGGTTTGATGTAATCAAACTGGGCGGGGCCATCTTCCAGCATGACGCCATTGCGCAGGCGCTGCACTGTGGCGTCATTGACTTCGCCAAAAGTCCGCACGGCGTATTCACGCTCGACTTCATTAGATGGGTGCATCAGGCGATTAGCCAGTTCACCGTCAGAGGTAAACAGCAACAGACCTGAGGTATTGATGTCCAGACGACCTACGGCCACCCAGCGGGCATCACGCACCCGTGGCAGACGGTCAAATACGGTTGGTCGGCCATCAGGATCTTTACGGGAACAGATCTCACCTTCCGGCTTGTGGTAAGCCAGCACACGACAGATGATGTCATCGGCAGATTTCAGCGATACCACGCGGCCATCAATCCGCACTTTGGCATCGGCTTCAATACGGTCGCCCAGACTGGCGATCTCTCCGTCAACACTAACTCGTCCTGCAGCAATCCATGCCTCCATCTCACGACGGGAGCCATGGCCTGCTCGGGCCAAGACTTTCTGCAATTTTTCACTCATTAGTAGACTCTTCTAACTGCTGTGGCGCCTGTTCCCGATTGGAAAACAGTGCAGCCAATGACTCAGGATCTGTCAATGGCGGTAAGTCCGCCAGTGTATCCAGGCCAAAATAGGATAAAAATTCCACCGTGGTAGCATACAGGGCTGGCCTGCCAGGCACCTCTTTGTGCCCCACCACACGGATCCAATTACGTTCACTCAGGACTTTAATGGTATGGCTACCAACCGCTACCCCCCTGACTTGCTCAATATCCCCTCGGGTCACCGGCTGCCGATAGGCAATTACCGCCAGTGTTTCCAACGTGGCCCGGGAATATTTGGGCGCTTTTTCCTGCCACAGGGTCTGCAGATACGGGCTTAATTCTTCCCGACTCTGAAAACGGTATCCACCGGCAACCTGAACCAGCTGGATGCCCCGCGGCAAATAGTCCTGCTGCAACGCTTCGACTGTGGCGCGGATCTGATCCCGCGACACATTGAACGGCGACAGTACTGTGTCTTTCAGCTCCTTGACTGATACGGGCTTGGCCTGAACAAACAGGCTAGCTTCAATCAGCTGTTTTAGCTGCTCAACATTGATTTGCATGCTTTAATCCGAAAAAGTACGCCGATATCAACGCGCTTTGACATAAATCATGGCCAGAGGCTCTCGCTGATACAGTTCCACCAGCAGCTCCTTGACCAGCTCCATCAGTGCCAAAAATGTTACCACTGCACCAGGTCGCCCCTCTTCTACCGTAAACAAAGCGGTAAAAGGAATAAAGTTTTCCCGGTCCAACATGGCCAGAATCTGACTCATCCGCTCCCGGGTGGACAACACTTCCCGCTTCACCTCATGGTTGGCGGTGGCATCAATGCGTTTGAGTACCCCGGCAAAAGCCCGGGCCAAATCAGCCAGCGACACATCCGGTGGCAATACCTTAGGCTTTACCCCAGGTGCCACCATGGCGCTGGCCTGAAAATAATCCCGCTCCAGCCGTGGCAACTCATCCAGCGACTCAGAGGCGTATTTAATCACCTCGTAGGCCTTCAACTGCTGGATCAGCATGGCTCTAGGATCAAGCTCTTCCTCATCGTCTGTAACCAGCTTAGGTAACAGCAGACGGGATTTAATTTCAGCCAAGGTAGCCGCCATCACCAGATAGTCTGCTGCCAGTTCTACCCGGGCGTCGGTTAACATCGCAATATATTCGAGGTACTGGGCCGCAATCTGCTGCAAGGGTAAGTCCACCACATCCAGCTTTTGTTTGCGGATAAGATACAGCAGTAAATCTAGTGGCCCTTCAAAGGCCTCCAGAAACACTTCCAGCGCCTCAGGGGGAATAAAAAGATCTGAAGGAAGCTCAGATATCGGCTCGCCGCGTACCACAGCCAAAGGTAAAAGCTGCTGTCCACCCTGCATCTGCGCCCCCATTAACACTCTGGCAGTAACCGGCACCAAGGCAGATCACCGCAAAACGCGCGATTATACCTGTAATCAGGGCCAGAAACCAAGCAGATTAGTTACTGAAAAGGGGTAATATCCCCAGCGCCTTCGCGCACAATCACAACATCACCGTCGGACATATCCACCACAGTTGTCGGTTTTTCACCCAGATAACCGCCGTGCAAAATCGCATCGACCTGATGCTCCAACATATCGCGGATCGCCTCAGGATCTGATTCAGTAAAATCATGGCCAGGCATAATCAGACTGGTAGACAGCAGCGGCTCACCCAGCGCATCGAGCAGATCCCGGGCGATCACATTATCCGTCACCCGAATACCAATGGTTTTACGCTTGTCATTCAACAAACGACGTGGGACTTCTTTGGTGCCTTTAAACACAAAAGTGTAAGGACCTGGGGTGCAGTATTTCAGCAAGCGGAAAGCCTGGTTATCAACCCGAGCATAATTGGCTAGCTCAGACAGATCCCGGCACATCAAGGTAAAATTATGGTCATGGCCGATATGACGAATACGCGCAATGCGCTCCATGGCTTCTTTGTTACCTATCATGCAGCCCAAGGCATAACCAGAGTCGGTTGGATAGACGATAACACCGCCTTCTTTAAGAATATTTACCGCCTGACTTATCAGACGGACCTGAGGATTAACCTCATGTACATAGAAAAATTGACTCATGTTCTCTTCACCCATTGTTCTGATTCCCAGACCCAGGTCAATCCCTGGGGCCGGTGTAAATTGCGTCCCAGCTCAACCCAGCGGCCGGGGAAATGAAAATCGCTGCCAACAGATGCCATTAATCCTTTTTGTAGGCTCAAAGCGCCAAGATTTGCCCTGTCATCGGGAGACTGCTGCCCCATCACCACTTCCATGGCATCCCCTCCGGCTTCTTTAAATTGCCGCAGTAATCGTTTCAGCCATTTAGCCGACAGCTTATAAGCACTGGGGTGCGCCATCACCGCCAAACCACCAGCTTGATGGATTATATCGATGGCGTTAGGAATATCGCCCCAGTTATTAGGCACATAACCGGTTTTTCCGCGGGCTAAAAAACGCTTAAATACTGCGGCATTATCAGCAGCATGCCCCTGTTCAACCAAAAAGCGGGCAAAATGCCCCCGGCTAATTGCTGCGCCATTGGCCAGCGCGCTAGCGCCTTCATAGGCGCCCTCAATGCCGGCTTTAGCGAGCCGAACACCAATTTCCACCGCGCGCAGCTCACGCAGTTCACGCTGATGAGCTAAAAATGTCAGCAGGCCGGGATGGGTAATATCCAGATTTAGCCCCACCACATGGATATCAAAACTGTTCCAACGGGTAGAAATTTCCACCCCATTGATCAGTGTCAAAGGCTTAGGTTGAGTAAGGTTGAAAGCATGAGCATCGGTCAGCCCAGCCACCGTATCGTGATCGGTAATCGCCAGCATATCAACGCCGGCAGAGATAGCCCGGGCAACCAGTTCAGCGGGGCTGAGCTGGCCATCTGAGGCCGTTGTGTGGCTATGTAAATCAGCCTGTAAGGTATCTGTTATCATGGCGCTCATTGTAAAGGATCTGCGCTTAAAAAGCGTCAATTTAGCAGCCTATTAGCGCAAATCAATACCTGAGGCACAGGTGGATAAAGCCCAAGCTGCAGTTGGCCATGGCAGTCATACTGCCTATTGAAAAGTTATGCATCTATGATGCTTAGCTGTTATAGCCGTCACCATAGTTTACTTATCTATCTTTAGCCTTTAGCCTCTAGCCTCCATTCTGGTAGCTAATCTGGCACCGTCACTCTTCAACCCTATCCCTTAGTTGGCTTTACGATTAATCAAGCAAAAAGCTCTTCAACGAAGTATCAAATGCTGATAATCGCCTAGAAATTCCTAACTACCGTAAGCTACCCCTATCATTCTCCCAACCGTGATTTATGCATATTTATGCCAACATCGGTTCTAAGTTGCCACGAGTGGCCAATATTTC
Organism: Shewanella sp. NFH-SH190041; assembly: GCF_024363255.1. NCBI lineage: Bacteria > Pseudomonadati > Pseudomonadota > Gammaproteobacteria > Alteromonadales > Shewanellaceae > Shewanella > Shewanella sp. NFH-SH190041. Next base: position 3,011,506 of record NZ_AP026070.1, read on the forward strand.
AGGTAACCCATAAGCAGAAAAAAACAACAAACAGTGTTGACTTTTTCAACGTAATTGGTTTCTCTATAATCCGAATGAGCAAAATTTAATGTCATTAAATTGAACGCTCAAAAAGCATTTAACGCCCAAGTGGCCAGTAATTTAACGGTCATTTGGATGTAACAGAGACAATAGGCAAAGTAAGCATGTTCAACGCAGCATACACAATGATGAACAATTGGTGGTGGCACTATCCGACTGGCGGGTAGTGTGCAATGCTGCGTTGATGTAACTCACGGCAAAGTCACCAAAAAGGCCCGCAATCTGCGGGCCTTTTTGCTATCTATCGCGGTCAAAAATAAGAGAGCAAACAAGGTTTCACGCAGGAGCAGGTTAACCATAACAGTGTCCGGCATATGCTGGGCCCAAAATAGCAAGGATACTGACTGATGAACCAATACACCGGGGAGCTGACTGTATGACGGCCTCCTTTCCCCCGCTGCAAAGCAAGTGTTACGCCATGGCCTACCACAGCGATCCATTGGCCTTGTATCACACCCTGTGTGCTGATGCGCCCCATACGGTATTGCTGGAATCGGCAGAGATCAGCACCAAAGATCATCTCCAAAGCCTGATCATGACAGATGCCGCATTGATGATCCGCGCAGATGATTATCAGCTCAGTTTTACGGCCCTAAGCCATCATGGTGCCGCCCTACTGCCGGCCATCACACATTATTTCAGCGCTGCGCCCTTTTTAGCTCAATGCCACACAGCGTGCCCAACGCCAATCAATCACGCCAACCAAACACATCCGCAAACCAATAATTCAGCGCTGGCCAGATTGACCGTCACATTAAGCCGCCCCCAAGGCATTATGGATGAAGACGCCAGATTACAGGGTATCTCGCCTTTAGATGGTCTGCGGATGCTAATGCAGGCATTGCCCTGCACCGCCTTGGACGATAATGCCGCCGCACCGGCTTTTCTGGCAGGCGTACTTGCCTATGATCTGATCGCTAGCGCCGAGCAATTACCTCAGGTCAAACATGGCGTCAATCACTGCCCGGATTACCTGTTTTATCTGGCTCAAAATGTGATCAAAATTGATCATCAGCGCCGCAGTGCGACCCTCATCAGCCAACTCTGTGACTCAACACCTGAGGCGCAGCAAAAACAACAGCAGCGCTGTCAGGCATTACTGCAACAGGCCGCCAGCCAATTACGCCCTCTGGCCACCACTCAGGTCCATGCCGATGTCAGCGTCGATATTAGTGATATCGAATACTGTCACCAAGTTAGCGCGTTAAAGCAGCATATTGTGGCAGGTGATATTTTTCAGGTGGTACCATCGCGCTGTTTCAATCTGCCCTGTCCTAATCCATTGGGAGCCTATCAGGCACTCAAACGCAGCAACCCCAGCCCCTATATGTTTTATTTTCGCGGCCCGGACTTCACCCTGTTTGGCGCCTCACCGGAAAGTGCCCTGAAATATGACGCGACCACAAATCAAGTGGAAGTTTATCCCATCGCGGGCACCCGCCCCCGGGGTAAAAATAGTGCCGGTGATATCGATGCAGATTTGGATGCGCGATTTGAACTGGCCCTACGAATGGATACCAAAGAGCTGTCAGAGCATTTGATGCTGGTTGATTTGGCCCGTAATGATATTGCCCGCATCGCCACCACTGGCAGTCGCAATGTGGCAGAACTGCTCAAAGTAGACAGATATTCCCATGTGATGCACCTGGTCAGCCGGGTAACGGGTCAACTGCGGCCTGAACTTGATGCGCTGCACGCCTACCAAGCTTGTATGAATATGGGCACCTTAGTCGGGGCGCCCAAGGTGCGGGCCGCAACCTTGGTACGGGAATATGAACAGCAGCGCCGTGGCAGTTATGGTGGCGCCGTGGGGTATCTGAATAGTCATGGCGATATGGATACCTGCATTGTCATCCGCAGTGCTTTTGTCAGCCAAGGAACCGCCCATATTCAGGCTGGTGCCGGCGTGGTGGCTGACTCCGTACCCCAGCTAGAAGCCGATGAGACACGGCAAAAAGCCCAAGCGGTGATCAGTGCCATCCAACAAGGAGGTGGCCAATGAAGCTATATCTGTTAGATAACTTTGACTCTTTCACTTACAACCTGGTGGATCAATTTCGCAGTCTGGACTGTGAAGTGGTGATTTACCGCAATGATATTGCCGCGCCTTATCTGGCTGAAAAAATGCTGGCAGAAACCCAACCTACCGCGCTGGTGCTATCCCCAGGTCCCGGCGCGCCGACACAAGCTGGCAGTATGATGGCACTGCTGGCGCTACTGGGCGGCCAATTACCTATCTTGGGGATCTGCCTTGGTCACCAAGCATTAGTTGAACACTATGGCGGCACAGTTAGCCGCGCCCCGGCAGTGGTCCACGGTAAAGCCAGTATGCTTAAGCACCAGGGGCACACCCTGTTTTCCGGCTTACCCTCTCCGCTACCCGTGGCCCGGTATCACAGCCTGATCGCCACGAGCATGCCGGACTGTCTCGAGGTCATAGCCAGAGTGGATAACCTCCCCATGGCCATTTGCCACCGCCGGGAACCGGCTATTGGCTTTCAGTTTCATCCCGAGTCCATCTTAACAACCAGCGGCAGCCAACTGTTGCAACAGACCCTGACATACTTACAACAATACCCGACACCAACAGGAGGCCTGTGATGGCACGAACCCAGCAAGCATTACTCGAGCAGCTCTATCAAGGCCATAGCCTGTCACGCCAGGACTCCCAAGCATTGTTCAGTGCGCTGATCCGCGGAGAAGTGAGCCAAAGCAATATTGCCGCCATGCTGATCGCGCTGAAAATGCGTGGCGAAACCATCGATGAGATCGCCGGTGCCGCCAGTGCCCTGCGCGAAGCGGCTAAACCCTTTCCCCATACACCTCATCCCAGCGGCGTGACGGACATTGTTGGCACTGGGGGGGATGGCCACCATACCATTAATATTTCGACCACAGCGGCTATCGTTGCTGCCGCGGCAGGCGCAAAGGTCGCCAAACATGGTAATCGTAGTGTATCGAGTAAATCAGGCTCGTCTGATGTGCTGGCGCAATTTGGTATTGACCTGACCATGAGCCCGGAAACCGCGGCCGAGTGTCTTGATACCCTGGGATTGTGTTTTTTGTTTGCCCCCCATTACCATGCGGGCGTGAAACATGCCGTCCCTGTACGACAAGAGCTGAAAACCCGCACCCTGTTTAATATTCTTGGGCCACTAATTAACCCTGCTAGGCCGGAAAATATGCTACTGGGGGTTTACAGTCCTGACTTGCTGCAACCTATCGCCCGTACGCTACAAGCCCTCGGCGTGACTCGAGCCATGGTGGTCCATGGCAGTGGACTGGATGAGGTCGCGCTACACGGCCCCACCGATGTGATTGAACTCAGTGGGGGCGAATTAACTCGTTACCAATTAGGGCCGGAGGACTTTGGTGTCCCAGCGGCGGCCATCAAGGCACTGACAGGCGGTACCCCAGCTGAAAATGCCGCCATTACCAAAGCGGTATTGTCCGGCAAAGGGGAAGCGGCCCACACAGATGCCGTTGCCATTAATGCCGGTGCCGCCTTGTATTTAAGCCAAGTTACAGGCGATATCAAAACCGGCACTGCACTGGCACGAGAAACTATCGCAAGCGGTCAAGGCTGGCAGTTACTCAACCGTTTAGCCAGTGTCTCAGCAGCGCAATCAACGTCAGAGCTAACAACACCAGAGTTAACCCAGCGACGAGGGGGGCAGGCATGATGACAGCATCACAGAGTTCCCCAGCGCAAAACGCAACGCCACAAGCCAATGTTCTTAAGCGCATTGTCGCCAGTAAAGCGGCCCATATTGCGGCGCTCAAGCAGCGCTTTGGCGAGCAGCCGACTCCGCAAGTGTCACAGCGCAGCCTGTATGATGCCCTGAATAAAGCAGATTGCAGTTTTATTCTGGAATGTAAAAAAGCCAGCCCATCCAAAGGACTGTTACGGCCTGATTTTGATATCGCTGCCATTGCTGCTGTCTATCGCCGCCATGCCGATGCCATTTCAGTGCTGACCGATGAGCAGTATTTTCAAGGCGATATGGCTTATATCAGCCAGATCCGCGAACAGGTCAGTCAGCCAATCCTGTGTAAAGATTTTTTTATCTCACCCTATCAGGTGCAACTGGCCGCCAGCCAAGGCGCTGATGCGATTTTACTCATGCTGTCAGTATTAACCGATGTGCAATACCGGGAACTCGCCACTGAAGCACAGCGTTATCAGTTAGATATTTTGACTGAAGTCAGTAATCCCGCCGAGCTGCAACGCGCTTTGGCATTACAGGCGCGGATCATCGGCATCAATAACCGTAATCTGCGGGATCTCAGTACTGATCTGGCCACTACAGAGCAACTGGCACCCACCATTCCCCCGGGCACTGTGATTGTCAGTGAGTCCGGCATTTACCGACATGAAGATGTGCGCCGCCTCAGCCCTTATGTCAGTGGTTTTTTAGTTGGCAGCTCTCTGATGGGCTGTCGCGATTTAGATTTGGCCTGTCGTCGCCTGATTTATGGTAACCACAAAGTCTGTGGCCTAACCCGAGCGGATGATTTACTGACCGCGGCGCAGGCGGGCGCTGTCTATGGCGGGCTGATTTTTGCGCCGGCTTCTCCTCGGGCTGTCACCCAAGCGCAGGCGGCTATGTTGGCTCAAGCTAACACTCAGGCACAGCAGCAACTGCAATTAGTCGGGGTATTTGTCAAACAGGCGCCAACACTTATTGCCGCAATTGCGAAGGAATTAAAACTCAGCGCGGTGCAGCTTCATGGCAAAGAGTCAGAGGCGGATATCGCCACCCTTCGCCAATTACTGAGCGCTGACACTGAAATTTGGCAGGCCGTGGCGATTAAAGCACAAACGGATACCAAGCCGTTAATGGATAAAGCAGATGACGCGATGGCTGAACCTGCCCAAGATGGCAATCAACTCTTATCTCAGCCAGGCACAGTGACCCGACGGGTCTATGACAGCCAACATGCAGGGCATTTTGGTGGCACGGGCAAACCCTTTAACTGGCAGCAACCCTTAGCACAGAAACATCTGGCCATGCTGGCCGGAGGGCTAACACCGGAGACAGTGGCACAAGCCGCTCAGGCCGGATTTGCCGGATTAGATATGAACTCCGGCTTGGAAACCGCCCCGGGACAAAAAGATCCCCGGCTGATTTATGCCGCATTTGCCAATCTGCGCCACTACTGACAATGCAAGTTAATAAGCGGCACGCCGAAGACAGTACTAGGGGTAGTTGACCCCAGAACAGATAAAACAAACACATGATCGATGACCCGACAGGAAACACTATGAGCCCATTTAAATTACCCGCTTATTTTGGCGATTTCGGCGGGGCCTTTGTCCCGCAAATCTTAATGCCAGCCCTAGTTCAGCTGGAGCAGGCCTTTATCGACGCCCGGGAAGACAGCAGCTTTCAAGCTGAGTTACTGGATTTACTGAAAAACTATGCTGGCCGTCCGACAGCTCTGACTCTGACCCGTAATCTCAGCCCCAATCCGCTGGCCAAGATTTATCTTAAACGGGAAGATCTCTTGCACGGTGGAGCCCATAAAACTAATCAGGTACTCGGCCAGGCTCTGCTAGCCAAACGCATGGGTAAAAACGAAATTATTGCCGAAACCGGCGCAGGACAACACGGCGTGGCCACCGCACTGGCCTGCGCCCTGTTAGGGCTTAAATGTCGGGTGTATATGGGAGCAAAAGATGCCGAGCGACAATCACCCAATGTGTTTCGTATGAAGCTGATGGGAGCGGAGGTGATCCCGGTTCACTCTGGCTCTGCCACCTTAAAAGATGCCTGTAATGAGGCGCTGCGAGACTGGTCCGCCAATTACGAAACCGCCCATTATCTGCTGGGGACGGCAGCGGGCCCTCATCCCTTCCCCACCATAGTGCGGGAGTTTCAAAAGATGATTGGCGAAGAAACCAAACAACAATTATGGGAAAAAGAAGGACGGTTACCCGATGCCGTTATTGCCTGTGTTGGCGGAGGCTCTAATGCCATTGGTATGTTTGCTGATTTTATTGATGAGCCCCAAGTCGCGCTTATCGGGGTTGAACCAGCGGGAAAAGGGTTGGATACTCAACAGCACGGCGCGCCACTGCACCATGGCCGCACTGGTATTTTCTTTGGTATGAAAGCTCCCCTGATGCAAACCGCCGAAGGCCAAATCGAAGAGTCCTATTCTGTTTCTGCCGGGTTAGATTTTCCATCCGTTGGGCCACAGCATGCCTATTTACAAGCCAGTGGGCGAGCGCAATATGAATCGGCTACCGATGATGAAGCCCTTACCGCCTTTGAACAACTGGCCCGTGCTGAAGGCATTATTCCGGCATTAGAGTCAGCCCACGCTTTAGCCTATGCGCTGAAACTGGCAGCGGCGGCAACCCAAGAAACCCTATTAGTGGTCAATCTCTCCGGCCGCGGAGATAAGGATATTTTTACCGTGTCAGATTTGCTGGCAGAAAAACACCGCCAAATAGCGTCACAGGGACAGGAGTAAATTATGAGCCGCTATCAAACCATGTTCACCCGTCTGCAACAAAGCGGGCGCGGCGCATTTGTTCCCTTTGTCACGCTGGGGGATCCGACCGCAGAGTTATCATTACGCATTATTGATACGCTGATAGCCAATGGCGCTGATGCACTAGAGCTGGGGCTACCATTTTCCGATCCCCTTGCCGATGGGCCGGTGATCCAAGAAGCTAATCTGCGGGCGCTAAATGCAGGTATTACCCCCACACGCTGCTTTAATCTGCTCAATCAAATCCGGGCAAAACATCCCCAAGTCCCCATTGGTTTACTGGTATATGCTAATTTGGTTTACGCCAATGGAATTGATGATTTTTATGCCAAGGCGCAAGCCGCAGGGGTTGATTCAGTCTTAATTGCCGATGTGCCAGTAGAGGAGTCCTCGCCATTTCGTGAAGCGGCCCTTGCTCATCAGATTGCGCCGATTTTTATCGCGCCGCCAAATGCCCAATCGCCATTATTAGCGCGCATCAGTCGTGCCGGGCAAGGTTACACTTATCTCTTATCCCGCGCCGGGGTGACAGGTAGCGACTGCCAAGCCAATATGCCGGTTGAACAGGTATTGACGGCATTGCAGCAGTTTAACGCGCCACCACCACTATTAGGGTTTGGCATTAGCACGCCTGAGCAAGTCAAAGCCGCCATAGCCGCCGGCGCCGCCGGAGCAATTTCTGGCTCTGCCGTGGTCGGGATCATCGGTCAGCATCTGACAAAACCAGATATGATGCTAACAACGTTAGGGCAATTTACGGCCCAAATGAAAGCGGCTACCTGAGCTCACAGCCCGGTATTGGAATTAACCGTGCCGGGCAATTAATATTCCTTAATAGCTCGATAAATGACCTCGTTATCATTATTTATTCACTTTCTAAAGCTCTTATAAAGCGTAATTAAATTGCCTATTATGAAATTTACACATTACTTTTACGATGAAATATTACATACATTTCAATCTGTTTCTTGTACTTGATTTTAATCACTACTTTATAAAATAACGCCATTTTTTTATCGACAGTAACATATTTTCCCAATAGCTTATTTTTAGGGTAGGAAAACCCTTAATTCTCCCAACAATAATTATTAAATGATTTTTCTTTCCAGGAAGATAAGAAAATATGCTTCGAAAACACTTTGAACTTATCGATAAACCCATTTTTTTTGGTGCATTAGCCATGCTGCTATCAGTGGTAATACCTCTTATGATTTTTCCTAAAGAGGGAGCTGAATGGATTGGGATTGCCAAAGTATTTATGACTGATAAATTAGGATTTGCCTATCTTGCTTTAGGTATTTCTGCATTTTTTTTCATGATCTATATTGTATTCTCCGATATTGGACAAATTAAATTAGGAGATGCTGATGAGAAACCTGAATTCGGTAATGCCTCTTGGATTGCCATGTTATTTTGTGGTGGCATTGGTGCCAGCATTCTATTTTGGGGAAGTATAGAATGGGCCTATTATTATCAAAACCCACCGTTTCAATTAAAACCAGGTAGTGAAGAAGCAATTCGTTGGTCAGCGACCTATGGCTTATTTCACTGGGGACCTATTGCCTGGGCAATTTATTTAATTCCAGCTATTCCTATTGCTTATTTTTTCTATGTTAGAAAGCAACCTGTACTGAAAATTTCTGCCGCCCTAATGCCGGTTATTGGTGAGGCTAGAAGTTTTGGTAAAACCGGCCGTATAGTAGATATTTTATTTATTTTTGGTATTTTGGGTGGTTCAGCGACATCACTAGGATTAGCAGCACCACTGATTAACGAAGGGATAAGCTACCTTTTTGGCATTCCATCAACCACAAGCTCACAAGTACTGGTATTATTAATTTGTACCGCTATTTTTGCCTATTCTTCTTATATGGGTATGGAAAAAGGTATTAAAGTGCTCAGCAATATTAATTTTTGGGCTGCATTAGCACTACTTGCCTTTGTCTTAATCTGTGGTCCAACAATTTTCATGTTAGAAACAGGGTTAGATTCCATCGGTAGAATGCTATCTAATTTCTTTGTTATGGCCACATGGGCAGAACCTTTTGGTGGTATGGGAACCTTTGCTGATACCCATTTCCCCCAAGACTGGACTATTTTTTACTGGGCATGGTGGTTAGTTTTTGCGCCCAGTATGGGACTCTTTCTCGCCCGTATCTCTCGGGGAAGAACAATTAAACAAATGGTTACAGGGTCAATTTTCTTCGGTTCGTTAGGCTGTGCTGTTTATTTTATGATTCTCGGGAATTATGGCCTTTCTTTACAATTATCAGGTCAACTTGATGTGATTAGTATTTTAAATAGCAAAGGCCCGACCTCTGCTATATTTGCTATCCTTTCTCAATTACCTTTCAGTACCTTTATTATTGGTATATTCACTCTTTTATGTATTATTTTCACAGCGACCAGCTTCGACTCAATTTCTTATATTTTATCCTCTGTCGTACAAAATAACGTCACCGAAGAGCCTATGCGGTGGAATCGATTGTTTTGGGCATTTGTACTGTCATTATTGCCATCGATCCTGATGTTTATGGGCGGTTTATCCACACTGCAAACAGCTGCAATTGTCGGTGGACTACCATTATTGGTGATCGGGTTTATGTTAATGATTGCAGGGTTTAAAGCTGCCACTTTGGATTTAAGCCACCAAGAAGGTTATGAAAACCCTGTTATCAATATTGAAGAATTACCAGAAGTTGATCCCTGGAGCAAAGAAGGGTCAGCTTTAGCTAAATTCGAAGATCGAAAAGATGCCGCAATGGATGCAGCTAATGCTGAACGCGAAGCACTCAATGCGATTTGGACACTGAAGAAAACATTACGTCGCGAAGCGCTTAACCGAGGAGAGTCCGGTTATGAGTTAGGTGATGCTCCGGATGAAATCATTCAAGAACTGCAACGGCTAACCGAAGTCGCCATGCTAGCTAAAGAGCGTAAACTCGCAGCATCGGAACAAGCTCAAGAGGCTCGTAAAGCTTTTAACGAACTGATTCGCCATAAAGCAGAGGAAGAAAAAGCACTCGCTGCTGCGGATACAAAAGCGGCGATTCAAGCTAGATTAAGCACTGATATATAATATTAATCATCATATCTTAAGATATTAAAATAAAGCGTTACCCACCTTGCTAAATTTCAGGCCGCAAGGTGGTAACGCTTCATCAAAAACGCCATACCGCCATAATGCTCATCCTCCCAGACACAGCCCATTTATTTTTCAAAAAACGACCAAATATCAAACCTTTTAGCCCAACTTTTTTAACTAATTAATTGCGCCAATTTTGACAATCCTCAGGCTTAAAGCTGTCTTTTAGTAAATGCAATTTTTTTGCGGTTTTCTTTAATATTTCTCAAGTGATACATAATGATACATGGTATTATCTCAACGAAGTATTCCAGCCCTACCTGGAAACCATATCCATTTCCCGCCTGCGGCTATTCTAAGTCATCCTCCGGTGTCGAAAGCCTGGATCAGCAGGCCTGTCAATTAGAGGAGAAACTATGACATCATACTTCCTGCAAGCCTTTATTTACCTATGTGCTGCCGTCATTGCCGTACCACTGGCTAAGCGCTTAGGGTTAGGCTCAGTGCTAGGTTATCTCGCTGCTGGTGTTGTTATTGGCCCCGTAATAGGCTTAGTCGGACAGGAAACCGCGACTATTCAGCATTTTGCTGAATTTGGTGTGGTTATGATGTTATTTCTAGTGGGGTTAGAACTTAATCCTAAAACCTTATGGGATATGCGTCGACGTTTGGTCGGATTGGGTGGTCTGCAGATGCTACTCACCACGGGTGGCGTTATGTGGGTTGCCATCCAAATGGGTCAACCCTGGACCATAGGATTAGCGATCGGCTTAATTTTTTCCCTATCGTCTACAGCGATCGTACTGCAAACCTTTAATGAAAAAGGCTTAACCCGTACCGAAGGCGGCAAAAATGCCTTTTCTGTATTGCTGTTCCAAGATATCGCTGTGATCCCTATTCTGGCATTGATGCCGCTGCTGGCGCTGCCTGAACTGGTCGAAAAAGCGCAATCTGTCGCGGCGCACGCAGCCAGCCATGCTGATGAGTGGAATATCGTTGCAGAAATGCCGGCTTGGGCTTATACCATCGTGATTGTGTTAGCGATTACGGCGCTGGTGATGGTGGGCCATTATCTTAGTCGCCCACTATTTCGCTATGTTGCAGAATCTGGACTACGGGAAATTTTCACTGCAACCGCACTAATGTTGGTCATTGGTATTGCGGCATTGATGAATTTAATCGGACTGTCTCCAGCATTAGGCACCTTTCTTGCGGGCCTAGTTCTAGCCAACAGTGAATTCCGTCATGAACTTGAGTCAAATATTGAACCATTTAAAGGGCTGCTACTGGGGCTATTTTTTATTACTGTCGGCGCTGGAATTGACTTCAGTATTCTCTGGCAACATCTGTTATTAATTGTGGCTCTGACACTGGGCGTTATCGTAGTTAAAGTGCTTGTGTTATTGATCCTCAGCTTTATTTTCCGCATTCGTAACAGTGATCGCTGGTTGTTTGCCCTATCATTGGCTCAGGCCGGTGAGTTCGGTTTTGTGCTGTTGAATTACTCAGCCCAGAATCATGTTCTTCCGGTAGAAATGACACAAATTTTGTCTATGGTGGTCACGTTCTCCATGTTCCTGACTCCAGGGCTATTTATCTTCTTTGATAAATTTATTCTGCCCAGATACCACCAACAGTCAGTGAAGCAAGAATCAGATACGATTGATGAACATGGCGCTGTGATTATTGCCGGCATCGGCCGATTTGGACAAATTGTGAACCGCCTGCTGACCGCCAACAATATTCCAACTGTGGTATTGGATCACCAGCCAAGCCAGATTGAGTTGATGCGTAAAATCAATGTCAAAAGCTACTTTGGTGATACCACCAGACCAGATCTGTTGCTAACCGCCGGCATAGAAGAAGCCAAACTGTTTATTGTTGCCATTGATGATAAAGATCGCGCGCTGGAAATGGTGCAGTATGTCAAAAGTCAATTTCCAAAAGTAAAAGTACTGGCGCGGGCATATGACCGAGGTCATCTGTATGCACTACAAATGGCGGGAGCTGATTATGTGATCAGTGAAACCTTCCTGTCTGCCTTGGCACTAGGAACTGAAGCACTGAAAGCCATGGGCATGCCAACACATAAAGCAGAAATGATGCGCGATGCCTTTGCCCGCAGTGAGCAACAAAGTAAAGAACTCTTGTATGAAAACTGGAAAGCCAGTGCGGCGGACAACAAATTTAATGCTTCATACAGGGAATTGTTCCTACAACTGGAAGCGGCAATGAAACAGACAATGGTAGAAGAAAAAGCCAACTATCATGCTTCTATGCCCGCACTAAAAAGTGCTGCAAATGATGATTCAGAGCTGTCTCATTAATCCTATATCAGATTTTATGTAATTAAAGTGTATGAAACCGCCGTCAAACGGCGGTTTCATATTTTCAGCTGCATAAAAATAGCGTTATCAGCCAATTTTGCCACTTACATCACTGAGAAACAGAAAAATACGCCATAAACCCGGCTTAATCTCCCAGTTTAATGTAAATATTCTTTAAGGGGTTGTAAGCGAAATGTTCATTTTATATACTGCGCGCAACTATATGACACGGCGGAAAAATTACCATGAATCCTGATATTTTTTCATACATTGTCGGTGGCTTTTTTTCAGTTATTATTCTGATGTGCCTGTGTATCGGCATTTATCTCGATAAAGAAAAAGAATCCAAATAAAACGGCTTCCTATTCCCGTAATTATGCCCGGCAGTATCGTCCTATTAGGCTAAAACCTGCCAATACAGAGCATAATGTCACTCCGGTAATACCTGACCGGTGGGCTCATCTTTTTTCATCGCTAACGACGCGATTTTCAACCTCTTCCGCCCCTCTCGATATCATACTTTTAACCTAGCAATACCCCGTTAGTTCAAATTAAAAAAAACTGTTTTTATTGCAAAAAATCTTCTTGGTAAATTAGAAAATCAGCCAGAAATGCACTAGATCATTTAACACTGGAAATTATCTTTCCCGCTCTTATTTGATTGATTTCTGTCTGGAGAATCTTACATGTTTGCTGCCCCGCATTCCCGTTCAGCAACAGCCCCACACATCGACCGCGTTACCGGTTTTACCCATAACATTATCTCGCATTCTAAGGGCATCCTACTGACTGTTTGTCTGAGCGCAGCAATCACCTTTGGGCTGGTGCCTCTTAGCCAGGCTTTTACCCTCTTGGCATCCAATAACCACCATCAGAGCGTGACCCGCAATGTCAGCTCACCATTACCCTCTCAACCAAGCGCTACGCAGATTAGTCAAACCCGTTATCAAAGCGCGATGAATATTTGGACTGAATGGCAAAAGCTTCAATATGCCACAGGACTGTTTGCCGCCACTTACCAGAGCGATTGGTTGACCCGAGCAATGCGGCAATTACAACAGATCCGTAAACGCTTGCAATTGCCACCTTGGCAATTAACCACTGGTCAACATAGTAACTTTCAACCCAGCAGCGGGCTAAGGCCCTATTTTGACAAAGCTTATGCTCAATTGGATCAATTGCTGGCACATGAAACCCGTCGCAGAGAAACTGCTTACAACCAATTGGCACAGCTAGAATTACGCCTGCAACAGGCACTGATGCAACTGGGGAATCAAGCTAGAGCCCGTAATGATATTGTCGCCTTGTTTTATACCTTCCAAGTGCAAGAAAGCATTATGGATCTACTGCTAGCCAGCCAAAATTATCAAGCGGCTCATCAAACAGATACGCTCACCAGCGCCAAAGAAGCATTAGATAATGTCCGTCCCCCACTACTGCGACTCCTCGCGGCGCAAATCGATCCTGCTGACATTCAGCAAATCAGTAAATTACGGCTGGATTTAGATCAATACCGTAATATCCTCACCCAGTTAGCCGATATTATTGAGCCCAGAACACAAGCACTGTTATCCCAATTACTCAGCGATAATGCAGCCCTAACCGCCAGACTAAATACTTACCTGACCCTGCATCGGCCTCTGTCACAACAAACTAATGCCAATACCAATACCAATACCAATACCAATACCAATAATAATGCCAACAACTCGCGTGCCGAAAGCCAAAACACCATAGCCAATGAGGCTACAGGCCCGGCACAGCAAGCTTCTCAGACTAAAAATGATAGCCCATCCCCAGCAATAACCCATTCACCATCAGAGTCTGTGATTGCCAAGGATAATGCCCCGAATCAAGAGACTCACCTTGAAGCGGATACGAAACCTAAGGCAGAAAATACTGCCAATATAAGCTCAAGCATCAATGCGGCGGCTAAAACCACAATGCCCGGCAAGATAATATCAGCCCCCCTTCCCCCTAGCGGCACAGATACGGAAATGGAAACGAAAACAGCTACAACAGCCACTCCCGCGACAAATGCCATAACTGACCCATCAAGCAGTTTTGATGCCGCAGCACTAAAGGCTCGCGTTAGCGCCCGAGTCGATACTGCTATCTCTCAGTTGAGTAGCAAACTAAGCCAACAAGAAAATAACCCACAGCCAGCGTTACTCAAACAGGCTTCAAGTCCATCACAGCAGACAGCCTCAGCACTGATGGCGGGGATAGACAATCCCAATACAGTATCCGCAACTGAGACTTCAGCGAGTATCGGACTCATGCACTTTTGGCCCAGAGCCCTGCTAGCAGTAATCGTCGCTACTGCACTGGCTATTTTGTTATTGCGCTGGCAACTCCGTCGCCGACTCGGCGCCGATTTAAACAATATTATGCGATATTGCCAGGCACTGGAGCAGGGGCTACCAACCGCGGCAACACCATCCTCGGCTAACCGGCCGACGGGATTGTACGGGCAGTTATTCATCTTAGGGCAAACCCTTACCCGAGAGCGGGCTCAGTTAAAAGCGACACAGGAAGGCATAACGACACTGCACCAGGCACTGTTACCGCTGCAGCAACAGCAACAAAAACAGGCTGAGAAAATGACAGAATCCATGAGACACAGTTGCAGCCTGGCCAATGAAGCTTTCTCCAGTGGAGATGAACTGGGAGGGCAACTGCAACAAGCAAAAACCGCTGTGATAGCGGCGCAACAGCAAATTCATACCGGAGAGCAAGCTTTACAACAGCAAAATCAATCCATTGCTGAGTTAGTGGCCCATATTGATAGTGTCTGTCAAACGGTCGCTAAAGTTGAGCAAGATACTGACAACATAGGTCATATTCTGCGGGTGATTGATGAAATCGCGGAGCAAACCAACCTGTTAGCACTCAACGCAGCCATTGAAGCTGCACGGGCTGGAGAGCAAGGTCGGGGGTTTGCCGTCGTCGCCGATGAAGTAAGAGCCCTTGCCAGTCGAACCCAGCAAAGTACCGTGGAAGTACAAAATTTGATCACGCAACTGCAAAGTCATGCCAAGCAATCTGTCGAGTTGATGGCTCAAGCGGGCAAAGATGCCAAACAGACCCGCCAAGGCACGGATGATACCCACAAGGCACTGCAGACCGTCACCCAAGCCATTACCCAGGTAAAAAACTTAAATTTAGCCCTCGCAGAGTCCGGCACCCAACAACTCAGTGGTTTAACTTCATTACAGCAGCACCTTAGCGCAGTTGAACAGCAGCAACGTCAGGTCACCAAAACCGCGGTTAGTTTAAGCCGCAAGTTGGGTAATATTAACCAGGCCGGAATGCTCTCTTAACATGATGACTAGGGCGTGTTGACGTTTCGAGTTTGTTTTTGCAGCGATTTGAGGCTTCTTTATACCAGGCAGAGGCTTTGATAGGTAGTTGCGCTACCTGATAAGCCGATAACGCAGTAGAAAGGAGCCTCAAACGCTGCCCGCAGGGTTCGGCTAAAAGCGTTTTACGCTTTGTTGAGCGGTTCTTGCTTAGAATAACTAGGCGACAAACCTCTCGCCGCGATTAAAACGCTTTTATCTCGAACAAAATTTAATCACGAAACGTCAACACGCCCTAGAACCTTTCTTGTTATGCCATCAAGAACATAAAAAAACCTCCCACGCGGCGCCAGCTACGGGGAGGTCATGATTGACGGTTATTAACCGTTACAGGCGGATCCCGCCATCCACTTCCAATACCCGGCCATTGATATAATCATTTTCTACCGCAAACATCACTGTCTTGGCCACTTCATCCGGTTTTCCCAGACGGCCAACCGGCACCATATTTTCCAACCGCGCCAGCGCTTCGGGCTTCATTGCCGCTGTCATGTCGGTTTCTATTACACCGGGCGCTACTGCCACACTGCGAATACCGTAGCGAGCCAATTCTTTCGCCCAGCCAACTGACATGGCAGCAACACCGGCTTTAGAAGCAGCATAATTGCTCTGCCCCATATTACCGGCCCGAGCCAAACTGGAGATATTCACGATAATGCCCGGCTGCGCTGATGCAATCATGGCAGCTGCGGCTTCACGGCCACAAAGGAAACTTCCGGTCAAATTCACATTGATCACCGCTTGGAACTGAGCCAGTGACATCCGCTCAGTCACCTGCCCCTCTTTCGCTTTTAACAGCATGCCATCGAGTAAAATACCGGCGTTATTGACCAGCACATTGACTTGACCAAAATCTTCTAAAATGTACTGAAAACCTGCCACTACATCTTCTTCATCAGTGATATCAAACGCATATCCCTGCACTTCGGTCTGTGGCGCGCTGGCGCCCAGATCGGCACAGGCACGCTCTAATTTATCCTGATCCACATCAATCAGTGCCAAACGGGCTCCTGCAGCGGCAAATTCCTGGGCCATCGCCAGTCCCAATCCACCGGCACCACCGGTAATGACAACAACCTTATCTTTCAATTCCATCCGCTACTCCTCAATCTCTGTTGGTAAAACTAGGCTACTCATCATTGGCGGGGGTAATAAATTGCTCAAAAATACTGGAAAAATCTCGCCGACCATTGCCGCTTTGTGTCAGGCCGCCTTTAGCATGGCTGACATACAAGCTACGCGCCAAGGCCCCCATAGGTGTACTCGAGTGGCTACGCAGTGCTGTTTCCATGGCCAACCCCAGATCTTTAATCATCAAATCCACCATAAACCCCCCCTGATAGCCGTGAGAAGATGGTACAGCGTCCATCACCCCGGGGCAGGGATTATATTTATTCAGCGTCCAATTGCCACCACTGCTGACTTTCATAATGTCAGATAATACCTTGGGATCCAGTCCATTATCGATTCCCATCGCCAACGCTTCACTGGTGCCAACCATCAGCACCGACAGCAGCATATTATTGCAGATTTTGGCAATTTGACCGGCACCCGTGGCGCCGGCATGGAAAATATTCCCGCCCATCTGTTGCAGATATGGCTGTGCTCGCGCAAAGCCATCGTCAGTGCCACCACAGATAAAGGTCAATGTGCCAGCACTCGCCCCGGCAGTACCTCCGGATACCGGCGCATCGATAAAGGTCAGACCTCGTTCTTGCGCAGCTGCCGCAACCGTGCGAGCACTATCAGCATCTATGGTAGAGCAATCAATCAGCAAAGTATCTTGGCCCACCACCGCCAACAGACCTTGCTCACCCGCGGCATCATTGCCTAAATAAAGCTGGCGAACATGTTGCCCCGCAGGCAGCATGGTGATAACAACATCCGCACCTGCTGCAGCGCCACAAGCAGTCGTTGCCTGCAAACCACCAAGGTCAGTTAGTGTCTGTAATGCCATCGGATTCAGATCATAACCTGTCACCGTCATACCGGCTTTAACCAGATTAGCCGCCATTGGGCCACCCATATTCCCCAAACCAATAAATGCAACTGTCGCCATCCCGGAGCTCCTTAATCCATCTTCCATCTAATTAGTGCATTGGTGCGAGGCTTTGTTGCCCGCGCCAAAGGCAAACTCACGCTGTCACTCAAGGTGTTATTAGGGTCTGTTGACCTTTCAAGTTTGTTTTTGCAGCAATTTGAGGATGCTTTATACAAGGCAGCGACTTTGATAGGTAGTTGTGCTACCTGATAAACCGATAACGCAGTAAAAAGGAGCCTCAAACGCTGCCCGCAGGGTTCGGCTAAAAGCGTTTTACACTTTGTTGAGCGGTTCTTGCTTAGCATAACTAGGCGACAAACCACTCGCCGCGATTAAAACGCTTTTATCTCGAACAAAATTCAATCACGAAACGTCAACAGACCCTAGCGGTTTACAACCGACTAAAGCGCCTTTAGTGGATGGCTGGCTTCATCCCAAGGCGAGGTCATCAGTCTATCCAGTAAGGATTGAGGCACGCGTTGTCCGCTAGCCACCTGCCATTGCGGCTGCTTGTCTTTATCCAGTAACAAGGCCCGTACCCCTTCACAAAAATCACCATGGGCGCAGCAGTTAACGCTCCACCCCAGCTCCTGACGAAAGCACTCTGCCAGTGACATTTCTGTGCCTAATTGCATCTGAGCGTAAATAAGGTGCCAACTTAAAGGGCTGCCGGTAAGGAAAGTTTCTCTGGCTCGCCCCAGCCAGCTTGCCTCATGTTCGGCCAGGCAAGTCTCATCCAAGGACGACAGACGGGCATGAATGTCAGCCAAGGATCCTGCCATCAGCTCATCAATACGCCCCTGATGGGTCTTAAGGCGGCTATCGTTAGCAATCTTGCCATCATAAAAACCATTGAGCGCCTGACTGAGCAAATCATGGTTGCGATTGGCATCATCCTGCCAGCACACTGCGGCTAAGGCATCCCACAAGGGCTCTTTGTTCTCTCGGTCGATGGCAAAATTGGCCAAGTCCACATACAGGGCATCGGCACCATTCATGTTATAACCGGTTAGCCCAAGGAACAGCCCAGTTTTGCCCGGCATACGGTTAAGGAAAAAACTGCCGCCAACATCCGGATACAAGCCTATCGTCACCTCAGGCATGGCAATACGGGAGCGCTGAGTGACCACTCTGTGGCTCGCTGCCGCCATCAAACCTAAGCCGCCCCCCATCACAATACCATCGCCCCATACCAACACAGGTTTACCTAAGGTATGGATCAGGTAATCCAGCTGATATTCTTCAGTAAAAAAGGTTTGAGCTTCAGGAGCTATCTGACCCGGTTTATCTCGGGATGCCTGCGTAATTGCCCGCACATCGCCACCGGCACAAAACGCTTTATCACCTGCACCATCAAGTACGACACAGGCTATTTCATCCTGCGTACGCCAAGCATCCAGCTGCAGCGTTAACAGCCGCACCATATCCAAGTTCAATGCATTGAGTGCTTGCTCTACATTAAGGGTGGCAATACCGATTTGCTTACCGCCTTCACACCCCAAGGTTTGAAATACGACTTTATCCATGATACCCCCTTATGCGTTTTTCCACTCTGGCTGACGCTTTTCCAAAAACGCATTAACCCCTTCAGCTTGATCTTCGGTATCAAACAGGCCGATAAAGAGTTCACGCTCCAGGGGCAGTGCTTGAGTTCGCGGCATAGCGCGACCGGCTTGGATCAGCTGCTTACACACAGCCATGCTAGATGGGCTTTGATTGGCCACTTTAGCTGCCAATTCAATGGCTGTTTCCAACGCCTCACCGGTTTCAACCACCTCTTCCACCAACCCGATACTGTGGGCCTTATCAGCTTTGATGCGTTCACCACACAGGATCATCCGCTTGGCCCAGCCTTCGCCAACCAGAGCCGTTAAATTCTGAGTCCCACCAGCACAGGGCAGCAGACCAACAGTCGCCTCAGGCAAGGCCATCTGCGCCTGAGATTCTGCAATACGGATATCACAGGCTAGCGCCACCTCTAACCCGCCCCCCATGGCATAACCATTAATTGCGGCAATAGAGACGCCTCGAAATGCACTTAGGGTTTCAAATGCTTCACCAAAGGCCATAGCCATGGTGGCCGCATTGCCTTTGTCACCATCGGCAAACAGCTTCAAATCTGCCCCAGCTGAGAAAAACTTCTCACCTTCTCCTGTCAACACTAAGGCGTAGATCTCCGGGTCTGCATCCAGCTCCAGAATCTTATTGCGCAGATGATATAACCCTGCTTGCGTCCAGGTATTGGCTGGCGGGTTACTGATAGTCAAAATTGCGGTATTGCCTTCGATGCGTTCAATCAGTTGAGTCATTATTACTTCCCTTTGAATTCATGGCTTGGCTTATTTAATCTCGCCCACATGCTCATCCAGCAGACGACGAGCGATAATCAGGCGCATAATCTCATTAGTGCCCTCCAAGATCTGGTGAACACGGACATCGCGGAAATGTCGCTCTAACGGATATTCGCGGATATAGCCGTAGCCACCGTGCAATTGCAGTGCAGCATCACAAACCTGAAAGCCCACATCGGTCGCAAAACGTTTGGCCATAGCACAATAAGCAGTCGCCTCGACATCACCGGAATCGAGCTTAAATGCCGCCAGTCGCACCATCTGCCGTGCAGCTACCAGCTCAGTAGCCATATCGGCCAATTTAAATTGCAATGCTTGGAATGCCGCTAACGGCTTACCAAACTGCTTGCGCTCCTGCATATAGGCTGTAGCTCTGTCCAGTGCCGCTTGTGCTGTACCCACAGAGCAGGTCGCAATATTAATACGTCCGCCATCTAAGCCTTTCATGGCAAATGTAAACCCTTGGCCTTCTTCCCTTAAAAGATTAGCGACAGGCACGCGCACAGCATCAAAGGTTACCAATCTGGTTGGTTGGGCATTCCAACCCATTTTATCTTCCGCTTTACCGTAAATAATGCCGGCGGTATCTGCTGGCACAGCAATGGCTGAGATCCCCTTCGGGCCGTCTCCACCGGTGCGGCACATCACCACCAGCATTTCGGTATCTCCGGCGCCGGAGATAAACATCTTAGCGCCGGAAATCACATACTCATCGCCTTCACGCACGGCTTTTGTCTGCAATGAGGCGGCATCACTGCCGGCCCCCGGCTCAGTCAAACAGTAAGATGCCAGCTTCTGACCTGTGGTCAGAGGCTCGCTCCACCCACTGCGCAAGGTTTCACTGCCCCAAGAGGTGATCATCCAGGTGGCCATATTGTGAATGGTCAGCATGGCTGTGGTGGCGGTACATCCGGCGGACAGTTCTTCAAAAATAATGGCAGCATCTAAGCGACTCAGCCCCATGCCCCCCTCGCTTTGCGGCGAGTACAAAGCGCAAAAGCCCAGTTCACCGGCTTTTTGAATAACATCTTTCGGGAAATGATGCTCTTCATCCCAGCGCGCTGCATGGGGCGCGAGCTCTTCGGTGGCGAACTGACGGGCCAGTTCGGCAAACTGACGTTGATCTTCGTTGAGATTGAAATCCATCTAACAACTCCTGTCGCTGATCGGTATTGGCCCGACTATTAAACGCCATGTTTCGCGCTTTAATGGCAGCGGATAGCATTAATGCCGGGCTCTTATTGTTCGGTTTATGGATGATATTCTGCTGTTAGCATTTACCTTTGATCATTGGGCGATAAATGACTCTCAGCCTGACGGGCAGTAGGTGCATTATTTCAAGGCAATGGTCATATTGGGGCCGGATGGAATATCGTCTTCAAACCAGCGGGCAGTAATGGTTTTGGTTTCAGTAAAGAAGCGTACCGCTTGCTTGCCATAGGCGTGTTGGTCGCCGTAGAAGCTCCCCTTCCAACCGGTAAATGAGAAAAATGGCAGTGGTACCGGGATAGGCACATTCACCCCTACCTGCCCCACTTCCACTTCGTGCTGATATTTGCGCGCCGCAGCGCCACTGGCGGTAAAGATAGAAGTCCCATTACCGTATGGGCTGGCATTCACCAGTTCGATGGCATCTTCCAGCGAATCTGACTCAACACAGCAAAGCACTGGGCCAAAGATCTCTTCCTTGTAGATGGTCATCTCAGGCGTCACCTTGGTGAACATGGTTGGGCCAACCCAGTTACCCGACTCATAACCTGCCAGCGTAAATTCTGAGCCATCCAGCAGGCACTCTGCCCCCTCTTCCTTACCCTTAGCGATAAGACTTAGCACCCGCTCTTTAGCCTGAGGGCTAATGAGTGGGCCGTAACCGGCCTCGTCGTCATCCCACAATCCAGGCCGCACTTTGGCCAGGCGCGCTTTTAACTCAGGGATCCACGCTTTGGCTTCGCCGACAAAAACCGCGACCGAGATCGCCATACAGCGCTGACCGGCAGCCCCCACAGACGCTCCGACCAGGTTATTGAGCACCTGATCCTTATTGGCATCGGGCATAATGACACTGTGGTTTTTGGCTCCCGCAAAGGCCTGCACCCGTTTAAGATGGTCGGTTCCTGTCTTATACACGTATTGGCCGACACCCACAGAGCCAACAAAAGAAATGGCCTTGATATCTGCATGGGTCAACAAAATATCTACCGCACTCTTATCGCCATGAACCAGCTGTAATACGCCCTTGGGAGCTCCGGCTTGTTCAAACAGTTCTGCTAAACGCAGCGGCGTCATTGGATCTTGCTCTGAAGGCTTCAATACGAAGGTGTTCCCGCAGGCAATTGCTAGCGGAAACATCCATAGCGGGATCATCGCGGGGAAATTAAAAGGGGTAATACCGGCACAAACACCCAGGGGTTGGGTGTAGCTGTAGGTATCAATTTTATGGGCCACATTTTCAACGGTTTCACCCATCAATAAAGATGCAATATTGCAGGCATGTTCAGCCACTTCAATGCCCCGCCAAACATCACCTTTGGCGTCTTCAAAGGTCTTGCCGGTCTCTTTGGCCAGAATTGTGGCCAACTCATCATGGTGTTCTTTTAGCAAATGCTGGTAACGCAACATAACCCGAGCACGCTCAGAAACCGGTGTTTCTTTCCAAGTTTGAAATGCCGCCTTGGCGCTGGAAATGGCTTGGTATACTTCCGCATCTGTCGCACAGTTAATTTGCGCAATTGGCTGATTATTGGCGGGATTGGTCACGATGATTTGTCGCTGGCCGCCGCCCGGGGTAAATTCACCATCAATATAATGTTTTATCAAAGTGGTCATCTTCACATCCTGTTGCATTAACCCTGTGATACGCACTATCAAGATCTGTGTGCTCGCTTAGCTGTCCGATGAGACAGCCTGCCCGGCATGCAATTGCGCCGGGCATCATGTCAGTGTTTATTGCACTTCAATCGCAATGGCGGTAGCTTCCCCGCCACCAATACATAGACTGGCAATACCTCGTTTTAGTCCTCGCCGACGCAGCGCATGCAGTAGTGTTACCAAAATCCGTGCCCCAGAGCAGCCGATGGGATGCCCTAACGCGCAAGCGCCACCATTGATATTCACCCGCGCCATATCCAGTCCCAGCTCTGAGACTGCCAACATGGTCACCATGGCAAAGGCTTCATTAATCTCATACAAATCCACATCATCTTTATGCCAACCTGTCTGCTCCAGTAGTTTAGTGATGGCACCCACCGGGGCGGTGGTGAATGTAGCGGGTGCTTGAGCGTGACCGGTCTGCCCCCGGATCACCGCTAGTACAGGCAATCCCAGAGCCTCGGCTTGGGCGCGACTAGTAAGCATCAAAGCCGCCGCGCCATCCGAAATAGAAGAAGAGTTAGCCGCAGTAATGGTGCCGTCTTTTGCAAAGGCGGGGCGCAAAGTAGGGATTTTATCAGGGCGAGCATTACCCGGTTGCTCGTCAATATCGACGACAATGTCGCCTTTGCGCGAGGCGATGGTGACAGGCACAATTTCATCATCAAAGGCACCTGAGGTAATCGCAGCATTGGCTTTTTCCAGCGATGACAGGGCAAAGGCATCCATCTGCTCCCGGGTCAGCTGATAATCATCTGCGGTCTGCTGGGCAAAAGTGCCCATGGCTGCGCCGGTGTAAGCATCTTCCAGCCCATCAAAAAACATATGATCCAAGGCTTTGCCATGTCCCATCCGCATGCCGCTGCGGGCTTTATCCAGCAGGTAAGGAGCTTGGCTCATACTCTCCATTCCCCCGGCGATCACCACCTTGGCACTCCCCGCCTTAATCAAATCACTGGCCATCATCACGGTTTTCATGCCAGAGCCACAGACTTTGTTGACCGTAGTGGCGGCAACTGACTCAGCCAATCCAGCGCCCAAGGCCACCTGGCGAGCCGGTGCCTGTTTCAGCCCGGCGGGTAAGACGCAGCCCATCAGCAATTCGTCGACCTGATCTGCAGCCAGCCCCGTATCCGCCAATAAAGTACTTACCGCTTTAGCCCCTAATTCAGGAGCAGGGACACTGGACAGACTGCCCTGAAAGCCTCCCATCGGCGTGCGTTTAGCTGCAACAATGACAATATCCTTTTCCCTGTTCATAACCACTCCTGTCTTTTGACCTGAACCGCCGACAACAGCGGTGAAGCACAGATTGTACAAAATACTAGCACTCTGACGTTTACGCTAACGTAAAGCAAGTGTTAATCACTTTGGTGTCAAACAAACATAAAAACATAAACGTCATGTTGTATTTACAATCTCAACTAAACACTGGCTCTCGCCGCCTATAGAGGCTGGCTACATCAGCATTTGCCATGTCATCAATGTTGGACAGATAAAAAATGACATATTACAAGGAGGAAGGATGCCATCGATAAAAGAGATAAAACGCGAGAAATCGCTACTCACAATAGCGCAGAGATCCTCTAACCCGTTGCAAAAACAAACTTGCAAAAGCAACAGACCCTAAGCGTTATTTCTTTATTCTCAATTATTTTTCGATTTGATACTGTGGTGTTTTCGCACCATACAGGTATGCCATGGATACGGTCAGCTGGAAAAAATTCACCCTGTTACGTTTTTTTATACTCTTTCTCCCCGCCATCATAGTGCCCCAGAGCCGGGCTGAAATAACCTCTCATCCCAGCCAAAAGGAGCTATCTTCACGCTCTCTTACCCAGACATTTTACTGTATCGCAACGCAGGAGCTTAAGCGGCAAAATATTCCCGGAGCGGCCTATACCATAGTCCAAGGCAAACATATTCTGGCACTAGAAACCTATGGTCACCTTGATATTAACCGTACGAAAAAAGTCACCCCACACACTATTTTCCGGCTGGCTTCTGTTTCTAAACCCTTTGCTGCAACCCTCACCCTGATGCAAGCCAATGCCGGAAAACTTAGTCTCAGCGACCCTATTAGCCAATACTTACCTCACTTTGCCTTAGCGCCGCCACACGCGGCCAATAAGATCCAGCTTCATCATCTGCTTAGCCATTCCAGTGGACTAATGCCCAATGCCTATGACAACCTGCTCAGTGAAAATTGGGATATGACTAAAATTACCCGGCGCTTTGCTAAACTCAGTCCAATTTGTCCGCCTGGGCAGTGCTATGGCTACCAAAATGTGCTTTACAGCATGCTGCAACCCGTATTAGAGCAGGTGCAATCCAAGCCCTACGATGAGTTATTACAAACGCAAATTTTTACCCCGTTAGCGATGACAGACGCCTCGGTTGGTTTCAACGCTTTTCAGCAAACCACCAATGCCGCACAACCTCATATTTTGCGTATTATTAACCCCGCTACAGCAAAGGTTGGGCGCACACAGCCACATTATGACTGGCGACGGGTACCGGTCCGGCATGATTTTTATCGTGTCGCCCCCGCCGCAGGCATTAACGCCAGTATTTCTGATATGGCAAAGTGGCTGATCGCAAACCTTGGTTATGCCCCTGAGATTTTATCGCCAACATTATTGACCCAGTTAACTCAGCCCAGAATTAGTACGGCAAAAGATTTACGGCGCAAATACTGGCGCCAGCATCTAACCGCTGCCGACTATGGTTATGGCTGGCGATTGTATCAATTTGAAGGAATTAAACTGGTGTATCACTCAGGTTGGGTCGCAGGATTTCGGGCCGATATCGCTTATGCTCCCGAGCTGGATCTCGGCTTTGCCATGTTGATCAATGCCGAATCAAATATCATCAATAAACTGTCTGCCAGCTTTTGGCAATTGGCCATCAATGTCAGTCAATCTCAAGGCGACGATCCACTTATTTCGGCATGTAGAGGCAGCCTAAAGCAATAATCACCCATGCATTGAAGTACGAAAGATAACGAGAGGGATGAACAGCTAAGGTAGAAATAAGCCTTTGGTATATTCCGCTCTGAATACAATGTGAATTGTATTTCCGTTGGGTGCCTCAAAGGGAAAATTGGCCAAACAATCGCTTAATTATCGCTCCCAAGGGGTCATACCTGCCATATTATTGAGATCATAAGGGGTCAGCTGGTAAACATAGTAATTAAGCCAATTACTGAATAACAAACTGCCATGCCCCAACCAGCGAGCAAGCACAGGATTTTGCGGATCATCACCACAGAAATAGTGCTGCGGTACCCGTGGCGCAAGCCCCGCTGCCAGATCCCGTTGGTATTCATCCCGCAGCGTGTATTTATGGTATTCAGGATGGCCGGTGACAAATAGCTGCCGGTTATCATGGGAAAGCACCAGATACGCCCCGACATCATCAGCGTGTGCTAATACCTGTAGCTGCGGATGAGTTTGCAGTACCGGCAAGGGAATTTCAGCAAAGCGGGAATGGGGAGCATAAAACTCATCATCAAATCCCCGCAGCAACGGGTGGGGTTGTTGCGCCCGGCGATGGGCAAATACTCCTGAGCGTTTTTGCGGCAAAATATTCCGCTCAAGGCCATACAAATGATAAAGCCCGGCATGGGCTGCCCAACAAAGAAACAAAGTCGAAGTCACATGGGTACGGGACCAATCAATAATGGTGCAGAATCTGTCCCAGAAACTGACTGACTCATACTCTATCTGCCCCAGCGGCGCCCCGGTAACAATCAAGCCATCGTAGTTATTATCCGCAATCTCAGCAAAATCACGGTAAAAGGTATTCATATGATCTGATGGGGTATGACGGGAGGCCTGATCATGGATACGCAGCAGTTCTACATCCACCTGCAGTGGCGTATTCCCCAATAGCCGCAATAACTGGGTTTCGGTTTCTATCTTATTGGGCATCAGATTGAGGATAAGCACCTTCATCGGGCGAATATCCTGATGAGCAGCACGGGTTTCTGACATCACAAAAATATTTTCTGATACCAATATCCCGGCGGCGGGAAGGTTGTCTGGGATCCTAACCGGCATAATACTGCGCCTCTCCTTGGTTGGGACGGCGCAGTATCCGTGATGGTTAGTGGCCGACCTTATTCAACAGTACCGACATTGGCTGGTTATTAT